>NZ_JBVHPN010000011.1:0-302958 GCF_055567935.1 Streptomyces sp. NPDC026301 | reverse complement strand
ATGAACGGCATCGCGCTGCACGGCAACACCCGCATCTACGGCGGCACCTTCCTGGTGTTCTCCGACTACATGCGCAACGCCGTACGCCTCTCGGCGCTGATGCACCTGCCGGTCACCTACGTGTGGACGCACGACTCGATCGGTCTCGGCGAGGACGGCCCGACCCACCAGCCGGTGGAACACCTCGCCTCCCTGCGCGCCATCCCCGGCCTCAACGTCGTCCGCCCCGCGGACGCCAACGAGACCGCCCTGGTCTGGGCCCAGATCCAGAAGCGCTGGACCAAGGAGTTCGGCAAGGGCGCCCCGCACGGCCTGGCGCTGACCCGCCAGGGCGTACCGACCTACGAGCCCAACGCCGAGGGCGTCGCCAAGGGCGGGTACGTCCTGTTCGACGCCGAGGGCGGCGAGCCGCAGGCCGTGCTGATCGCCACCGGCTCCGAGGTGCACCTCGCGGTCGAGGCGCGTGAGCAGCTGCAGGCCGCGGGCGTCCCGACGCGCGTCGTCTCGATGCCGTGCGTGGAGTGGTTCGAGGAGCAGGACCAGGCGTACAAGGACAGCGTCCTGCCGCCGGCCGTCAAGGCCCGCGTGGCCGTCGAGGCGGGCATCGGCCTGACCTGGCACAAGTACGTGGGCGACGCCGGCCGCATCGTGTCGCTGGAGCACTTCGGCGCCTCCGCCGACGGCAAGGTCCTCTTCCGCGAGTTCGGCTTCACGCCGGAGAACGTGGCTGCCGCCGCGCGGGAATCGATCGACGCCGCCGCGCGCTGACGTCCATAGACGACAAGTAGGAGATGCAATTCCCATGACAGACGCACTCAAGCGCCTTTCCGACGAAGGCGTTGCGATCTGGCTGGACGACCTGTCGCGCAAGCGCATCACGTCCGGCAACCTCGCCGAGCTGATCGACCAGAGCCACGTGGTGGGTGTCACCACCAACCCGTCGATCTTCCAGAAGGCGATCTCCTCGGGTGACGGCTACGAGCAGCAGGTCTCCGACCTCGCGGCCCGGAAGGTCACCGTCGAGGAAGCCATCCGCATGATCACCACCGCCGACGTGCGGGACGCGGCCGACATCCTGCGGCCGGTCTTCGACGCCACCGGCGGCCAGGACGGCCGGGTCTCCATCGAGGTCGACCCGCGCCTGGCGCACAACACCAAGGCGACCGTCGCCGAGGCCAAGCAGCTGGCCTGGCTGGTGGACCGCCCGAACACGCTCATCAAGATCCCGGCGACCAAGGCGGGCCTGCCCGCGATCACCGAGGTCATCGGCAAGGGCATCAGCGTCAACGTCACGCTGATCTTCTCGCTGGAGCGCTACCGCGAGGTCATGGACGCGTACATCGCCGGCCTGGAGAAGGCCAAGGCGGCGGGCCTGGAGCTGGGCAAGATCCACTCCGTGGCGTCCTTCTTCGTGTCCCGCGTGGACACCGAGATCGACAAGCGCCTGGACGCGGTCGGCACCGACGAGGCCAAGGCCCTCAAGGGCAAGTCGGCCCTCGCCAACGCCCGCCTGGCCTACCAGGCCTTCGAGGAGGTCTTCGCCGGCGAGCGCTGGGCCGCCCTGGACAAGGCCGGCGCCAACAAGCAGCGTCCGCTGTGGGCCTCGACCGGCGTGAAGGACCCGTCCCTCAAGGACACCCTGTACGTCGACGACCTGGTCGCCCCGGGCACGGTCAACACCATGCCGGAGGCCACCCTGGAGGCCGTCGCCGACCACGGTGACGTCACCGGCAACACCATCGCCGGCAAGTACGAGACGGCCAAGGCCGACCTCGACGCGGTGGCGAAGGCGGGCGTCTCGTACGACGAGGTCGTCCAGCTCCTCGAGGACGAGGGCGTCGACAAGTTCGAGGCGGCCTGGAACGACCTGCTCAAGTCGACCGAGGCCGAGCTGAAGCGCCTCGCTCCTTCGGAGGGCTGAGACTCTTGTCAAGCAGCAACCCGCTGCGTGACGCCGCGGACCGACGGCTCCCGCGTATCGCGGGGCCGTCGGGCCTCGTCATCTTCGGCGTCACGGGCGATTTGTCACGTAAAAAGCTGATGCCCGCCGTTTACGATCTCGCCAACCGCGGCCTCCTCCCGCCGGGCTTCTCGCTCATCGGCTTCGCCCGCCGCGACTGGGAGAACGAGGACTTCGCCCAGGTCGTGCACGACGCGGTCAAGGAACACTCGCGCACCCCCTTCCGCGAGGAGGTCTGGCAGCAGCTCAGCCAGGGCATGCGCTTCGTCCAGGGCAACTTCGACGACGACCAGGCCTTCGAGACGCTCAAGTCCACGATCCACGACCTGGACAAGGCCCAGGGCACCGGCGGCAACTTCGCGTTCTACCTCTCGGTGCCGCCGAAGTTCTTCCCCAAGGTCGTCCAGCAGCTCAAGCACCACGGGCTGGCGGACCAGAAGGAGGACTCCTGGCGCCGCGCGGTCATCGAGAAGCCCTTCGGGCACGACCTGGAGAGCGCCCGCGAGCTCAACCGCATCGTGCACGAGGTCTTCCCGCCGGAAGAGGTCTTCCGGATCGACCACTACCTCGGCAAGGAGACGGTCCAGAACATCCTGGCGCTGCGCTTCGCCAACACGATGTTCGAGCCGCTGTGGAACCGCTCCTACGTGGACCACGTGCAGATCACGATGGCCGAGGACATCGGCATCGGCGGCCGTGCCGGGTACTACGACGGCATCGGCGCCGCGCGTGACGTGATCCAGAACCACCTCCTCCAGCTGCTCGCGCTGACCGCCATGGAGGAGCCCGCCTCCTTCGACGCGGACGCGCTGGTCGCGGAGAAGGCCAAGGTCCTCGGCGCCGTCCGGCTGCCCAAGGACCTGGGCAAGGAGACGGTGCGCGCGCAGTACGCGGAAGGCTGGCAGGGCGGCGAGCAGGCGCTCGGCTACCTCCAGGAAGACGGCATCGACCCCAAGTCGAAGACCGACACCTACGCCGCGATCAAGGTCGGCATCGACAACCGCCGCTGGGCGGGCGTGCCCTTCTACCTGCGCACCGGCAAGCGTCTGGGCCGCCGCGTCACCGAGATCGCGGTCGTCTTCCAGCGCGCCCCGCACTCCCCCTTCGACCACACCGCCACCGAGGAGCTGGGGCAGAACGCCCTGGTCATCCGGGTGCAGCCGGACGAGGGCGTGACGGTCAGGTTCGGCTCGAAGGTCCCGGGTACCTCGATGGAGGTGCGGGACGTGTCGATGGACTTCGCGTACGGCGAGTCCTTCACGGAGTCCAGCCCCGAGGCGTACGAGCGCCTGATCCTGGACGTCCTCCTCGGCGACGCCAACCTCTTCCCGCGCACGGAGGAGGTCGAGCTGTCCTGGAAGATCCTCGACCCGATCGAGCAGTACTGGGACACGCACGGCAAGCCCGCGCAGTACCCGGCGGGTACCTGGGGACCCGTCGAGGCGGACGAAATGCTCGCACGAGACGGACGGAGCTGGCGTCGGCCATGAAGATCGATCTCACCGAAACCACGGCCAGCAAGATCAACAAGGCGCTGGTACAGGGCCGCCGTGCCATCGGCACGCCCGCCGTCGGCATGGTGCTCACCCTCGTCATCGTCACCGACGAGGAGAACGCCTACGACGCGCTCAAGGCCGCCAACGACGCCTCGCGCGAGCACCCCTCGCGCACCCTGGTCGTCATCAAGCGCGTCAGCCGCTCGCCGCGGGACCGCGCCAAGCCGCGCCTCGACGCCGAGGTCCGGGTCGGCGCGGACGCCGGTACCGGCGAGACGGTCGTGCTGCGGCTGTACGGCGAGGCCATCAACCACGCCCAGTCGGTCGTGCTGCCGCTGCTGCTGCCGGACGCCCCCGTGGTCGTCTGGTGGCCCGTCGGCGCCCCGACCGACCCGGCCAACGACCCGCTCGGGTCGCTCGCCCAGCGCCGCGTCACCGACACCTACGCCACCGAGCAGCCGGTGCAGGAGCTGGCCGCGCGCGCCGAGAAGTACACCCCCGGCGACACCGACCTGGCCTGGACCCGCATCACGCCCTGGCGTTCGATGCTGGCCGCGGCGCTCGACCAGCAGCCGAGCGAGGTCAGCGCGGTCACGGTCGAGGGCGAGGAGTACAACCCCAGCTGCGAGCTGCTGGCCATGTGGCTCGCCGACCGGCTGCACGTTCCCGTCCAGCGCACGCTCTCCGCGGGCCCCGGCCTCACGGCCGTCCGCATGGAGACCAAGAGCGGCCCGATCGTGCTGGACCGCGCCGACGGCGCGCTGGCCACGCTGTCCATGACCGGGCAGCCGGACCGCGCGGTGGCGCTGCAGCGGCGGGAGACCGCCGAGCTGCTCGCCGAGGAGCTGCGCCGGCTCGACCCGGACGACACCTACGCGTCCGCGCTGAAGTACGGCGTGCAGCGACTGGGTTCGTACAAGGACGGCCAGCCCGGCGTCTCGGCGAAGACCGCCGAGGCCGCCGAGCAGGAGGCCGAGGCCGAGCCGCAGTCCGCCGAGGACGCCCCCAAGGGGAAGGCCGCGGCGAAGAAGGCGCCCGCGAAGAGGGCGGCCGCCAAGTGAGCGCGCCGCAGGTCGTCGTCCACCGCGACAAGGAGCTGATGGCCAAGGCCGCCGCGGCCCGGCTCATCACGAAGATCGTGGACGCCCAGGCGGCGCGCGGTTACGCGTCGGTCGTGCTGACCGGCGGCCGCAACGGCAACGGTCTGCTCGCCGCCCTCGCCGAGTCCCCCGCGCGGGACGCGGTGGACTGGTCCCGGCTGGACCTGTGGTGGGGCGACGAGCGGTTCCTGCCCGAGGGCGACCCCGAGCGCAACCACACCCAGGCCCGCGAGGCGCTGCTGGACAGCGTCCCGCTGGACCCGGCACGGGTGCACGTGATGGCGCCGTCCGACGGCGGGTACGGCAACGACCCGGACGCCGCGGCCGAGGCGTACGCCGCCGACCTGGCCGCGGCGGCAGGACCCGAGGACCACGGCCCCGTGCCGTCCTTCGACGTCCTCCTGCTGGGCGTCGGCCCGGACACCCACGTCGCCTCGCTCTTCCCCGAGCTGCCGGCCGTGCGGGAGACCGAGCGGACGGTGGTCGGCGTGCACGGCGCGCCCAAGCCGCCGCCCACCCGGATCTCGCTGACCCTGCCCGCCATCCGCGCGGCGCGGGAGGTCTGGCTGCTCGCGGCGGGCGAGGACAAGGCGAACGCGGCCGCGATGGCCCTCTCCGGCGCGGGCGAGATACAGGCGCCCGCGGCGGGCGCGTACGGCCGCAGCCGTACGCTCTGGCTGCTGGACGAGGCGGCCGCCTCCCAGCTGCCGCGCGGGCTGTACCCGCCGGCCTCGGCCTGAGCGTCCGTCGCACGACGAACGGCCCGGCTCCCACGGTGTGATCACCGTAGGAGCCGGGCCGTCGTCGTGTCCGGGCCGGACGCGGGCGCTCAGCCGCTCACGCCTGCCGCTCCTTCTCCTGACGCACCATGGCGTTGGCCATCCGCGCCGGGTCCTGGAGGTCGCCCACCGCGACGCCGTCGACGTCCTCGTCGAGGGTGTTGTACGGGCCGAGGCCGGCCTCCTTGTCGCCCTGCACCGCTTCCAGGTGCCGGGCGGTCACCTCCTGCTGCTTCGCCGCGGGCTGGGCGACCAGCCACTCGCGGTTCTCCGGGGTCAGCAGGTCCAGAAAGCTCGTGAGCGCGTCGTCGTGCACCGGGATCAGCGCCCCCGCATCTGGCGGTAGGTGGCGACCAGCGACTTCGTCGAGGCGTCCAGGCCCTCGACCTCGGTGCCCTCGGTCAGCGCGGGCTCCACACGCTTGGCGAGGACCTTGCCGAGCTCCACGCCCCACTGGTCGAAGGAGTCGATGTTCCAGATCGCGCCCTGGACGAACACCTTGTGCTCGTAGAGGGCGATCAGCTGGCCCAGCACGGACGGGCTGAGCTCCTTGGCCAGGATGGTCGTGGAGGGGCGGTTGCCCTTGAAGGTCTTGTGCGTCACCAGCTCCTCGGGCACGCCCTCGGCGCGCACCTGCTCCGGCGTCTTGCCGAAGGCCAGCGCCTGGCCCTGCGCGAAGAGGTTGGCCATCAGCAGGTCGTGCTGGGCCACCAGGCCAGGGCGCAGGTCGTCCACCGGCTGCGCGAAGCCGATGAAGTCGGCCGGGATCATCTTCGTGCCCTGGTGCAGCAGCTGGTAGTACGCGTGCTGGCCGTTGGTGCCGGGCGTGCCCCAGACCACCGGACCGGTCTGCCAGGACACCTCCTGGCCGTCCCGGCCCACGTACTTGCCGTTGGACTCCATGTCCAGCTGCTGGAGGTACGCGGTGAACTTGGAGAGGTAGTGACTGTACGGCAGGACCGCGTGCGACTGCGCGTCCCAGAAGTTGCCGTACCAGACGCCCAGCAGACCGAGCAGCAGCGGCGCGTTCTCCTCGGGCGGCGCGCAGCGGAAGTGCTCGTCGACGAGGTGGAAGCCGGCCAGCATCTCGCGGAAGTGCTCCGGGCCGATCGCGATCATCAGCGACAGGCCGATGGCCGAGTCGTACGAATAGCGGCCGCCGACCCAGTCCCAGAACTCGAACATGTTGGTCGTGTCGATGCCGAACTCGGCGACCTTCTCGGCGTTGGTGGACAGCGCCACGAAGTGCTTGGCCACGGCCTCTTCACCGGCGCCCAGGCCGGTCAGCAGCCAGTCGCGGGCCGACTTCGCGTTGGTGATCGTCTCGATGGTGGTGAACGTCTTCGAGGCGATGATGAAGAGCGTCTCGGCCGGGTCCAGGTCGCGCACGGCCTCGTGCAGGTCGGCGCCGTCGACGTTGGAGACGAACCGGAACTGCATGTCGCGGTCGCTGTAGGCGCGCAGCGCCTCGTACGCCATCGCCGGGCCCAGGTCCGAGCCGCCGATGCCGACATTGACGACGGTCTTGATGCGCTTGCCGGTGTGGCCCTTCCAGTCGCCGGAGCGGACCCGGTCGGCGAACGTGGACATCTTCGTGAGGACGTGCTGCACGGCCGGGACGACGTTCTCGCCGTCGACCTCGATGTCGGCCGAGCCGGGCGCGCGCAGCGCGGTGTGCAGCACCGCGCGGTTCTCGGTGATATTGATCTTCTCGCCGCGGAACATCGCGTCCCGCAGCTCGGTGACCTTCGTCGCGGCGGCCAGCTCGCGCAGCAGCCGCAGCGTCTCGTCGGTCACCAGGTGCTTGGAGTAGTCCAGGTGCAGGTCGCCGACCTGGAGCGTGTACCGCTCCGCCCGGTCCGGGTCCTGCTCGAACAGCTCTCGCAGATGCGTGCTCGCGAGCTGTTCGCGGTGCTTCCCCAGAGCCGCCCACTCGGAGGTCTGGTCGAGCCTGCTGCGGCCATCTGCGTTCATCTCGGACATCAGCCTTCTTTGGTCTCGTATCGGCCCCGCCACCCTCCAACCTAATTGATCAGAGGGCGATGGGGGCACCTCCCACTCGAGCGAAGCCGAGAGTGGGGGAGAGATGTCCGCCCGCCGTCGAACGGCTGACGCCCGTGTGTCCGTACCGCATTCACCTGCGAGGCCACTCGAACGGCGGAACGCGGCCGGCCCGGCAGGAAGGCCGAAACCCTCCGGCCGGGCCGGTGCACACTCTTCTCCTCCGCCGGACGCGGGCGTTCGGCGCCGCCGGGGCCGCGTCCTCAGATCTCGCCGCGGAGCTTGGCGAGCGCCTCCGCGAGAATGGCCTCGCCGTCCGCGTCCGTGCGCCGCTCCCGTACGTACGCCAGGTGCGTCTTGTACGGCTCGGTGCGCGGCGGGTCCGGCGGGTTGTCCCGGTCCTTGCCTGCGGGGAAGCCACAGCGCGGGCAGTCCCAGGTGTCAGGAATCTGCGCGTCGCCGGCGAAGCTGGGCTGTGTCTCGTGCCCGTTCGAGCACCAGAAGGAGATGCGGATGCGCGGCGCGGACTCGCCCCGCTCGGCCTCCCCCATCGGCCCCGCCCCGACCCGACTTCCTCGGATCGCGTTGCCACTTGCCACGGTCGTAACTCCCTGCGTCATGGTGCTGCGAAGCCTCGATGGGAGCCTCCGCTGCGGGCGCCCCAGTCTACGTAAGGCCCAACGCGCGTCCAGTGACAGGAGTTACCCGGCCACGGAAGGACGCCGCACTCATGATAAGCCGCGTCCCCGACAGAGTGTCAGTTCTCTAGCTGTCCAGCTTCATCAGGATGCCGAGGACGACGATGCAGGCGAACCAGAGCAGGCCGACGACGATGGTGATGCGGTCGAGGTTCCGCTCGGCGACGGAGGAACCGCCGACCGAGGACTGCATACCGCCACCGAACATGTCGGACAGGCCGCCGCCCTTCCCCTTGTGCATGAGCACCAGCATCATCAGCAGCGCGCTGAAGACGATGAGGGCGATCGAGAATCCCATGACCACTGGTGGACCAACTCTCTAGGACTGGCGGACGGAAGAACAAGCCGATCTGACGCTGTGGGGCCGGGGCGGCGTCGTGTGACACCGGGGCCCGGCCCCGACAGCCTACGACGGGCCGGGCCCGTCGTCATAGCTGCTGCTCACGGCGGTACGGAGCGCAGCGTGTCGGCTACTGGTCGCGGAATCGAACGATCTTGACGAACTCGTCCGCGTCCAGCGCCGCGCCGCCGATCAGCGCGCCGTCGACGTCCGGCTGCGCCATGATCGCCGCGACGTTGCCGGACTTGACCGAGCCGCCGTACTGGATGCGCACCTTGTCGGCGAGGTCCTGGCTGTACAGCTCCGCGAGACGGCCGCGGATCGCACCGCAGACCTCCTGCGCGTCCTCCGGGGTGGCGACCTCGCCGGTGCCGATGGCCCACACCGGCTCGTACGCGATCACGATCGTCTCGGCCTGCTCGGCCGGGACGTCCTGCAGCGCGCCGTCCACCTGGGCGAGGGTGTGCTGGACCTGGTTGCCCGCCTTGCGGACGTCCAGGCCCTCGCCGACACACAGGATCGGGGTGATGCCGTGCTTGAAGGCCGCCTTGACCTTGGCGTTGCAGACCGCCTCGTCCTCGCCGTGGTACTGGCGGCGCTCGCTGTGGCCGATGGCCACGTACGCGCACTTCAGCTTGGCGAGCATCGGGCCGGAGACCTCACCGGTGAAGGCACCGGAGTCGTGCGCCGAGATGTCCTGGGCGCCGTACTTGATCTTCAGCTTGTCGCCGTCGACCAGGGTCTGCACCGAGCGGATGTCGGTGAAGGGCGGCAGGACCGCGACCTCGACGGCCTCGTAGTCCTTGTCGGCGAGCGCGAAGGCGAGCTTCTGGACGTGGGCGATGGCCTCGAGGTGGTTGAGGTTCATCTTCCAGTTGCCCGCCATCAGCGGGGTACGGCTACTCACGTTTGTTCAGTCCTCCAGAGCGGCGAGGCCGGGGAGCGTCTTGCCCTCGAGGTATTCGAGGGAGGCGCCGCCACCGGTCGAGATGTGGCCGAAAGCATTCTCGTCGAAACCGAGCAGACGTACGGCAGCGGCCGAGTCGCCGCCGCCGACGACGGTGAAGGCTTCCGAGTCGAGCAGGCCCTGCGCGACGGCCTTGGTGCCGTTCGCGTAGTCCGGGTGCTCGAAGACACCCATCGGGCCGTTCCAGAAGATGGTGGCCGCGTCCTTGAGCTTGGCGGCGTACAGCTCCCGGGTCTTCGGGCCGATGTCCAGGCCCTCCTGGTCGGCCGGGATGGCGTCCGCCGCGACCGTACCGGGGTTGGCCGGGGCCTTGGTCTTCAGGTCGGGGAAGTCGGCCGAGACCATGACGTCGACGGGCAGGACGAACTCCACGCCCCGCGCCTCGGCGCGCGACAGGTACTCCAGCACGACCGGGACCTGGTCCTCCTGCAGCAGCGACTTGCCGACCTCGTAGCCCTTGGCCTTGAGGAAGGTGTACGCCATGCCGCCGCCGATGAGGATGCGGTCGGCCTTCTCCAGAAGGTGGTCGATGACGCCGAGCTTGTCGGAGACCTTGGCGCCGCCGAGCACGACCGCGTACGGGCGCTTGACGTCCTCGGTGAGCTTCTTCAGGACGGTGACCTCGGCGGCGATCAGGTCGCCGGCGGCGTGCGGCAGGCGGGCCGGCAGGTCGTACACCGAGGCGTGCTTGCGGTGCACGGCGCCGAAGCCGTCGCCGACGTACAGGTCGGCGAGCTGCGCCAGCTGGTCCGCGAACGCGCCGCGCTCGGCGTCGTCCTTGCTGGTCTCGCCCGCGTTGAAGCGGAGGTTCTCCAGGACGGCCACCTGGCCGTCGGCGAGGCCCGCCACGGTCGCCCGCGCGGACTCGCCGACCGTGTCGGTGGCGAACGCGACGTCCTGGCCGAGCAGTTCACCCAGCCGCCGCGCCGCGGGGGCGAGCGAGAAGGCCGGGTCCGGGGCGCCCTTGGGGCGGCCCAGGTGCGAGGCGACGACCACGCGGGCGCCCGCGGCGGCGAGCTTGGCGATGGTCGGCTGCACGGCGCGGATACGGCCGTCGTCGGTGATGGTGGTGCCGTCCAGCGGCACGTTCAGGTCGGCGCGGACGAAGACCCGCTTCCCCGCTACCTGAAGGTCGTCGATCGTCTTCATGGTGACTCCGTTCGAACGTCAGTCATGGGACGGGGCCCGTACGACGCGTCGTCGCGTCCTACGAGCCCCGTCCTACATCTCGGTGCCCAGTACTGCGTCAGGCTCGGTGCCTAGTACAGCGTCAGGCAGAGATTATTCAGAGCTGGCCGCCGACGAAGACGGTCAGGTCGACCAGGCGGTTGGAGTAGCCCCACTCGTTGTCGTACCAGCCGACGACCTTGACCTGCTTGCCCTGGGCCATGGTGAGGCCGGAGTCGAAGGTGCAGGAGGCCGGGAAGTTCACGATGTCCGAGGAGACGATCGGGTCCTCGGTGTACTCCAGGATGCCCTTGAGCTGGCCCTCGGCGGCCTTCTGGAAGGCGGCGTTGATCTCGTCGGCGGTGACCTCGCGGTCGAGCTCCAGGACGAGGTCGGTGACCGAGCCGGTGGGCACGGGCACGCGCATGGCGATGCCGTCCAGCTTGCCCTTGAGCTGCGGGAGGACCAGCGCGGTGGCCTTGGCGGCACCCGTGGAGGTCGGGATGATGTTCTCCGCGGCGGCGCGGGCGCGGCGCAGGTCCTTGTGCGGGAAGTCCAGGATGCGCTGGTCGTTGGTGTACGCGTGGACCGTGGTCATCATGCCCTTGACGATGCCGAAGTTCTCGTCGAGAACCTTGGCCATCGGCGCCACACAGTTGGTGGTGCAGGAGGCGTTCGAGATGACGTCGTGCTTGTCGGCCTCGTACTTGTCCTGGTTGACACCCATCACGATGGTGATGTCCTCGTCCTTGGCCGGAGCCGAGATGAGGACCTTCTTCGCGCCACCGGCGAGGTGCTTGGCGGCGTCCTCGCGCTTGGTGAAGATGCCGGTCGACTCGATCACGATGTCGACGCCCAGCTCGCCCCACGGGATGTCCGCCGGGTTGCGCTCGGAGAGCACCTTGATGGTGTGGCCGTCGACCGTGATGGTGTCGGCGGTGTGCGACACCTCGGCCTTGAGGCGGCCCAGGATGGTGTCGTACTTCAGCAGGTGGGCGGTGGTCGCGGTGTCACCCAGGTCGTTGACAGCCACGATCTCGATGTCCGCACCCTGCTCCAGCAGCGCGCGGAAGTAGTTACGACCGATGCGGCCAAAGCCGTTGATGCCTACGCGGATCGTCACGAAACCGATCTCCTCGTTGGTACGGCGGTTTGTGCACCGCCGAGCTGTATGGGATGTCCCCGACCGCCTCCGACCCTACCCCCTGTACGAGACGTACGTGACATTGACATGGGGCTCTCCTTCTGCTCAGGTGAGCGCCCTTGAGCCCCTCTGACGCCCTTGCGCCACGAGCCCCTCGCCAGTACGCACGCGCCCCCGGCACCCAGTGCGGGTGCCGGGGGCGCGTACTGACAAGTAGCGATCCCGTTCAGCCGACCATGCCCTCCGCGAGGTCGTCGGCGAGGTTGGATTCCGTACCCGGAATGCCGAGGTCCTGTGCGCGCTTGTCGGCCATCGCGAGCAGCCGGCGGATCCGGCCCGCGACCGCGTCCTTGGTGAGCGGCGGGTCGGCGAGCGCGCCCAGCTCCTCCAGGGACGCCTGCTTGTGCTCCATGCGCAGCCGGCCGGCCGCCGCGAGGTGCTCCGGCACCTCCTCGCCGAGGATCTCCAGCGCGCGCTGCACACGGGCGCCCGCGGCGACCGCGGCCCGCGCCGAGCGGCGGAGGTTGGCGTCGTCGAAGTTCGCGAGGCGGTTGGCCGTGGCCCGCACCTCGCGGCGCATTCTGCGCTCCTCCCACGCCAGCACCGACTCGTGCGCGCCGAGGCGCGTCAACAGCGCGCCGATCGCGTCACCGTCACGGACCACCACCCGGTCCACGCCGCGCACCTCGCGGGCCTTGGCCGCGATGCCGAGCCGGCGGGCCGCGCCGACCAGCGCGAGCGCCGCCTCGGGGCCCGGGCAGGTCACCTCCAGGGAGGAGGAGCGGCCGGGCTCGGTGAGCGAGCCGTGCGCCAGGAAAGCGCCGCGCCAGGCGGCCTCCGCGTCGCAGGTGGCCCCCGAGACCACCTGCGGGGGCAGGCCCCGGATGGGGCGGCCGCGGCCGTCGACGAGGCCGGTCTGGCGCGCGAGCTGGTCGCCGCCGGCCACGACCCGGACGACGTAGCGGCTGCCGCGGCGCAGTCCGCCGGGTGCCATCACCACCAGGTCCGAGGAGTGCCCGAAGATCTCCAGGATGTCCTTGCGGAGCCGCCGGGCCGCGATGCCCGTGTCCAGCTCCGCCTCGATCACGATGCGCCCGCTGACCAGGTGCAACCCGCCGGCGAACCGCAGGATCGACGAGACCTCCGACTTCCGGCAGCAGGTCCGGGTGACGGGGAGCCGGGAAATTTCATCCTTCACCGCTGCCGTCATCGCCATGGGCCGATCCTTCCATGCATCCGAAAAATACGGTCGTACGCGGCGGCCAGCAGCTCCGGGTCGTGCCGGGCGGAACCACCACCGGGTTTCCCCTGGTCAGGGCCGCCTTGCGCGGCCACGGCCGCCAGCTCGACCGCGCTGCCGAACAGCTCCTTGGCCGCTCCGGTCAGACACTCCCGGTCGGGCACGGCGTCCTGATCGGCCAGCACCACGTCGAAGGCGAGTTTAGGGGCGTGTCGGGCCAAAACCTCCAAATGACGCTGCGGGGAAAACCCGTCCGTCTCCCCCGGCTGGGGTGCGAGGTTCAACGAGAGGACCTTACGTGCCTTGGTCTCCTCCAGCGCCTCGCGCAGCTGCGGCACCAGGAGATGCGGGATCACGGAGGAGAACCAGGACCCGGGTCCGAGCACCACCCAGTCCGCGTCCCGTACCGCCTCGACGGCCTCCGGGACGGCGGGCGGGTCCTCCGGGACGACGTGCACGGACTGCACCTCACCGCGGGTGAGCGCAACCGTGGCCTGGCCGCGGACGGTGGAGATCTCGTCCGGACGGCCCTCGTGGTGCCCCTTGACCAGGGCCTGGAGCTCCAGCGGCACGGCGGACATCGGGAGCACCCGGCCCTGCGCGCCCAGCAGCTTGCCGACCAGGTCCAGCGCCTGGACGTGGTCGCCCAGCTGCTCCCACAGGGCGACGATCAGGAGATTGCCCACCGCGTGGTCGTGCAGCTCGCCGCCGCTCTGGAAGCGGTGCTGGATCACCCGGGACCAGGTCTGGCCCCAGTCGTCGTCGCCGCACAGCGCCGCGAGGGCCTTGCGCAGGTCGCCGGGCGGCAGGACGCCCAGCTCGTCGCGGAGCCGGCCGCTGGAGCCGCCGTCGTCGGCGACCGTGACCACGGCGGTCAGGTCGCGCGTGATGCGGCGCAGCGCGGCGAGCGAGGCGGACAGGCCCATGCCGCCGCCGAGTGCGACGACCTTCGGGGTGGCGCCCTTCTGCGTGCCGCCCCGTACGAGCCGGCGTACGCGGCGCATCCGGGGCGCACGGGCAGTCATTCGCGCCCCATGTCCCGGTGGACGACGACCGTCTCGACCCCTTCGGAGACCAGCCGGCGGGCCAGCTTCTCCGACATGGCGACGCTGCGGTGCTTGCCGCCCGTACAGCCGACCGCGATGGTGACGTACCGCTTGCCCTCGCGGCGGTACCCCTCGGCGACGATGCGCAGCAGCTCGGCGTAGCCGTCCAGGAACTCCTTGGCGCCGGGCTGGCTGAAGACGTAGTTGGAGACCTCTTCGTTCAGACCCGTGTACGGCCGCAGCTCCGGGACCCAGTGCGGGTTCGGGATGAAGCGGCAGTCCACGACGAGGTCGGCGTCGACCGGCAGGCCGTACTTGAAGCCGAAGGACATCACCGTCGCGCGCAGCTCGGGGACCTCCTCGCCGGCGAACTGGGCGTCCATCTTGGCGCGCAGCTCGTGGACGTTCAGGCTGGAGGTGTCGATCACCAGGTCGGCGTCGCCGCGCAGCTCGCGCAGCAGGTCGCGCTCGGCGGCGATGCCGTCGACGATGCGGCCGTCGCCCTGCAGCGGGTGCGGGCGGCGGACCGACTCGAAGCGGCGGACCAGCGCCTCGTCGGAGGACTCCAGGAAGACGATGCGGCGCTTGACCTGCGCGGCGTCCAGCGCGGCCAGGGACTCCTTGAGGTTGTCGAAGAAGCGGCGGCCGCGGACGTCGACGACCACCGCGATCCGGGCGACGTTGCCCTGGGAACGGGCGCCGAGGTCGACCATCGGCGGGATGAGCTCGGGCGGGATGTTGTCGACCACGAACCAGCCGAGGTCCTCCAGGCACTTGGCGGCCGTGCTCCGTCCCGCGCCCGACATCCCGGAGATGATCACCAGCTCGGGGATCGCGGGACTCCGGTCCTGGTCATCGCGCACCGGCGCCGCACTCACCTGCGCGCCGTCTCTTCCGGTCTGCTGCTCGGGGCTGCTGTCGCTCATCGTTCCTGTCCCTGTTCTGAAGGCAACGCGGCCTGCGGTGCCCCCTCATCTTCAATGATCTCTCCGGTGGCGGTGTTGACCGCCGGGGCGGCCGGAACGGCCTGGGCCAGGGTCGCCGCGACGGTCTCGGCGGTCTTGCGGCCGACGCCCGGCACCTCGCAGATCTCCTCGATGGTGGCCCCTCTGAGTTTCTTCAGGGAACCGAAGTGCTTCAGGAGGGCCTGGCGGCGACTCTCGCCGAGGCCGGGCACGGTGTCCAGGGGGCTTGCCGTGAGCCGCTTGCCGCGCTTGTTGCGCTGGTAGGCGATGGCGAAGCGGTGCGCCTCGTCCCGGACGCGCTGGAGGATGTACAGGCCCTCGCTCGTCCGGGGCAGTACGACCGGGTCCTCCTCGCCGGGCACCCAGACCTCCTCCAGGCGCTTGGCCAGCCCGCAGACCGCGACGTCGTCGATGCCCAGCTCCTCCAGCGCCCGCTGCGCCGCGGCGACCTGCGGCCGGCCGCCGTCGACGACGACCAGCTGCGGCGGGTACGCGAAGCGCTTGGGGCGGCCCTCCTCGTCCTTCGGGCCCGGCGCGGCACCGGAGAGGTCCGCAGGGCCCGGCACGGCCCCGGAGACCAGATCGGCGGCGTCCGCGCCGGTCTCCTCCTCCCACTCGCCGGTCTTCTGCTTCTCCTGCAGATACCGCTTGAAGCGGCGGGAGATCACCTCGTGCATGGACCGGACGTCGTCCTGGCCCTCGAAGGACCTGATCTGGAAGCGTCTGTACTCGCTCTTCCTCGCCAGCCCGTCCTCGAAGACGACCATCGACGCCACCACGTCGTCGCCCTGGAGGTGCGAGATGTCGAAGCACTCGATGCGCAGCGGCACCGAGTCCAGCTCCAGCGCCTCGGCGATCTCCTCCAGCGCCCGGGAGCGGGTGGTCAGGTCCGAGGCGCGCTTGGTCTTGTGCAGGGCCAGCGCCTGCTGGGCGTTGCGCTGGACCGTGGCCATCAGGTCCTTCTTGTCGCCGCGCTGCGGGATGCGCAGCGAGACGTTCGACCCGCGGCGCTCGGTCAGCCACTGCTGGACCGGCTCGACGGGGTCGGGCAGCGCCGGCACCAGGACTTCCTTGGGGACGGCGTCGCCGCGCTCCTCGCCGTACAGCTGCTGCAGGGCGTGCTCCACGAGGTCCGCGGTGTCGACGTTCTCGACCTTGTCGGTGACCCAGCCGCGCTGGCCGCGCACCCGGCCGCCGCGGACGTGGAAGATCTGGACGGCGGCCTCCAGCTCGTCCTCGGCGAGCGCGATGAGGTCGGCGTCGGTGGCGTCGGCGAGCACCACGGCGCTCTTCTCCATGGCCCGCTTCAGCGCCTCTATGTCGTCGCGCAGCCGGGCGGCCCGCTCGTACTCCATCTCCTCGGCGGCCTCCGCCATCAGCCGCTCCAGGCGGCGGATGTACGCGCCCGTGCGGCCTGCCATGAAGTCGCAGAACTCCTCGGCCAGTTCGCGGTGCTCCTCGGCCGAGACCCGCTCGACGCAGGGGGCCGAGCACTTGCCGATGTATCCGAGGAGGCAGGGGCGGCCGATCTGGGCCGAGCGCTTGAAGACGCCCGCCGAGCACGTCCGCACAGGGAAGACCCGCAGCATCAGGTCGACGGTCTCGCGGATCGCCCAGGCATGGCCGTACGGGCCGAAGTACCGCACGCCCTTCTTCTTGGCGCCGCGCATCACCTGGACCCGCGGGAACTCTTCGTTGAGCGTGACGGCGAGGTACGGATAGCTCTTGTCGTCGCGGTACTTGACGTTGAACCGCGGGTCGAACTCCTTGATCCAGGTGTACTCCAGCTGGAGCGCCTCGACCTCGGTGGAGACGACGGTCCACTCCACGGACGCGGCGGTGGTGACCATCGTGCGCGTCCGCGGGTGGAGATTCGCCAGGTCCTGGAAGTAGTTCGACAGGCGTTGGCGCAGGCTCTTGGCCTTGCCTACGTAGATCACCCGTCGGTGCTCGTCCCGGAATTTGTAGACCCCCGGCGAGTCGGGGATCTGTCCCGGCTTGGGTCGATAGCTGCTGGGGTCCGCCATGTCCGCCACCCTACTGGTGACCACTGACAACCCGGGCACAGGTGAGGAAGCCGGCCGGGGCCGGTCCGGGGGAACGTGGCGCCGCTCACGCAGGCCCCACGGACCGGCTACGGAGCGCGGTCAGCGGCGCAGCCTCCGGGAGACGAGCGCCCCGCCGATCGCCAGCACCACCAGTGTGCCCAGGGCGGTCAGCACGGCGACGAGCGGGCCGCTGCTTCCGGTGGTGGCCGCCGCCGCACCGGTGGCGGCCACCGCGGTACCGGAGCCGGCCACCGCGGTACCGGAGCCGGCGGCCTCCCCGTAGCCGCCGGCCTCCCCGCGCCGGTCGTACGCCGAGCCGGGCAGCTTGTCCCCGTACGCCGCGTGCACGCGCTTCTGGTACGCGGCGACCGTGGTCCCGGCCGCCCCGACCGCCCGCTTCGCGTCCGCGTCCAGCGGCTGGACGCGGTCGCCGCGCTGGACGTACCAGGCGTCGATCTGCGGCTCGTGGAAGAGCGTGCCGCCCTTCGCCTTCGCCGCGTACTCCGTCTCGTCGGCCCCGGTGGCGATGTTCACCACCCGCCAGCTGTCCGCGCCCTTCGGCCGCACGGTCCACACCGACGCCTCCTGGCCGTCGGCGGAGACCGCCTTGCTGGCGAGGAAGTCCAGCCGGGCGACCGGGGCGCCGGAGCGGCCGCGGACGAAGTCCGGCGAGAGCACGTAGACGGGCACGGTCGCGCCCTCGATGCGCGGCTCGGCGGCCTTGGCGCTCACCTTGCCGTCGCGGGCGAAGAAGCGGGCGAGCGTGTGCAGCGTCCCAGGGGCGGTCGCCGCGTCGTGGGCGGCGGCCACGCTCGCCGCGGCCGGGGCCTTGGGCGGTGCGGGGGTGTCCGCGGCCAGGGCCGCCTGCGGGGCGAGCCCGGCGAGAGCGGTGGCCAGCGCCGCGGTGACGGCGGCGCGCGTCGGGTTCCGGTGCGTCATCGCCTCAGGCTCCGATCCGGTAGAGGGAGTGCGTCCAGGAGAACTCGCTGCCATCGACGTAGTAGCGGTAATCGCCCCAGTTGTAGCGGTTGTTGTCCGGCCAGGGGTCGCCCCAGTACACCCAGTTGTTCGCGGTGTCGAAGCCGTACAGGACGTGCATGTGGCCGCCCCCTGAGGACCACTGGATGCGGGTCTCCACGGGCCGCTTGGCGTTGATCTCGCTCTGCACGGTGCTGTAGTTGAGGTAGCCGCTGACGTAGTTGCCGGAGCTGATGCCGGCCCATTCCAGGCCGTTCTGCACGTCACCGAGCGTGGCCTGGCTGTTGGGGCAGGTGGTGCCCTGCTGGCGCCCGAAGGCGGCGTTGCAGAACTGGTTCTGGCTGTAGTTGCGGCCGAACCAGGTGGCGATGGTGTTTCCGGAGGCCGCCCAGCACCAGTTGCTGTTCTGCTGGGCCTGCATGGTGATGTTCAGCCTGTTACTGGCGAGCGCGGTGTCGGGGGCGGCCGTCGCCGTCGCGGCGGGGAAGCCGGTGAGGACGGCGGCGACGGCCGCGGTCAGGAGCCATCTGCGGCGCGTGGAGCGGGGACGGGACGAGCGTGTGCGGCGGGACGGGCGGTGCATGGCGGTCCTCCCGAGGGGGGTGGGAAGAGGGAGAGGAACGCATCCGGATGCTGCTGAGGAGCATCAAGTGTTGTCCGGGGCTGGTCAACACGCTTCAATGCGAGGTGACGCGGCGGTGTGGACGGACGAGCCCCGATGTGAACGTCCCCTGCCCGGCGATCTGCGAGGAACGGACAGGGTCGGCGGGATGTGTGAACTCCGGTTGTGAACGTTCACCCCGCGCACCGGAGGGTTGGCAATGGCACAGGACACCGCCGCATCGGCCGAGCTCGCACAGGCGCTGCGCACCGGCCCGTTCCACCTGGCGCTGCGCGCCGCGCTGGCCGAACGCGGCCTCGCCCTGCACCGCGTGCAGTACAAGCTCGCGCAGCGCGGCATCAAGGTCGGCGTCACCAGCCTCAGTTACTGGCAGCAGGGCGCCCGCCGCCCGCAGCGCCCCGAGTCGCTGCGCGCGGTGACGGCGCTGGAAGAGGTACTGGAGCTGCCCGCCGGCGCGCTCATCAGGCTGCTGGAGTCGCAGACCCCGGTGTACCCGGACGTCGAGCGCCCCACGGGCCGGTCGTACCGCACCCTGACCGAGGACTCCGACGTCGTACGGAAGCTCCTCGCCGACCTGGGCGCCCCCACGGACGGCGGGCTGCACACCGTGGGGCAGTCCGAGCGGGTCCTCATAGGGGCCCGCCGCGAGCTGCTGGACCGCGAGTCGCAGCAGGTGGTGCGCGCGCACCGGGACGGCGTGGACCGCTATGTCGCCATCCACTGCGGCGACGAGGGCGCCGACCCGGCACGGATGACCGTGCGGGCGACGGAGAACTGCCGGCTGGGCCGGGTGCGGCACGTCCCCGAAGCGCCGCTCGTGGTCGCCGAACTGCTCTTCGACACCCGGCTGCGGGCCGGCGACACGTACGTCTTCTCCTACGGGTTCCGCGACGGCACCGCGGGCGAGAGCACCGAGTACTTCCGCGGCTTCCCCTTCCCCGGCGGGCAGTACGTCCTTCAGGTGCGCTTCGACGAGGCAGCGCTCCCGGTGCGCTGCGGCCGCTTCGCGCAGGCGACGACGACCGCGCCGCGCACCGCCCGCCAGGAACTGACGCTGAGCGGGCAGCACCGCGCCGTCCACCTGGTGGACCAGTCGGTACGGCCCGGACTGCTCGGGATCGAGTGGGACTGGGGGTGAGCCCTTCGGGGTGCGCGGGCCTCGCCCCTTCAGGGCGCCCAGGGGCGGGTCAGCCCGCGATCAGCTTGCCGCCCTTGACCTTGACCGGGATCTCCTCCAGTGGCGAGGTCGCCGGGCCGTGCACGGGCTTGCCGGTCGCCACGTCGAACTGGCTGCCGTGCAGCGGGCAGGTCGCCACTTCCTTGTCGAGCTTGTTCAGGATCGCGCCCGCGTGCGTGCACACCGAGCTGAAGCACTTGAACTCGCCCTTGGCCGGCTGCGAGACGACCAGCTTCTCCTCGGGGTAGAGCCTGGCGCCGCCGACCGGTATCGCGTCGGCCGCGCCCAGCTCGGTCTCCTGGGTGGGCGCCTTCGGGACCGAGCCCGACTTCGAGCCGCCCGCGGAGCACGCGGCGGCGCCGACGCAGGCGATGCCCGCGAGCGCGGCCCCTCGCAGCACAGTACGGCGGTGGAGGGGCTCGCTCATGGTCATGACTCCTGCTCTCAGGGGGTGGCGCTGCCCGACGATACCGGGGCGGAATCCGCGGCCCCGACCGGGCCCGCGGTACCCCGGAGCAGGTCCTGTTCGATCTCCTCCAGGCTGCGCCCCTTGGTCTCCGGGAGCAGCTTCCGTACGAACACGAAGGCGAGGAAGGTCATCACCGCGAAGAAGAGGAAGTTGGCGCCCGCCCCGAAGGTGTCCAGGAGCGAGGGGAACACCAGCGCGACCGCCATGTTGAACAGCCAGTTGAAGATCACGCACAGGCCGACCGCCGCGGCCCGCAGCCGCATCGGGAACAGCTCCGGCAGCATCACCCACTGCACCGGGCCCCAGGAGACGGCGAACGACGCGATGTACAGCGCGATCCCCAGGAGCGTGAGGGTGGACAGCAGCGCGCCGTATCCCAGCCCCGAGAGGTTGGTGACGGCCAGCACCACCATCGCCACGCACATGCCCAGCGCGCCCCACAGCAGCAGCGGCTTGCGCCCCTTGCGGTCGATCAGCCGCATGGCGGGCAGCGTCATCAGCATGTTCAGCGCGCCGACGCCCATGGTGGCGATGATCGCGCCGCTGTCCCCGAAGCCGACGTTGGTCAGCAGCCGGGGCGCGTAGTAGATGATCGTGTTGATGCCGACGAAGTTCTGGAAGAACACCAGCAGCATCCCGACCACGAAGACCGGCCGCAGCTTCGGCGACAGCAGGTGCCGGAAGGTCAGGCTCTCGGTCTGCGCGCGCTCGGTCCGTACGGTCTCCTCGATCTCCGCCAGCTCGGCGCGGGCCGACTCACCGTCCCCGCGCAGCTGCAGGAGGACCCGCCGCGCCTCGTCGCCGCGCCCCTTGCCGACCAGCCAGCGCGGGCTCTCCGGCTGCGTGACGATGCCGATCGCCAGGACGGCGGCCGGGACCACGCCGAGCCCGATCATCCAGCGCCAGGCGCCGGAGTCGTGGAAGGCGTAGTCGGTGACGTACGCGAGGAAGATGCCGACCGTGACCAGCAGCTGCATCAGCGAGGCCAGCCCGCCGCGCACGTGCTTGGGCGCCAGCTCGGTCAGGTACAGCGGGACGACGACGGACGCGATGCCGACGCCGATGCCGAGGACGAAGCGGAAGACGATCAGCACCCAGACGTGCGTCGCGAACGACGCGCCGAGCGTGCCGAGGATGAAGACCCCGGAGGCGGCGAGGATCAGCCGGCGGCGGCCCCAGGAGTCCGAGAGCCGCCCGGACAGGCCGGCGCCGAGCATCGCGCCGACCAGCAGCCCGGAGACGACCATGCCCTCCAGCAGCGGGCTCATGGGGAGGTCCCGCTTGATGTAGAGCAGCGCGCCGGAGATCACGCCGGTGTCGTAGCCCCACAGGATGCCGCCGAGGGCGCCGAAGACCCAGATCAGCGCGTTCTTGAGGCGAGGTGCCGCGGTACGGGGCGCAGCCGTACGAGGGGCTGCGGTACGAGGTGCCATGCCCGTCACCCCTTGGCCGGCGCGAGATGGATCTTGCGGCCCGTGCCGGCCTTGAAGCGGGCCACGGCTTCGTCGAAGTCCTCCAGGCCGAAGACGTCGCTGACCAGCGGGTCCAGGTCGAGCCCGGAGGCCAGCACGTCGATGGCGGGCTGGAAGCTGTTGTGCACGGCCATCGACCCGATGATGTCGATCTCGCTGTTGTAGACGAGGTACGGCGAGAACGCGGCCTTACGGGACGGGTCCGTCACGCCGAACTGCAGGAACGTGCCGCCCTTGCGGACGCGCCCCAGCCCGTCCTCGATGGCGGGCACGGCGCCGGTCGCGTCCACGACCACCTCGAAGCCCGGCCCCTTGCCCCGCGCGAGCTTGTCCGCGCTGGTCACGGCCGCGTCCAGGCCGAACGACTCGGCGAACGCCAGCCGCTCCTCGTTCAGGTCCACCACCGATACGGAGGCGGCGCCTGCCGTCCGTACGAGCGCGGCCATCATCAGGCCCATCGTGCCCGCGCCGTAGATCAGGTAGTGCTCGCCGGGGCGGCGCGGCAGCCGGTTCAGGCCGTGCACCGCGCAGGACAGCGGCTCGATCAGCCCGGCCGCGGCCTCGGAGAACGAGTCGGGGATCACGTAGGCGCAGCGGGCCGGCACGGCGACCCGCTCGGCGAAGCCGCCGGCCTGCGTGACGCCGATCGCGCGGTAGTCCTCGCAGAGGTTGCCGCGGCCGATCCGGCAGTAATGACAGGCGCCGCAGGGCATGTTGGGGTCCACGGCGACCCGGTCGCCGACGGCCGGGACGGCGACGCCCTCGCCCACCGCGATCACCTCGCCGGTCAGCTCGTGCCCGGGGATCACCGGGTACGTCACGGGCGGCAGCTCGCCGCCGAGGATGTGCATGTCCGTCCCGCACAGGCCGCACGAGGAGACGCGGACGACGACCTCGCCGGGTTCGGGCCTGGGGTCCGGCACGTCGGCCGGGGCGGCTCGGCCCGGCTCGGTGACCACGACAGCGCGCATACTCGCGCCTCCACTTCGTTGTGCTGGTCTGTTGCTGGTCTGTTGGGGGTGCTGCGGCTCGGTGCCGCATCGCCGGTCCTGCGTCCCGCAGCGGCTCGGTCCCGGGGAGGCTAGCCCCGGCGTAAACGCTTACGCAAGCGTTTACGCGATGCTTCTCATGCGTTACGGTTTCCCCACAATCACGCACGCCGTCGGAGACGTCGGCCACGTCGGGGAGGACGGCACCGGATGGCGACGATGGTGGATGTCGCACGTCGCGCGGGGGTTTCCGTGGCGACGGTCTCGCACGTCCTGAACGAGACCCGCCCCGTGCGCCCCGACACCCGCAAGTCCGTCCTGGACGCGATCGACGAGCTGGGTTACACGCACAACACGCTCGCCCGCTCCCTGGTGACCTCGCGCACCCGCTCCATCGGCCTCGCGGTCTCCGCGATCAGCAATCCGTACTTCACCGAGATCCTGCAGGGCGTCGAGGCGGGCGCGCTGGAGGCCGGGTACAGCCTGCTGATCGCCGATCCGCACGACGACCCGGTGCACGAGCGCAAGGTCGTCCAGCTGCTGCACGAGCGCCGCGTGGACGGCATGATCGTCGCGCCGTCCGCCGAACCCGCGGCCCTCGTCGAGTACGTCACCAAGCGCGCGGTCCCCACCGTCTACCTCGACCGCCTCGTCGGCGACACGCACGACCAGGTCTGCGCCGAGAGCACCGCGCCGATACGGCAGCTGGTCGAGCACCTGGCCGACCTCGGGCACACCCGGATCGGCCTGATCGCGGGCCTGCCGGGGCTGAGCACGACCACCGAGCGCGTCGCCGGCTACCGCGAAGGACTGCGGTCCCGCGGGCTGCCGTTCGCGCCGGAGCTGCTGGCGGGCGGCAACTCCGAGGCGGAGGGCGCCGAGGACGCCACCCGCCACCTGCTCGCCGCGCCCGAACCGCCCACCGCCGTGATCACCGCCAACAACGCCATGACCATCGGCGCCCTGAAGGCCCTGGGCGAGATGGGCCTGCGGGTACCGCGCGACATCGCGCTCGCCTGCTTCGACGACTTCTCCTGGGCGGACCTCTTCTCCCCCCGCCTCACCGCGATCTCCCAGCCCAGCCGGGAGATCGGCGCGGCAGCGGTCCAACTCCTCCTGGACCGCCTGGAGAACCCGACCCGGCCACCGCGCACCATCCGCCTTCCGTGCACGTTCGTCCATCGGACGTCGTGCGGGTGCGGGGGTGGGTCCTGATGCTCCATGCGTCGGGCCGTGGCTGTGGGGTGCGACCGGGTGACGGGTGGGGGGCACGTGGCGACTGCGGGCCGCGGGTCGGTTGCACGCCGCGAGTCGGCTGCGGGCCACGTGGCGACTGCGCCGCGTATCGGCTGCGGGCCGCGGCCGGGCCCGCCGGCGTGCTCGTCGACCGGCCGTGTGCGGCCCGCCCTGTCGCCCGACCCGCCCCGCCCGTCGTCCGCCCCGCCTGTCATGCGCCTCGCCCGTCGTGCGCTCCGCCCGTCGTGCGGTGGCGCCGCATGACACACCCGTACTGCCCCGGACCGGCCCCGGAAAGGACCCCCTCGTGATCGTCGTCGCCGGCGAAGCCCTCATCGACCTCGTCCCCGCGAACGCCCCCGCCCCCGCGAACACAGCGGACGGCGGGCGCGCGCCCGCGGACGGCGCCGCGCTGCCCGCGTTGCCCGCACTGCCCGCGCTGTCGCCGCAACGGGGCGGGGGCCCGTACAACACCGCGGTCGCGCTGGGCCGGCTCGGCTCGCCCGCCGCCTTCTGCTCACGGGTCTCGACGGACGCCTTCGGCGGTTCGCTGCTGGACGGCCTGCGGGCGGCCGGCGTGGACATCTCGCTGGTCCAGCGCGGCGCCGAGCCCACGACACTGGCGCTCGCCGACATCAGCCCGGACGGCTCGGCCGGCTACGGCTTCTACGTCGAGGGCACCGCCGACCGCCTCTTCACCCTGCCGCCCGCCCTCCCCGACGACGTGCGCGCCCTCTCCCTGGGCACCTGCTCGCTGGTACTGGAACCGGGCGCGAGCGCGTACGAAGCGCTGATGCGGCGCGAGGCGGCGCGCGGCGTGTTCACCGCCCTGGACCCGAACATCCGCGCCGGCCTGATCCCCGACCCGGACGCCTACCGCGCCCGCTTCCGCTCCTGGCTGCCGCACATCGCCCTGCTGAAGCTCTCGGAGGAGGACGCGCGGTGGCTGGCCGGCGCGGACGGCCTGCCGGCGGCGGCCGCCGCCGACGCGGTGGCCGGGGCGGTGAAGGAGTGGCTGGCCGCGGGCCCGGCGGCGGTGGTGCTCACCCGGGGCGGCGACGGCCTGACCGCCGCGACCCCGGCCGGCGAGGTGTCCGTACCGGGCGTACGCGTCGAGGTCGTGGACACGATCGGCGCAGGCGACACGGTCAACGCCGCGCTGCTGCACCGCCTGGACGCGCACCACGCGCTCTCCCCCGCCGCGGTGGCCCGGCTGGACGCGGACGCCTGGCGGGACATCCTCGGCTTCGCCGCCCGCGCCGCGGCCCTCACCTGCTCCCGCGCGGGCGCGGAACCGCCGTACGCCTCGGACCTGGCCTGAGGTTTCCTCCGGGGGCGGCGGACCGGCTGATCAGCCGGGCGGGCGGATCACGCCAGCGACAGGAAGAGCTTCTCCAGCTTGGCGCGCATCTCGGCGCGCTCCATCTCCGGCGCCCCGCCCTCGGCCTCGGCCGTCAGGCAGTGCTCCAGGCCCGTGGCGATGATCGCGAAACCGGCCCGGTCCAGCGCGCGGGAAGCGGCGGCCAGCTGCGTGACGACCTCTTCGCAGGACCGGCCCTGCTCGATCATCCCTATGACCCCGGAGATCTGCCCCTGGGCCCGGCGCAGCCGGTTGACGGCGCCCTTCAGTTCCTCTGCTGGCAGCTCCACGGCCTTCCCTTTCCACGAATACCCCGGTGGGTATGGTAGCGCCGGCCCTTGCACCCGCATTCCCGGTGCGCCCGAGAGGCCCCTCATCGACGTCGCGCCCCCGGGGAGTACGCCTCCGGAAGTACGCCCCCGGACACCTCCCCGGCGCCCTCAACGTGCTCGTCGACCAGCTCGACCGCGCCGTAACGGCCCTGCTGCCCGGAGGAGCGTACGGGCTCGGACACCAGCAGTCCGGCGCACCGCCGCGGCGATGGAGGGGCACCCTCCGCGCGGCGACCGGGCCGCCCGCTGAGGCGGTACGGCCGGCCCGGACGGCTCAGGGTCTGCGCCCTTGCCGCCCCCGGGCCCGCGGCCGCCCAGCGCCTGTCCGCCCCCGCCCGTCCCTCAGGACTTCCCCTTCGACTTCACCGCCTTCGTCACGGTCTTCTTCTTCGCCGGCGTCTCCGCGGCCACGGTCTTCTTGGCCGCGGTCCGCTTCGTCGCCGTCTTCTTGGCCGCCGTCTTACTGGCGGCCGACGTCGTCTTCTTCGCCGCCGAGCGCTTCGCCGGTGCCCCCTTCGACGGGGTCGCGTCGCTGACCCGGTCGCCGAGGATGTCCCGCAGGAACTTGCCGGTGTGGCTGGCCGGGACCCCCGCGACCTGCTCGGGCGTGCCCTCGGCGACGACGAGGCCGCCGCCGTTGCCGCCCTCCGGGCCCATGTCCACGACCCAGTCCGCCGTCTTGATCACATCGAGGTTGTGCTCGATGACGATCACGGAGTTGCCCTTGTCGACCAGCCCGGACAGCACGCGGATCAGCTTGTTGATGTCCTCGAAGTGCAGGCCGGTCGTCGGCTCGTCCAGGACGTAGACCGTGCGGCCCGTGGACCGCTTCTGCAGCTCCGACGCCAGCTTCACGCGCTGCGCCTCACCGCCGGAGAGCGTCGGCGCGGACTGCCCGAGCCGGACGTACCCGAGGCCGACCTCGTTGAGCGTCTTCAGGTGCCGCGAGATCGTCGGCACCGCCTCGAAGAAGTCCAGCGCCTCCTCGATCGGCATGTCCAGCACCTCGGCGATGGACTTGCCCTTGTAGTGCACCTCCAGCGTCTCGCGGTTGTACCGCGCCCCGTGGCACACCTCGCACGGCACGTACACGTCCGGCAGGAAGTTCATCTCGATCTTGATGGTGCCGTCGCCGGAGCAGTTCTCGCAGCGGCCGCCCTTGACGTTGAAGGAGAAGCGGCCCGGCAGATAGCCGCGGACCTTCGCCTCCATCGTCTCCGCGAACAGCTTGCGGACGTGGTCGAAGACGCCGGTGTACGTCGCCGGGTTCGACCGCGGCGTGCGGCCGATGGGCGACTGGTCCACGTGCACGACCTTGTCGACCAGGTCGTCGCCCGCGACCCGGGTGTGCCGTCCCGGCACCGACTTGGCGCCGTTCAGCTCCCGCGCCAGGTGGGTGTAGAGGATGTCGTTGACCAGCGTCGACTTGCCCGATCCGGAGACGCCCGTGACGGCGGTCAGCACGCCCAGCGGGAAGGACACGTCGATGTCGCGGAGGTTGTTCTCCTTCGCGCCGTGCACCGTGAGGCGGCGGTCGTGGTCCACGGGCCGGCGCACGCCCGGCGTCGGGATGACCTTCGTCCCGGACAGGTACTGCCCGGTCGCCGACTCCTCGTTGGCCAGCAGCTCCTTCAAGGGACCGCTGTGCACGACCTTGCCGCCGTGCTCACCGGCGCCGGGGCCGATGTCCACCACCCAGTCCGAGGCCTTGATGGTGTCCTCGTCGTGCTCGACGACGATCAGGGTGTTGCCGAGGTCGCGCAGCCGGACCAGCGTCTCGATCAGGCGGTGGTTGTCCCGCTGGTGCAGGCCGATCGACGGCTCGTCGAGCACGTACAGCACGCCGACCAGCCCGGAGCCGATCTGGGTGGCGAGCCGGATGCGCTGCGCCTCACCGCCGGAGAGGGTGCCCGCCGCGCGGTTCAGCGAGAGGTAGTCCAGGCCGACGTCGACCAGGAACCGCAGCCGCTCGTTGACCTCCTTCAGCACCCGCTCGGCGATCTTCTTCTGGCGGGCGTCCAGCTTCATGTCGCGCAGGAAGTCGGCGCAGTCGCTGATCGACATGGCGGCGACGTCGGCGATGGACTTGTCCTGCACCGTGACGGCCAGCACGATCGGCTTCAGGCGCGTGCCCTCACAGGCCGGGCAGGGCACCTCGCGCATGTAGCCCTCGAAGCGCTCGCGGCTGGAGTCGCTCTCCGCCTCGGAGTGCCGCCGCCGGACGAACGGCAGGGCGCCCTCGAACGGGGTGGTGTACCGCCGCTCGCGGCCGTAGCGGTTCCGGTAGCGCACCTCGATCTGCGTGCGGTGGCCGTTGAGCAGGGCCTTCTTGGCGCGCTGCGGCAGACCGGCCCAGGGGATGTCGGTACGGAAGCCGAGCGCGTCGGCGAGCGCGCCGATCAGCCGGCCGAAGTACTCCCGGTTGTGGCCGTGCGACCAGGGGTGGATGGCGCCCTCGTCGAGCGACTTCTCCTCGTCCGGGACGATCAGCTCGGGGTCGACCTCCATGCGCGTACCGATGCCCGTGCACTCCGGGCAGGCACCGAAGGGCGAGTTGAAGGAGAAGGAGCGCGGCTCCAGCTCCTCGAACGACAGGTCGTCGTACGGGCAGTAGAGGTGCTCCGAGTACATCCGCTCGCGCTGCGGATCGTCGGCGTCGAGGTCGACGAAGTCGAGGATGACCATGCCGCCGGAGAGGCCGAGCGCGGTCTCGACGGAGTCGGTCAGCCGGCGCTTGGCGGTCTCCTTGACCGTGAGGCGGTCCACGACCACCTCGATCGTGTGCTTCTCCTGCTTCTTCAGCTTCGGCGGCTCGGAGAGCTGGATCGTCTCGCCGTCGACCCGGGCCCGGCTGTATCCCTTGGTCTGCAGATCGGAGAAGAGGTCGACGAACTCGCCCTTGCGCTCGCGGACGAGCGGCGAGAGCACCTGGAACCGACTGCCCTCGGGCAGCTCCAGCACCTTGTCCACGATGGCCTGCGGCGACTGGCGGGCGATCGGCCGGCGGCACTCGGGGCAGTGCGGCTTGCCGATGCGGGCGAAGAGCAGGCGGAGGTAGTCGTAGACCTCGGTGATCGTGCCGACCGTGGAGCGCGGGTTGCGCGAGGTCGACTTCTGGTCGATCGAGACCGCCGGGGACAGGCCCTCGATGAAGTCCACGTCGGGCTTGTCCATCTGCCCGAGGAACTGCCGGGCGTACGAGGACAGCGACTCGACGTAGCGCCGCTGGCCCTCGGCGAAGATCGTGTCGAACGCGAGCGAGGACTTGCCCGATCCGGAAAGACCCGTGAACACGATGAGGGAGTCGCGGGGGAGATCGAGCGAGACGTTGCGGAGATTGTGCTCGCGAGCGCCACGGACGATGAGACGGTCTGTCACGCCGGTCGGCACCTTTCGTGAGAGGGGCGGGGTGCCGCGCACCCCCGCCCCAGGGTATGGGGGCCGCCGCGGCAATGTCTGTCGATGTCGTTTCGATGCCACACACGAGCCTATAGCACGTGCATTCGATTTCTGGTCTCCGTCGTCCGTCTTCACCCGAAGGTGTTGCCGGACGGCGCTCCGCTGACGCGAGGGCACCGGTGACCCGGCGCACGACAGCGCAGCGGCCTGCTGCACGGTGGAACCGGACGCCTGGTCACGCCGCGCCGAACGCCTGCTCACGGCGGCGCCGGACGCCGGATCCCACCACGCCCTTCACCGTAGCGCCGGGGTCTGACAACGCCCCTTCCCGAACCGGGCACAGCACCGCTGACCTGCACGGATGCGCCCGAGAACCGACGAGCGCGCAGGCCCGGACGCCTCGTCGGCCCGGCCCGGCGCACTCCTCGTACAACACCGGAACCGTCCCGTCCCTTCCCCCTGCCGCGTGCCCGCACCGTCGTGCGCTCCCGGCTGGCGACGTGCGCCGACTCCCGCCCCGACGGCGGTGGCGCTAGCTTCGGACCATGACCGACACCGCACAGGAATTCGCCTATGACGCGGCAGCCGTCCACGCCGCCACCGACCGCCTCCTAGTCTCCGTGGCCAAGCTCGACGACGAGGCCGTCGGGGAGCCCTCCCTGCTGCCCGGCTGGACCCGCGGCCATGTGCTCGCCCACCTCGCCCGGAACGCCGACGGGCTCGCCAACCTCTTCGCGTGGGCGCGTACGGGCATCCGCACGCCCATGTACGCCACGCCCGCCGCCCGCGACGCCGACATCGAGCGGGACGCCGACCGGCCGCTGGCCGCCCACCTTGAAGACCTGCGGTCCAGCGCCGAGCGCTGGGAGACGGCCTGCTCGGCGCTGGGCCCCGAGCGCCTGTCGTACGAGGTGGAGATGCGCAACGGCGTCGTCGAGCGGGCCGGGCGGCTGCCCTTCCGCCGGCTCGCCGAGGTCGAGCTGCACCACGTGGACCTCGGCGTCGGCTACACGGTCGACCATCTGGCGACGGAGTACGTGGACGCCGAGCTGGCCTTCCTCGCGGAGCAGCGGCTGAAGGGAGACCGGGACGTCGCCGCGCTGGAGCTGTGCACCGATGACGGGCGGAGCTGGCGGACGGGCCGCCCCGACGGCGCCCCGCTCACCGTCAGCGGTTCCCCGGCGGCACTGGTCGGCTGGCTCACCGGCCGCTCGAAGGGCGCCGGCCTCACCACCCCCGACGGCGCCGGCCTGCCGGAGCTGCCGGATCGCTGACCGGGGCGTCGGCCGGTGCCGCGGTACACCCCCCGGACGCGATGCTTCCAGGGCCCCGGCCAGTAGGCTGCGGGCATGGCGTACACCGGAGCAGTCAAGGTCGGCGGACCGGCCGACGTACACGAGCTGACCGATCTGATGATCTCCAAGGTCGCGGTCGGTCCGACGAACAACAACGCCTACCTGCTGCGCTGCCGCGCGACCGGCGCGCAGGTACTGATCGACGCCGCCGCGGAGCCTTCGACGCTCCTCGGGCTGATCGGCGAGAGCGGCATCACCTCGGTCGTCACCACACACCAGCACGGTGACCACTGGGGCGCGCTGCGCGAGGTCGTCGACGCGACCGGCGCCCGGACCTTCGCGGGCCGCTACGACGCCGAGGGCATTCCCGTCCCGACGGACGTCCTGGTCGAGGACGGCGACACCATCAGCGTCGGGCGGGTCACGCTCACCGCCCGCCACCTGGTCGGCCACACCCCCGGCAGCATCGCCCTGGTCTACGACGACCCGCACGGCCACCCGCACGTCTTCACGGGCGACTGCCTCTTCCCCGGCGGGGTCGGCAACACCTGGGGCGAGGCGAAGAACTTCGCCAGCCTGATCGACGATGTCGAGAACAAGCTCTTCGCGCGGCTGCCCGACGAGACCTGGGTCTACCCGGGCCACGGCGCGGACACCACGCTGGGCGCCGAGCGCCCGCATCTCGCGGAGTGGCGCGAGCGCGGCTGGTAGGAGCCACCGGGAAGCGAGACGGCGCGGTGTACGGGCGAGAGGCCCGCACACCGCGCCTTGTTGTGCCGCGCCGGCGCCTCAGGCGCCTATCGAGTCCTTGTCCTTGCCGTCCGCGTCGCCGGCCGCCTCGGCCTGTGCCTGCTTCTTCGACGCGCGCAGGCTGGTGATCGTCGTGATGACCAGCACGGCGCAGATGACGCCCAGCGAGACCGGGATGCTGATCTCCGGGACGTGCACCCCCGACTCGTGCAGCGCGTGCAGCACCAGCTTCACGCCGATGAACCCGAGGATGACCGACAGGCCGTACGAGAGGTGGACCAGCTTGCGCAGCAGTCCGCCGATGAGGAAGTACAGCTGCCGCAGACCCATCAGGGCGAAGGCGTTGGCCGTGAAGACGATGTACGGGTCCTGGGTGAGGCCGAAGATCGCGGGGATCGAGTCCAGCGCGAAGAGGACGTCGGTGGTGCCGATCGCCAGCATGACGATCAGCATCGGCGTCATCAGGCGCTTGCCGTTCTCCACGATGAACAGCTTGGTGCCGTGGTACTTGTCGGTCGACGGGAAGCGCCGCTCGACCATCTTCAGGAAGCGGTTCTCCTCGAACTCCTCGTCCTCCTCGTCGGCGCGCGCCTCCTGGATGAGCTTCCAGGCCGTCCAGATGAGGAAGGCGCCGAAGAGGTAGAAGACCCAGGAGAAGTTGGCGATGATCGCCGCGCCGGCGCCGATGAAGACGGCCCGCAGCACCAGCGCGATCAGCACGCCGACCATCAGCACCCGCTGCTGGTATATCGACGGCACCGCGAACTTCGCCATGATCAGGACGAAGACGAAGAGATTGTCGACGCTCAGCGACTTCTCGGTGATGAAGCCGGCGAAGAACTCACCGGCCGGCTGCCCGCCGCCGAACAGGAAGAGCCCGAGCCCGAAGAGGGCGGCGAGCGCGATCCAGACACCGGTCCAGACACCGGCTTCCTTGATGCTCACGTCGTGCGGCTTGCGGCCGCCGATGAAGAAATCGGCGGCGATGAGGGCGCACAGACCAAGAATGGTCAGCACCCACAGGGTCAGGGAAACGTCCACTGCTCCTCCGGCAGGTCGTAACAACACAAACAGCGTCGTCGCTGCCGGAGGTCTCTTCCGCCCCGAGATCGCGCGCCGTGCTCCGCGACCCTGAGTGGGCCGACGCCCCGGGATCTCCAACCGATCCGTGATGACGGGTACGCCGCAGGCGGGAATACTCCCCTCCGCACAAACAAGCGTAAAGTAATGCCATGGATAAGTAAAGAGTTAGATAAAATGCCAGGTCAGAGGCGGTGCGATAGACGGTACAGCAGAGGGTCCCGACCTCTCCGCAGACGCGCCGGTGGGCGTACGGGCTCAGCCCGTACGCCCACCGATTCCCCGCCGCCCCGTTCCCCCGGTCCGGTGACTTCAGCCCGGTTACTTCAGTCCGGCCTCCCGCATCTGGCGCAGCTCCTTCTTCAGCTCGCTCACCTCGTCGCGCAGCCGGGCGGCGACCTCGAACTGGAGCTCCGCGGCGGCCGCCCGCATGCGGTCCGTCATCTCCTCGATCATCTCGGCCAGCTCGGCGGCGGGCCGGTCCGTCGGCACACCCTCCGCGGCCTTGCCCTTCGCGCCCCTCTTGGCGCCCTTGCCGGCCTTCTCCGCGGCGCCGCCCAGCGCCGGCACCGGCGCCTTGCCCTTGGCGTCCTTGCCGTCGGCCGCCTTGCGGTACCCCGAGCCCAGCAGCTCCTGCGTGTCGACGTCCTCGCGCGCGATCGTCGCGACGATGTCGTTGATCTTCTTGCGGAGCGGCTGCGGGTCGATGCCGCGCTCCTTGTTGTACGCGAGCTGCTTCTCGCGCCGCCGGTTGGTCTCGTCGATGGCCTTCGCCATCGCGGGGGTGACCTTGTCCGCGTACATGTGCACCTGGCCCGAGACGTTGCGCGCCGCGCGGCCGATCGTCTGGATCAAGGACGTGCCCGACCGGAGGAAGCCCTCCTTGTCGGCGTCGAGGATCGCCACCAGGGAGACCTCCGGCAGGTCCAGGCCCTCCCGGAGGAGGTTGATGCCGACCAGCACGTCGTACTCGCCGGCCCGCAGCTCACGGAGCAGCTCCACCCGGCGCAGCGTGTCCACGTCGCTGTGCAGATAGCGCACCTGGATGCCCAGCTCCAGGAAGTAGTCCGTGAGGTCCTCGGACATCTTCTTGGTGAGGGTCGTGACCAGGACGCGCTCGTCTTTCTCGGTGCGCGTGCGGATCTCGTGGACCAGGTCGTCGATCTGCCCCTCGGTGGGCTTGACGACGACCTCCGGGTCGACGAGGCCGGTCGGGCGGATGATCTGCTCCACGTGGCCGTCGCCGCGCGAGAGCTCGTACGGCCCCGGGGTCGCGGAGAGGTAGACGGCCTGCCCGATGCGCCCCTGGAACTCCTCCCACTTCAGCGGCCGGTTGTCCAGCGCGGACGGCAGCCGGAAGCCGTGGTCGACCAGCGTCCGCTTCCGGGAGGCGTCGCCCTCGTACATCGCGCCGATCTGCGGCACCGTGACGTGCGACTCGTCGATGACCAGGAGGAAGTCCTCCGGGAAGTAGTCGAGGAGGGTGTTCGGCGCGGTGCCCCGCTCGCGGCCGTCGATGTGCAGCGAGTAGTTCTCGATGCCGGAGCACGTGCCGATCTGGCGCATCATCTCGATGTCGTACGTCGTCCGCATCCGCAGCCGCTGGGCCTCCAGCAGCTTGCCCTGCTTCTCCATCGTGGCGAGCTGCTCGGCGAGCTCGGCCTCGATGCCGGCGATCGCCTTCTCCATGCGCTCGGGGCCCGCCACATAGTGGCTCGCGGGGAAGACGTACAGCTGCTGGTCGTCGCTGATGACCTCGCCGGTCAGCGGGTGGAGGGTCGACAGCGCCTCGATCTCGTCGCCGAACATCTCGATGCGGACGGCCAGCTCTTCGTAGACCGGGAAGATCTCGATGGTGTCGCCGCGCACCCGGAAGGTGCCGCGGGTGAACGCCACGTCGTTGCGGGTGTACTGGATCTCCACGAAGCGGCGCAGCAGCTGGTCGCGGTCGATCTCCTCGCCAACCTTCAGGGGCACCATCCGGTCGACGTACTCCTGGGGCGTGCCCAGGCCGTAGATGCAGGACACGGAGGAGACCACGATCACGTCCCGCCGGGTGAGCAGCGAATTGGTCGCCGAGTGGCGCAGCCGCTCGACCTCCTCGTTGATCGAGGAGTCCTTCTCGATGTACGTGTCGGACTGCGGGACGTACGCCTCGGGCTGGTAGTAGTCGTAGTACGAGACGAAGTACTCGACCGCGTTGTTCGGCAGCAGCTCGCGGAATTCGTTGGCGAGCTGGGCCGCGAGGGTCTTGTTGGGCGCCATGACGAGGGTCGGGCGCTGCAGCTTCTCGATCATCCACGCGGTCGTCGCCGACTTGCCGGTGCCGGTGGCGCCCAGCAGGACGACGTCCTTCTCACCGCCGCGGATGCGCTGCTCCAGCTCGGCGATGGCCGCCGGCTGGTCGCCACTGGGCTGATACGGGCTGACGACCTCGAAAGGCGCCACCGTGCGTTCGATCTGGGAAACGGGCCGCATGGAACCCACCGTACGACCCACCACTGACAACCGGCGTCCATAACGCCGGCGCCGACGCCGCGGAAGCGTCCGGACACGCGCCGTCACGAGGCATTTCCTGCTTCACAAGGCCCTTCTCGCCCGTGCGGCCCCGACTGTCACCGGCTCCCCGGGGCTCCCCCTGGCTCCCCCTGGTCGGCCTTCCGGCGCTCACGCGGGGCGGCGCGATCGCACGCAAGAGGTGAACCGGCCAAAAGCGCCCGTCGCCCAAAAGGCGACGATCTGCCACCAGGCGCCCTTGAACAGCGGTCAAGCGCCGGTTTCCGCGGCCTCGGCCAGGACCTCCGTTGCGCGATCACGCCGTCCAAATCATCCCCGTACGGTCCCAAACCCGGGACACACGACACTTCTCGTTCAATTTATGTCCATCCCTGACCTATCTTCCAGTACACCGCCGTTGGGAACCTGCCGCAGACCGCCCCCCACAGACGTCGAATCCGAGGAGTCCGTATGCACATTCGGCCTGCCGCCGCCACTGCCGGCGCGCTCGTGGGGCTGACGGCGCTCTGCCTCCCCGCTGCCGCCGCCCAGGCCGCGGACCACCCGCACAGACCGATCACCGTCGCGCACAGAGGAGCCTCGGCCTACGCCCCCGAGAACACCATCGCCTCCATCGACGCCGCGCACGACATGGGCGTGGCCTGGGTGGAGAACGACGTCCAGCGCACCAAGGACGGCAAGTTGATCGTCATGCACGACACGACGCTCAACCGCACGACCAACGTCGAGGAGCTGTACCCCGGCCGGGCGCCGTGGAAGATCTCCGACTTCACCCTCGGCGAGATCGAGAAGCTGGACGCGGGCAGCTGGTTCGACGCGAAGTTCAAGGGCGAGCGGGTCCCCACGCTCGAGCGCTACATGGACGAGGTCGGCCACAACCACCAGAAGCTGCTGATGGAGCTGAAGTCGCCCGAGCTCTACCCCGGTATCGAGGCGCAGGTCCTGCGGCAGCTGCGGAAGGAGGGCTGGCTGGACCGGCAGCACGTGAAGCACCGGCTGGTCGTCCAGAGCTTCAACGGCGACTCGATCAAGAAGGTGCACGAGCTGCGCCCGGACATCAAGACGGGCTTCCTGGGCACTCCGGCCATCGCCGACCTGCCCAAGTACGCGCAGTTCACGGACCAGATCAATCCCAGCTACAAGACGATCAACATGGCGTACGTCTCGGCCGTGCACGCGTTCCAGGGCGCGCACGGACGCCCGCTGGAGGTCTACACCTGGACCGTCAACGACGCGCCCACGGCCAAGCAGGTCGCCGGCTGGGGCGTCGACGGCATCATCACCAACAATCCGGACGTCGTGAGGAACGCCCTGAAGGACTCCGGGTTCCTGGTCCCGGCCGCGTAATCCGCCGCGTCTCGGGGCACGAGCCCCAGCCGTCGGGAGTGGGAGTGGGAGCAGTGCTGCCGTCCCGCTCCCCACGGCGGTTGCCGGTGATCCCCGCTCCCCCGGCTTCTTTCCACGGCGATTGTCAGTGGGGGGTCCTAGGCTGAAGCCGTGACGATTTCCGAGGAACACGAGATCTCGGCGGCCGGGGCGCCCGAGGCGTCCGCCGCCGAGGGGCCCGGGGCGTCTCCGGGGGCCGTGGGCGACGGCCCGCCCACCCCGGCCCGGACATCGCGCGACTGGGCGTGGCGCATGCTGGACACCCCCATCGGCCCGCTCCTGCTCGCCGGCACCGACGCCGGTCTGGCCCTGGTCGTCTTCCACGCCGACGACAGGGCCCGGACCAGGTCGCTCGCCCGGCTGCGCGGCGCGTTCGGCGCCGAGCCGGTCGCCGCGATACCGGCGGTGGACACGGCCGCCGCGGAGCTCGTCGCGTACTTCTCCGGTGAGCTGCGGGACTTCACGGTTCCGCTGGACTGGTCGCTGTCCTCGGGCTTCAACGAGCGGGTGCTGCGCGAGCTGGCCGCCCACGTGCCGTACGGCACGGTCGTCGGCTACCAGGACCTGGCCGACCGGGTCGGCGAGCCCGGCGGCGCCCGCGCGGTCGGCGCCGCCATGGGCTCCAATCCACTGCCGGTCGTCGTGCCGTGCCACCGCGTCGTCGAGAGCGGCGGCGGACTCGGCGGCTTCGGCGGCGGACTGGAGACCAAGCGGCAGCTCCTGGCGCTGGAGGGAGTGCTGCCGCAGCCGCTGTTCTGAGCGACGGGGAGGGGCTGCTCCGCTGACTGGCCGGGACAGGCAGCCGACGCCTCACGCTGTCTCCCGTGCCACGCCTTCTCCGCTACGCCTTCTCCGCTACGCCTGCCCCTGCGAAAGGTCCCGCTCATGTCCCGTCAGGTCGCCCTGCTCCGCGGCATCAACGTCGGAGGGCACCACAAGTTCCCGGTGGCGCAGCAGCGCGCGCTGATGGCGGAGCTGGGCTTCGAGGACGTCACCGTCCTCCTCCAGACCGGCAACATCGTCTTCGCCGACCCCGGCGTCGCTCCGGAGGAGACCGCGCGCGCCCTGGAGGCCGGTTTCGCGGCGGCGCTGGGCTTCTCCGTACCGGTCATGGTCCGTACTCGCGACGACATCGCCGCCGCCGTCGCGGCCAACCCGTTCCCCGAGGCGGTGGCGGAGCCCAAGACGCTGCACGTCACGTTCCTGTCGGAGTCGCCCGCCGACACGGCCCCGCTGGACGCCCTGGACCCGGCCGGGTACGCGCCCGACACCTTCCGGCTGCTCGGCCGCGACCTGTACCTCTGGTGCCCGGAGGGCGTCGGGCGTTCGCGGCTCGCCGCGGCCGTCACCGCGGCGAGCCTCAAGCTGGGCGTCACGGCCACCGCCCGCAACTGGAACACCGTCAACAAGATCCTGGCCGTGGCCGACGGCGGGTGACACCGTCGTGGCCCGTGACGCCGTCGTGGCGCGTGCCGGCCCGTCAGCGCCAGCCGTAGCGCTCCCGCAGCCTGTTCACGACCAGGTTGAAGCGGCCCCGGTCCAACGCACAGGCTTCCCGCCGCATCCCGTCCGGATGCACCCTCAGCACCCGGTCGAGGGCGATCCACGAGGGGCGCCCGGCGCGGTCCCAGGGACCGGAGCCGATCGCCACCCACTCCCGGTCGTCGTGCCGCTTACTGGACAGCTGCACGGCGAGCAGCGTGCCCGTCCGCTCGCGGGCGACGACCAGCACGGGCCGGTCCTTGCCGCGCCCGTCGTTCTCCTCGTACGGCACCCAGGTCCACACGATCTCGCCGGGGTCCGGGTCGCCGTCGGGGTCCGGCGCGTACACCGTCCGGACCGCGCCGACCGTCTGCGGCCGCGCCTCCATCGTCGCCGTCGCTCCGGTGCTGCCCGGCAGCGCCGCCACCCGTTCGCCCACTTCGTCGATTGCCATGGCCTCACCGTAACGGGCAGTGGATCATGGGTTGATGAGGGTCCTTTCGCGGGCTGATGGCGGGAGCGCGGTTCGCCGGCAGCTGATGAGGGGCCGTCCGCGGGTCGGCGAGGTGCCTCCACGCGCCGCGTCTGCCGATCGCTCAGATACCGTCCCGTCGGCCGAGGCCGATACCGCTCCACGCCGGGCGGCACGGATCGTCGGCCCGTACGACGACGTCGGCGGCCTCCCTGGGCCCCACTTCCGCCTCGTACCGCGCGAACGCCGGCAACGTCCACCGCTCGCCCGCCTCCGTACGCCGCTCCAGCGCGCCCGGCGACAGCCCGAGGTGCACGGTCAGATCGAACGGGAACCACTGCCCGAGCAGCAACGGCCCGTGCAGGATCAGCACGCCGCCGGGCGGCAGCCGGACGTACGGGCTGCGCGTCGCCCGGTCCCGTTCCGGGTCCCACAGGTCCGGGAGCACCCGGCCGCTGCCCCCGGCCTCCAGCGGGTTGAACACCTCCCGCCACAGCGCCTGCCGGTCGAACCACTCGTCGTAGTACGCGTCCGGATCGTGCCGCCCGTACTCCAGACGCAGCGACGCCGGCCGCAGGAACCCGTATGCGCCGCTCTTCTGCACGAAACGGCCGCGCAGCCGCAGCGCCTCGGCGAGCAGCCCGGCCGGCTCCCCGGGGCGGGCGGCGGGAGCCGCGTCGATGCCCACGCGCAGCCAGGGACTGCCGTCCTGTGCCGTCATGCCCGCCACCTCTTCGGCGAGCGCGTCGGTCAGCCGTTCCCAGGTGATCGCTTCGAGCCGCACACCGTCATTCTGCCGCCGCGGCGCCTCGTACGTCACTGACCTGCGTGATCCGTACGTCACTGACCTGCGTGATCCGTACGTCACTGACCTGCGTGATCGTGCGACATTGCCCGCTCGGCTCCGTACATGGGCCGAGAGGGCCCGCCCGTCCCTGCGCGTCGTTGACCTCCGGCGCCGTGTAGTTGATCATGAAGCGGGAGGCTCTCCGGCCGCACGGACAGCCGGCCGGCGGGCTTCCTCCCCTCAGCCGTCCAAGAGGCGCCGCGCCAGGGCGAGATGATCGGTGGGCTTCCGGAGCGGGGCCTGACTGCGGTGCGCGGGCGTGCGTTCGACGACGGTCGTACCGGTCTCAGCTTCGAGCGCCGGGGCGTAACCGGCCGCACGCAGGGCATCCAGGGTGGGCCCCGGCTCCTGCGCGCTGACGAGCACGGTCGGCGCGATCGCCCGCAGCCCGAGTCCGCGCAGCTCCCGGTGGGCGGTCAGCTCATGGACGAGCGCGGCGTCATCGGAACGGATGCAGCAGCCGGCGCGCACGACCCGTATGCGCCCGTGCGTGCGCGCCGTGTCCTTGATCAAGTACGTCAGCGGGGGCGGCAGCGGTCCCGTCGCGGACGCCGCGGTGAGGTCGTCGATCAGCGCGTCAGCGGTGCGGCCCGCGTCCAGCGCCCGGCGGATGGAGGCACCGCTGAACCGCCACGCGGTGGCGCTGTCGTCGGACTCGCGGTCGGCGGCGAGCGCGAGCAGCGCGGACAGCTCGGCGGACGGTGGCCCCGGCACGACGGCCGTCAGATCGCCCTGAAACAGGGCTTGTTCGAGCGGTGGAGGAAGCAGCGTACGAAGCGCCGCGCGCAACGGGGCCGGATCGGCTGCCGTCTCCGCACGGAGGAGGGCCCGACCGACGGACGTGAGCGTCCCGTACGCGACAAGGCCCAGGAAGGCGGCCTCGTCGAGCGTGTGGGCAGCGCGTTCCAGAATCATCGGCTCGTCGGCGACGGCCAGCGGCCGGTGCCAGCCGGCGACCGCCACCAGCGGCCGCAGCACTTCCAGCGACGACGCGTCCGGGGATGGGATCGAAACCCCGGGGCCGGGCGCGGCACAGCCACCGGCGCCTGTACTGGTATTGGTACTTGTGGCGAGGGCGGCGAGCAGGCCGTGGCGCAGGGCGGGCGCGCGGCGGTCGTCCCCGCGCTCCAGGGCCGTCGGGGTCTCCCCGAACGGCGTCCACGTCGCGATCGCCCAGTGCCGGGCCCACGCGGTGAGGACCGGCAGCAGTCGCTCGCCGGGCGGCAGCGCGAGCCAGTCGTCGTACCCGCTGGTGGGCAGCGCGACGGTGCCGGCGGGCGTACGGCTCAGGGCGATCAGATCGGCCGCGAGCGCGAGGTCGAGCAGGAGTCTGGTACGTGGCTCGGAGGTGCCGGCCGCCTTCGCCAGCCGCCGGATCTCCCGTACGGCGGGCCCGCCCGACTTGCGCAGCGCCGCGGGCTGCACCGCCAGCGCGGCGAGCAGCCGCTCCAGCGCCCCGACGAGCGCGGCGGCCGCCGCCTGCGACTCGGCGGTCAGGGCCCGTTCGTCGACCGGTCCCGTGCCTGTACCTGTACCTGTACCCATACGGGTATCCGTACCCGTAGACGTAGTCGTAACGGTCGCGGGCGTGGTCGCCAGGGACGCGGGCGAGGGGGCGGGCTCGAAGGCGCCGAGGTCGTGAGCGCCGATCAGCTGCGCCGTACGAGGCGGTACGACGACCCGGCCGTCCTCCATCGGCGCGGCGAGCCCCGCCTCGTACAGCGCCTCCAACGCCGTCCCGACGGCCTCCCGGTCCGCACCGAAGGCCGCGTACACGTCCGCCACCGGCACCGGCTCCGTCGCCAGATCCGGAAAGGCCAGGCTGTGGGCCATGAGGGACTGGTAGCCGGCGCCCGGATCGGGGGCGGCCGGCCCGTGCGCGGCCTCCCGGGCACGGGCCTGGCTGATCCGGGCGGTCGCGGCCAGCACATGGAGGCACGGCCGGTCGAGCCCCAGCACTACTTGGTGGAGCGTTTCGTACGACCACAGGGAGGCGGCCAGTTCACGGAGCCGGGCCGGCGCGGGGCGGCGCGAGAGCGGCTCGGCGTGCCGGGCGAGGAGCGCGGCGAGCTGCTCGGGCGTGCGCCGCGCCAGGGCGTTGGTGAGTGTGTCGAGACCTTCCACGGGGTGACTCTCTTCGGTCGTCTCTTGAGTCGTCTCTTCAGCTGGCTCTTCAGCTGTCTCTCTTCAGCCGCTCAGTCGTCTACTCCGTTGCGAGCAGCGGAGTGAGAGCGCCCACGGGGTCGGCGTCGGCGCGCCCTGTGGGCCACCAGTCCTCCACCCCGGGATCGGATTCGTACGGATACCAGCGGCCGTCGTGGCCGAAGCGCAGCTGTATGCCGCGGTCGGCGTCCGTGAGGTGGTTGTGCCGAGGCCGCAGCGAGGGGAGGTCGGCGGCCGACAGGGCACTGCGGGCGCGGTCGAAATCACCGGCCGGCGGGTCCCACGTCGTCTCCAGAAGGCGGAGCCCTTCCGGTCCGCCCTGCCGCCAGGCGGCCACGGCACGCGCGACGTCGTTCACCGGGCGGTCGGTGGCCTCGGCGACGCTGCGGTAGATCTCCCTCGTGCTGGCGGTCAGCCCCGAGGTGGGGTGCGCCCCGGCAACCAGCCGGATCGCGTCCTCCCAGAGGGTGCGGGCGGGGAACGGCGATGCCGCGGCCTCGGCGGGCGCTGCCCTGGATGGGGCGGGCCGCCCGGTGGGCGCGGTGGCTGCCCGGGCGTCGGCCAGGCACGTGCGGGCCCGGGCGGCGGCATCGGCGGCCAGCAGTTCGATGGCGGCCGGGTCGATGGCCGGGTCGTCGGCCGTCGGCAGCACCAGGGGCCGCTCCGGGTGGGCCGGCACGGGCAGCGGGGGCGGCAGCGGCGGCAGGTCCCGTACCTGCAGGGCTGCGCGGGCCGGTATTCCCGGGAGCGCCGCGCGGGCCGCCCGTTCGGAGTGGGCGCTGTGCGTGGCGTTGCGCCGCGAGAGGTCGTCGAGCAGCTCCCGCTCGCCGCGTCCGCGCATGAGGAGCAGTACGAACGGGTCGGCGTCCAGTAGGCGGGCGGCCTGGAAACACAGCGCCGCGGCGTGCTTGCAGGGATGCCCGCGGTCGGGACAGGAACAGCGTGGTACGAGATCCCCGGGGCCGGGCAGCAGCCGCACGCCCACCTCGTCCTGTCGCTCGGCCAGGGCCCGCGGCACCGTCCTGCCCAGCAGGGCCGCCAGGTGGGCGGGCCGGGCGGCGACGCCGTCGAGGAATGCCTCCCACGCCGCGTCCGTGAAGGGACGCAACCGGAGTTCAGCCCGGTACGGATACGGTCGGCTGCCCGTCACCGGCGCGGAGATGCGGCCCGGGGCCACGGTGATCCGGCCGACGTGCCCGCCGCTCGCGTAGTCCCGGCCGCGCGCGAGCCGCGCCGTGTCGAGCGCCGTGCTCTCCAGCGCGTCGAGCCATGCCCGTCCCCACCAGGTCTCGGCGAACTCCTCACCGTCCCCGCCACCGGCCGCCACCGCGGGGAACACCCGGGCCCGTCCTGCCGCACGACTCGCCGCCTCGGCGCCGCCGCCCTGTACGCTCCCCGCGTTCCCGGTGCTCCCCGCGCCGGGACCACCGTGCGCTCCCTTCAGCGCGTCCCCCAGGCTCCGAAGCCCCGGCCCCGACCGCTCCGGCGGGGTGCGCCGCTCAACGGCTTCCAGGCCACTGCCGGCACGCGCCAGCCGCCCCGCTCCGCCCTCCGAAGCCGCGCCTCCGGACGCAGTGGTAACCACATCCGACGCCGTAGCCACATCCGACGCCGCAGCCGCAGCCGCAGCCGCATCGCCAACTTGCTTGATTTCAGTGGTCTCAGCGGGCTTCTCGCCTCCCCCCGCCTCATCGGCACGCGCCTTCTCGTGCTCCGCGCGTGACAGCGCTTGGCGAGCCCGCTCCGCAGCCGCACTCCGGCGCACGGCCCCCTGCTCCGCGCCCTCGTTGGCCGCCCCCGCGCCCTCGTCCGTCACCGGGGACTCCTGCGGCTGGGCCGACTGTGCCCGGAACGGCTGCGCCGGGGATACCTGCGCCGGGGACGCCTGCCCCTGAGACGCCCGCTTGTGGACCGGCTGCTTCTGGGATGCCCGCACCCGGGCGCGCCTCGCTTCTCCGGCCGCCCGCTTCAACGCCTGCCGGGCCCGCTCCGCCCCCTGGCTCCGGCCTTCCTCGCCGTCACCGGCCGCGCCTGCCGACGAGCCGTTGTCCGGTGCCGCGTCAGCCGACTGCGGGGCCGACTGCCGGGGCCCATCTGCCTCACGCATGGGACGCCCGGGCTCCTGTCCCGTACGCCGCACAGCCTGCCGCGCACGTTCGGCCGCCTCACTCCTCCGCCGGGCCCCGGCCCCGGGCTCCTCGGCTTCGTCGGCAGGCCGCACGCCGTCACGCGCTTCCGCGTCCGCACCGCGTCCAGCCCCTTCCCCCGCACGCGCCGCGTCTCCCGGCACGTCCTCGGCCTCCCGGTCACGGCTCGCCTCCGCGGCGGCCTCACGCGCCCGTGCGATGGCCCGGCCGCGCTCCAACTCCCGGCGGACCCGCTCCAGTCCCTCGCCCGTGGCCGCCGCCCCCTGCTCCTCGTTACCCCGGCCGTGCTGGTCGCCGTCCTGCCCCTTCGGGCTGTGCCCCTCGTGCTGGTCGTGGCCGCTCATGCCGACCTCCTCAGCGTGACGAGATCGGAGAGTTCCGCGTCCGTGAGTTCGGTCAGGGCCGCCTCGCCACCGGTGAGCACGGCATCGGCCAAGGAGCGCTTGGCGGCGAGCAGTTCGGCGATCCGGTCCTCCACCGTCCCTTCCGTGACCAGTCGGTGCACCTGGACGGGCTGCGTCTGCCCGATCCGGTAGGCCCGGTCGGTGGCCTGCTCCTCCACGGCCGGATTCCACCAGCGGTCGTAATGGATCACATGGCCGGCACGGGTGAGGTTCAGTCCCGTACCCGCCGCCTTCAACGACAGCAGGAACACGGGAACTTCGCCCGCCTGGAAGCGGTCGACCATCGCCTCCCGCTGCGCGACCGGTGTCCCGCCGTGCAGCAGCTGAGTGGGTACGCCACGGGCCCTGAGGTGCTCCTCGAGAAGGCGCGCCATCTCCACGTACTGCGTGAAGACGAGCGTCGCGCCGTCCTCCGCGAGGATCGTGTCCAGCAGTTCGTCGAGCAGTTCGAGCTTCCCGGAGCGCGCGGTGAGGCCGGGCGCGGCCTCCTTCAGGTACTGCGCCGGGTGGTTGCAGATCTGTTTGAGCACCGTGAGCAGCCTCATCACGAGGCCGCGCCGCGCCATGCCGTCAGCCGCCTCGATACGGGCGAGCGTCTCGCGGACGGCCGCTTCGTACAGCGCCACCTGCTCGCGGCCCAGCGGCACCGGATGGTCGGTCTCCGTCTTCGGCGGCAGCTCGGGGGCGATACCGGGGTCGGACTTCTTCCGCCGCAGGATGAAGGGCCGTACGAGCCGGGCGAGGCGTTCCGCGGCGCCCGGCACCTCACCGCCTTCGATGTCCCGGGCGTGCAGGGCCCGGAAGGTCTTGAGCGGCCCGAGCAGTCCGGGCGTCGTCCAGTCGAGCAGGGCCCAGAGCTCGGAGAGGTTGTTCTCCACGGGGGTGCCGGTGAGGGCGACCCGCGCGGGCGCCTTGATCGTGCGCAGCGCCTTGGCCGTGGTGGACTGCGGGTTCTTCACATGCTGCGCCTCATCGGCGACGACCAGCCCCCAGGAACACTCGGCCAGCCTCTTGGCGCTGCTGCGCATCGTCCCGTACGTGGTGAGGACGAAGCCGCCTTTCAGGTCCTCCAGGCTGCGGCCGGTGCCGTGGAAGCGCCGCACGGGGACGCCGGGGGCGAACCGCTCGATCTCCCGCTGCCAGTTCCCGAGCAGCGAGGCCGGGCACACCACGAGGGTGGGGTCGGGGTGGTCGCGGTGGAGGTGCAGCGCGATGGTGGTGACGGTCTTGCCCAGGCCCATGTCATCGGCGAGGCAGCCGCCGAGCCCGAGCGCGGTCATCCTGTCCAGCCAGGCCAGGCCGCGGAGCTGGTAGTCCCGGAGGGTGGCGTGCAGCCCGGCGGGCTTCTCCAGGGGCGCGGCGTCGGCGGTGAGGCGTGTACGGAGGTGGGCGAGCACCCCGAGCGGTACGACTTCGACGCGCTCTCCCTCGACCTCGGTCTCACCGGCGAGCGTCACGGCGAGCGCCTCTGTGGGATCGAGGTATCCCAGCTCTCTCTTGCGGGCTTTGCGTACGAGGGCGGGGTCCACGAGCACCCACTGGTCGCGCAGCCGCACGAGGGGGCGGTGCGCCTCTGCCAGTACGTTCATCTCCGCGTCGCTCAACGGGGACCCGCCGAGTGCCATCTGCCATTCGAAGCGCAGCAGTCGCTCGGCATCGAAGAAGCCGAATCCGTCCGCCGCGGAACCGGGCGCGGGCCGCACGACAGCGGTGCTGGTCAGCCCCCGGGCCAGCTCCTTGGGCCAGTGGACGGCGACTCCCGCCGCCTTCAGGCGCGGCGCGGCATCGCCCAGCAGCTCATACAGCTCTTCTTCGTCGAGCGGCAGCACATCGGGGACGGGGTGGTCCAGCAGCCGGCCGAGCGGCGGCCAGACCCGGGCCGCCCGGCGCAACGCGAGCAGCGTGTCCACCTGCGCGCGCGGCCCGAAGCCGTCGGGCGCCTCCCCGTCCCACAACTGCCGCGCGTCCGCGACCAGCGTCGGATCGGTGAGATGGCTGACCTGGAGAACCGCTGCCGCGGCCCCGGCCCTGCCGCTCGTCCCGTACTCGTCCGCACCACCGGGCGCCGCCTCTTCTTCTCCCTCTCTCTCCCTCTCTGTCTCCCTCTCCGTGTCCTCCTCCGCCGACATGTCGAACAGCTCGTGTGCCGACAGGTCCAGCCGCAGCGAGATCCGTACGCCGCTGTCCACGCCGGCCGCGACTTCCGCCGCCCAGTCCCGCGCGCCGGGCAACCGCTGCGGACCGGCCGCGGCGAACGGGGCGCCCGCCACATGCACCGCGGCCGGCGTGCGTGGCAGGACATCGACGACCGCGTCGATGAAGGCGCGGACCAGGGCATTCGGCGCATGCAGCTGGAGGGGCTTGCTGCCGGGCACGGGGACGGCATGGGCCTCGGCAGGCATGGCGGCGGCGATCGCCCGGAGCTGCGCGGCGTCCTCGGCGTCCAGCGGCCCGGCACGCCATGCGTCCGCGTCGTCGGCGGTGAGGCCCGGGAGGATGCGGCCGCGCGCCACCAGATGGAGCGCCTGACAGGCGGCCGCACCCCAGCACGCGGTGGCTGGGTGCGCCGTCGGGTCATGGCGGGCGCGGACGAGCAGGGGCACGGCCTCAGCGACGGTCAGTTCGAGCGCGGGAACCGTACGACTGCGGACAGAATTGCCGTGCCGTCGCACGACCTTCAGCTCCGTGGCCTTCGCCGCTCCCGGCGGCTCGGGCAGCGGCTCGCCCTCCGGACTCCAGAAGGCGATCTTTCCGGCGCGCGGCAGCTCGGCCGGCAGAAACACCGCTGCATGCCGGGTCACACCGTGCGACGCCGCGGCCGGACCCGCACGACCGTCGGGGAACGGCCCGGACGGCGCGGCGCCGGTCGACCAGGCCTGCCCGGCCTCGCCCCGCGCGCTCGTCTCCCGCCGTCTCGCCATGCCGTTCCGTTCGTGTCGTACTCCGACTCGTGAGTCTACGGTCGCCTCCATCAGCTCCCCCTCCCGTCCGCGATGCGGCCGCCGCTGCAAGCCGCGACCCTGCGTGAAAACCATGGAAGCAGACGGCACTGACAATCCCGCCGGAACGATCACCAAGCCGGTTATCCACAGGCAAAGCCGCTGGTCAAAAATTTCTTGCCCGCCGAGCCCAGCGATCCGCTACCTTTCAACCGTCAGTGACTCTACGTGACTGTCGATGCGTGCCGAGCAAGCCTCCGAGCCGTCACCGGCCTCAAACGAATCCCCTCTCCCCAAGACATTCCGCCGGAGACCCCCATGACCGACCAGCCCCAGGCATTCACCACCTCACCAGCCACCTCCACGTCCCACGCCGCGCACGGACGCGCTGCCCACACACCACGCACCCGAAGCCGCCCACCCGACACGCACCACCGTGACGGCCCGGGCGGGCCCACGCCTCCTACTCCGCACTCCCCCACCTCTGAGCAACTGGCCGCCGCCGACGCCTTTCACGCGGGCGACCACCTCGTACTCCAGGCCGGAGCGGGCACAGGCAAGACGACGACCCTGGCGATACTGGCCCGCAGCACGCGCCGGCCCGGCCGCTACCTCGCGTTCAACAAGGCCATCGCGCAGGACGCCGCCCGGCGCTTCCCCGCACACGTGACGTGCAGTACGGCCCATTCCCTGGCGTACGCGGCCGTGGGCCACCGGTTCCAGCGGCGGATGAATGCCCCCCGTCAGGCAGGCTGGCGGACCGGCTCGGCCCTGGGCATCGACACCGACTTCCGGCTCCGTATCGGTACGCGAACGGTGAGCAGCAAGGCCCTTTCGTACACAGTCCTGCGCACCGTCACCGAGTTCTGCCGCTCCGCCGACCCCGTACTGACCGCTGCCCATGTGCCTCGCCTTCGTGGCGCCGAATCGGACGCGTTGCACGGACAGCTGGCGCACGCCGTGCTGCCGTACGCCCGCAAGGCCTGGGCCGACCTTCAGGATCCCGACCGCGGCGCCGTCCGCTTCGAGCACGATCACTACCTCAAGATGTGGGCGCTGAGCGCACCGGTCATCCGGACCGATTTCCTGCTCCTCGACGAAGCCCAGGACACCAACCCCGTGGTCGAGCAGGTCTTCAGCGCCCAGCGTGCGCACGCTCAACTGGTGCTCGTCGGTGACTCGGCGCAGGCGATCTACGGCTGGCGGGGCGCACGCGACGTGATGACCGGCTTCCGCGGCAGGCAGCTCACGCTCTCCCAGTCGTTCCGGTTCGGGCCAGCGCTCGCGGCAGCGGCGAATCGATGGCTGGCGATCGTCGACGCCCCTGTCCGGCTCATCGGCTCGCCACTGCTCGACACCGAGCTGGGGCCCGTTCCCCGTCCCGACGCCGTCCTCTGCCGGTCCAATGCGGGCGCGATGGCGGAAGTCATAAGGCTGCTGTCGGACGGCCGCAGGGTCGCCCTGGCAGGTGGCGGCGACTCGCTGACAGCCCTGGCCCGGGCCGCGTACGAGCTCCAGCGCGGCAGCCGGACCGCCCACCCCGAACTGACTCTCTTCGAATCCTGGGAAGAGCTGCGGGAGTACGCCACCGCCGACCCGTCCGGCCGGGATCTCCTGCCACTCGTCGAACTCCTCGACGAACACAGCGCGGAGAGTGTGCTCCGCGCGCTGGGATGCCTTGCGAGCGAGGACAGGGCCGAGATCACGGTGTCCACCGCCCATCGGGCGAAGGGCCGCGAGTGGTCGAGCGTGCGCATCGCAGCCGACTTCACGGAGCCGGAGGAGCTGGAGGAGACCGGCGAGGACGGAGAACCGCTGCCGGGCCCGGTCGACCTCGACGAGGCCCGGCTGGCGTACGTAGCGGTCACCAGGGCAAGGAAGCGGCTCGATCTGGGCGGCCTGTCGTGGATCAACAGCCACCCGGCCGGGGATGCGCTCACGCACCACGGACGGTAGCGACACGGCCGCCCGGGTATCGCGCCTCCGCGAGCCGTCCAAAGTTATCCACAGGCCGGACAGGGGACGTGACGGGCGGACCGAACCGGAGGATCCTTGAGGAAGAGAAAGCCGGTCGGGTCGGTAAGAAACCCAGGTCAGCGCTTAATGGTGTGATGCGTGCGGTGGTCCGGCCGGCACCTGCGCCGAGCCCCGCACCCCAGCAACGTCAAAGTGACCGGAGGCGAAGACGAGACGGACACGAAGCGGCCAGAGGCGAGAGACAGAGAGTAACGGGCGCGTCGGTGACGACGAGCAGCGAGCACCAGACTTCCGGACTTCCGATGAAGCGACCAAGGCGGGGATCGTGGTGAGCGGTGATGCGTACGGGCAATGAGCCCTTGGAGGCGCGGAGTCTGCTGAAAACGCGGCGAGCTCTGGCCCTGTGGGGGCTGATATGGGCGGCGGCCGGCGTGGCCATCTTCATGGTGGTCGGTCGCCCCGGTTGGGCAGCCGCCTGCGCGGTCGTGGCGGCGCTGGCTGCGACAGACCTTGCGATCGTATGCCGCCACATACGTCAGGGGCCGCACTACCAGCCCGGCAAGGACGTACCACCGTACGAGCCGGACGGCGGTCGCAACGACCTCACGGGCTGGCGAGGCGATGGAGCGGGGCCTGACGTGGGACCTGGAGAGGGCCCTGGCGAGCCTGGCGTAGGGCCTGGCGAGGGGCCTGCCTGGGGTCCAGAGGGGCGCGGGGAACGCCGGGGGCGCGGGGGACGCAAAGGACCTTGGTGAGGGACAAACGAAGACTAAAAATCGGGGGGGGGAGGTGGGGTGGGGGCGGGGGGGGAGGGCCCCCGGAGCGGTCCTAAGAGCGGGCCCCCGGAGCGAACCCCCAGAGGTGAGCGCGGCCCCCAATCTCGAAGGAAGCCAAAGGCAACAACCGAAAGTAAGACCCACCCCCAGCCCCCTCCCTCACTCCCCCGCGTCATCCCCCGGCAGCGGGAATTGTGCTGCTTCGATGAAGTCCGGGCGGGGGTCGAGCGCGGCGGCGAGTCGGAAGTGGCGCAGCGCCTCGTCCGGGCGGTTGGCGCGCTGCAGGGTGCGGCCCAGGGCGAAGTGGGCGAACGCGTTGTCGGGCTCCCGCTCCAGGACGACCTGGAACTCCAGCTCGGCGGGGCGCAGTTGAGCGGCCAGGAAGAAGGCGCGGGCTCGCAGCAGTCGGGCGGCGGTGTTCTCCGGATGAGCGGCGATGACCGGGTCCAGGAGTTGTACCGCGCCCCGCGGATCGCGCGCGGACAGCAGTTGTTCGGCTGCCCGGAAGTCGATGACGTGTGTCTCGGGGGTGCGCTCGGTCACGGCCGTCTCCTCTCCGACACGTACGGACTCACCGCATACCGTTGGGGTAACGGCGGCTTGCGTACCGGCGACTTGCCACGAACAGGTGGCTCATTGCCGACGGGCAGCCCGTATCGCCGACCGCCCGGTCGCTACGTGGGCACAACAAACCCGGCCGCCACCGCATTCCCGACGCCCGCCACAGCACCCGTCACAGCATCGGCTGCGCGCGCCAGTTCGCCCTACCTGCGCAACACTCGGAGGCCCAATCCAGGCCCAGCCCGCAGCCCGCAGCCCGCAGCCCGCAGCCCGCAGCCCGCAGCGCAAATCCAAGGCCAAGCTCCGGGCGGCCCAAACCCAAGCCCCTACAAACTGATGTGATACGCCTTCCGCAGCGTCTCGTGCACCGTCCACCGAGTCCGGTCGCCCTCGCGCAGGAAGCACGCGTCGCCGGGGCCCACGTCGAGGACCGAGCCGCCCTCGACCTCGATGGTGGCGCGGCCGGAGACCACCACGAACAGTTCGTTGGCCTCGATGTCGGTCACGACGCCCGGCGTGATCTGCCAGATGCCGCGGACCTGCTTGCCGTCCGGGGACTCCCAGAGCACCTTTCCGGTGACGACCGGATCGCCGGAGACGACCTGGTCCGGGTCGAGCGCTTCGGGCTCCAGTTCGGCGTCCGGGATGCCGGGGACGTTGACGACGAACGATGCGGGGACAAGATCGGAAGCAGTCATGGCGTGAGGCTACCGCTCCGTCTCAGCGGGCCCGCAGCCGCTCCCAGATCTCACGTACTTGGGGCTCCAGGGCTTCCAGCGGGCCGTCGTTGTCGATGACGAGGTCCGCGATCGCGAGGCGCTGTTCCCGGGTGGCCTGGGCGCTCATGCGGGTCTTCGCCTCGTCCTCGGTCATGCCGCGCAGCGCGACCAGCCGCCGCAGCTGGGTCTCGGGGGCGGCGTCGACCACGACGACCGTGTCGTACAGGGGGGCGAGACCGTTCTCGGTCAGCAGGGGTACATCGTGGATGACCACCGCGTCCTGGCCGGCCGCGGCCTCCAGTTCGGCGGAGCGGGCGCCGACGAGGGGGTGCACGATGGCGTTGAGCGCCTTGAGCCTGTCGGGGTCGGCGAAGACGAGGGCGCCCAGCTTGGGCCGGTCCAGGGTGCCGTCCGGCGTCAGTACGTCCGTACCGAACGCCTCGACGACGGCGGCGAGACCGGGCGTACCCGGTTCGACGACCTCTCGCGCGATCTTGTCCGCGTCCACGATCACCGCGCCGTACGACGCGAGCAGCCGCGACACCTCGCTCTTGCCTGCGCCGATGCCGCCTGTAAGCCCCACCTTCACCATGGGCCCCACGCTATACGGCGCTCCAGCTTCCGCCCAGAGCCGACCCCGCCCCCGGACCCGCCCCGAGCCCGGTCTGCGCCGGACAGCTCCCCCTCTCAAGCCCCCGCCTTTTCAACGCCCCGTCACCTTCCAGCGTTCCCTCAATTGCCCCCGTCCCCCATGTCCCGTTCCCGGTCGGCCAGGAAGGCTTCGAGTTCGCGGCCGATTTCGTCGGCGGACGGGAGTTCAGCGGGCTCGGCGACGAGGTTGCCGCGGGTTTCGGCGCCGGCCGCCGCGTCGTACTGGTGCTCGAGACCGCTGACCAGTGCGACCAGTTCCTCGTCGCCCTCGGAGAGCTGCCGCTCGATCTCCTCTTGAGTGCGCAGCGCTTCCGTACGCAGGGTGTGCGCGGCGCTTGGCAGGACCAGGCCCGTCGCGGCGGTGACCGTTTCCAGCGCGGTGAGCGCGGCGTCCGGGTAGGCGGAGCGCGCGACATAGTGCGGTACGTGGGCGGCGACACCCAGCACGTCGTGTCCGGCCTCCGCGAGGCGGTACTCGATCAGCGCCTCGACGCTGCCGGGGACCTGCGCCTGTTCGAAGAGGTCGCGGTGGCCCGGGGTCAGGTCGGTGCGGTTGCCGTGCGGGGTGATCCCGACGGGCCGGGTGTGCGGAACGCCCATCGGGATGCCGTGGAAGCTGACGGACAGGCGTACGTTCAGCCGCTCGACGGTCTCTCGTACGGCCGCCGTGAAGCGTTCCCATTCCACGTCCGGCTCGGGACCGGAGAGCAGCAGGAAGGGCGCGCCCGTGGCGTCGTGGACGAGGCGCAGCTCGATGCTGGGCGTCTCGTACGAGGACCACTGGCCGTGGTCGAAGGTGAGCATCGGGCGGCGGGCCCGGTAGTCCACCAGCCGGTCGTGGTCGAAGCGGGCGACGACCTGGTGTGGCAGCCCCTCCAGGAGGGACTCGACAATCTGGTCACCGGCTTCGCCGGCGTCGATGTAGCCGTCGAAGTGGTACAGGAGCACCAGCCCGGCGGAGTCGCGGGAGGCGATCGCGTCGACCGCCGCGAGCCCACTCGGCTCCCATTCGTACAAATCCTGGGGATCCAACACAGTGACCGCTCCTCCTCGATGTCCGCCCGGCACAACGCGGTACGGGGCGCGCGCATTCCCCGCCCTTACGTCATCACCCGCTCGTGCAGCGCTGTCACCACATTTCGCGCCGAGGAGAACGTGCCGTGCTGCCAGGCGTTGGCGCGGACGGCCCCTTCATGCCGCTGGACTCGTTGTGGATACAGGCGTTGGCGTTCGTGTGCGCGAACAGCTCGAGGGGAGCTATCAGTTCGCGGCAGTAGCCTCCTGATACGGCCGCGCCACCGGCCAGCAGACACCCAGACAGCCACGCACCCAGGCACCCAGGCACCCAGGCACCCAGGCACCCAGGCAGCTGAGCCAGACACCACGACAGCACGAAGGCCCGCCCCCCAAAGGGAGCGGGCCTTCGTGACGCTATCGGCTAGCGCCTAGCGGTGAGCGTGCTCAGCTCTGGCCGCCGGCCAGCTTCTCGCGGAGCGCGGCCAGGGCCTCGTCCGACGCCAGGGCGCCGGAGTTGTCCGCCGACTCCGAGGAGTACGAGCCGCCGGAGACGTTGCCGCCACCGCCGCCCTGGCTGCCACCGGCCGCCGGCGCCGCAGCGCCCTCGGCCGCAGCCTGCTCGTCGGCCTCGCGCGACTTGATGACCTGGGCCTGGTGCTGCTCGAAGCGCTGCTGCGCCTCGGCGTACTGGTTCTCCCACGCCTCGCGCTGCGCCTCGTAGCCCTCGAGCCAGTCGTTGGTCTCGGGGTCGAAGCCCTCGGGGTAGATGTAGTTGCCCTGGTCGTCGTAGGACGCGGCCATGCCGTACAGGGTCGGGTCGAACTCGACCGCCGACGGGTCGGCACCGAAGGACTCGTTGGCCTGCTTCAGCGAGAGGCTGATGCGGCGGCGCTCGAGGTCGATGTCGATGACCTTGACGAAGATCTCGTCGTTGACCTGGACGACCTGCTCCGGGATCTCCACGTGGCGCTCGGCCAGCTCGGAGATGTGGACCAGGCCCTCGATGCCCTCGTCGACGCGGACGAACGCACCGAACGGAACGAGCTTGGTGACCTTACCCGGGACGACCTGACCGATCTGGTGGGTCCGGGCGAACTGCTGCCACGGGTCTTCCTGGGTCGCCTTGAGCGACAGGGACACGCGCTCGCGGTCCATGTCGACGTCCAGGACCTCGACCGTGACCTCCTGGCCGACCTCGACGACCTCGGAGGGGTGGTCGATGTGCTTCCAGGACAGCTCGGAAACGTGGACCAGACCGTCGACGCCACCCAGGTCCACGAAGGCACCGAAGTTGACGATCGAGGAGACGACGCCGGAGCGCACCTGACCCTTCTGGAGGGTGGTGAGGAAGGTCTGGCGGACCTCGCTCTGGGTCTGCTCGAGCCAGGCACGGCGGGACAGGACCACGTTGTTGCGGTTCTTGTCCAGCTCGATGATCTTGGCCTCGAGCTCCTTGCCCACGTAGGGCTGAAGGTCGCGGACGCGGCGCATCTCGACCAGGGAGGCGGGAAGGAAGCCGCGGAGGCCGATGTCGAGGATGAGACCACCCTTGACGACCTCGATGACGGTACCGGTGACGATCCCGTCCTCTTCCTTGATCTTCTCGATGGTGCCCCAGGCGCGCTCGTACTGGGCACGCTTCTTCGAGAGGATCAGGCGACCTTCCTTGTCCTCCTTCTGGAGAACCAGGGCCTCGATCTCGTCACCGACGGCGACGACCTCATTCGGGTCGACGTCGTGCTTGATGGAGAGCTCGCGGCTGGGGATGACGCCTTCGGTCTTGTAACCGATGTCGAGCAGGACCTCGTCCCGGTCGACCTTCACGATGACGCCGTCGACGATGTCGCCGTCGTTGAAGTACTTGATCGTCTCGTCGATCGCGGCGAGGAAGGCTTCCTCGTTACCGATGTCGTTGACCGCAACCTGCGGGGTGGTGGCGGTGGTCTCGGTGCTGCTCGTCATGTGGGAAAGGGCTCCGGTACGGACATTGAAGTCGTAGGTACTGCTACGCCGTGAGCCTTTATCGCCTCTGCAGAAGTCGACAGCAATGAGGCGCGCTCCCGAGATTCCTGAGAATCCGGTCAGCGCCTCGAAACCAAGAGGACATACAACAGATGCAAGCGCGACCTGCTCCGTCTGAGGTGCGCAGGCCCGCAGCGCAACTTGTAGCATACGGGGGCAGCCGGACACGGTCAATGCGCGAAGGCCCACACCGCGGGCGGATCGCCGCATAACCGGCACACGCCGGACGCGAGAAGAGCCGCTCGGCCTTGCCGTCGCAGGCCACAGGGGCCTGACGAAGGTCCTCACAGGACTGCGACCAGCCGGCCCCGTGAACCTCAGAAACTACAAGCTTTAACGAAGAATACGACGACGGGCGCGATGAACCAACACGACGACTCCGCAGTCACCGGTTGTGCGGCCACGGCGACCGGCTCCACGGTCCCCAGCGGCGCGGAAACCGGGCCCGACCTCGAGGCCTGGGACGACGCCGAGGCCGTACGGCGCACCACCGGGGAGGCGGAGAGCAGCCGGGCCAGCCGCGGCTGGTGGGACCGCAACGCCGATGAGTACCAGAGCGAGCACGGCGCGTTCCTGGGGGACGACCGCTTCGTATGGGGGCCGGAGGGGCTGGACGAGGCCGAGGCCGGTCTCCTGGGCCCGGCCGCCGAGCTCAAGGGCCGGCGCGTCCTGGAGATCGGTGCGGGCGCGGCACAGTGTTCGCGCTGGCTGGCGGCACAGGGGGCGCACCCGGTGGCGCTGGACCTCTCGCACCGGCAATTGCAGCACGCCCTCCGGATCGGCGGGGATCTCCCGGCGCGCGGTACGGAGGCGCCGGGTGTGGCTCTCGTGCAGGCCGACGCCGGGGTGCTCCCGTTCGCGGACGGCAGTTTCGATCTCGCGTGCTCGGCGTACGGGGCGGTGCCGTTCGTGGCTGATCCGGTACGGGTCTTCCGTGAGGTGCACCGGGTGCTGCGGCCGGGTGGCCGGTGGGTCTTCTCGGTGACGCACCCGATCCGCTGGGCCTTCCCCGACGAGCCCGGCCCCGAGGGGCTGTCCGTCGCGGCGTCCTACTTCGACCGCGTGCCCTACGTGGAGCAGGACGAGCAGGGCAACGCGGTGTACGTGGAGCACCACCGCACCCTGGGCGACCGGGTGCGTGACGTGGTGGCCGCGGGCTTCCGCCTGGAGGACCTGGTCGAGCCGGAGTGGCCGGCGTGGAACACCCAGGAGTGGGGCGGCTGGTCGCCCCTTCGGGGCGGGCTGATCCCGGGTACGGCCATCTTCGTGTGCCGACGGGACCGGTAGACGGGACCGGTAGACGGGACCCGTAGGCGGGACCCGTAGGCGGGCTGTCTTACCGGAGCCGGCCCTCCGGTACGCGGTTCCGTGCCGCTCTTGCAGGGCACGCCGAAGCTCAGCCCCTGATGCGCCGCGGCACAGCGCCTCCGGTACGCCGTCGGCCCCGCGAGAGACTGGGCGGGTGATCCGCCGCGATGAACTCGATGCTCTGCCCGTACGGTCCGCGCTGCCCGCACTCCAGGAGGCGCTGGAGGGTGCCGGGACCGCCGTCCTGTGCGCGCCTCCGGGGACCGGCAAGACGACCCTCGTACCCCTGGTGCTGGCGGGCCTGACGGAGGACGGCGCGCCCGTACGCAAGGTGATCGTCGCGGAGCCGCGGCGGATCGCGGCGCGTGCCGCGGCGCGGCGGATGGCGTGGCTGCTCGGGGAGCGCGTGGGCGAGCGCGTGGGGTTCACCGTGCGCGGGGAGCGTGCGGTGGGAGCGCGCACTGTCGTGGAGGTGGTGACGACGGGCGTCCTGCTCCAGCGGCTCCAGCGTGATCAGGAACTCCCGGGCGTGGAGATCGTTGTACTGGACGAGTGCCATGAGCGGCATCTCGACGCGGACACGGCGGCGGCGTTCCTGCTGGACGTGCGGGAGGCGTTGCGGCCGGAGCTGCGGGTGGTGGCGGCGTCGGCGACGACGGACGCGGAGGGCTGGTCGCGGCTGATGGGGGACGCGCCGGTGGTGGCGGCGCAGGGGGTGTCGCATCCGGTGGAGACGGTGTGGGCGCCGCCGGAGCGGCCGGTGCGTCCGGCGCACGGGATGCGGGTGGACCCGGCGCTGCTGACCCATGTGGCGTCCGTGGTGCGGCGGGCGGTGCGCGAGCGAGAGGGGGACGTGCTGTGTTTCCTGCCGGGCGTGGGCGAGATCGCGCGGGTGGCGGGGCAGCTGGCGGATCAGGGCGCTGCCGGGGTCGAGGTGCTGCAGGTGCACGGCCGGGCGCCGGCCGCCGTGCAGGACGCGGTGCTCGCCGGTGCGGGTGACCGGCGGCGGATCGTCTTGGCGACGTCGGTGGCGGAGTCGAGCCTGACCGTGCCCGGGGTGCGCGTGGTGGTCGACTGCGGGCTGGCGCGCGAGCCGCGGATGGATCACGCGCGGGGGCTGAGCGCACTGACGACCGTACGGGCGTCGCAGGCGGCGGCGCGGCAGCGGGCCGGCCGCGCGGGACGCGAGGCGCCCGGTGTGGTCTACCGCTGCTGGTCGGAGGGTGAGGACGGGCGGCTGCCGCGCTTCCCGTCCCCGGAGATCAAGGTCGCGGACCTGACGGCGTTCGCGTTGCAGGCCGCGTGCTGGGGCGATCCGGGTGCCGCGGGACTTGCGCTGCTGGACGCGCCGCCGGCCGGAGCGATGGCGGCGGCGCGGGACGTGCTGACCGCGGTGGGCGCGGTGGACGCGGCCGGGCGGGCGACGGAGCGCGGCGTACGGATGGCCCGGCTCGGCCTGCATCCGCGGCTGGCGCGGGCCCTGCTGGACGGCGCGGCGCAGGTCGGCGCGCGGCGGGCCGCCGAGGTCGTCGCGCTGCTGAGTGAGGAGCCGCCGCGCGAGTACGGCGACGATCTCGCCGACGCCTGGCGCACGGCCCGCCGCGGGCGGGACGCGTACGCCGGCCGGTGGCGGCAGGAGTCCCGGCGGCTGGCCTCGGCGCTGTCCGGCGCGACAGGTAAGGGCGCTCAGGACGGCAGCGCGACCGCCCCCGACAGCCGTGCGCACGCACCCGGCGAGGCCCCTGCAGCGACCCGCGGCGAGGGCGACGACGCCGTGGCCGGGGTCGTGGCGGCGCTGGCCTTCCCCGAGCGGGTGGCCCGTCGGCGCGGCGAGGGCTCCTTCGTGATGGCTTCGGGGACGGGGGCCGAGACCGGGAACGGGTCGCGGCTGCGGAGCGCCGAGTGGCTGGCGGTGGCGGTCGCGGACCGGCCCGTGACGGCGGCGTCCGCGCGGGTGCGGCTCGCGGCCGTGATCGACGAGGAGACCGCGCGGGCGGCGGCGGGGGCGTTGTTCGCCTCGGCCGAGGAGGTCGGCTGGGCGGACGGTGACGTGGTCGCGCGGAGCGTGGCGCGGCTCGGCGCGATCGAGCTGGTGTCCCGGCCGCTGCGGGACGCGGACCCGGCGCTCGTACGGGAGGCGCTGGTGGACGGGCTGCGCAGGGAAGGGCTCGGGTTGCTGCGCTGGTCGGACGGTGCGCGCTCGCTCCGGGAGCGCATGGCGTTCCTGCACCGGGAGCTGGGCGCGCCGTGGGCGGACGTCGCGGACGAGGCGCTGCTGGCGCGCCGGGACGAGTGGCTGGAGCCGGAGCTGGGCCGGGCGCGGCGGCGCGCCGACCTGGCGCGGATCGACGCGGGCCAGGCGCTGTCGCGGCTGCTGCCGTGGGCGAGCGGCGAGTCCGCGCGCTTCGACGAGCTGGCTCCGGAGCGCATCGAGGTGCCCAGTGGTTCGCGGATCAGGGTGGAGTACGGCGGCGATCAGCCGGTGCTGGCGGTGAAGCTGCAGGAGATGTTCGGGCTGCGGGAGTCGCCGCGGGTGGCGGGCGGCCGGGTGCCCGTACTGGTCCATCTGCTGTCGCCCGCGGGGCGCCCGGCGGCCGTCACCGCCGACCTCGCCTCCTTCTGGCGCGACGGCTACCGCTCCGTGCGGGCGGAGCTGCGCGGCCGCTACCCGAAGCACCCGTGGCCCGAGGACCCGGCGACGGCCGAGCCGACACGCCATACGAAGGCCCGGATGCAACGGGGCTGACGGCGCGCGACAAGGCTGACGGCAGGGCTGACGGCAGGCGCTGGGGGCGCTCAGGCGGCCATGGCGCGCCCTCCCGGGCGCCGTCCGCGCGCCTCCAAGTACAGGCTCACGGCCAGGAGCGCGGCGCCCGCGGCCAGGAGGTCCCACGGCAGGTAACTGGTGAGCAGCAGGACGAGCGTGCGCTGGGAGGAGACCAGGTCGACGGTGGCGTCCAGGTAGTCGGGACGCATCTTCACGTGTCCGGCGAACGCGGTGACCTTGCCGCCGCCGGGCAGCAGGTCGCCGCCGCGCAGTTCCTCCTTGTGGATCTCCTCGCCGTTGACGGGCGCTCCGGTGACCGGCTCCACCCAGAACATCCGCTTGGTGGTGTACCAGCGCGTGGTGCCCATCTTCTCGACGGCTTCCGGGGTGACGCCTTTGACCGGCATCTTCTTGGGGAGCGGGACCTTGGTCCAGGGGATGGTCTGTTCGAAGTAGTAGACGTCCAGGCCGTGGAAGCGGCGGGTGCCCTTGTAGTGGATGGGCGCAGACGTGCGGGTCTGGGCGTCGAAGTAGCTGTAGTCGCGCTTCTCGGTGAGGAAGGGCCACTTGTACTCGATGCCGTCGCGGCGCACCGGCTCGCCGTCGACCGCCTCGCCCTTCGCGTGCACCGGTTCCTGGGTGTGCGCGTCGAAGATGTAGCGCTCGGGGATCTCGGAGACCATCTTGCCGTCGGGGCCGGCCACGTAGGACAGCGCGTCCCAGACGACGACGTCGCGGCCGGCCGTGCGTTCGACCTTTTCGGAGGCCTCGACGTTGCCCTTCAGGGTCTGCACGATGCTGATCTTCGGGACCTTCTTGGCCTTCATGGTGCCGTAGTCGATGAGGGTGGCGGGCTTGGCCTCCAGGACCATCTCCTGGTACTGGCTCGGCGGGATCTTGGCGAGCCGGGGGAAGGCGTACCACCGCATCAGCGGGGCCAGGGCCGCGCAGAAGACGGCGAGAGCGAGCAGGACGAGGCTGGCCTTACGGCGCATGACGGCGGCCTCCCTCAGGGGTGCTCGGGGACGGTGGTCCGCAGCGGCTCGGGGGACGTCCGCCCTTCGGGGGCGCCGACGGCCGTGACGGTGAAGATCAGGGCGAGGGCGGCGGCCAGCCCGATCGCGGCTGCTGTGAGGGCACGCATGCTGGGCCTCCCGTTCGACTGGGGAACTCCCCGCCGCACCTGACGTGCTTTCAGGTGGTCAGGGCTGGGGCACCGTAGCAACGGGCGGCGGAGATGAGAACACGTTGCACCGACGAGGAAGCACGGGCCGGCATACAGAAGGGGCGCGACGCCTGCGCGTCACGCCCCTTCACTGCGTATCAGTGCGGGTGTCAGCCGACCTTGAGGTCCACCAGGAGCACCGCTCCGCCGGCCGTGGTGAGCCGGAGCTTGTACGTGCCGGGGTGGTTGTCGGTGAAGATCTCCGGCAGCTTCAGCAGGCCGTCGGCGTCGGTCTTCAGGCCGGCGAGGGTGCGTACGGGCGCGCCCTTGGCGTCCTTGAAGTACGGGCCTTCGGTGTTCTGCTCGGCCTTCGCGGGGTCAGTGGCGTCCCCGGCGATCATCGTGGCCGTGACGGCTACGCCGGCGGCGGCCTTGCCCTGGTAGGTCGCCTTCACCTCGATGGCGTCGGTGTAGGAGGCGCCCTCCGCGGCCTGCATCTTCTGGTCGGAGGTGCGGGCGAGGGCGTCGGCCTGCGGCCTGGCCTTGACGGTCGCGGTGAAGTCGGTGGCCGGCACGGCACGCCCCACCGCCGTCGCGCGGACGGTGTACGTCCCGGCCTTCTCGCCCGCGACCAGGGCCGGTGCGGTGGCGATGCCGTCCTTGTCCGTGGCCACGGTGACCTTGGCGGCGCCGCCCTCGAAGCGGGTGTCGCCGTCTCCGCGTATCTCGTACTGGACCTTCACGCCGGAGACCGTGCGGTCCTCGGTGTTCTTCGCGCGCACCTGGAGCCGGTCGGCGAACGTGTCGCCTGCGGTGGCGCTCACGTCCTTCTCCCCCACGCGCTGGAGGGAGGCGAGGGGCGCGGGCTGGGTGGGCGAGGGCGTCGGCGTGGGCGACTCGTTGGTGCCGCCCGGGGTCGTGCCGGGGGACGAGCCGTCCTCGGAGTCCGAACCGTCTCCGGAGCCGCCGTTGTCACCGGGCGCGGGGCTCGGCTCGGGCTTCGTCCCGCCGTCCGTACCCGTGCCGCCACCGGACTCGGTCCCGTCGCCGCCCTTGCCCGAGGTGCCGCCGCCCTTGCCCGAAGTGCCGTCGGTGCCCTTTCCGGCCTCGGTGTCCTTCCGGGAGCCGTCCCGGTCCTCGGAGCCCTTCGACGCGTCCCCGGAACCGGCCTTGTCCGAGCCGCTGCCTCCGGTCCCCGCGCCGGAACCGCCGGCGCGCGGCCCGGTCGGCAGGACGCCGGTGCCGTCGGGCACCTCGTGCGTGCCCTTGCGGTAGTACTCGTACCAGGACAGCACCGTGCGCAGGTACTCCTCGGAGTGGTTGTAGCCGAGGATCGCGCGGTTCATGTCCGCCTGGACCGACAGGTCGCGGTCGGCCGCGCACAGGTAGCGGCCGGCCGACAGGGCCGCGTCGTAGACGTTGTTGGGATCGCTCGCGCCGTCGCCGTTGGCGTCCGTGCCCCACCTCGCCCAGGTGGACGGGATGAACTGCATGGGGCCGACCGCGCGGTCGTGCGTGGTGTCGTTGTCGAAGCGGCCGCGGTCGGTGTCGGTGATCCGGGCGAAGCCGTTGCCGTTGAGCTGGGGGCCGAGGATGGGCCGCAGCGTCGTGCCGTTCTCGTCCACCGCGCCGCCGCGGGCCTGTCCGGATTCGACCTTGCCGATCGCGGCGAGCAGTTGCCAGGGGAGATTGCAGCCGGGGTGGGTCCGGGCGAGGGACGCCTCGGCCTCCTTGTACGCGGCGAGCACGGTCGCCGGTATGCCGGACTCCGCGGGGCCGGTGGCTATGGGTCCGTCCCCGCCCTGCTGCTTGCCGGGTGGCTGCGGGCTGACGAGCGGGGGCAGGTCGGTGAAGTACGAGGAGTCGCCGTCGATGGGGGCGTCGCCCCGAGGGGCTTCGCGGGAACTTCCGGCGGCGTCCGCGGCGTCGGGCGCCTGGGAGGCGGTCAGCGCGGCGAGGGCCAGCGCCACCACCACACTGGAGGCCGCTCCTTTGCGGAGCCGTCGGCCGAACTTGGCTGCCATGTGTCCTACTCCCCCTCCGCGTTGACCCACCGCGCTGGGTGCACGGTGTCGCGCTCTCGGCGCTCCAACGCACGCGACACTACGACAACTCCCCGCCCGCAGCTACCGTTCCCGGCTCGCCATCACTGTCTGCTCACATCCGGCATACTGCCTCGAATCGATCACTCGATCATGTCCAACGGTCGGGTCCGGTCAGGAAGAGGGACCATGCCGTTCACACTCAGTCATGCCGCGGCGGTGCTGCCTGCCATACGCCGCAACGGTACGGCGCGCGGGCCGCTGCTGGTGTCCGCGCTCGTCGCCGGGTCCTTCGCGCCGGATCTGACGTACTTCGCGGACACGGCCGTGCCGGGTGCGATGGCGTACGGAGAATTCACGCACGCGCCGGCCGGTGTTCTCACCGTGGACACACTGTGCGCAGCGCTGCTGGTCGGGTGCTGGCTGCTGCTGCGCGATCCGCTGCTCGCGCTGCTGCCGGCAGCCTGGCGGGGCAGGGTGGGGGCGCTGGTCCGCGGCCCGGACCGGCGGGAGCTGTCCCGTGGGCGGTTCGCGCTGCGCTTCTGGTACTCGGCGGTGCTCGGCGCGCTCACACACATCGTGTGGGACGCGTTCACGCACCCCGGGCGCTGGGGTGTGCGGCTGCTGCCCGTACTGCGGGAGCCGGTCGCCGGGTGGCCGGTGTACGCGTACGTGCAGTACGGCACGTCGGCGGTGGCGCTCGTGGCCCTCGGGTGGTTCGTGTGGTCCGCGCTCCATCGGGCGCCGCACGGCGCCGCCCCCGAAGGGCTGCCCGCGCTCGGCAATCGTGCGCGGCTGCTGTGCTGCGTGCTGCTGACGCTGTGCGTACTGATGGGGGCCTGGCACCGGGTGCTGCGGGCACATGCGGTGTACGGCGGGGCGGCGACGTGGTTCGACCACGTGCCGACGGCGCTCTTCGGTGCGGGCGCCGGGCTGGGCGTGGCGCTCCCGGTGTGGGCGGCGGCGGTCCGGCTGAACGACCGCCGGCGCCGTACGCGGGGCGTCGCCGCCCCGGCGGAAAAGACCGCGGCCGGGGGCTGAACAGGTCCCTGCTCAGCCCCCGGCCGTCTCGTCACGGGTCAGTGCGCGGCGGACTCCCAGTCCCCGCCCGAACCGACGGAGACGTCCAGCGGGGCGCGCAGCTCGACCGCACCGGCCATCTCGCGCCGTACCAGCTCCTCGACCTGCTTCTGCTCGCCGGGCGCCACCTCGACCACGATTTCGTCGTGGACCTGGAGCAGCATCCGGGAGGTGAGCCCGGCGGCGGTCAGTGCCTCGCCGACGCGCAGCATCGCGATCTTGACGATGTCCGCCGCGGTGCCCTGGATCGGGGCGTTCAGCGCCATCCGCTCGGCCATCTCGCGGCGCTGTCGGTTGTCGCTGTTGAGGTCGGGCAGATAGCGGCGGCGGCCGAGCATGGTCTCGGTGTAGCCCGTGGCGCGGGCCCGGTCGACGACCTCCTGCAGGTAGTCCCGCACGCCGCCGAAGCGCTCGAAGAAGTTGTCCATGAGCTTGCGGGCCTCGTCCGGGGAGATGCCCAGCTGCTGGGACAGGCCGAACGCCGACAGGCCGTACGCCAGCCCGTACGACATCGCCTTGATCTTGCGGCGCATCTCGGGGTCGACCTCGGTCTTGGGCACCGAGAAGACGTGCGAGGCCACCGTGGTGTGCAGGTCCTCACCGGAGGTGAACGCCTCGATGAGGCCCTCGTCCTCGGAGAGGTGCGCCATCACGCGCAGCTCGATCTGGCTGTAGTCCGCGGTCAGCAGCGTCTGATAGCCCTCGCCGACCACGAAGCCGCGGCGGATGGCGCGGCCCTCGTCCGTGCGGACGGGGATGTTCTGCAGGTTGGGGTCGGTGGAGGAGAGCCGGCCGGTCGCGGCCACCGTCTGGTTGAAGGTGGTGTGGATGCGGCCGTCCGCGGCGATGGTCTTGATCAGGCCCTCGACCGTCGTGCGCAGCTTGGCCTGCTCACGGTGGCGCAGCATGATCACGGGCAGTTCGTTGTCGGTCTGCGCCGCGAGCCAGGCGAGGGCGTCCGCGTCGGTGGTGAAGCCGGTCTTGGTCTTCTTGGTCTTGGGCAGGCCCAGTTCGTTGAAGAGGACTTCCTGGAGCTGCTTGGGCGAGCCGAGGTTGAACTCGTGTCCCGCGGCGGCGTGCGCCTCGGTGACGGCCTGCTGGACGGCGGCGGCGAACTGCTGCTCGATGCGCTCCAGCCAGCCGCGGTCGGCGGCGATGCCGGAGCGCTCCATGCGGGCCAGCAGCGCGCTGGTGGGCAGCTCGATGTCGCGCAGCAGATCGGCGGCGCCGACCTCCTCCAGGCGCGTCTCGAAGGCGGCCCCGAGGTCGAGCACCGTACGGGCCTTGGCCATCAGGGCCTCGGCCTCGGCCTGCTCGTCGGCACCGAAGGCCAGCTGGCCGTCGCCGGCCGCGGCGGGCGCCAGGTCGCGGCCGAGGTACTCCACGGAGAGCGCGTCCAGCGCGAAGGAGCGCCGGCCGGGCTTGACCAGGTAGGCGGCGAGGGCGGTGTCCATGGTGACGCCGTCGATCGCCCAGCCGTGCTCGGGGAAGATCCGCATCAGGCCCTTGGCGTTGTGCATCACCTTCGGGCGCGCGGGGTCCGCGATCCAGGCGGCGAACGCCCGGTCGTCGGCCTCGTCCAGCTGCGTCGGGTCGAACCAGACGGCGGGTCCCGCGGCGGTGGCCAGGGCGACCTCGGCGACCGAGCCGCTGCCCAGCTTCCAGGAGTCGACCGTGGCGACACCGAGGAGGGCACTGCCGTGCTCGGCGAGCCAGGGGGCGAGCTGCCCGGCGCCCGCGACGAGGCCGTCGATCTCGACGCCCGGCAGCGGCTCGACGGTGGCCGACTCCTCCCCTCCGGGGTCGACGGCCAGCAGGCGGTCGCGCAGGCCCTGGTTACGGATCTCCAGCGCCTCCAGGAACACCGTGAGGGTCTGCCGGTCGTAGCCCTCGCGGATCAGCTCGGCGGGGCCGCAGGGCAGCTCCACGTCACGGACCATCTCGGTCAGCCGGCGGTTGAGCTTCACGGCGTCCAGGTGGTCGCGGAAGTTCTGCCCGGCCTTGCCCTTGACCTCCTCGGCCCGCTCACACAGCTCCTGGAACGAACCGAACTGGTTGATCCACTTCGCGGCGGTCTTCTCGCCGACACCGGGGATGCCCGGCAGGTTGTCCGACGGGTCGCCGCGCAGCGCGGCGTAGTCCGGATACTGGGCGGGGGTCAGGCCGTACTTCTCGAACACCTTCTCCGGGGTGAAGCGGGTCAGCTCCGAGACGCCCTTGGTGGGGTAGAGCACCGTGACGTCGTCGCTGACCAGCTGGAAGGCATCGCGGTCACCCGTGACGATGGACACCTCGAAGCCCTGCTCCGTGGCCTGCGTGGCGAGCGTGGCGATGATGTCGTCCGCCTCGAAGCCGTCCGTCGCGAACCGCTTCACGTGCATGGCGTCCAGCAGCTCGCCGATCAGCTCCACCTGCCCCTTGAACTCGTCGGGGGTCTTGGAGCGATTGGCCTTGTAGTCGGGGAACTCCTCCGAGCGCCAGGTCTTGCGCGAGACGTCGAAGGCCACCGCGAAGTGGGTGGGCGCCTCGTCGCGCAGGGTGTTCGCGAGCATCGAGGCGAAGCCGTACACGGCATTCGTCGGTTGCCCCGTGGCGGTGGTGAAATTCTCCGCGGGCAGGGCGAAGAACGCCCGGTACGCCATGGAGTGCCCGTCCATCAGGAGCAGCCGGGGACGCCCTCCCCCCGCGGTCTCGCTGCCGGTCGATTCGCTCTTCTTCGCTGCCTTTGCTGCCACGCCCCCGATCCTGCCACGCCCCACTGACAATCCCTGCCGCGGCGGCCGCCCCGGCCGCTCCCGGCGCGTGCCTGTGGACAACGGCATCACCCTCACCATCACACCCTGTGGACGACCGGCCGACGGTCGGTGGCGCGTGGCAGGATCGACCACGGCGGAAGGAGCGTGCATGACTTGTTCCATGCATGATCCTGATGCCTGAATGGTGATATACAGAACGGCTGCTCGCGCACGGCAGCTCAGCAGAATCGGCACCCAGGGAGACCGCCATGGCAGGCAAAGCACCCGAGTCGGACCCGGTACAGGACGCGCCCGAGGTCAGCGGCCCGAAGCACTCGGCCGTCGGCCTGCCCGCCATCACCAACGCCTTGCGGATCTCCCAACAGCAGATGGGTGTGAAGCGCACGGCGCTGACGCTGCTGCGGGTGAATCAGAAGGAAGGCTTCGACTGCCCCGGCTGCGCCTGGCCCGACCCGGACCACCGGCACGCGGCGGAGTTCTGCGAGAACGGCGCCAAGGCCGTCGCCGAGGAAGCCACCCTGCGGCGCGTCACGCCCGACTTCTTCGCCGCCCACTCCGTCGCCGACCTCGCGGGCCGCAGCGGCTACTGGCTCGGCCAGCAGGGCCGCCTCACCCAGCCCATGTACCTCGCCGAGGGCGCCACCCACTACACCCCTGTGCCGTGGGAGCGCGCCTTCGACCTCATCGCCGAGGAGCTGACCGGCCTCTCCTCTCCCGACGAGGCCGTCTTCTACACCTCCGGGCGCACGAGCAACGAGGCCGCGTTCCTGTACCAGCTCTTCGCCCGCGAGTACGGCACGAACAACCTCCCCGACTGCTCGAACATGTGCCACGAGTCCTCCGGCTCGGCCCTCACCGAGACCATCGGCATCGGCAAGGGCAGCGTCTCCCTGAAGGATCTGTACAAGGCCGACCTGATCATCGTCGCCGGTCAGAACCCGGGTACGAACCACCCCCGCCAGCTCAGCGCCCTGGAGAAGGCCAAGGCCAACGGCGCGAAGATCATTTCGGTCAATCCGCTGCCCGAAGCCGGCCTGGAGCGGTTCAAGAACCCCCAGACCCCGCGCGGCCTGGCCGGCGGCGGCACCTCCCTCACCGACCTCTTCCTGCAGATCCGGCTCGGCGGCGACCAGGCCCTCTTCCGGGCGCTCAACCACCTCCTCCTCCAGACCGACGGCGCCCTCGACGAGGACTTCATCCGGGAGCACACCCACGGCTTCGAGGAGTTCGCCGCCGCCGCGGGCGACGGCCTGGACTGGGACGAGACCCTGCGGGCCACGGGTCTGACCCGCGCCGAGATCGACGAAGCGCTGCGCATGGTCCTCGCCTCGAAGCGGACGATCGTGTGCTGGGCGATGGGCCTCACCCAGCACAAGCACTCCGTCCCCACCATCCGGGAAGTCGTCAACTTCCTGCTGCTGCGTGGCAACATCGGCCGCCCCGGCGCCGGCGTCTGCCCCGTACGCGGCCACAGCAACGTCCAGGGCGACCGCACGATGGGCATCTTCGAGCGCCCCGCGCCCGACTTCCTGGACGCCTTGGAGAAGGAGTTCGGCTTCGCGCCGCCCCGCGAGCACGGTTACGACGTCGTACGGGCCATTCGTGCGCTGCGCGACGGGCAGGCCAAGGTCTTCTTCGCCATGGGCGGCAACTTCGTCTCCGCCACCCCCGACACCGAGGTCACCGAAGCCGCCGTGCGCCGGGCGAACCTCACCGTCCACGTCTCCACCAAGCTCAACCGCTCGCACGCCGTCACCGGCGCCCGCGCGCTGATCCTGCCCACCCTCGGCCGCACCGAGAGGGACCTCCAGGGCGGCGGCGAGCAGTTCGTCACCGTCGAGGACTCCATGGGCATGGTGCACGCCTCCCGCGGCCGCCTGGAGCCTGCGAGCCCGCACCTGCTGTCCGAGCCGGCCATCGTGTGCCGCCTCGCCCGCCGGGTCCTCGGCACGGACAGCCGCATACCGTGGGAGGAGTTCGAGAAGGACTACGCCACGATCCGCGACCGCATCGCACGCGTCATCCCCGGCTTCGAGGACTTCAACGCCCGCGTCGCGAGCCCGGACGGCTTCGCCCTGCCGCACGCCCCGCGCGATGACCGCCGCTTCCCCACCGCCACTGGCAAGGCCAACTTCACCGCGGCGCCGGTGGAGTTCCCCGCCGCCCCCGAAGGCCGGCTGCTCCTGCAGACGCTGCGCTCGCACGACCAGTACAACACCACGATCTACGGCCTGGACGACCGTTACCGCGGCATCAAGAACGGCCGCCGGGTGGTCCTGGTCAATCCCGAGGACGCCCGCGCCCTCGGGCTCGCCGACGGTGCCTACACCGACCTCGTCAGCGAGTGGACCGACGGCAGCGAGCGCCGCGCCCCCGGCTTCCGAGTCGTGCACTACCCGACGGCGCGCGGCTGCGCCGCCGCGTACTACCCGGAGACCAATGTCCTGGTCCCCCTGGACCACACCGCGGACACCAGCAACACCCCCGCCTCGAAGTCCGTGGTCGTCAGGCTGGAGCCGGCCGGCCTCTGACCCGCCTCGCATACACGGCCGCCGGGCCGGTGCGGGCCAGCACCGGACCGGACCCGCACCGGACCGCACCTGACCGGCCCGCACCGGCCCGGCCCGACGCGGGGCGGGGCGGCCCGACGCGGGTCGGCGCCGGGCGGCGCGCGGCCGGCCGACCGTGCCCCGCACCGCTCCCTCCCCGTGACGAGCCGCACAGCCCCGGCACCCCCGAACTGAGCGCGCGCTCAGTAGCCTGAGGGCGGCACGACGCCCCGCCTCGACCGTCCCACGGTCCGGGCCGGCCCCGTACGCGTACGGCCACCTCCCCCGGACACCCCGACGAACAGCGACCACGACGAGCAGCGCAAGCGAACGGAGCCGTACGCCATGGGCGAGCAGACCACGACCGCCTTCCCTCAGGAAGTCCTCGACCAGTGGGCCGGGCAGGGCCTGGACCTGCCCGCCCTGTTCTCCGCCGGCCACCTCGGCACGCGGATGAGCGTCCAGGTCGTGGAGGCCGCCCCGGAGCGGGTCGTCGGCACCATGCCCGTCGAGGGCAACACCCAGCCCTACGGCCTGCTGCACGGCGGCGCCTCCGCCGTCCTCGCCGAGACCCTCGGCTCGGTCGGCGCCATGCTCCACGGCGGCCCCGGCAAGCTCGCCGTCGGCGTCGACCTGAACTGCACCCACCACCGCGGCGTACGCACCGGCCTGGTCACCGGCGTCGCCACCCCCGTGCACCGCGGCCGCTCCACCGCGACGTACGAGATCGCCATCACCGACGAGCAGGGCAAGCGCGTCTGCAGCGCCCGTCTGACCTGCCTGCTGCGCGACGCCGAATCCCCGGCCCAACCCTCCTGACCTGGCAGTTCGGCCCCCAGGCGGTCTTGGGGGGGGGGGGGGGGGGGGGGGGGGGGGGGGGGGGGGGGGGGGGGGGGGGGGGGGTGGTGGGTGGTTGGGGAGGGGTTTGTCCCCGGGGGGGTGGTGGGGGTCTCCCTGCGGGGAGAGCTCACGGGGCCTCCCCCGCCGCGCGCTTTTCCCCCGCACTGTCCGGGCACGCCGCCGCCCTCGCTGCCGCCCGCCCGCGGCCGTACCGGAGCCGCCGTCTCCCACCGCCCTAACGCTGCGTGACACACGTAATGCGCCTCTGCCGCACGCCTCCCGCGCCGCGGCGGCGCCGCTCCCGTACCGCCGCCCGCACCGCATTCCGGACGCCCCGACCGCGTCGCGCGGCAAATCCCCTCGTAGAAGTGCAAGTTCGCGCTCCGCCTGGCGCACACGCACCAGCGGTAAGGACCATCAGTACGAAACGCTCATCGCAGGTCATAACAAGAGCGTCACATCCTCGTCGACGCCGATGCCCCGGTGAACTGGACCGCTCTACCATCACCGCCAGTCACCGCGCCGCCGGGCGCGCTGTACCAGCACGGCCTGTACCACCCCTTACAGCCCGGCGCGCGAACGGTCGCGCCACTGCGTGACCGCGCCAGGGGAAAGGACTGATCGTGCGTCACCGTTCCTTGCTGATTCTCACCACCGCGGCAGCCGCCGGCGCCCTCACGCTCTCCGCGTGCGGCTCCCGCGGCGAAGACAAGAGCGGCGACGGCTCCAAGGCCACCGTCGTCATCGGCCTCGACGCCCCGCTCACCGGCGAACTCTCCGCCCTGGGCCAGGGCATCAAGAACTCCGCCGACCTCGCCGTGAAGAACGCCAACAAACAGAACGAGGTCGACGGCGTCACCTTCGAACTGCGCCCCCTCGACGACAAGGCGCTGCCCAACGCCGGCCAGCAGAACGCCACCAAGCTCGCCGGCGACAAGGAAGTACTCGGCATCGTCGGCCCGCTGAACTCCGGCGTCGCCCAGTCCATGCAGCAGGTCGCGCAGTCCAACGGCGTCACCCTCATCTCCCCGGCCAACACCACGCCCGACCTCACCCAGGGCAAGAACTGGAAGAAGAACGACCGCAAGCGGCAGTTCACCACCTACTTCCGCACCGCCACCACCGACGAGGTCCAGGGCGCGTTCGACGGCCAGTACGCCTTCGAGAAGATGAAGGCCAAGACCGCCTACGTCATCGACGACCAGAAGACCTACGGCGTCGGCCTCGCCTCCTCCTTCAAGGACCAGTTCACCAAGCTCGGCGGCAAGATCGTCGGGACCGAGCACGTCAGCCCCGACGACCGTGACTTCAAGGCCGTCGCCGCCAAGGCCAAGGGCGCCAACCCCGACCTGGTCTTCTACGGCGGCGAATACCCCGCCTCCGGCCCGCTCAGCCAGCAGCTCAAGGACGGCGGCCTCAACGTCCCCCTGATGGGCGGCGACGGCATGTACAGCGCCGACTACATCGAACTGAACAAGAAGGCACAGGGCGACTACGCCTCCTCCGTCGGCAAGCCCGTCGAGCAGCTGCCCTCCGCCAAGAAGTTCATCGCGGACTACAAGGCCGCCGGCTACAAGGACCGCTACGAGGCGTACGGCGGCTCCACCTACGACGCCACCTGGGCCCTCGTCCAGGCCGTCAAGCAGGTCGTCGCCGACAACGGCGGCAAGCTCCCCGACGACGCCCGCAAGAAGGTCGTCGACGCCATGAACAAGGTCTCCTTCGACGGCGTCACCGGCAAGGTCTCCTTCGACAAATACGGCGACACCACCAACACCATGATCACGGCCTACCAGGTCGACAAGAAGCAGTGGAAGGCACGCTTCAGCGCCGAGTTCGAGAAGTTCGACAAGAGCTGACCCGGCACCACCCACCCGTACACCGGCCGCGCCAGCACCCCACCCCCACCTGGCGCGGCCCGCGGCACACCGGCACACTCCCCGCCTGCCCGGCACACCGGCACCTTCCACACCCCACGGAGGCCCTGCGGTGAACGAACTGCCGCAACAGCTGGCCAACGGACTCATCCTCGGCGCGATGTACGGACTCATCGCGATCGGCTACACGATGGTCTACGGCATCGTCCAGCTCATCAACTTCGCCCACGGCGAGATCTTCATGGTCGGCGGCTTCGGCGCGCTCTCCGTCTACCTCGCCCTCCCGCCCGGCATGTCCCTCATGGCGGCCCTCCCCCTCATGCTCATCGGCGGCATCGCCGTCTCCGTGCTCGTCGGTGTGGCCGCCGAACGCTTCGCCTACCGCCCCCTGCGCGGCGCACCCCGCCTCGCCCCCCTCATCACCGCCATCGGCCTGTCCATCGCACTCCAGCAGGCCGTCTGGAAGTGGTACCCCGACGCCAAGAAAGCCCGCGTCTTCCCCCAGTTCAAGGGCGACGCCTTCGACGTCCTCGGCGCCACCGTCCAGCGCGGCGACCTCTTCGTCCTCATCGCCGCCCCCGTCTGCATGATCGCCCTCGGCTTCTTCGTCTCCAAGACCCGCAGCGGCCGCGCCATGCAGGCCACCGCCCAGGACCGCGACACCGCCCAGCTCATGGGCATCAACACCGACCGCATCATCGTCCTCGCCTTCGCCATCGGCGCCGCCTTCGCCGGCGTCGCCGCCGTCGCCTACGGACTGCGCACCGGCGAGGTCCAGTTCCGCATGGGCTTCATCATGGGACTCAAAGCCTTCACCGCGGCCGTACTCGGCGGCATCGGCAACATCTACGGCGCCATGCTCGGCGGCGTCGTCCTCGGCATCGCCGAAGCCCTCGCCACCGCCTACGTCGAAGACATCCCCGGCATGACCCAATTCGGCGGCGGAGCCTGGAAAGACGTCTGGGCCTTCGTCCTCCTCATCCTCGTACTCCTCCTGCGACCACAGGGCCTACTGGGCGAACGCGTCGCGGATCGGGCGTGATAGCGATGACCACCGCACCCACCACGAACCCGGCCGCCGCCGACACCCCCGCAACCACCCCCGGACTCCTCCCCCTCCCCGCACGCGCCGCCCGCGTCATCACCGCCGCCGGCGCCCTGGCCACCGCCGCCTCCACCGCCCTGTCCTGGACCTGGAGCAGCGAATTCCCCGGCGACCTCACCTACTACGGCTCCCCCGCCGGACTCCAGCTCATCACCCTCACCGGAGCCGTCCTCACCCTCGCCTTCACCCTGGCCGGCCTCGGCGTACGCGGCCTGACCGTCCTCACCCCCGGCGGCCGCAACGCACCCGCTCTCCTCGCCGCCCTCGGCACCTTCGCCGCGACCTGGTTCACCCTCGCCGCCATCGCCGTACAACTCGGCGGCCTGGTCAACCTCGAACCCGGCGGCTTCCTCGCCGGCATCGCCTCACTGATCGCCCTCGCCGGCGCCCTCGGCCTCCCCGCCGACCACACCCCCGACACACCCCCGCACGGCCCATGGCAACGCTTCACCAACAGCTGCGCCGCCGTCCCCACCCCCCGGCCCGCCAAGCAGCTCCCCGCCTGGGCCGAGATCCTCCTCATCGCCGTCGCCTTCGGCATCGGCCTCTACGCCTTCACCTACGGCATCGACGCCGAGGACGGACCCCCCTTCGTCGGCTACCTCCTCTTCGTCGCACTCGCCATCGCCGCCGTCCACCGCGCGGGCCTGATCAACCGCCTCACCGCACTCACCCACCGGCACCGCGGCGTCGCACTCGTCGCCGCCTTCCTCGCCGCGGCCGCCTTCCCCTTCACCCAGGACACCGACGAGTACACGATCATCGGCGCCAACATCCTGATCTTCGCCACCGTCGCTCTGGGCCTCAACGTCGTCGTCGGCCTCGCCGGCCTGCTCGACCTCGGCTACGTCGCCTTCCTCGGCGTCGGCGCCTACGCCGCGGCCCTCGTCTCCGGCTCCCCCGAATCCGCCCTCGGCATCCAACTCCCCTTCTGGGCAGCCCTCCTCACCGGAGCCGCAGCCTCACTCGTCTTCGGCGTCCTCATCGGCGCCCCCACCCTGCGACTGCGCGGCGACTACCTCGCCATCGTCACCCTCGGCTTCGGTGAGATCTTCCGCATCGCCATGCTCAACCTCAACGGCACCACAGGACCCGACGTCACCAACGGCGCCATGGGCATCCCCAACATCCCCAACCTGGAAATCTTCGGCTTCAACTTCGGCGAACCCCACACCCTCCTCGGCATCCCCATCGCCACCTACGGCAACTACTACCTCCTCATGATCCTCGTGACGGCCTTCGTCGTCCTCGTCTTCCGCCGGGCCGCCGCCTCCCGCATCGGCCGCGCCTGGATCGCCATCCGCGAGGACGAGACCGCCGCCGTCGCCATGGGCATCAACTCCTTCCGCCTGCGCCTCCTCGCCTTCGCCCTCGGCGCCGCCCTGGCGGGACTCGCCGGAACCGTCCATGCACACGTAGTAACGACCGCCACACCCGAGCAGTTCCAGTTCGCCGGACCCCAGCCGCCCAACTCCGCCTTCCTCCTCGCCGCCGTCATCCTCGGCGGCATGGGCACCCTCAGCGGACCCCTCGTCGGCGCGGCACTCCTCTTCCTCATCCCCGCCAAGCTGGACTTCCTGCAGGACTACCAGCTCTTCCTCTTCGGCCTCGCCCTCGTCCTCCTCATGCGCTACCGCCCCGAAGGACTCATCCCCGACCGCCGCAAGCAGCTCGAATTCCACGAGACCGGCCAGCTCGACGTACCGGACGTACCCGAACAGCGCCTCAGCGACGACACCACCGGCGCCACGAAGGCAGGGGCGTGAGGACACCATGACCACACCCGCGACCGTCACCACCGGCAACGGCGCCGTCCTCGAAGCCGCCGGCGTCACCATGCGCTTCGGCGGACTCACCGCCGTACGCGGCGTCGACCTCACCGTCGCCCCCGGCGAGATCGTCGGCCTCATCGGCCCCAACGGCGCCGGCAAAACCACCTTCTTCAACTGCCTCACCGGCCTCTACACCCCCACCGAAGGCACCGTCAGCTACAAGGGCACCCGCCTCTCCCACAAACCCCACCTCGTCACCCAGACCGGAGTCGCCCGCACCTTCCAGAACATCCGCCTCTTCGCCAACATGACCGTCCTGGAAAACGTCCTCGTCGGCCGCCACACCCGCACCAAAGAAGGCCTCTGGTCCGCCCTCCTCCGCGGCCCCGGCTTCAAAAAAGCCGAACGCGGCAGCGAGGCCCGCGCCATGGAACTCCTCGAATTCACCGGCCTGGCCGCCAAACGCGACCACCTCGCCCGCAACCTCCCCTACGGCGAACAACGCAAGCTCGAAATCGCCCGCGCCCTCGCCAGCGAACCCGGCCTCCTCCTCCTGGACGAACCCACCGCCGGCATGAACCCCCAAGAGACCCGCGCCACCCAGAACCTCGTCCTCGCCATCCGCGACCAAGGCACCGCCGTCCTCGTCATCGAGCACGACATGCGCTTCATCTTCAACCTCTGCGACCGCGTCGCCGTCCTCGTCCAGGGCGAAAAACTCATCGAAGGCACCGCGGAAGTCGTCCAGGCCGACGAACGCGTGGTCGCCGCCTACCTCGGTACGCCCTTCGAAGGCGCACCCGGCGACGAGGAAGCCGCCGAAGTGCACGCGGCGGAAGCACACGCCGCCGCTCCCGGTACCGGCACGACCGCGGCCCCCGGTACCACCGCAGCGCCCGACACCACCACCGCGCCCGACGAGGACACCCCGAACGGAGACGCGCGATGACCGCCCTGCTCGAAGTCGAGGACCTCCGCGTCGCCTACGGCAAAATCGAAGCCGTCAAAGGCATCGCCTTCACCGTCGAAGCCGGCCAGGTCGTCACCCTCATCGGCACCAACGGCGCCGGCAAGACCACCACCCTGCGCACCCTCTCCGGCCTCCTCAAACCACTCGCCGGAAAGATCACCTTCGACGGCGAGCCGCTCAACGGCGTCGCCGCCCACAAGATCGTCGAACGCGGCCTCGCCCACTCCCCCGAAGGCCGCCGCCTCTTCCCCCGCCTCACCATCGCCGAAAACCTCCAGCTCGGCGCCTTCCTCCGCAAAGACGGCACCGGCATCGAACGCGACATCCAACGGATCTACGAGCTCTTCCCCATCCTCGGCGAACGCCGCAAACAAGCCTCCGGCACCCTCTCCGGCGGCGAACAGCAAATGCTCGCCATGGGCCGCGCCCTGATGTCCCGCCCCAAACTGCTCATGCTCGACGAACCCTCCATGGGCCTCTCTCCGATCATGATGCAGAAGATCATGGAGACCATCCGCGAGCTGCGCTCCGAGGGCACGACGATCCTCCTCGTCGAACAGAACGCCCAGGCCGCGCTGTCCCTCGCCGATCACGGCCACGTCATGGAGATCGGCAGGATCGTTCTCTCCGGCACCGGCCAGGACCTCCTCCACGACGAGTCGGTCCGCAAGGCGTACCTGGGCGAGGACTGACAGCCGTACGCATCCGCAAGGCGTATCTGGGAGCGGACTGGCAGCCGTACGCACACGCCCGCCGACGCGCCGCCGACGCGCCGCCGCGCATACGGGCAATGCGAAGGGCCGCACCGTCATCACGGTGCGGCCCTCGGCACAGCCTCCTGTCGCTGCCCCGGCCCGCCACTCGGCGCCGGGACGGGCGAACGACTACTCGGAGGGCTGCTCCTTCTGCTCCTTCTCCTTCTGCTTCTTCTCCTCGGCGTCCTCGATGACCGCCTCGGCGACCTGCTGCATCGAGAGCCGGCGATCCATCGACGTCTTCTGGATCCAGCGGAAGGCGGCGGGCTCGGTCAGCCCGTACTGCGTCTGCAGAATGCTCTTCGCCCGGTCGACCAGCTTGCGCGTCTCCAGGCGCTGCGTGAGGTCCGCGACCTCCTTCTCCAGCGTCCGCAGCTCCGTGAACCGGCTCACGGCCATCTCGATCGCCGGCACGACGTCGCTCTTGGAGAACGGCTTGACCAGGTACGCCATGGCACCGGCGTCCCGCGCCCGCTCGACCAGCTCACGCTGGGAGAACGCGGTCAGCATCAGTACCGGGGCGATGCTCTCCTCGGCGATCTGCTCGGCCGCGGAGATGCCGTCGAGGACGGGCATCTTCACATCGAGGATCACCAGGTCGGGGCGGTGCTCACGGGCCAGCTCCACGGCCTTCGCGCCGTCACCGGCCTCGCCGACGACCGTGTAGCCCTCCTCCTCCAGCATCTCTTTGAGATCCAGACGGATGAGCGCCTCGTCCTCGGCGATGACGACGCGGGTGGTCTGCGGCGGGACGTGCGACTGCTCGTCGGCGACGGGCTGCTCGGGCTCGGCGGCGCTCACGGGACTCCTCGTTCCAGGCAGGTGGTGCGTATGCAGCCTACCTAGCGGCAGGCTGCGGCACGCACACGGTAGGGTGTCTGATGCTGCCCGCCCGGTTGGTGGAACTGGTCAGACACGCGGCTCTCAAACAGCCGTGCCTTAGGGCATGTGGGTTCGAATCCCACACCGGGCACCCAGAACACAAAGCGGACGATCACCTTCGCATGAATCTCCGGTAGATCCCCTCGCGACCTGCATGGGTCACTCAGAGTGATCGCATGCAGTTTCACGGTTCTGACGTCCGTCACCAGGCACTCGCCCTCCTACGATCCGGCCGCAAGAACGCGGATGTGGCCCGCGATCTCAACGTCCCACTCGGCACCGTCGGCTACTGGCTGCACATGGACCGAGCCAAACGCGGTGAATCTCCAGGCCGCCGCCAGCCGCAATGCCCGCGTTGCGACGGGCATCTCGACACGCAGGCGTACGCGTATCTGCTGGGCCTATACCTCGGCGACGGGCACATCATCCAGTACTCGCAGCACCGAGTCCCCAGCCTCATGATCGCTTGCGACGAGAGCTGGCCCGGACTCATGGACCAGTGCGAGGCCGCCATGCGCGCCGTGTTCCCCGACAACTCCGTCTGCCGCGTCCGCCGAACCGGCTGTCGAAACGTGAAGGTCTACTCGAAGCACCTGTGGTGCCTCTTTCCCCAGCACGGCCCCGGCAAGAAGCACGAGCGGCGCATCGCCCTCGAACGCTGGCAGCAAGAGATTGTCGACGCGTACCCCTGGGAGTTCATACGCGGGCTGATCCACTCCGACGGGTGCCGGATCACCAACTGGACGACCCGGATGGTCGGCGGCGAGCGGAAACGCTACGAGTACCCGCGGTACTTCTTCACCAACAAGTCCGACGACATCAGGAAGCTCTTCACGGACACGCTCGCCAAGGTGGGCGTCGAGTGGTCGATCCTCGCGCGTGGGTCCGATCCGTTCAACGTCTCCGTCGCCCGACGGGCGTCCGTCGCGCTGATGGACGCCCACGTCGGGCCGAAGTACTAGCGCGGCTGCTCCGGCGAATCGTCCTCGCCGATGTGGTGCACGCGGACCAGGTTCGTCGAGCCGGGTACGCCGGGCGGGGAGCCGGCCGTGATGATGACGACGTCGCCGCGCTGGCAGCGGCCGATGCGGAGGAGCTGCTCGTCGACCTGGGCGACCATCTCGTCCGTGGAGTCGACGGTCGGGCCGAGGAACGTCTCGACGCCCCAGGTGAGGTTCAGCTGAGAGCGCGTGGCCGGCTCCGGCGTGAAGGCGAGGAGCGGGATCGGCGAGCGGTACCGGGAGAGCCGGCGGACCGTGTCGCCGGACTGCGTGAAGGCCACGAGGAACTTCGCGCCGAGGAAGTCGCCCATCTCGGCGGCGGCACGCGCGACCGCGCCGCCCTGCGTGCGGGGCTTGCTGGTCTCGGTGAGCGGCGGCAGTCCCTTGGCGAGGATGTCCTCCTCGGCGGCCTCGACGATGCGGCTCATCGTCCGGACGGTCTCGGTGGGGTACTTGCCCACGGACGTCTCGCCGGAGAGCATCACCGCGTCCGTGCCGTCGATGACGGCGTTCGCGACGTCGGATGCTTCGGCGCGTGTCGGCCGGGAGTTGTCGATCATCGAGTCGAGCATCTGTGTGGCGACGATGACCGGCTTGGCGTTGCGCTTGGCGAGCTTGACCGCGCGCTTCTGAACGATCGGGACCGTTTCGAGCGGCATTTCGACGCCGAGGTCACCGCGGGCGACCATGATGCCGTCGAACGCGGCGACGATGTCGTCGATGTTGTCGACCGCCTGCGGCTTCTCGACCTTGGCGATGACCGGCAGCCGGCGGCCTTCCTCGCGCATGATGCGGTGGACGTCCTCGATGTCGCGGCCGCTGCGTACGAAGGAGAGCGCGATGACGTCGGCACCGGTGCGCAGCGCCCAGCGGAGGTCGTCCTGGTCCTTTTCGGAGAGGGCGGGGACGGAGACGGCGACGCCGGGCAGGTTGAGGCCCTTGTGGTCGGAGACCATGCCGCCTTCGATGACGCGGGTGCGGACCTTGGGGCCGTCGACGCCGATGACTTCGAGGGTGACCTTGCCGTCGTCGACGAGGATGCGTTCGCCGGTGGTGACGTCGGCGGCGAGTCCTCCGTAGGTGGTGCCGCAGACGTGGCGGTCGCCTTCGGTGTCCGGTTCGACGGTGATGGTGAACTCGTCGCCGCGTTCGAGAAGGACGGGGCCTTCTCGGAATCGGCCGAGGCGAATCTTCGGACCTTGAAGGTCGGCGAGCACGCCGACGCTGCGGCCGGTCTCGTCGGATGCCTTGCGGACCCGCTCGTAACGCGCCTCGTGGTCGGCGTAGGTGCCGTGGCTGAGGTTGAAGCGGGCCACGTCCATTCCGGCTTCGACGAGTGCCTTGATCTGCTCGTACGAATCTGTGGCGGGTCCCAGGGTGCAGACGATCTTTGCTCGGCGCATGCCGTCGACCCTATGACTTACCGATGGGTAGAGAGCTGTGGAGAAGTGACTGCCCAACGACGGTGTGGTGAAAGGCCCTTGACAAGTATTGGATGTGCGAGTGGCCGCTCCTATGAGCAGCTTTCGAGGCTTGCACATGCGCTCGTACGCGCATCCGCCCGCCCCCTGTGTGTACGCACGCCCCAGGCGGCTCAGTACGCACCCACCCGGCGGCGAGCGGCATCGGGCGCCCGACCGCGGGCCGCGTCACCTCACAGCACGGGCCGGGTCATCGTGAAGCGCGCGTTGACGTGTGCGTACACGGTCTGCTGCTGGGGTTCGAGGTCGAGCGCGGGGGCGGTCTCCTCGTGTGCGGCGCCTCCGTAGGCGGCGCGGGAGCGGAGCATGGGGTTGCCCACCGGGGCAGCGTTCTCGGCGCCGATGTCCGCGAGTTCGACGAGCGCGTCGAGTCGGGCGCCGAGCGCTTCGGCGTACTCACGGGCGCGCTGCACGGCTTCGCGTACGGCCTGCTGGCGGGCCTCGCGGTGGGCGGGCGAGTCGGGGCGCAGGTCCCACCAGGGGCCGTCGACGCAGGTGAGGTCGAGGTCGGCGAGGCGGGTGGCGAGTTCGCCGAGTGCGGTGAAGTCGGTGAGGGTGGCGGTGAGGTGGACGTTGCCGTGGTAGGCGCGTACGCGTTCGCCGCGGCCTTTGTGGGTGAGTTGGGGCGTGACGGTGAAGGCGCCGGTGGCGAGCTTTTCGACGGCTTCGCCGTAGCTCTTGACCAGGTCGAGGACTTCGGCGTTGCGGCGGGTGAGGTCCTGGAGCGCGGTGGCGCGGTCGGTGCCGCGGGCCTGGACGGTGATGCCGATGCGGGCGATCTCCGGGGCGACGTCGAGGCGGGCTTCGCCGCGTACGGCGACGCGCGGGACGTCGGGGGTGCCGTACGGGACGGCGTCGCCGGGGGTCCCGGCGGGGGCGGGGTCAGTGCTGGTGGTGGGCGCGTCGGTCATGTGGTGGGGGGCTCCTTCTCGCGGCGCGGCACGGCCTCGCTCCGGACGGCGTCCTTCTGCGCAGAGCCTCGCACGGTGGCGGGGGTTTGTCAGGCGAGTGCGGGAGTGGCCGGCGGCGTGGCGGTCATCTGATCGCAACCTGTGAGGGGTGTTGCGGGAGGGGTGCCTGCGCCAGAATCTACGCGCGTCGTTCATCCGAACGTGATGTTCGTCTACGCGCGTTGTTCCGTTGTACGCCCAACCCGCCCAACGGTTCGCAGGGATGCGGACGGTCAAGGAGAGGTCATGCCGCTCGATCGCAGAACGTTTCTGGGAAGTTCCGTCGCCACCGGTGCCGGGGTGGCGCTGACGGGCGCCGGTGCGCCGGCCGCCGTGGCGAGCGCGCCGACCGGTGCTCCGGTCCCCACGGGCCACGGCCACGGGGGCGGCGGCAAGCGGTACGCGTTCACCGTCATGGGCACCACCGACCTGCACGGCAATGTCTTCAACTGGGATTACGCGACGGACGCGGAATTCGACGACCCGGCGCACAACGACGTCGGCCTCGCGAAGATTTCGACCCTGGTGAATGAGGTACGCGCCGAAAAGGGACGCGGCAACACGCTTCTCATCGACGCGGGCGACACCATCCAGGGCACGCAACTGGCGTACTACTACGCGAAGGTGGACCCGATCACCGGCGCGAACGGCCCGGTGCATCCGATGGCCCGGGCCATGAACGCCATCGGGTACGACGCCGCGGCGCTCGGCAACCACGAGTTCAATTACGGCATTCCGGTGCTGCGCAAGTTCGAGGAGAACTGCGACTTCCCCCTGCTGGGTGCGAACGCGGTGGACGCCACTTCGCTGCGCCCGGCGTTCCCTCCGTACGTCATCAAGCGACTGCGTACCCCGCACGGGCGGGATGTCCGGGTCGGCATTCTGGGGCTGACGAATCCCGGCATCGCGATCTGGGACAAGGCGAACGTCCAGGGGAAGATGGCATTTCCCGGTTTGGAGGAACAGGCCGCGAAGTGGGTTCCCCGGTTGCGGGCGCTGGGTGCGGATGTGGTGATCGTGGCGGCGCATTCCGGGTCGAGCGGCACGTCCTCGTACGGGGATCAGCTGCCGTATGTGGAGAACGCGGCGGCGTTGGTGGCGCAGCAGGTGCCGGGTATCGACGCGATTCTTGTGGGGCACGCGCATACGGAGATCCCGGAGTACCGGGTGAAGAATGAGCGGACGGGCCGTGAGGTGGTGCTGTCGGAGCCGTTGAAGTGGGGGCAGCGGCTGACCTTGTTCGACGTCGAGGTGGCGTGGGACAAGGGTCGCTGGTCGGTGGATTCGGTGGCGGCGCGGGTGCTGAATACGAATGCGGCGGCGGAGGACGCGCATATTTCGACGCTTTTGCGTGACGCGCACGCGAAGGTGGTGCGGTACGTGAACCAGGTGATCGGGCGGTCGGCTGCGCGCCTGTCCGCGGCGGAGGCTCCGTACAAGGACACTCCGGTGCTGGATTTCATCGCGTTCGTACAGGCGGAGGTGGTGCGGAAGGCGCTGGCCGGGGGCGCGTACGCGGATCTGCCGGTGGTGTCGCAGGCGTCGTGTTTCTCGCGTACGGCGGAGGTGCCGGTGGGGGATGTGACGATCCGGTCGATGGCGGCACTGTATCCGTTCGACAATACGCTGGAGGCGCGGGTACTGACCGGCGCGCAGCTCAAGGATTATCTGGAGTTCTCGGCACGGTATTACGTGCGGACGCCGGCGGGTGGCGAGGTGGATCCGTCGAAGCTGACGAACGCGGACGGTATCCCGGATTACAACTACGACGCGGTGAGCGGGGTGTCGTACGAGATCGACATCGCGAAGCCGGCGGGTCAGCGGATCGGGAAGCTGCTGCGGGACGGTAAGCCGGTGGATCCGGGGGCCCGTTTCGTGCTGGCGGTGAACAATTACCGGGCGAGCGGCGGGGGGAATTTCCCGCATGTGGCGAAGGCGGAGCAGGTGTGGGTGACGTCGGACGAGATCCGGAATCTGATCATTGAGTGGGTGAAGCAGTCGGGTTCGATCGACGCGTCGCGTTTTGCGTCAGTGGACTGGAAGCTGACGCGGGACGGGGTTCCGGTCTTCTGACGGGGCTGTGGCGGGCGGCTGGTGCTGCAGTCGCCCGCTCGTGCCGGGCGTGTGCTGGTGGGGGCGCGGCTGCGGTGTCAGGCCGAAGGTGGTGAAGGCGGTGCGGTCGGGGAGGGGGTAGGGCGTGGTGCCGGTGAGGTGGTTGAGGATGACGGCGCTGCGCCAGGCGGCGAGGCCGAGGTCGGGGGTGCCGACGCCGTGGGTGTGGTGTTCGGCGTTCTGTACGTAGACGGAGCCGGTCACGCGGGCGTCGAGGTTCAGTCGGTGGTGGATGTCGATGCGGGGGCGGCCGGCGTTGTCGCGGCGGAGGTAGGGGTCGAGGGCGCCGGTGAGGGCGTCGAGGCTGCGTTCGCGGTAGCCGGTGGCGAGGACGACGGCGTCGGTGCTGAGTCGGCTGCGGGTGTGCTGGTGGGCGTGTTCCAGGTGGAGTTCGATGGTGTGGGTGCCGATGCGGCCCGCGGTGCGGACGGTGACGCCCGGGGTGAGGACGGCGTCGGGCCAGCCGCCGTCGATGGTGCGTTCGTAGAGCTCCTGGTGGATGGCGGCGATGGTGTCGTGGTCGATGCCTTTGTAGAGCTGCCACTGCTGGGGGACGAGGGCGTCGCGGGTGGCTTCGGGGAGGTCGTGGAAGTAGCGGGTGTGGTCGGGGGTGAACTGTTCGAGGCCGAGCTTGCTGTACTCCATGGGCGCGAAGGCGGGGGTGCGCGCCAGCCAGTGCAACCGTTCGTGACCTGTGGGGCGGTGGCGGAGCAGGTCGAGGAAGATCTCGGCGCCGGACTGGCCCGAGCCGATGACGGTGATGTGTCCGGCGGCGAGCAGTCGTTCGCGGTGGTCGAGGTAGTCGGCGGAGTGGATGACGGGGAGGGTGGGGGCCTCGGCGAGGGGCTGGAGGGGCTCGGGGATGTGGGGCGCGGTGCCGATGCCGAGGACGACGTTGCGGGCGTAGGTGCGGCCGAGTGCTTCGGCCTCGCCCTCGGCGTCGAGCTGGGTGTGGTCGACCTCGAAGACGGCGTGTTCGGCGTTCCAGCGGAGGGCGTCGATCTGGTGGCGGAAGTGCAGGTCGGGGAGGTTTTCGCTGGCCCAGCGGCAGTACGCGTCGTACTCGGCGCGGGGGGCGTGGAAGCGCTCGGCGAAGTAGAAGGGGAAGAGCCGGTCGCGGTGCCTGAGGTAGTTCAGGAAGCTCCACCGGCTGGTCGGGTCGGCGAGGGTGACGAGGTCGGCGAGGAAGGGGACTTGGAGGGTGGCGCCGTCGATCATGAGGCCGGGGTGCCAGTGGAAGGCGGGCCGCTGGTCGTAGAAGGCGCAGGCCAGGTCGGTGAGGGGCTCGGCGAGGGCGGCGAGCGAGAGGTTGAAGGGGCCGATGCCGACGCCGACGAGGTCGAGGGGTGTGTGGGGATCGGAGGCGGTGGCGGTGGTCATCGGGGGATCTGGCCTTCCACTAGGTCGATGAGGGCGCGCAGGTCGTCGGGGTGTGCGTGGGGGTTGAGGAGGGTGGCCTTCAGCCAGAGGCCGCTGGAGGTGGTGGCGCGGCCCAGTACGGCGCGGCCGTCGTGCAGGAGGCGGCGGCGGATGGTGGCGACGGTGGTGTCGTCGGCGCCGACGGGGCGGAAGAGGACGGTGGTGAGGGTGGGGCTTGAGTGCAGTTCGAAGGTGGTGGGGCGTTCCTCGATGAGACCGGCGAGGGTGCGGGCGGCGCTGACGGTGCGGTCGACGAGGTCGGCGATGCCGCGGCGGCCGAGCGCCTTGAGGGTGACGGCGATCTTGAGGATGTCGGGGCGACGGGTGGTCCGCAGCGACCGGCCGAGCAGATCGGGGAGGCCGGCTTCGGTGTCGTCGTCGGCGTTGAGGTAGTTCGCGCGGTGGTCGAGGGGGGCGAGGTCGCGTGCGTCGGGGACGGCCAGGAATCCGGCGGCGACCGGCTGCCAGCCGAGTTTGTGCAGGTCGAAGGTGACGGTGTGGGCGCGCTGCAGGCCGGTGAGCAGGTGCCGGTGGGTGTCGCTGAACAGGACGGGCCCGCCGTACGCCGCGTCGACGTGGAACCGGGCGCGGTGTGCTTCGGCGATGTCGGCGAGGGCGGGCAGCGGATCGATCGCACCGGAGTCGGTGGTTCCGGCGGTGGCGACGACGAGGAGGGGCCCGCTGAGGTGGTCGAGCGCCGCCGCCAGGGCACCGGGGTCGAGTGTGCCCTGCGGCGTGGGCACGATGACGGGCGCGGGCAGCCCGAGCAGCCAGGCCGCCCGGTGGATGCTGTGGTGCGCGTTGGCTCCGCAGACGATTTGCAGGGGTGGCCCGATGGGTGCGACGGGGCCGGTTTGTGATGAGTGGGGCGCGTGTGGGTGAGCGGTGAGGTGGGGGTGGGTGCAGGTGTGCGGGCGGTCGGAGTGCTCGGGTCCGTGTCCGGCCCGGTCACCGGCCCGGTGCCCGTCCGCGTGCGAACCGCCCTGACAGGAGCCGTGCGCGGCGCCGTGGCAGGGGCCGTACGAAGCGGTGTACGGGGGCGTGGCGTACGGGGACGTGGCGTACGGGGGCGTGGCGTACGGGGGCGTGTGGGCGGCCGCCCCGTGTGATGCGGGGGTGCGGTGCTCGTGGGCGGCGCGCTGCGGGTCGGCTTCGTGCCCTCGTACCGGGTGCTCCCCGGTCGCGTACTCCTGGGCGGTGCAGTACTGAGCGGTGTGTTCCTGGGCCGTGTGTTTCTGGGCGGCGTGTTCCTGGGCTGCTCGCTCCCTGGCCAGCAGCACGGCGAGGTGGTTGGACTCGGTACCGCCCGTGGTCACCAGGGCATCGGCGTCGGGACCTTGCGGGTACACGAGTTCGGCGAGCGCGCGGGTGGTCAGGGCTTCCAGCTCGGACGCGGCGGGGGCCTGGTCCCAGGAGTCCATGGAGGGGTTGAGGGCCGACGCGGCGAGGTCGGCGGCGGTGGCCAGAGCGAGCGGCGGGCAGTGCAGGTGCGCGGCGCAGTGCGGGTCGGCGGGATCGGCGGCCCCCGCGGCGAGCGTACGGACGACCGAGCGCAGGGCGGCGTGCGGCCCGGCGCCGGTGTCCGGCAGGAGCGGCGCACACGCCTCGCGCACGGCGTCCGCGACGCTCTCGGGGCCGCCCGCCGGCAGCGGCCCGCCGCGCTCGGCGGCCCCGGCGGCCAGGGCGTCGAGCACGGTGTCCAGCAGCGGCCGCAACGCCTGTGGCCCTTCGGGGCCGCCGGCCAACGCGGGGGCGGACGTGGTGGGTGTGCCAGCGGTGTGGGTGGGCGCGGGGTCGTCGAGTACGGCGACGGCGCCCGGTCTGGCGGACGAGCAGTTGTCGTGGCCGTCTGCCGTGGTCGTACCGCCTCCCGTCGGGGTGGAGTCGAGGTGGATGGGGGTGCTGTCGCCTGGGGCCGGGGCGCCTGGGGCGGGCACAGACATGAGTGCCCTTCTTGTTGGGATCCGATCGGTTTAGGGCGACCTAAGTTACGTGCACCATTGATCCACTGGCGGCGGTTTCGTGATTTTCACCCGTTGGGTGTACCCCGATTACGTACTACGCGGTGTTCACCTCTTCCGTACATGCGCGCATCACCTCTGGGCATCCCGCACGGCCAACGCACGCCGCAGGTCGTCGAGTTGGTCGGCGAGCTTGCGCCGGAGGGCAGGGGTGGGCTCGGCGTCGCGCAGGCATGCCTCGCCGTGCCGGAGGGTTTCCGCGTGGACGATCGGTGCGGGGAATGCGTACCGGCCGGCGGCTTCGGCCAGGGCGGGGCCGCGGCGTTCGGCAACGGTGACGGCATCAATGAAGTACCGCTCCACATACGGGCGTACGAGATCGGCCTGCTCGGGAGCCCAGAAGCCGGTGGCGGTGGCCACGAAGAGATAGACGGAGAGGTCGTCGGCCGGATCGGCCGTGAACATGGCGTCCCACGCGGCCTTCTTGGCGGCCGGGTCGGGGAGCGCGGCGTGGCAGCGGGCGGCGCCTTCCTTGCCGCTGGCGCTGGGGTCCCGGGTCAGCTCGGCGTCGATGGCGGAGGGCGTGGTGGCGCCGAGGACGGCGAGGCGGCCGAGGATGCGCCAGCGCAGTTCGGGGTCGAGGGCGGGGCCGCCGGGGACGCTGTCGCCGTCGAGCCAGTCCTGGATGCCTTCGGGTGTTGTGGCGCTGTCGATGAAGGTGCGGACGGCTGCCAGGCGGAGGCCCTGCATGTCGCCGTTCTCGCTGCCTTCGGTGCGGCGGAGGATGTCGCGGCAGAGGTCGGCGAGGGTGGTGAGGGCGGCGGGGCGGTCGGCCGCGGGGAGGTAGCGGTCGGCGATCTGGCCGCGGGCGAAGGACAGTACGCCCTGGACGAGGGCGGTGTCGGTCTCGTGCGGGAGGTGGGTGCGGACGGCTTCGAGGTAGGCGGCGGGGGGCAGTTCGCCGTCGCGGACCATGTCGCGGGCGGCGTTCCAGACCACGGCGCGGGTGAGGGGGTCGGGAAGGCCGGAGAGGGCGCTCCGGGCGGTGGTCCAGGAGGTGGGGTCGAGGCGAACCTTGGCGTAGGTGAGGTCGCCGTCGTTGAGCAGGACGAGGTCGGGGCGGCGGCCCGGGATGGTGTGTGTGCGGTCTCCGGGCAGGTCGTGGGTGAGGGGTGTGCGGGGGACGAGGCGGCCGGGGATGGTGGGGTCCTGGTCGTAGAGGCCGGTGGTGAGGTGGTGCGGGCGGTCACCCTCGTGGGTGACGGTGAGGGTCCAGGAGCCGTCGGCGGTCTCGTCGATGACGGGGGTGAGGGTGTCGACTCCGGTGGTGCGCAGCCACTTGTCGGCCCAGGCGTGGACGTCACGGTCGGTCGCGCGGGCGAGGGAGTCGGTGAAGTCGGCGAGGGTGGCGTTGCCGAAGCGGTGCCGGGCGAAGTGGTCGTTGATGCCGGCGAGGAAGTCCTTTTCCCCCATCCAGGCGACGAGTTGGCGCAGCGCGGAGGCGCCCTTGGCGTAGGAGATGCCGTCGAAGTTGAGGAAGGCGGAGGCGGTGTCGGGGACGGCGTCGGGGGCGGGGGCGACGGGGTGGGTGGAGGGGCGCTGGTCGGCGTCGTATCCCCAGCTCTTGCGGGCGACTCCGAAGTCGGTCCAGGTATCGGTGAAGTGGGTGGCTTCGCTGAGGACTTGGTATCCCATGTATTCGGCGAAGGACTCGTTGAGCCAGATGTCGTCCCACCAGGCGAGGGTGACGAGGTCGCCGAACCACATGTGGGCCATTTCGTGGGCGATGACCATGCCGCGGGTCTGGCGCTCGGTGTCGGTGACGGCGGAGCGGTAGACGAATTCGTCGCGGAAGGTGACGAGGCCGGGGTTCTCCATGGCGCCGGCGTTGAATTCGGGGACGAAGGCCTGGTCGTAGGAGTCGAAGGGGTAGGGCTCGTCGAAGAGCTGGTGGTAGCGGTCGTAGCAGCGGCGGGTGATGTCGAGGATCTCGTCGGCGTCAGCGTTGAGGTACGGCGCGAGAGACCGTCGGCAATGGATGCCGAACGGGAGGCCGGCGTGCTCGGTGCGGACGGAGTGCCAGGGGCCGGCGGCGACGGCGACCAGGTAGGTGCTGATGGGCGGCGTGGGGGCGAGCGACCAGCGGCCTTCGGGGGTGCGGGTGGCGCGGGAGTTGCCGAGGACGGTCCAGCCGTCGGGGGCGGTGACGGTGAGCGCGAAGACGGCTTTGAGGTCGGGCTGGTCGAAGGCGGGGAAGACGCGCTGGACGTCTTCCATGAACAGCTGGGTGTAGACGTAGGTCTCGCCGTCGGCGGGGTCGGTGAAGCGGTGCATGCCTTCGCCGGTGCGTGAATAACGCATGGTGGCTTCGATGCGCAGCTCGTGCTCGCCGGGGGTGAGGCCGGTGAGCGGGAGGTGGTTGTCGACCAGGTCGGCGGGGTCGAGGGGGCGGCCGTCCAGGGTGGCGCTGTGCAGGTGGTCGGGCTTGAGGTCGAGAAAGGTGTCGCCCGAAGTGCGCGCGCTGAAGCGGATGGCCGTGCGGGTGGTGAAGTGCTCCTCGCCGGTGGTGAGATCGAGGTCGATGTCGTAGCGGTGGACGTCGAGGATGCGGGCTCGGGTTTGCGCTTCGTCGCGCGTCAATGCGGGCATGGCGTCATGCTGCCGCAGGTCGGCGGTTCCGCGCACCCATGCCTCCGAGCCTGTGGATAACTCGCCGGGCCGGGGCTGTGAGCGGGGCGTCGGGCCGGTGCCCGGGCCGGCCGGGAGCGGGTCGTCGGCGAGACGGTGACGGCTGGGGAAGGCCACGCCGCGGCGGTGCGGAAGGCCGTACTTCTGCGGGGGCGGAAGGCCGTGCCGCGGCGGGGGCGGAAAGTCGTACCGCGGCGGGTGCGGAATTCGCGTCGAAGCGGGAGCGGGGGCCGCGCAGCGGCGGCCCTGACCGTTAAGCGGCACGGCTTCTCAGTACTAAGATTTCCGGAAGATCACGGCCGGGTGCCCGGCCCGAGGGGCGAGCCCGGGGAGGGTGCCGAGATGGCGAGGAAGACGGCGGCGCGGGACGCGGTGGCCGGCATCATCGAGGACTGGCGGCGGGAGCGGCCGGAGCTGGACACCTCGCCGCTGGAGGTGCTGGCGCGGCTGCACCGCACGTTCCTGCGGTACAGCGCGAAGCTGACGGCTTCGGTGGAGTCGCACGGCCTGTCGGTGGCCGGGTTCGACGTGCTGACCGCGCTGCGCAGGGCGGGGAAGCCGTACCGGCGCACGGCGGGCCAGCTGGCCGATTCGGGGCTGATCTCGTCGGCGGGCGTGACGCTGCGGATCGACCGGCTGGAGAAGGACGGGCTGATCGTACGGGAGCGGGACCCGGAGGACCGGCGGGTGGTGCGGTCGCGGCTGACGGAGGAGGGCCTGGCCAGGATCGACGCGTTGTTCGCCGAGCATCTGGAGAACGAACGGCGGATGCTGGCCGGCCTCTCCCCCGCCGAGTGCCGTCAGCTGGCGCGGCTGCTGTCGAAGCTGGAGCGGTCCATCACGGAGTCGGGTGCGGCGGAGCGGGACGGGTCGCCCGAGGCGTGAGCGGCGGGTCCTCGGCGTCGGACCGGCCGGGTCGGAGCAGGAGCCATGCTCCGCAGAGCAGCGTGATGGCCTGGGCGCCGATGAGCAGCGCGTATCCGGCGGCGAAGCCGTGGCCGCCGCCGAGGGCGATGGCCGCGCCCATGGCGGTGGGCATGAAGGCGGAGACGAGATTGCCGACGCCGTTGACCACTCCGTAGGCGCTGCCGACCGTACCGGCCGGCGCGTGCCGCTGTACGAGGGTGGGGATGGCCGGGCCCTGCAGGCCCCAGAAGCCGCCCGCCAGGACGAGTCCGGTGGCGGCGAGCCAGGCGGCGTGCGCGGTGATGACGAGCAGGACACTGCTCCCGGTGCCGAGCGCGCCGACGACGAAAAGCAGAGGCAGCCTGCGGGCGGGCAGTTTGTCGATGAGGTGCCCGCCGAGGAAGCCGGAGGCCAGGCTCATCAGGAACGGCAGCGCGGAGACGGCGCCCATCTGGGCGAGGGAGAAGTGGCGTTCCTGCAGGAGGTACGCCGGCAGCCAGGAGCTGCTCCCCCACAGGTAGGCCAGGGTGGCGATCTCGATGAGCAGGATGCAGCCGAGGCGTGGGGTGCGCAGGGCTTCGCGCAGCGTGGCCGCGACGCCGCGACGCGCTCCCGTGGGCGCACTCTCCTGTCCGGTCCGGCCCTCCCCCGTACGCCCGCGTCCTCGTCCGCGTATGAAGAGCGCGATCAGCGGCAGCCCTATCGCGGCGTTGAGGAGCGCGAGGAGTACGAAGGACGTGTGCCAGTCGTAGCGGTGCACGATGTAGGTGATCAGGGGCAGCCCGATGGCGGTGCCCAGGGAGACGCCCATGGAGCTGACCGCGTTGGGCCTGCCGACCTCGTGCGGTGCGAAGTGCTCCTTGACGTACATCGTCTTGAGCGAGAACAGCGGCCCTTCGGACACGCCCAAGAGGAAGCGGAGGGCGACGAACATCAGGGCGCCGAGCGCGTACGGGGAGAGCAGGGTGAGCGCTGCCCACAGGCCGACGCTCACCAGGAGGCCGCGCCGCGCCCCCAGGGCGGATTCGTACAGCGGGGTGAGGAAGAAGGCGGCGAGTCCGTACCCGATGAGGAAGACGGTCATCAGGGCGCCTTGGAGGACGCGGTCGCCGGTCATGCCGAAGTGGTCGGTGAAGGCGCGGTCGGTGATCAGTACGGAGACGTTGACGCGGTCGATGTAGGAGATCAGGACGACGGCGAGCAGGCTGAGGACGCCCGCCCACCGCCGCGGGGAGGCCGTGGCGGTGGGCGGTGCGGCGGTGGGCGTCACGGTGTCAGCCGCCGGCGGGGGCGGTCGCCGCGGCGGGCTCCGGGGAGGCGAGCGCGGCGGCCTGCTGTTCGGCCGCGGTCCGGTAGAGGCGGCGCAGCCGTACGACGCCGAGGTCGTGCTGGTAGAGGTTCTCGCCCTGGTCGGCGTCGTGCGGCATCGCCTCCAGCATGACGCGGTCCTGTTCGAGCACTTCCCAGTGGCGCTTCTCGATGAGGGTGCGGTACAGGAAGCGCCAGGTGTCGCGCTGCCACCCTTCGACGTTGCGGTAGCGCCAGAAGAAGACGCCGCTGCGGTGCGCGTCCACGGGGCAGATCATGCCGACGATCCCGAAGGGGCCGCCGGGGCCCGCGGACGGCGGGTACGGGATGGACAGGTCGACCCAGTCGACACCGGTGCGGCACAGTTCGACCCAGTCGAAGTTGACGCCGCGCTGGTCGGTCTTCTCGAAGAAGTAGCCGCGGTTCGTCTCCCGGATACGGAACTTGGCGGTGGTGTCACCGTCGAACATCGTGTGCGAGTCGTGGTGCAGGAACTGTCCGTGCATCGGGTCGAGGAGGTTCTCCATGCCGAACCGCCAGGGCACGTTCCACTCCGCGTAGCAGAGGATGGCCTCGGTACCGGGGGCGGTGAGCGGTTCGGGGAGGGTCAGTTCGCACGGCTCCGGGTGCTGCTCGTCGCCGAAGTAGGCGAGGATCGCGCCGCCGACCTCGCGTACGGGGAGGCTGGTGACGAGCTTCTTGCCCTCCAGGTTGCAGCCGGGCAGGCCCGGTACGGAGGAGACCGTGCCGTCGCCCTCGACCTCGACGCCGTGGTACCAGCAGGCCACGCGGTCGCCGAGGTGCTTGCCGAGCGAGAGCCGGGCGCCCCGGTGCGGGCAGCGGTCGGCGAGCATGTGGAGCGTGCCGTCGCCGCGGCGGAAGAGAAGCCAGTCCTCGCCCAGGGCCGTGACCTTGCGCATGCCTCCGGGGGCGACGAAGTGGGACGGCACTACGGGGTGCCACTGGTTGCGCAGCCCGGTGGCGTAGATGTGGTCGGCGGTGGCGGCGGTGCCGGCCTTAGTGTGGGTGAGGGTCATGTCAGGCTCCCAGGCGGTGCATCTCGGCGCGGAAGGTGTCCTCGGTCCAGGGCGTGCCGTCGGGGGCGTGCACCTGCCGGGAGTTGAGGCCGCGGACGACGTCGGCCAGCTCGTGGCCTTCCTTGGTGAAGACCTCTTCGAGGGTGGCTGCGAGCTTGTACTCGTAGGGGGTGGGCTCGTGCGTACGGGACTGGTGGACGTCCAGGTACGGCCAGGCGGTCATCGGTGCCTCCGGTGTCTACAAGGCGAGCTGGGTGGCTTACAGGTCGAGCACGAGGCGGTCGGAGGCACAGCGCGAGACGCAGATCATCATGGTCGCGTTCGCCGCGTGCTCGGCCTCGCTGAGGAGGAAGTCGCGGTGGTCGGGGACGCCTTCGAGGACGCGGGTCTCGCAGCTGCCGCAGATGCCGTCCCGGCAGGAGCTCTCGGCCTGCAGGCCGGCGGACTCGGCCGCTTCGAGGATCGAGGTGTCGGCGCCGACGCTGAGCGTCACTCCGGAGCGGCGGCACTCGACTTCGAAGGCGCTGTCGTCGCCGCTGCGTTCCACGGTGGGCGCGGCGAAGCGCTCCACCCGGAGCTGTGCGGCGGGGCAGCGGTCTTCGACGGCGGCGAGCAGCGGCTCGGGCCCGCAGCAGTACACGAGGGTGCGGTCGTCGAGGCCGTTCAGGGCGGCGTCGAGGTCGATGTGGCCGTGCTCGTCCTGGGGGTGGAGGACGAGTTCGCCGCCTCCTCGGGTGGCGAGGTCGGTGAGTTCGGTGCCGAAGGCCATCGAGGCGCGGCTGCGGCCTCCGTGGACAAGCCGCCAGGGCACGCCCTTACGGGTGGCCTCGCGGGCCATGGCCAGCAGCGGGGTGATGCCGATGCCGCCGGCGATGAACAGGTACGCGGGCGCGTCGGCGAGCGCGAAGTGGTTGCGGGGCCCGACGGCGGTGACGGCCTGTCCGGGGCGCAGCTGGGTGTGGACGAAGCGGGAACCTCCGCGGGAGGCCGGTTCGTTGAGGACACCGAGGCGGTAGCGGGTGGTGTCGAGGGGGTCGCCGCACAGGGAGTACTGCCGGGTGTGGCCGCCGATGTGCAGGTCGAGGTGGGCGCCGGGCTGCCAGGCGGGCAGTGGCTTGCCGTCGGGGTGGACGAGGTCGACGGAGAGCACACCGTCGGCTTCCCAGGTCATGCGATGGACGAGCAGGTCGAGGCGGGGCTCGGCGGCCGTGGCCTGGTCGGAGCTGCCCTGCTGGGTGTCGTTGCTGGTCATGGCGTCGGCCTCCTCACGCGGTGGGGATCTTGACGGGCGGGGTGAACGGGTTCTTCATCGGGCCGAGCGCGGTGAGGTCGACCTCTATGAGGGTGGGGCCGCCGGAGGCGGCGGCCTCGGTGAGGACGGGCGCCGCGTCGGCCTCGGCGGCGATCCGGGCGTACGGCAGGCCGCAGGCGCGGGCCAGGAGGGAGAAGTCGGGGGTGGTGAGGTCGACTCCGGAGCGGCGCTCGCTGTAGCGGTCCTGCATGTTGCGGAGCACGCCGTAGCCGCCGTCGTTGAAGACGAGGAGGGTGAGGGCGGGCCGCTCCTGGGCGAGCGTGAGGAGCTCCCCGAGGTGCACGGCGAGGCCGCCGTCGCCGGCCATGACGACGGTCGGTACGTCCGGCCGCGCGAGTGCGGCGCCGAGGCCCATACCCAGACCCTGGCCGATGCCGCCGCCGCGTGGGAAGACGTTGTCGCGCGGGTCGTAGATCTCCAGCAGGCGGTTGCCCCAGCTGCTGGAGGGGATGGTGACGTCGCGGGCGATGACGGCGCGGCGCGGCAGGGCGGCGCGCAGGGCGTCGCAGACGGCGGCCTGCGGCCCGATGCCGTCGTGCAGGGCGGCGCGTGCCTCTTCGCGTACGGAGGCGACGCGGGCCGTCCAGCCGGGCTCGGAGCTGCCGGTCGCGGGGCCGTCGCCGGGAGCCGGCGGCGCCTCGGGCAGGCGGGCGAGCAGGGCGCCGAGTACGGCGTGCGCGTCGCCGTGCAGCGCGTGCTGCGCCGGGTAGACGCGCTCCAGGGCGGCGGCGTCGAGGTCGACCTGAATGTGCGCTTCGGGCAGGGCGAGGGAGTAGTCGCCGGTCTCGTTGGAGCGGAAGTGGGTGCCGATGGTGAGCAGGACGTCGGCGTCGGCGAGCAGGGCGCGGCCCGCCGGTGTGGTGGCGAAGTTGCCGATGACCTGCGGGTGGTCCTCGGGGACCGCGCCACGGCCGGAGTTGGAGGTGAACAGTCCGGCGCCGGTGCGTGCCATCAGGTCGGCGAGCCGGTCCGGAGCACCGCACGCGCCGCCCCCGGCCCAGATCAGGGGCCTGCGGGCGCCGGCCAGCAGCCGTGCGGCGGCGTCGAGTTCCGCCGCCTCCGGATGGGCTGTCTCCGGGGGCGCCGCGGTGACGTGCTCGTCCTGCTGCGGCGCGTACTGCAGGTCGATCGGCCACTCCACGCTCGCCGGGCCGCCCGGTGCGCGCAGGGCGGCACGGGCCGCTTCGCGCAGGATGCGGCCCGCCGCGTCCGTGGAGGGCACGGTCGCGGCGTACGTGGAGACCGCGCGCAACATGGCGAGCTGGTCCTTGGTCTCGTGGATGAAACCGCGGCCGCTGCCGAGGTACTGGCTCTCGATCTGGCCGGTGACGTGCAGGACGGCGGTGCCGGCGCTGAGCGCTTCGATGAGCGAGCCGGCGGCGTTGCCGGCACCGGTGCCGGTGGAGGTGAGGGCGCAGCCCAGGGAGCCGCGGGCGCGTCCGTAGGCGTCGGCGGCGTTTACGGCGGTGGCCTCGTGGCGTACGGGAACGAAGCGCAGCTCACGGTCGACGGCTTCGACGAGCGGCAGGTTGTGGACGCTGACGATGCCGAAGACGGTGTCGATGCCGAGTTCGCGCAGGACGGCGACGAGGAGGTCGCCTCCGGTGGGATGGTGCGTCATGGAGGCTCCTCAGAGGATGCCGCGGCCGACTCCGCCGCAGACGTCGATGCTGGTTCCGGTGATGTAGGAGGCGCGCGGCGAGAGGAGGGCCAGTACCGCGTAGGCGACTTCCTCGGCGCGGCCGAGGCGGCCCAGGGCGATGCCGCGGTCGGCGGCCAGTTCGGCCTGCCACTCCTCGTAGGTGAGCCCGCTGTCGGCGGCGGCGTGCCGGCGTGTCCACTGCCCGGTGTCGATCAGGCCGAGGCACACGGAGTTGACGCGGATGCCGTCGGGGGCGAGTTCCCGGGCGAGGTTGGCGGAGAGGTTGAGGATGCCGGCGCGGGCGGCGCTGGTGGTGATGAGGCGCGGTTCGGGCTGCTTGGCCAGTACGGCGTTGATGTTGACGATGCAGGCGGCGTCGGAGGCGCGCAGGTGCGGAAGGGCGGCGTGCAGCGGGTTGAGTACACCGGCGAACTTCAGCTCCAGTTCGTCGCGCCAGTCCTCCTCGGTGGTCTCCGCGAGGCGCTTCATACGGGACTGGCCGGCGTTGTTGACCAGGCCGTCCAGGGCGCCGAAGTGGTCGGCGGCGCGGGTCACGAAGCCGCGTACGGCGGTAGCGTCCCGTACGTCGCAGACGCCGGTCAGCAGCCGGTCGGTGCCTGCTCCGAGGCGGGCCGCGGCCTTGTCGAGGCGGTCGGCGTCGCGGCCGCAGGTGGCGACGCGTGCGCCTTCGGCCAGGAGGGCGCGGACCGTGGCCAGGCCGACGCCCGAGCTGCCGCCGGTGACCAGTACGGTGCGGTCGGCGAGGCCCAGGTCCATGGGATGTTCCTTCGGTGGTGGTGAGCGGTGCGAGGTGCCCGGCAGGGGATGCCCGGTGGCGGCCGTGCGGGCCGGGCGGGTTGATCAGTGCATGGTGAAGCCGCCGTTGACGGCGATCACCTGTCCTGTGAGGTAGCGGGATTCCTCGCCGAGCAGGAAGGCGACGACACCGGTGAGGTCGTCCGGCTGCTGGGTCCGGGAGATGGCCCGGTTGAGCCGGTAGAGCTCGTGGCGCTCCGCCGGGACGTTCTCGGTCGCCTCGCACTCGGTGATGCCCGGCGCGACGGCGTTGACGGTGATGCCCCGGTCGCCCAGTTCGCGGGCCATGGCCCGGGTGAGGGCGATGACGGCTCCCTTGGAGGCGATGTAGTGGGCCAGCCGCGGGGAACCGTACAGAGCGGCGTCCGACGCGAGGTTGACGATGCGGCCGCTGCCCGCGGCGAGGAGCTGGGGCAGCAGGGCGCGGGCGACGAGCCACGGCCCGCGGGCGTTGACCGTCATGATGCGGTCCCAGGCGTCGATGCCGATGTCCTGGAATTCCTTGCCGCCCACGCCGTTGGCGAGGCCGGCGTTGTTGACCAGGCCGTGCAGCGGCCCCAGCTCGGCGACGCGCTCCGCCATCGCCGCGACCGAATCCGGGTCGGCGACGTCGCACGGCACGAAGTGGGCTTCGCGGCCCTCGGCGCGCAGCTCGTCGGCCACCTGTGTGCCGCGCTCGGCGTCGAGTTCGGCGAGGACGACGCGGTGTCCGTCCGCTGCGGCCCGGCGGGCCATGGCCTCCCCCAGGCCACGGCCGGCGCCGGTGATGACGACGGTACGCATCAGTCGCGGGTGACGCCGTGCATCGGCGAGTGCTCGGGGTAGGTGGGGATCTGCGGCTTCTGCGTGCCGATGACGACGCAGAAGAGGGCGTCGGTGTCGCCTTCGTTCTTCAGGCTGCGGGCCACTCCCGCCGGCACGACGATCATGTCCCGGTAGCCGAGGGTGCGGTACTCGGCCTCGTTGTCGCCGCGGTGGATACCGACCCTGACCTGCCCTTCCAGGACGAAGAACGCCTCTTCGACGTCGTGGTGGGTGTGCTCGGGGCCCTCGGCGCCGGGCGGCAGCAGCATGTTGGAGAAGGTGAAGCCGCCGGACGGCAGGACGCGGTTGTCGCCTTCGTGGTTGCCGGTGGCGCCGGAGCCGACGTACCGGATCTGGGCGCGGCGGTACTGGTCACCGGCCTTGGCCTGGAAGGCCAGGGTGTCCCAGTCGGGCTCGCGGGAGTCCTTGGTGGCGATCAGGGAGTCGGTGTAGCGGGCGAGGTCGCCGCCGTTGTCGTAGTCGGTGGTGGTGATGGGCATGATGCGACGTCCTTTAGTCGTATGAATGGGCGGGGCTGTGGACAGTCCTCAGCCGGCTTCGGCGATTCCTGCTGAAATTCGGAGGTGGGCGAGAACCCACGCGTCGAAGGCATCGGGCTGTTCCTGGTTCGCGAGGTGACCGGCGTCCTTGACGATCACGTACACGGAGGAATGGAGGTCTGCTGTGAGCGTCTGGCTCGCTTCGATACCGGTGACCCGGTCCTGGTCACCGCAGAGCACCAAGGTGGGCGCCGTGACGGCGGCGAGGTCGGCGATACGCAGGTCGGTGGCGGCCATCGACTCGGTGGCGTAGCGGTAGCCGGGGAGCCGCAGGGAGCGGGCCATGGTGTCGGTGACGCGCTGGACGAGAGCGGCGGGAGCGGCGTCGGACACCAGGCGGGGGCCGCGCCGTTCGGCGAAGGCGCGGGGACCGGCTTCGGCCAGCTCGTCGGCCCTGGCCCGCATCGCTTCAGCCTTCGCCGGGTCGGTGCCCGAGCCGGCACTGGAATCGGCAACGATCAGAGAGGAGACGAGTTCGGGGTGGCGGGCAGCGAGCCGCACGGCGATGACGCCACCCCAGGAGACCCCGAGCACGTGAGCGCGCCCGCCACGCTGCCGGATGAGGGCGGCGGCGGTGTCGGCGAAGTCGTCGAGCGTGAACGGGCCCGACGGATCGGCCGACTCGGCATAGCCCGGCGCGTCCCAGGCCACCACGCGCACGTACCGGCTCAGCGTGGCGAGCTGCGGCGCGAACGCGGCGGAGGAGGACCCGATCCCGTGCAGACACAGCAGTACAGGACCGCTGTCACCGGCTTCCTCGACGTGCAGCCCGGCGAGGTCGAAAGGAGCAGACGTGGAGGACTCGGAGGACTCGGGGAACGCGGATGAAGAAGGGAGAGTGGGATGAGCGGTGCCGCTGGTCACAGGATCTGCCCCCTCCGCCCGGCGAGGGCACCGAGGCTGCGCAGCACCGCGTACGGCACGACCTGGCTGGTGGCGGGGTTGCCGGGGTCGGGGAGGTGCTGCACTTCGAAGCGGTAGACGCCGTGGCTGCCGGATGCCTCGATGACGTGCCGGGTGTGCCGGGCCGCCGGGTCGGCGACGACATGGACGCGTACGGCATCCAGGTCGCCGACGGCCAGCGCGACGGAGGCGGCGACGTTGGTGGACTTGGGGAACTTCACCGGCACGTCGCGGGCGGTGCCGCGCATGACCTCGACCGGTCCGGTGGCCGTTCGCATCCGGTGCAGCAAGTCCTCGTCCATCCACGGCTGTTCGAGGGTGCCGGGGAGCTTGGTGGTGGTGAGGGTGACGTCGGTGAGATGGCCGAGGGAGCGTACGGCCTGCAGCAGGTCGAGGCCGCCGACGGCACCGCCGGTGAAGTACACACGCCCCGGGCCGGCGGCGAGGAGAGCGGAGGCGAGGTCCTCATCGGTGAGCGCACCGGTGGAGGCGATGAGGAGGTCGGTACCGGAGCGCAGGACGCGTTCGCCCCACTCGCGGACGACGCCCTGGCCCGCCGCTTCGACGATGAGGTCGCAGCGGTCGAGGGCGTCCTCGAAGGAGAGCTGCGGTACGGGGGCGTCGCCGAGAGCACGGTTGTCGACGATGCAGATCAGCTCGGCGCCGGGGACCTTCCCCTCGGCGAGCGCGGTGCCCACGACGCGGCCGATGGCACCCCAGCCGACGAGGCCGATCTTGCGGGACGTGGGGGGTGTGGTGGGCGCCGGTGAGGCGGTGGGCGTTGTGGCAGTCGGAGGGAGGGTTGCCGAAGGGCGGGTTGTCGAGGAGGCGGTTGTAGCGGTTTCCAGAGAGGTCGTCGAGGAGGTGGTGGCTGTGGTCGTCGAGGGGAGGGCCGACGTGGTGGTCGACGTCAGGTTCTGCGTGCTGGTCGGGTGCGTCATGCGGGGATCTCCTGGGGGGCCGGCTGGGTGAGTGGGCCGGGGTCGGGGTGACCGGCCATGTGGGAGCGGATCTCCTGTGACGGGGGCCCGGCGGTGCCCCACAGGTCGGACAGCTCCGGTACACGGCGCCAGACGCGGGCGATCCAGGCGTCCTCGACGATCTGCGCGACCTCGGAGGTGTATTCGCAGACGAGACCGGAAGGGTCGGTGAAGTAGGAGAAGGTGTTGTTACCGGGTCCGTGTCGCCCCGGGCCCCACTGGGGGGTGATGCCGTGGTGACGCAGCCGGCCCAGACCGCGCATGAAGTGGTCGACCGAGCTCATCTCGTACGCGACGTGGTTGAGGGAGGCCCACTCGGCCTGGTTGAAGGCGATGCAGTGGTGGTCCGCGTTGCAGCGCAGGAACGCCATCTGGTGTTCCGACCAGTCCGATACCCGCAGGCCCAGGACGTCGCAGTAGAAGGCGACGGCGGCGTCGATGTCGGCGGTGTTGAGCACGGCGTGGGTGACGCCGACCGGGACGGCGCCGTCGCGGCCCCGCGGGGCGACGGCTTCGACCTGGGCACTGATCTCGATGAGCCGCTGCTCGGGGTCGGTGAAGCGGAGTCCGTAGCCACCGCCGACCTGGTCCAGCGGGCCGGGGCCGGTGACGGGGGTGATGCCGCGGGCGAGCAGTCGGCGGGCGGCCTCGTCGACCTCGGCGGGGGTGGCGACGGCGAAGGCGATCCGGCCGAGTCCGGTGCGGTCGGCGCGGGTCAGCTGGAGAACGTGGTGTTCGTCGCCGGTGCCGCGCAGCCAGCGTGCGCCCCGGTCGCCCTCGACGGCCTCCAGGCCCCAGACCTCCTGGTAGAAGTCGGCGGCTTCGGTGAAGGCGGGGGTGAACAGTTCGACGCACCGCAGGGAACGCAGGCGCGCGATGGGCTGCTGGGGCGGAGGCTGGTGCGGGGTGCGGGACATCGCTGTCTCCAGTCGTACGGGGGGGCGATGGGGCGAGGCGGCGGTGGGTGGTGGGCCGATGGGCGGTGCTGGGCTGCGGGCCGACGGCCGGCGTTGGGTTGGTGGGCCCGTGGGCGGTGGGCGGTGGGCGGTGGTGGGTGTGGGTTGGTGGGCGGTGGTGGGTTGGTGGGCGGTGGTGGTGGGAGGAGGTGGGTGGGGGCGGGGCGGGGCCCCGAAGGGGCGGGGGACGGCCCTTGGAGAGGGCGGCGGGGCCGGTTAAGTGGCCCAGGGGAGCGGAGCGGAGGAGGTGTTCCAGTAGAGGGACTTTTGGCGTTGGTGGGCGCGGATGCCGTCGCGGCCCTTTTCGCGGCCGAGGCCGCTGTCCTTCATGCCGCCGAAGGGGGTGGAGATGCTGAATTGCTTGTACGTGTTGATCCAGACGGTTCCGGCGTCGATGCGGCGGGCGAGGCGCCAGGCGCGGGCGGCGTCCTTGGTCCACAGGCCGCAGGCCAGCCCGTAGACGGAGTCGTTGGCCTGGGCGACCAGGTCGTCCTCGTCGTCGAAGGGCAGGGCGACCAGGACCGGGCCGAAGATCTCTTCCTGGCAGGTGCGGGCGGTGTTGGGCAGCCCGTCCAGGACGGTGGGGAGGTAGTACGCGCCGTCGCGGTACCGCTCGCCTTCGGGGGCGGCGCCGCCGCACAGTACGCGGGCGCCTTCCTCGCGGGCGAGGTCGACGTACGCGGCGACGGCGTCCCGGTGCTTGTGGTGGACCAGGGGGGCGACCTGGGTGCTGGGGTCGGTACCGGGGCCGATGCGGAGTTTCCGCGTACGGGCGACGAGTTCGGTGAGGAAGTGGTCGTACAGGGGGCGGGCGACGAAGAGGCGGGAGCCGGCGATGCAGCTCTGGCCGCTGGAGGAGAAGATGCCGAACATGACGCCGGCCAGGGCCTGTTCGATGTCGGCGTCCTCGAGGACGACGGTGGGTGACTTGCCGCCGAGTTCGAGGGAGACCGGCATCATCTTGTCGGCGGCGGCGTGCGCGAGGGTGTGGCCGGTGCGGGTACCGCCGGTGAAGGTGACCTTGCCGACCGCCGGGTGGCGGACGATCGCGTCGCCGATGACGCTGCCGGGTCCGGGGAGTACGGAGAACAGGCCCGTGGGCAGGTCGTACTCGGTCAGCGCGCGGTGGACGATGCGGCCGAGGGCGAGGGAGACCAGCGGGGTCCACTCGGCGGGCTTGAGGAGTACGGCGTTGCCGGCGGCCAGGGCGGGGGCGAGCTTCTGGGCGTCGCTGGCGATGGGCGAGTTCCAGGGGGTGATGGCGCCGATGACGCCGATCGGCTCGTGGACGCTCATCGTGACGTACGCGCCGCGGGCGGGCGTGAGGGCGTCCTCGGCGGTCTCCAGGGCGGCGGCGGTGTAACGGAAGGTGCCGGCGGCGCTGTGGACCAGGGCGCGCGTCTCGGTACGGGCCTTGCCGGTGTCGGCGGTCTGCAGGGCGGAGAGGTCTTCGGCCGCCTCCTCGATGAGGGCGGCGATGCGGTGGAGAAGCCGGGCGCGTTCGTGGGCGGGCAGGTCGCGCCAGGCCGGGTCGGCGGCGGCCCGCGCGGCACGTTCGGCGGCCTCGTCGACGTCGGCGAGCGAGGCGCCACGGAGGACGGCGAGCACCTGACCGGTCGCCGGGTCGGTGGTGGTGATCGGAGTACCGCGGCCCGGCCGCCACTCTCCCGCGACCAGGATCTCGTCCGCCGGGGTCTTGACCGCCGGGACCTCGTCCGTCCGGGCCTCGTCCGTCGGCGTCTCGTCCGTCGGGGTCGCCTCGGCGGGGATCGCCTCCACGGTGGTGACCTCCACGGGGGTCGACGATGGCGCGGGAGACCCGGACGGTACGGACGCCCTGGACGCCCCGGACGGCGCGGGGGACCCGGACGCGCCGGACGACGCGGGCGACTCGGTCGATGCGGTGGGCCTGGCAGGCGTCGGCGGGTTCGGGGGTTTGGGGGTCGTAGACATCGGTGGGTTCCCAGACATCGGTCGGTTCGCGGACATCGGCGGGTGCATGGGCACGGGGAGTGCGGATGCGGGAAGCTTGCGTACAGAGCTGGACGAGTATGGGCGGATGTGAGCGGTATGGGGTGCTGTGTACGGATGTGGGCGGAAACGCGAAGACGGGCGACGAGAGCGGACGAGAGCGGCGGACAATGGCGGCCCTGGGCGACGAGGGCGGCAGGGGCCCGGGAAGCCGACAGGATCAGGAGCCCGGGAGGCTCCGACGACCCTGCGGTTCCGGGGACCGGGAGCCCGGGACCTCGGCCCTGGCCCCCGGGCCGCAGGCCCAGACCCCGAGCCCAGATTCCAGACCCAGATTCCCGAGCCCGACCCCGGACCCCGAGCCCGCAAGCTCCGACACCGGCTCCGGCACCGGCGCCGGCACCAACTCCGAGCAACTCCCGCGTACTTCCGCACGCTTCGGTTCCGATCGGCGCCATCAAGGCGGTACGGACGTTGACTTCTCTCAGTGCCAGGAATCTAAGCGCTTAAGTAATTGCCCGCAAGAGCCCCCGTCGAAAAATTTGCCGGAGCCAGCCCCTTGACTTGCACACCCCTTGAGTCGGTAGAACTTAAGCCCTAAGACACTTGGCGCTTACGTACGGGACTTCCCGATCTCCCGGCGCACCCTTCGCCCGCCCCCTCTCCCCCCTTTCCCTCCCCCTGTACCTCACCCGCGCCTCGTGCCGGGTCTGGAGGAATCCCGGATGAGCCTCGACGCATCTCCGGGCCGTGACACCGACGCCATCCGCGCCGGTATCGCCGCCCGGTTCGAACGTCTCCCCCTGTCCCGTTGGCACGTCACCGTCCGCATCGTCATCGGCGTGGTGACCTTCTTCGAAGCCTTCGACCAGCTGCTGATCGCCTACGCCATGCCTGAGCTGCGCCAGGAGTGGCACCTCACGGACGGTGACGCCACCGCCGTCCTCACCGTCGGTTCCCTCGGCATGCTCATCGGCGCGCTCTTCTCCGGGCGGATGGCGGACCGCATCGGGCGCGTGAAGATCATCGCGATCTGCATCGGCGTGTCGGGGCTGGCCTCGCTCGCGCTCGCGGCGAGCCCGTCGCCGTCGCCCTTCATGCTGCTGCGCTTCGTGCAGGGCCTGGCGATCGGCGGTGAAGTGCCCGTCGCCGCGACCTTCATCAGCGAGATCACCCGCAGCTTCAAGCGCGGCCGCTTTGTACTTCTGTACGAACTGGTTTTCCCCGCCGGGCTCACGCTCGGCGCGCTGGCCGCGGCGTGGATCGTGCCGGCGCTGGGCTGGCGCTGGATGTACGTCGTGGCGGCCGTGCCGGGGCTGCTCTGCATCCTCGTACAGCGCACCGTCCCCGAGTCGCCGCGCTGGCTCGCCGACCGCGGTCGGATGCGGGAGGCCGAGGCGACGATGGACCTCATCGAGGCCAAGGTCGTCGCGGCGACGGGGGCCCCGCTCCCGCCGGTCGCCGCGGCCGGCACCGCGAGTACGAGCGGTACACCCGACGGGGACAGCACAGGAGCCCATGCCACAGCACGTACCGCCTCCCCCGCCACCCCCGCCGAAGCCGCCGCGACAGGCGTGAAGGGGCTGTTCACCGGGCGGTACCGGCGTCGGACGCTGGTCATCGGGGCGCTCTGGTTCACCGGCTACTTCGTCAATTACGGCATTACGTCCTGGCTGCCGACGATCTACGGCAAGCAGTACGGGCTGTCGCTCTCCGACGCGCTGCTGTACTCGACGGTCACCTCGGTCGCCGGTTTCTTCGGCTGTCTGCTGGTCGCGCTCACCGTCGACGTGATCGGGCGGCGCAAGGTCTTCGCGCTCTTCCTCGGCGGCGCGGCCGCGCTGCTGATCGTGCTGGGCGTGCTCGGTGCCCGTACGCCCGTGCAGGTACTGGTGTGGACCTCGCTCGCCGCGGTCTGCTTCTTCGGCTCGAACATCTGCCTGTACCTGTACACGCCCGAGCTGTACCCGACGCGGATGCGGGCGCTGGGCTGCAGCGTCGGCGGCGCGCTCAACCGGCTCGGGGTGATCCTGGGCCCGGTGCTGGTGGGGGCGATCTACGCGGGCGGGGGCCAGGTCTCCGCGGTCTTCCTGACGCTGGGCGGTGTGGCCCTCGTGGGTGCGCTGGCAGCCGCGTTCTTCGCCGAGGAGACCACGAACCGGCCGCTCGAGGAAGTGTCCCCGTGACAACCGGGCAGGAGGGCGCGGCGGCTACCGGCACCAACCGAGACGCCAACCGAGGCACCAGCCAGGGCATCAGGTGAGTGCGCAGGTGAGTGCGCAGGTCAGCACACCGATACTCATCCCGCCCCGCTCACCAGCGGTGGATCGTCCGGGTCCGGGATGTGGGTGGACCAGCCGCCCGGTACCGCGCGGCCCTGCTGCCCGCGGAAGCGGACCGGTGCGGTGCCGACCCTCCGGGTGAAGAGGCGGCTGAAGTAGGCGGGGTCGTCGTAACCGACCCGGCGGGCCACCGCGGCGACCGGGAGTTCGGTGGCGGCGAGCAGTTCCTTGGCGCGGCCGAGGCGGATGCCGAGGAGGTAGTCCTTGGGGCTGCAGCCGGCGCCGCGGCGTACGGCGGTGCGTAGTTCGGCGGGGCTCATGCCGTGCCGGGCGGCGTGCTCGGCGACCGACAGCGGCAGGAACGCATCGCGGGCCAGCGCCTGCAGTACGGGATCACCGTCGGCGTCGGTGTCGGCGCGTGCGCGGCGCAGCGCGACGAGCAGTTCGTGCACCGCGGCGGAGGTCTCGACCTCCAGGAGCGGGTTGCCACGGCGGGCGGCGCGGGCGATGCGGCCGATGGCGGCGCGGGCGGCGGCGGTGTCGGCGAGCGGGACGAGCGGCCGGTCCGGTCGGTGTTCTATGTAGCCGAGTTCGGTGTACGTGGTGGCGGCGGGGCCGGTGAAGTCGACGAAGCTCTCGTCCCAGCCGCTGTCCGGGTCGGCGCCGTAGTGGTGCGGGACGCCGGGGGTGAGCCAGAGGAGGGCGGGCGCGGTGACGGGGTGCCGGGTGCCGTCGGGGTCCGCGTACCAGCCGCTGCCGGCGTGGAGGACGACGGCCACGTGGTGGTCGAGGGTGCGCGGGCCGACGGCGGGCAGCGTGCCGTGCTGGAGGCCGACGCCGAGGCAGACCAGGCCGAGCCGGTGGTGGACCGGGCTCGGCGTGAAGTAGCGCATCCAGGTGCGGTACACGCGGACTCCTTCCGTCGGCTTCCGTCGGCTTCCGTCGGCCGGCCACCTTCCCCGACCGCCTGCTCCGTACGGAACCCCCGGCGCGCGAGCGCGGCGAGGCCGGCACTGCACGTACTCCACGCAACGCACGCACCCCACGCCCCGCACACGCGGACGTTCCGTCCAAACAACGTCGATCTTTGTCCATGGACCGCCCACCCCGCCAGGGGGTGAGCTGGACGCGACGCGAGCCGGGCGGGAACGACGGGACGGACGAAGTGACGGACAACAAGGCGAGTGGCGTGCGGACAAGTGCGCCTCACGGGGCCGGGCAACGGCGTGAATTCCTCGTCGGCGAGCGGGAGTTCACGCTGGACGGGCGGCCGGTGCGGCTGCTGTCGGGTGCGCTGCACTACTTCCGGGTGCACGAGGAGCATTGGGACCACCGGCTGGCGATGCTGCAGGCGATGGGTCTGAACTGCGTGGAGACGTACGTGCCGTGGAATCTGCACGAGCCGCGCCCAGGCGAGTTCAGGGACCTGGCGGCGCTCGGCCGGTTCCTGGACGCGGTGCGGCGGGCCGGGCTGCTGGCGATCGTCCGCCCCGGTCCGTACATCTGTGCCGAGTGGGAGAACGGCGGGCTGCCGCACTGGCTGACCGGGCCGCTGGGGCGGCGGGTGCGGACCCGTGATCCGGAGTATCTGCGGGCGGTGGACGCGTGGTTCGCGGCGGTACTGCCGCAGGTCGTCCCGCGGCAGTACGGAAGCGACGCTCCCGCCGGAGCCGGCGGCGGTCCAGTGATCATGGTCCAGGTAGAGAACGAATACGGCTCCTACGGCTCGGACGCCGCCTACCTCGCGCACCTCGCCGGCCGGCTGCGCGCGCTCGGGGTGACCGTGCCGCTGTTCACCTCGGACGGGCCGGAGGACCACATGCTGACCGGCGGGAGCGTGCCGGGCGTGCTCGCGACCGTCAATTTCGGGTCCGGCGCGCGGGAGGCGTTCGCGGCGCTGCGCCGTCACCGGCCGGACGGGCCGCTGATGTGCATGGAGTTCTGGTGCGGCTGGTTCTCCCACTGGCGCACGGCGCCGGATCGGGAGGGCGGGTCCGTTGCCGCGCGGGACGCGGCGGACGCGGCGGCCGCGCTGCGCGAGATCCTGGAGTGCGGCGCTTCGGTGAATGTCTACATGGCGCACGGCGGGACGAGTTTCGGCGGCTGGGCGGGGGCGAACCGGGACGGTGCGCTGCAGGACGGCGCGCTGCTGCCGACCGTGACGTCGTACGACTACGACGCGCCCGTCGACGAGCGCGGCCGGCCGACGGCGAAGTTCTGGCGGTTCCGCGAGGTGCTGGCGCCGTATGCCGACGGTCCGCTGCCGGAGCCGCCCGCGCCGCAGCCGGTGCTGGGCGCGCCGGCGGCGGTGCGGCTGACGGGCTGGGCGCCGCTGGACGCGGTACTGGACGGGCTGGGCGGTCCCGAGGTGCGGTCGGGGGTGCCGCCGACGTTCGAGGAGCTGGACGTGGACCGGGGGGTGGTGCGGTACCGGCTGTCGGTGCCGGGGCCTCGGGAGCGGTACGAACTGCGGGTCCGTGGGCTGCGGGACCGGGCGGTGACGTGCGTGGACGGGGTGCCGGGGCCCGTGCTGGACACCGAGGAGGCCTCGGTCGGGCCGGTGCCGGGGCCGGCGGAGGTGGAGCTGTGGGTGGAGTCGCTGGGGCGGGTCAACTACGGGCCGCGGCTGGGTGAGCCGATGGGGATCACGGGCGGGGTGCTGCACGAGCGGCAGTACCTGCACGGGGTACGGGCGCGCGGGCTGCGGCTGGACGCGCTGGAGGACGCGGCGGCGGTGGGGAAGTTGCCCTTCGGGGCAGGCGCCGAGGCCGGGGCACGTGGGCTGCACCGCGGGACGGTGGTGCTACCGCCGGGCGGCCGCGGTGACGCGCTGTTCGAACTCCCGGGCTGGACGCGGGGCTTCGTGTGGGTGGGCGGGTTCCCGCTGGGGCGGTACTGGTCGGCGGGCCCGCAGCGCGCACTGTACGTACCGGGCCCGTGTCTGCGCGAGGGCCCGAACGAGGTGCTGGTACTGGAGCTGGAGGGCGCCGCCGGGCAGGGGGTGGGGGCGGGGGCGCCGCGGCTGGTGCCTTGAAGCCCGCCGCCCCTCCCCCGGCTGCACCAACAATTGCACACCCATTCCGCTCTGCAATTTCACTTGCATGTATCGTCGCGAGCGCAATCCCTCGTACCGATCCCTGTGAGGAGAGTGGGGCGCCGTGACCATGCATTCGGCGACCTTGGCCATCGACGAGACGATGCGGGCCCGCCGCGCGGCGGGCGAGAAGGTGCTGCATCTGGGGTTCGGCGAGGCCGGGCTGCCCGTGCCGGACGACATCGCGGCGGTACTGGCCTCCGCCGCGGGCCGCAACGGTTACGGACCCGTGGTCGGCTCCGACGAGGCACGCGCGGCCGCCGCCGGCTGGTTCACCCGGCGTGGCGTGGCCACCGGTCCTGAGCAGGTGCTCTTCGCGCCCGGCAGCAAGGCCCTGCTGTTCGCGCTGCTCGCCGCGCTCCCCGGTGACGTGGTGCTGCCCCGCCCCGCGTGGGTCAGCTACGCCGCACAGACCGCGCTGGTCGGCAAGCGGGTCATCGACGTGCCGGTGCCGGAGGCCGCGGGTGGCGTGCCCGATCCGGCGCTGCTGGAGGACGCACTGACGGCCGCGCGGGCGGACGGGGCGCGGCCGGGTGTACTGATCATGACCGTGCCGGACAACCCGACCGGTACCGTCGCACGGGAGGCGGACGTCCGGGCGGTCTGCGAGATCGCGGGGCGGCACGGGCTCGTGGTGGTCTGCGACGAGATCTACGCGGAGGTGCTGCATCCGACCGGCGGGGCGGGCCGCCGCGCTCCCAGTGCCGTGCACCACCTCCCCGACCGCACCGTCGTCACCAGCGGTCTGAGCAAGTCCATGGCGCTGGGCGGTTGGCGGATCGGATTCGCGCGGGTGCCGGAAGGAGCTTGGGGCGAGCGGCTGATGCGGGATCTGACCGGCGTGGCCAGCGAGATCTGGTCCGGCCTGGCGGCCCCGATGCAGGCGGTGGCCGCGCATGTCCTGCAGGACCCGCCGGAGGTGCGGGCGCACGTCGACGCGGCCCGTCGGCTGCACGGGAGTGTCGCGCGCGCCGTGCACGCGGAGTTCGTCGCGGCCGGTGCGCGCTGCCGGGCGCCCGAGGCGGGGTTCTACCTCTACCCGGACTTCGAGCCGCTGCGCCCGGTGCTGGCCGCGCGGGGCGTGACCACCGGGGCCGGGCTGGCCTCAGTACTCCTGGCGGAGCACGGCATTGGGGTACTGGCCGGTGCGGCGTTCGGCGACGCCCCGGAGGGGCTGCGGGCGCGGGTGGCGACGAGCCTGCTGTACGGGGAGAGCCCCGCCGAACGGTGGGAGGCGCTGCGGTCGCCCGACCCGGTGACGCTGCCGTGGATCGCGGACGCGCTGGCGCATCTGCGCGAGGTGCTCGGCACGGTGACGGCCCCGGCCCGCTGAGCCGCCCGAGTCAGGGGTTCACATAAACCCCGAACTCCTCCATCAGTTCCTCCTCCTGGAGCAGCGTGGCGCGTACCTCGTGGCCGCGGAGTTGGGCGACGCCTGCGGCCAGGGCCTGTACCAGGGAGGTGAAGGCGGTCACCGACCGGAGGACGGACGGGCCCGAGGCGTCCACGTAGAACGTCTGCCGTGCCGTGGCGGCGAGGGGTGAGGAGGGGTTGTCGGTGAGGGCGATGCAGTGGGCGCCGCGGTCGTGTGCCCAGGAGGCGGCCCGTACGGTCTGGGCGCTGTAGCGGTGGATGGAGACCGCCACGAAACAGTCGCCCTCGCGGACCCGGCGCAGGTCGTCGGTGAGCGTGCCGGTGCCGGGGGTCACCGTGGCGACCTCCTCGCGCAGCATCCGCAGCAGGTAGCCGAGGAGGTAGGCCGGGGCGTGGCACTTGCGCAGGCCCATGACGTGGACGCGCGGGGCTTCGGCGAGGGCGCGCACCGCGGCGTCCCAGGTGTCGTCGGGGATTCTGGCGAAGGTGCGGGCGATGTTGGCGCGGTCCAGGGCGACCGAGCGTTCCAGCAGGTCGCCGTCGTCCGTGCCGAGCTGTTCGAGGCGGTCGTAGCGGCGCAGCAACTGGGCCTGTTCGCGGAGGCGTTCGCGGCAGAGGCGGGTGAGGCCCGGGTAGCCGTCGAGGCCGAGGCCCGCGGCGAAGCGGACGACGGTGGCTTCGTTGACGCCGACGGCCGAGGCCAGTTCGGAGACGGTCATGAAGGCGACGCCCTCGGGGTCGGCCAGCAGCCGGTCGGCCAGCAGGCGCTGGGAGCGGGTCAGGGACTCGCCCCGGTGCTGCAGTTCGGCGACGAGCTCGTCATAGGTCCGCGGGGGGTGCGGCGGTTCGGGGGCCATGGCGTCGATTCTCTCGTGCGGTACGTGCGGCACGTGCCGTACATCCAGTACGTGCGGTGCTCGGCCCGGTACTCAGACCTGCTCGCCGCGTGCGTAGGCGGACAGCGGCAGGGTGGCGGTGCGGCCGTCGGTGCCGCGTACGGTCACCCGGTCGGCGGTGAGGTCGGCGACGGCGGTGCAGAGGGTCATCAGCGGATCGGTGCCGGCGGCGGTGCGGTGCACGCCGTGGGGCAGCGGCGCGCCGGTCAGGACGTCGAGGAACCAGTCGGCGCCGGGCTCCTTTTCGGGTGCGGTGAGCCGGTCCAGTACCGCGCCGCGGGCCACGCTCTCCTCGTACTGGCCGAGGCTGCGGGCGGCCTGCGCGTCCTCGCCCGCGGCAGGGCCGGCGGCGTCCAGCGAAGGCGACAGCTGTCGCAGGTGGTTGGTGTGCCACTGGAGGGGTGCCGCGGGGCCGGTCTCGCGTGCCGCGGTGCGGCCCGCCGTGCTCTCCACGACGGCGACCCGGCCGGTGGCCGCCTCGCCGAGGGTGTAGGCGAAGCCGCCGGCGCTGTGCCGGGTGCCGAGGTGGTGCACGGCCTCGTCGAGGGTGCGGGCCTGCTGCATCGCGCGGGCGACGAAGTGGCGGCTCGGCGCGTCGGCCGGGGCCGCCGCCTGGATGTGGTTGATGCCCCAGACCAGGCCGTGGCCGGTGGCGGTGAAGGTGTTCGCGGGCAGGAACCCCGGGTACCACTGGACGGTGACCGGCGCTTCGCCGTCGACGCGCAGCGTGAGCAGGATGAAGTGGCCGTCCAAGGCGGGCGCGCCGTCCTCGTTGTGGGCGACGAAGGAGCGGGTGCGGCGCCAGCCGAGGTCGGTGCAGCCGGTGCCGTCGGTGGCGCCGAGGTCGCCGCGGAGGTTGGCGAGCAGCAGGTCGTCGAAGTCGGCGCCCGCGCCGGCGGCGAGGTCGCGGAGCTCGCCGAGCTGCACTCCGCATTCGGCTTCGGTCGCCCGCAGCAGCCGCTCGACGCGCTCCCGGCCGGGTCCTGCCGCCGTCCGGGCGCGCAGCGCGTCGCGTTCGGGCAGGGCTTCCTGGACGGCCCGGATGTCGGCGCGGGTGACGTCGCCGAGGGTGCGGAAGACCGCTGAGCGGTCTCCGGAGATCACCAGCCACCGCAGCCCGGCGAGCTCCTGCTCCTGGACCTCCGCACCCATCGCCCCACCTCTCGTGATGTCATCAGAATTGCAACGCGTACAGGTTACGCAATTCTGCTTGCATCACGCACGGGGGAGCCCGGCGCCCCGGGGACGAGTCCCCCGAAACGCTCCCTTCACACCTCCCGTACCTCGACCACCTCGAACGCGTCCAGGACGAACTCCGCCGTCCCGTCGTCCCCGGTCTTGCGCAGCCCCACCCACGCCTCGCCCTTCTCCGGCGCGGTGAACTCGTAGGAGTGGACGGTGGGTCCGGTGGCGACGGGGAGCGGGGCGCGGCTCAGCTCCCGTGCCGCCGGCTCGTCGACGGCGGTGACCCAGGCGTACTGGTCCGCCTTCTCGTTCTCGTACCGAAAGGTGACCCGGTAGCGGCGGCCCGGTGCGAAGCGCACGGTGTGCGGCACGGTCCGGTAGACCAGTCCGCCGTTCTCGCCGCGCGACTTCAGCGACTGGCCGCCGTCGATCACGTCGTCGATGACCTTGCCGTTCCAGCCGCGCTGGGTGTACGGCGCGTGCCGCTGGGCGATGTGGGTGCGCGGGTCGTTCGCGCCGCCCGCGTCGCCCTTCACGAAGACGCCCCAGCCCTGCGGCACGTGCTCGAAGTCCTCGTACGCGAGGGTGCCGTCCTTCTCCGTGCGGGAGGCGGCCACCACCCGCACGTTGTCGAACCGCACCCGCGCCTGCCCCGCCGCGGCCTTGAGGGACAGCGTCACCGGGCCGCCGCCCTCGGGAACGGTGAAGCAGGTGAACATCCGCTGGAAGCGGGTGCCGTGCTTGCGGTCGGCGCCGACGTGGTTGCCGGCCGTGGAGGTCTCGGTCCAGTTGGCCGCGGTGACCCCGTCGGCGGTGCGTACCGTGAGTTCGGCGCGGCGCCGCTCCCCCGCCTTCTCGCCGACCTCGACCTGCACGGACGCCGCGTACGTGCCGGGCGCGAGGCGGTCCAGGCGGCGCGCGACGGCCGCCGCGCCACCGGCCCCGATCACCAGCTCGTAGTCGCCCAGCGCGCTCGCGCGGACCGCCGCAGGGCCGCTGACCTGCCATCCGTCGAGCGTGCCGGAGTGGAAGCCGGGGTCGGCCAGGCCGGTGCCCTCGCCCCAGCCGGGGTCCTCCTGGGCCTCGGCCCGCCGCTCGCGGACGACGTACGGGACGCCGGCCGCGGCGTCGATGGTGACCTTGCCGCCGCTGACCGGCAGCCGCTTCTCGTCGGCGCGGCCCTGGTCGGTGAGGCGGTACAGGTACACCGTTCCAGCCGTCCAGCCGCGCGGCAGCGTCCAGGTCGTCGTGCCGCCCTTCGGGTTGTAGTGGTAGAGCTTCTGCGGGTCGGTGGCGCGGCGCGGTTCCCACGGGAGCAGGTAGGTGCCGTCGTCGTAGACGAGGCGGCCGTCGGTGCTGATCCGGCGCTTGCCGCCGTCGGCGTCCGTCACGGAGGTGCGGGTCGGCCCCTCGAAGGTGATCTCGTGGTCGGTCCAGGTCCTGATCGGGTACGCCTGGAGGTACTTGGCGGGCAGCGCGTCCCGCCAGATGATCCGGTGGAAGGCGGGCCAGTCGGTCTTGCCGACCCAGCCCTCGAAGTTGCCCATGCGGGGCGCGCCGAGCAGCGTCGGCCACTTGTCGGCGAAGACGTCCTTGTGGTGGTTGCGCAGGAAGCGGATCAGCTTGCTGTTGATGCCGCGGGAGGTGTCGCCGCCGTAGTCGGTCTCGTTGGCCCAGTGCGACCACAGGGCGGAGCGCTCCAGGCCGTGGCCCCACTCGGTGGTGACCAGCCAGCCCTGGTCGCGCAGGTGGCGCTGGAGCCGGTCGGAGTTCCAGCCGGACTCGCGGAAGACATCGATGTACAGCGCGTTCAGGGCCGGGTCGGTCTCGTCACGCAGCTGCTGGAAGCGGGCGGCGATGTCGCCGGAGACCAGGTCGCGGCGGGCGTCGATGCGGTAGGACTGGTCGAGCCAGTCCCACTGCTCGTTGGCCTTGTCGACCAGCGTCTCGGAGAAGGCGTGCGCGACGGGGTAGGACTCGGTGGCGTTGACGTGGACGGCGAAGTCGCTGTTCCACTTCTTTCCGGCGCGGACCAGGGCGTTGAGGTCCTTCAGGCCGCCGGCGCGGGTGTTGTAATTGCCGCCGTAGTCGGGGTGGGCCGAGTCGTGGCCCTCGGACTGGTAGCCCTTGAGAAGGGTGAACTGCCGCAGCCCGTCCGTCGCGAGCGAGATCCGCTTGACGTTGTCGAGGGTGGCGAGGAACGGATTCGTGGCCTGGCTGGCGAAGTTGAAAGGGATGTGCGGCACGACGCGCAGGTGCTGTTCGTCCGCGCCCAGCGGCATGACCATGATGTCGCGCAGCGCGATGGCGGCGTCCTGCCAGTCGATACGGCCGTCGCCGTTGCGGTCGCGGGTGAGGATCACGGTGGCGTACGGCAGCGGTTCGGTGGCGTCCACGGGCGCGGTAGCCGCGCGGTGGGTCCACTGGCCGCACGCGAGCCGGGTCTCCACGTAGCCGTCGCGGCGGACGGTCTGCCGCCACAGGCGGCCGTTCTCCCAGGTGGTGGCGCCGGACGGCTTGTCGTGGACGGTGTTGGTCTCCAGGGCGGCGGCCAGCTTGTCGGTGGCGACCACGGCGTACGCGCAGCCCAGGGGCGCGGCGTCGGCGGGCGTGCCGTCCGTGACCTGGACGAGGGTGTCGCCGCTCTTGGCCTTGTCCAGCTCGACGCGGGCCGCGAGCAGCGTCGCGCCGGGCTGGTCGCTGCGCACGCTGAGCAGCGCGAGGGCGGGGATCTGGAGGGTGCCGACGCGCAGCGCGGCGGTGTCGGCGATCTTCGTGACCCGCCAGTGGACCTGCCGCCCGTCCACCGCGATCTCCACGCCGATCTCGGTGCCGCCGTCGAAGGCGAGGGTGTAGGCGATGCGGTCACCCGAAGGCCGCGCGGTGACCTTCGGGGTGCGCGCCGTGCCGTCGACGACGACCTCGGTGACCGGCTCCGCCTGGCCGTGCAGCACGGCGCCGGTGCCGGTGTCGGTGTACGCGATGACGCGCGGGAAGGCGGTGTCCACGCGGACCTGGAGCTGTTCGGAGCGGAGCACGGCCTCGCCCGCCCGGGGTGCCGCGTGCGCGGGCACGGCGCCGAGGGGCAGCGCGGTGCCGAGCGCGGCGAGGGCGGTGCCGGCGACGACGGTCCTGCGGCTGGGGCACCCGTCAGCTGTCGGTTCGTTCACGCGCACTGTCCTCCTTCGCACCGGCACTGCCTGTCGCCGGACAGCGTGCTGCGCGTGCGGCGGACGCGCCCATGGACAAAGGAGGGACAGGTGTTGGACTAACGGGGCGGTGCCGCCGCACGGCGGCACCGCCCCGGCCCGTCGGCGTCCTCGGCCGCCGGGCTTCGGTGTCCTCAGCCGCCGAGCTGGCCGGCGCCCTTCTTGATGTCCGCGGCGAAGGCGCTCACCTCGGTGTACACGCCGGGCTTGCCCGGCCGCGCGCAGCCCTCGCCCCAGCTGACGATGCCGACCTGGAGCCACTCGCCGGCGTCGTCCTTGCGGAACATCGGGCCGCCGGAGTCGCCCTGGCAGGTGTCCACGCCGCCGGTGTCCAGCTTGCCGGCGCAGATCTCGTCGCCGGGGGTCAGGTCTGCGCCGTAGGCCTTCTCGCAGGTGGCGTCGTCGACGAACGGCACCTGGGCCTTGAGCAGGTAACGCTGCTGCTGGCCGCCCTCCTTGTCGGCGCCCCACCCGGCTATGGTGAAGTCGCCGTTGTTGAGCTTGTCGTCCTCGGCGATCTTCAGGGTGGGGATGTTCTCGATCGGCTTGGCCAGCTTGATCAGCGCCCAGTCCTTGCCCTTGCCGTCGTAGCCCGGAGCCTGCAGGACCTCGGTGGACTTCACCTTCACGGCGGCGGAGTCCTGGAGGTCCACGACGCCGGCGGTGGCCGTGATCGAGGTGTTCGCGCCGCTGCCGTCCACGCAGTGGGCCGCGGTCAGCACGATGTCCTTGGCGTACAGCGCGCCGCCGCAGCCCATCGACAGCCGTACCATGAACGGGAATTCGCCCTGCTGGGCGCGGGTGCCGCCGACGACATTGGCGTGGTCGCCGCCGTCTCGGGCGGGGGTCGCGGCGCCGGCCGTGCCGGGCTGGAGGCTGAAGGCCGCGAGGGCCACGGCTCCTACGGCGGTCGCTCTCTTGAGGTGCTTCAGGTAGCTCAACGGGCTTCCTTTCGTGGGGGGTTGCACGTCAATGACGGGCCCATGCCAACACCGGAGCCGGTGAACACCGCCGCGAAGGACAAGACCTGGCAAAAACGGCAGCGCACGAAAAGGCGTCCGGACCCAGTGGGGGTGAGCCCGTCAAGCGCCCTGCGATTATGTGGAACGCGCGACAAGTGTGACAAGAGCGCCCACCCACTCAACTCCCTTGCCATCGCGGGCAGTACGCCCCGTACCGCCCGGTCCAGCCCGCCCGTACAGTGGTCGGGTGGCAGTGGGAGGCACCCGTCCCGGCAGCGAGGTCGTGCACGGCTATCCGCATCTGGAGACGGTCCGGGCGGCCGTGACCGCGCTGTACAAACGGATGTCGTACGACACCGTGCGGACCTTCGAGGCCGCCGTGCCGCCCGTCGACGCGGCGTTCGGCGACGAGGAGGACCTGCACCTGGGCGTCGCGCGGGTGGCCCGGGCGATGGTCGCGCACCTGCGGCTGCCGGACGCCCGCATGATCGTCTCGTTCCGCGGGATGCGGCACGCCGCGCACGTCGAACTGACCGCGGGGCCTGAGTACTTCATCGAGCTCAACGACCGCTTCCGCACCCACCGCAAGGACATCGCCGCCGCCCTGGCGCACGAGGTGATGCACATCTACCTGCACCGCCTCGGCCTGTCCTTCCCCGGCACGCACGCCAACGAGATCCTCACCGACACCGCGACCGCCTACCTCGGCGCCGGCTGGCTCCTGCTGGACGCCTACCGCGAGCACGGCGCGTCCTCGCAGAAGCTGGGCTATCTCACCCCCGAGGAGTTCGGCTACGTCCTCGCCAAGCGGGCGCTGTTCTTCGGCGAGGACCCGGCGCCGTGGTTCACCAGCCCGCAGGCGTACGACGCCTACCGCGCGGGGCGGCTGCGGGCGCTGCACGACGCCCGGCAGCCGCCGCTGGCCGCCGCCGGCCGGGCCGACCGCCGGCGGTACACGAGGGACCGGCGCGCCGCCCGCGCGCCGCGCCACTCCCCCGGCCCGCCGCCGGACGCCGGGTACGCCTTCGACGGCCCGGGCCCGCTCCGCGTCTCCTTCCCCTGCCCGGCCTGCCACCAGCGCATCAGGCTCCCGGTGCGCGGCCCGCTCCGGGCCCGCTGCACGCTGTGCCGCACGGAGCTGGAGTGCGACACGTAGGAGCGACGGCGCCGTAAGAGCGACGGCGCGGTGGCTACAGCCAGTCGGTCTCGGGCGTGGCCGCCGCCAGTACGGCCGCCGCGTCCTCGGTGATCGGCTCGCCGTGCGGTACACACACCGTCTCCACCCGCTCCAGCGCGGCCAGCCGCCGGAACGAGGCGATGGCCTGCTCCCGGTCGACGTTGAAGGGGCCGAGCACCGCCCGGCCCTCCCCGGTGCCGATGATGTCCCCGGGGAAGAGCACCCGGGACTCCGGCAGGTGCAAGGCGATGCCGCCGGGGGTGTGGCCGTGCGTGGCGAGCACGTGCACCGGCTCGCCCCAGCCCGCCGGCTCGTCGCCCTCGGCCAGCTCGATGTCGACCGCGACCGGGCGTGGCGGCTCCACTCCGGACTCCGCGAGGTCCGCCATGATCTTCTCGTGCAGGACGCGTTCGGTGGCGGTGGGCACCGGCTCCGGCTCGGGCGCCGCGCCGCGGATGACCGGGGCGTCGGGCGCGCCGGCCAGCACGGTGGCGCCGGTGGCCGCCACCAGGTCGGCGGCCGATCCGGTGTGGTCCAGGTGGGAGTGGGTCAGCACGATCTGCCGTACGTCCTCGGGGCGCCCGCCGAGCCCGGCCAGCGCCTCCAGGACCGCCGGCGCCGAACCCGCTACGCCGGTGTCCACCAGGGCGTACCCGCTCCGCCCCGACGGGCCGCCGGCCGGCAGCCGTACGAGGTACACATGACCCACGGGAAAGGGGACCTGCCATATCGACGGGGTGATCTCTCGGAGTCTCATACGGTGACCCTACGGACGCGGCGCCCCGAAGTGGCCTGCGCAGGACGGGCGTTCACCCAGCGCGTAGCTCGCCCGGCCGGGGGCACGCGGCGGTCGGCCTTCGAGCGCGCTTCACCCTCTAGGCTCGTCGTATGAGCCCTTCCATCGCCACCAACACCACTGTCGAGCTGCCCGGACTGCTGGAGTTCGTCCGCCCCCGGCACCGCGCCATCCTGCTGACCCGCCGGTCCGACGGCACCCCCCAGGGCTCGCCGCTGACCTGCGGCGTGGACGACTCGGGCCGGATCGTCATCTCGACGTACCCCGAGCGCGCCAAGGTGCGCAACGCCCGCCGCGCGCCGTCCGTCAGCGTCATCGTCCTCTCCGACGAGTGGAACGGCCCGTGGGTGCAGATCGACGGCGAGGCCGAGGTCATCGACGCGCCGGACTCGGTCGAGCCGCTCGTGGAGTACTTCCGCAACATCTCCGGCGAGCACCCGGACTGGGACGAGTACCGCGCGGCCATGATCAAGCAGGGCAAGTCCATCATCCGCATCACCCCCCGCCGCTGGGGCCCCATCGCCACCGGCGGCTTCCCGGCCCACCTGGCGGAGGACGAGGGCTGAGGTCAGGGCTGAGCGCGCCTGGCACCGGCACCACGCATGCGCGGCGCCTGCCCTCCGGTCGGGGAAGGGGCAGGCGCCGCGTTTGTTCCGTACGTCGTTGTACGGGACATTCAGGGGTGGTGCGTCACACGGTCAGTGCGCGGTCCGTCGGCTTGATGGGGGCGGGCAGGGAGGACGCGCCGGTCAGGAAGCGGTCCACGCCCTGGGCGGCGGAGCGGCCCTCGGCGATGGCCCACACGATCAGCGACTGGCCGCGGCCCGCGTCGCCGGCGACGAAGACGCCGGGGACGTTGGTGGCGTACTCCGCGTCCCGGGCGATGTTGCCGCGCTGGTCCAGCTCCAGGCCGAACTGCTCGACGAGGCCGTTCTCCTTGTCGGTGCCGGTGAAGCCCATCGCGAGGGTGACCAGCTGAGCCGGGATCTTCCGCTCGGTGCCGGGCTTCTGCTCCAGCTTGCCGTCCTTGAACTCCACCTCGACCAAGTGCAGCCACTGGACGTTGCCGTCCTCGTCGCCCTCGAAGTGGGTGGTGTTGACGGAGTAGAGCCGCTCGCCGCCCTCCTCGTGCGCGGAGGTGACCTTGTAGAGCATCGGGAAGGTCGGCCAGGGCTGGCCCTCGTTCCGCTCCTCGCCCGGCTTGGGCATGATCTCCAGCTGGGTGACCGAGGCCGCGCCCTGGCGGTGGGCCGTGCCGACGCAGTCCGCGCCGGTGTCGCCGCCGCCGATGACCACGACGTGCTTGCCCTCGGCGGTGATGGGGGACGTCGTCAGGTCGCCCTCCTGCACCTTGTTGGCCAGCGGCAGGTACTCCATCGCGAAGTGGATGCCGTTCAGCTCGCGGCCGGGCACCGGCAGGTCGCGGGAGGTGGTCGAGCCCGCGGCGATCACGACGGCGTCGTAGCGACGGCGCAGCTTCGCCGCGTCGATGTCGCGGCCGATCTCCGTCTCGGTGCGGAACTTGGTGCCCTCCGCGCGCATCTGCTCGATGCGGCGGTTGATGTGCCGCTTCTCCATCTTGAACTCGGGGATGCCGTAGCGGAGGAGACCACCGATACGGTCCGCGCGCTCGTAGACGGCGACGGTATGGCCCGCGCGGGTCAGCTGCTGCGCGGCGGCCAGGCCCGCCGGCCCTGAACCGATGACGGCGACGGTCTTGCCGGACAGGCGCTCGGGCGGCTGCGGGGTGACGTCCCCGTTGTCCCACGCCTTGTCGATGATGGAGACCTCGACGTTCTTGATGGTCACCGGCGGCTGGTTGATGCCCAGCACGCAGGCGGCCTCACAAGGGGCGGGGCAGAGGCGACCGGTGAACTCCGGGAAGTTGTTGGTCGCGTGCAGCCGCTCGCTCGCGGCCTCCCAGTCGTTGCGGTAGGCGTAGTCGTTCCACTCGGGGATGAGGTTCCCCAGCGGACAGCCGTTGTGGCAGAACGGGATGCCGCAGTCCATGCAGCGCGACGCCTGCTTGCTGATGATCGGCAGCAGGGAACCGGGCCGGTAGACCTCGTTCCAGTCCTTGACCCGCTCCTCGACGGGACGGGTCTCGGCGACCTCGCGGTCGTGGTTCAGGAAGCCCTTGGGGTCAGCCATTGGTCGCCGCCTCCATCATCTTCTCGTAGGTCGCGGACTCGGAGAGTCCGGCCTGCTCGGCGGCTTCCTTGGCGACGAGCACTGCCTGGTACGTGGGCGGGATGACCTTGCTGAAGCGCGCGGCGGCGGCATCCCAGTCGGCGAGGAGCTTGGCGGCGACGGTGGAGCCGGTCTCCTCCTGGTGGCGGCGCACCACGTCGTGCAGCCACTGCTTGTCGGTCTCGTTCAAGGGGTTGACCGCGGTGGCCAGCTCCTTGTTGACGTTGGCCGGGTCCAGGTCGATGACGTAGGCGAAACCGCCGGACATGCCGGCCGCGAAGTTGCGGCCCGTCTCGCCGAGTACGACCGCGTTGCCGCCGGTCATGTACTCGCAGCCGTGGTCGCCCACGCCCTCGGAGACCACCGTGGCGCCGGAGTTGCGGACGCAGAAGCGCTCGCCGACCCGGCCGCGGAGGTAGAGCTCGCCGCCGGTGGCGCCGTAGGCGAGGGTGTTGCCCGCGATGGTGGAGTACTCCGCGAGGTGGTCGGCGCCGCGGTCCGGGCGGACGATCACGCGGCCGCCGGAGAGGCCCTTGCCGACGTAGTCGTTGGCGTCGCCCTCCAGGCGGAGGGTGACACCCTTCGGCAGGAAGGCGCCGAAGGACTGGCCGGCCGAGCCGGTGAAGGTGATGTCGATGGTGTCGTCGGGCAGGCCCGCGCCACCGAACTTCTTCGTCACCTCGTGGCCCAGCATGGTGCCGACCGTGCGGTTGATGTTGCGGATGGCGACCTGCGCCCGTACGGGCTGGGCCTCCTCCGCGGTGTCCGCGGAGAGCGCGTCGGCGGCCAGCTTGATGAGCTGGTTGTCCAGCGCCTTCTCCAGGCCGTGGTCCTGCACGGTGATCTGGTGGCGGACGGCGCCCTCGGGCAGCTCGGGCACGTGCAGCAGCGGGGCCAGGTCCAGGCCCTGCGCCTTCCAGTGCGTCACCGCCTGGGTGGTGTCCAGCAGCTCGGCGTGGCCGACGGCCTCCTCCAGCGTGCGGAAGCCCAGCTCGGCGAGGAGCTCACGGACCTCCTGGGCGATGAACTGGAAGAAGTTGACGATGTACTCGGCCTTGCCGCTGAACCGCTCGCGCAGCGTCGGGTTCTGCGTGGCGATGCCGACCGGGCAGGTGTCCAGGTGGCAGACGCGCATCATGACGCAGCCGGACACCACCAGCGGGGCGGTCGCGAAGCCGTACTCCTCGGCGCCCAGCAGGGCGGCGATGACCACGTCGCGGCCGGTCTTCAGCTGGCCGTCGGTCTGCACGACGATGCGGTCGCGCAGGCCGTTGAGCAGCAGCGTCTGCTGGGTCTCGGCGAGGCCGAGCTCCCAGGGACCGCCGGCGTGCTTCAGCGAGGTGAGCGGCGAGGCGCCCGTACCGCCGTCGTGGCCGGAGATCAGGACCACGTCCGCGTGTGCCTTGGAGACACCCGCGGCGACCGTGCCGACGCCGACCTCGGAGACCAGCTTCACGTGGATGCGGGCCTGCGGGTTGGCGTTCTTGAGGTCGTGGATCAGCTGAGCCAGGTCCTCGATGGAGTAGATGTCGTGGTGCGGCGGCGGGGAGATCAGGCCCACGCCCGGCGTCGAGTGACGCGTCTTGGCGACCCACGGGTAGACCTTGTGGCCGGGCAGCTGGCCGCCCTCACCGGGCTTGGCGCCCTGGGCCATCTTGATCTGGATGTCGTCGGAGTTGACCAGGTACTCGCTCGTCACACCGAAGCGGCCGGAGGCGACCTGCTTGATGGAGGAGCGGCGCGCCGGGTCGTACAGGCGCTCCGGGTCCTCGCCGCCCTCACCGGTGTTGGACTTGCCGCCCAGCTGGTTCATGGCGATGGCGAGGGTCTCGTGCGCCTCCTGCGAGATGGAGCCGTACGACATGGCGCCGGTGGAGAACCGCTTGACGATCTCGCTGACCGGCTCGACCTCCTCGATCGGGATCGAGGGCCGGTCGGACTTGAAGCCGAACAGGCCGCGCAGCGTCATCAGCCGCTCGGACTGCTCGTTGACCCGCTCGGTGTACTGCTTGAAGATCTCGTACTTGCCCGAGCGCGCGGAGTGCTGCAGGCGGAAGACGGTCTCCGGGTCAAAGAGGTGCGGCTCGCCCTCGCGGCGCCACTGGTACTCGCCGCCGATGTCCAGCGCGCGGTGCGTGGCGGCGATGCCGGAGGCCGGGTACGCCTTGGCGTGCCGGGCGGCGACCTCCTTGGCGATGACGTCCAGGCCCGCGCCGCCGATCTTGGTGGCGGTGCCGTGGAAGTAGGTGTCGACGAACGCCTCGTCCAGGCCGACGGCCTCGAAGACCTGCGCGCCGCGGTAGGAGGCGACGGTGGAGATGCCCATCTTGGACATGACCTTCAGGACGCCCTTGCCGAGCGCCTTGATCAGGTTCTTGATGGCGGCCTCGGCCTCGATGCCGGGCAGGAAGGTGCCGGCGCGGACCAGGTCCTCGACGGTCTCCATGGCCAGGTACGGGTTGACCGCCGCGGCGCCGTAGCCGATCAGCAGCGCGACGTGGTGCACCTCGCGGACGTCACCGGCCTCGACGAGCAGGCCCACCTGGGTGCGCTGCTTCGTACGGATGAGGTGGTGGTGGACGGCGGAGGTGAGCAGCAGCGAGGGGATCGGCGCGTGCTCGGCGTCGGAGTGCCGGTCGGACAGCACGATCAGGCGCGCGCCGTCCTCGATGGCGGCCTCGGCCTCGGCGCAGATCTCCGCGATGCGGGCGGCGAGGGCCTCGCCGCCGCCGTGCACGCGGTACAGGCCGGAGAGGGTGACGGCCGTCATGCCCGGCATGTCGCCGTCGGCGTTGATGTGGATGAGCTTGGCCAGCTCATCGTTGTCGATCACCGGGAAGGGCAGGGTGACGCTGCGGCAGGAGGCCGCGGTGGGCTCCAGGATGTTGCCCTGCGGGCCCAGCGAGGAGATCAGCGAGGTGACCAGCTCCTCGCGGATGGCGTCCAGCGGCGGGTTGGTGACCTGCGCGAACAGCTGGGTGAAGTAGTCGAAGAGCAGCCGGGGACGCTCGGAGAGCGCGGCGATCGGCGAGTCCGTACCCATCGAACCGATAGGCTCGGCACCGGCCTTGGCCATCGGCGCGAGGAGGACGCGCAGCTCCTCCTCGGTGTAGCCGAAGGTCTGCTGGCGGCGGGTGACCGAGGCGTGGGTGTGCACGATGTGCTCGCGCTCGGGGAGGTCCTCGAGCTCGATCTCGCCGGCCTCCAGCCACTCCGCGTACGGGTGCTCGGCGGCGAGGGCGCCCTTGATCTCGTCGTCCTCGATGATGCGGCCCTCGGCGGTGTCCACGAGGAACATCCGGCCGGGCTGCAGGCGGCCCTTGCGGACCACCTTGGCGGGGTCGATGTCCAGGACGCCGACCTCGGAGGAGAGCACGACGAGGCCGTCGTCGGTGACCCAGTAACGCCCGGGCCGCAGGCCGTTGCGGTCCAGGACCGCGCCGACCTGGGTGCCGTCGGTGAAGGTGACGCAGGCCGGGCCGTCCCAGGGCTCCATCATCGTGGAGTGGTACTGGTAGAAGGCGCGCCGGGCCGGGTCCATGGAGGGGCTGTTCTCCCACGCCTCCGGGACCATCATCAGCACGGAGTGGGGCAGCGAGCGGCCGCCGAGGTGGAGCAGCTCCAGTACCTCGTCGAAGGACGCGGAGTCCGAGGCGTCCGGCGTACAGACGGGGAACAGGCGCTCGACGGACTCGGTGGCCTCGCCGAAGAGCTTGCTGGAGAGCTGGGACTCGCGGGCGCGCATCCAGTTGCGGTTGCCCTTGACCGTGTTGATCTCGCCGTTGTGCGCGACGAAGCGGTACGGGTGGGCCAGCGGCCAGCTCGGGAAGGTGTTGGTGGAGAACCGCGAGTGGACCAGCGCGATGGCGGTGGCGAAACGGCGGTCGGACAGGTCCGGGAAGAACGGCTCCAGCTGCCCGGTGGTCAGCATGCCCTTGTACACAATCGTGCGCGCGGACAGCGACGGGAAGTACACGCCGGCCTCGCGCTCGGCACGCTTGCGCAGCGCGAACGCCTTGCGGTCCAGGGCCAGCCCGGTGTTCTCGCCGTCCGAGACGAACAGCTGGGAGAAGGCGGGCATGGTGGCGCGGGCGCCGTTGCCGAGCAGCTGCGGGGCGACGGGCACGACACGCCAGCCGAGGACGTTCAGGCCTTCTTCGGACGCGATCGTCTCGATCTTCGAGACGGCGGCCTGGGCCTCCTCGGCATCCGAGGGGAGGAACGCGATGCCCGCGGCGTACGCGCCCGCCTCCGGGAGCTCGAAGGTGACGTTCTCGCGCAGGAAGGCGTCGGGAATCTGGAGCAGGATGCCCGCACCGTCGCCGGAGTCGGGCTCGGAGCCGGTGGCGCCGCGGTGTTCGAGGTTCCGCAGGACGGTCAGCGCCTGTTCGACCAGTGCGTGGCTCGCCTCGCCGGTGAGGGTCGCGACGAAGCCGACGCCGCAGGCGTCGTGCTCGTTACGCGGGTCGTACATCCCCTGCTGGGCGGGGCGCCCGTCCATGGGCGACCAGGCGGCGCTGGTAGCGCTGCCGGTGGTCGCGGAGTGCGTGGACGCGGAACGCATCGGCTCTCCCAACGTCGTCGTGGCATGTGCAGTGCCGAGGGACGACGTTGGCCCTCCGCGAAATTTTGCGTGCAGGTTACAGGATGACCCCGATCTCGTGAATCGGATAGGGGCTTCCAGCATGCGGACACCGCTCATAGCGGCGAATCAAGAACGCGGCGGGACAGTTCGTCGTCCGACAGCGCGGGTCACCGGTAGGCGACATTGCCTCCGGCGCCAGAGCCTTATGCCCGCTGGTCGAAAACTGAAACCGCGAGGTAACAGTTTAATTATGCGTCTGCACGCATAGGGCGTCACCCTACGGCGGTTCCGAACAGCGTGCCCAGGAGGTACGTCACACCCGCGGCGGCGCCGCCGAGAGCCAACTGGCGCAGTCCGCTGTACCACCAGGACCGTGCCGTCACCCGGGCAACAACCGCACCGCACCCGAAAAGTCCCAGCAGCGCGAGCAGCAGGGCGGGCCACAGCGCGGAGGCGCCCAGCAGGTACGGCAGGACCGGCAGCAGCGCGCCCAGCGCGAAGGAACCGAACGAGGAAGCGGCGGCGACCAGCGGCGAGGGCAGGTCGGACGGGTCAATGCCCAGCTCCTCGCGGGCGTGGATCTCCAGCGCCTGCTCCGGGTCCTTGGAGAGCTGTGCGGCCACCTCGCGGGCGAGCTCCGGCTCCACCCCGCGCGACTCGTAGAGCGCGGCCAGCTCGGCCTGCTCGTCCTTGGGGTGTTTACGCAGCTCATGGCGCTCGATGTCCAGCTCGGCCTGGACCAGCTCGCGCTGCGAGGCGACCGAGGTGTACTCGCCTGCGGCCATCGAGAAGGCACCCGCCGCCAGCCCGGCCAGCCCCGTGATGACGATCGTCTGCTGCGAGACCGAACCGCCGGCCACACCCGTCATCAGGGCGAGGTTCGACACCAGGCCGTCCATGGCGCCGAAGACCGCCGGCCGCAGCCAGCCGCCGTTCACATCACGGTGTGTGTGGTTGTCACGGTGGGCGACATGCGTCGAAGCCGACGCGTCCATGACATCAATGACGGACATAGGGACCTCTCCCTCCCTCGCGAGGTGTGGGCCGATGAGCGGCACTTCCCCCTGCAACACCTCGAAGTTAGGCCCCTCACATCCCTTCGCGCTAGCAAGGAAGGCCGTACTTACCCCACTGACCTGCGGCTTTACCGAACCGCTCGTCGTGAGATCCGGATCACACCAGCCTCCTCCCGACCCTCGGGATACGGCCATCACGACATCACTCCGATGCGGCGTGATCTCCCCCCATTCGCGGCAAACCGGCCCTACCATCCCTCAGACGCGTACGCATCCGGGACCGGTCGGCGGAAGGCACGCACATGAGCACACCGCACGCCCCCTCGCCCGTCCCGGTCACCCCGGGTGACCGCCCCGCCGATCTGCGGGACCGGGGCCGCGGCGCGCTGCTGGGCCTCGCCGTGGGCGACGCGCTCGGCGCCCCCGCGGAGAACATGAAGCCTTCGCAGATCCGCCGCCGCTGGGGCCGCATCGAAGGCTTCGTCGCCGACGACCCGGCCGGCACCGACGACACCGAATACGCCATCTTCTCCGGCCTGCTGCTGGCCGAACACGGCTCGGCGCTCACCGTCGCGCACGTCGAGGCCGCCTGGCACCAGTGGATCGCCGACCTGGACGAAGGTCCCTTCCGCGGCGCCGGGTTCAGCGAACGCGGCACCCTGGAGAACCTCCGCCGGGGCCTCGCCGCACCGATTTCCGCCCAGCACCGTCATGCCTGGAGCGACGGACTGGCCATGCGGGCCGCGCCCTTCGGCGTACACGCGGCGGGCCGGCCCGCCGAGGCCGCCCGGCTGGTCGCGGTGGACGGCACGGTCAGCCACGACGGCGAGGGCATCTACGGCGGCCAGGCCGTCGCCGCCGGGGTCGCGGCCGCGATGGTCGCCCGGACCACCGACGCGGTCATCGCCGCCGCGCTCTCCGTCGTCCCCGAGGACTCCTGGACGGCGCGCTCGCTGCGCCGCGCGGTCGCCGCGGCCCAGCGCTCCCGGCTGGACCCCGGCATCACCCGCCTCGGCACCGAACGCGCCGTGCGGTCCGCCGTCGTCATCGGCGGCTACCCCTGGACCGACCTGGCCCCCGAGGCGGTCGGGCTGGCCTTCGGCGCGTTCGCCGCCGCGGCCGGCGACTTCCCCGACTCGGTCCTCACCGCCGTCAACATGGGCCGCGACGCCGACACCACGGCGGCGGTCGCCGGGGCCCTGGCCGGCGCGCTGGGCGGCTTCGCCGCCGTACCCGAGGACTGGGCAGCGGTCATCGCCCCCGCACGCGGCACCTGCCTCCCGTCCATGGCGGGCTACCACGTCCTCGACATCGCCGACCTCCTCACCCCGGAGCCGACCGCATGACCGCTTCTCCCACAGCTGCGGGCAGTCGTGCCGCTGGGGCGGCACGGGTGGGCGCAGCGGCACCCCCACCGGCGGGCAGCCGACCCACCACCGCCACCCCAGCGCCCCGTGCCCCCGCCCGCGCCGGCGCCAGCGGCACCCGCATTGAGGGCCTCCTCCTGGGCCTAGCCGCAGGCGACGCCGCCGGCTGGCCCGCCGCCCGCCACCGCGCCGCCCGGATGCCCGAGTGGACCCGCCGCCTCACCCGCGAACTGGACACCTTCGCCGAGCAGAACGCCACCACCACGCTCCCCGTGCCCATCGCCCTCAACCAGCCCCCCGAACCGCTCCGCCTCGGCCCCTCCGACGACGCCGAGTGGGCCGCCTTCACCGCCGGCTCCGTGCTCACCGCCGCCGGCGCCTTCCTCTCCGACCTCGGCCGGGACCGCCGGATGCGGGCCGCCCTCGACCTCGCCTGGACCGCGCTGGCCTGCGAGGTCGCGGCCGCCGCCGACCGGGCGCCGGAGGTGGAGTCGGCGGTGCTGCCGCTGCGCGCCCGGATCTCCGTACGCGCCGGGCTCGGCAATCTCGCGGCCGGGCTGCGGCCGCCCGCCACCGGCCACGACAACCCGCACTTCTTCGACGACGCGGCGTGCGTGCGCGCCGCCGTACTGGCCGTGGTCCACCCCGGCGACCCGGCGGCCGCCGCCGGGCTGGCCGAGTTCGACGCCCGGTACACCCAGGACGGCGACGGCGTGCACGGCGCCCGCGCGATGGCCGCAGCGGTCGCCGCCGCGCTCGGCGGTTCCCCCGTCGCCGCCTGTGTGGAGGCCGCGCTCGCGCAGCTCCCCGAGGGCACCGAGATCCGCCGCAACGCGCTGCACGCCGTACGGCTGGCCGAGGCCACCGCCGACGGCCGCCCCGGCGCCGCCTTCGCCCTGGTCCCGACCCTGGAGCACGAGATCGTCGACCACGTCTACAGCTACGGCATCGCCGCGGCCGAGACCGTGCCGGTCGCCCTCGCGCTGGCCCTCGCGGGCGGCGGCCGGACCGCCGAGGCGGTGCCCGCGGCCGCCTGCCTCTCCCGCGTCGCCGACTCGGCGCCCGCCCTGGCCGGTGCGCTGACCGGCGCGCTCGGCGGGGCCGCCGCGCTGCCCGCCGCCTGGCGCGACGCCTGCCGCACGCTCTCCGGCTGCGCGCTCCCCCGGCTGGCCGGCACCGACCTGGTCGAGCTGGCCGACCTGCTCGCCGGCACCGAACTGACCACTCCGCAAACACCCCTGACGACCGGCACCGAACCGACCAGCCCGCAGACCCCCGTGACGACGCAGCCGCCCCTGCCGAAAGGACCGGACCGCCCATGACGCACACCGCGGCACCACCCACCACCACGGCGTCCCCCACCCTCGCCGACCGCACGGCCGGGGCCCTCGCCGGAGCCGCGGTCGGCGACGCGCTCGGCGGTCCCGTCGAGGGCTGGAGCCCGGAGCAGATCCGGGAGCGGCACGGCGGCCCGGTTCGCGGCATCGTCGGCCCGTGGCACGCGGACTGGCGCACCGCCCGCCCGCTCGCGCCGTACCACAAGGGCGACGGCCACGTCACCGACGACACCCTCATGACGCACGCGCTGATCAGGGTGTACGAGCAGGTCCGCGACCACCTCGACGCGTACGCGGTGGCCGATCACCTGGTCCCCGACCTGATGACCCACCCGCGCTGGATCCCCGAGCTGGAGGCCGAGGCGCTGCCCCTGCAGCGCGTCTTCCTCGCCGAGAAGTGGCTCGTCACCCGCCTCCATTACGGGCACGCGGACCCCCGCGAGGCAGGCGTCGGCAACATCGTCAACTGCGGCGCCGCGATGTACATGGCACCGGTCGGCCTGGTCAACGCCGGTGATCCGCGCGGCGCTTACGCAGAGGCGCTGGACGTCGCGGGCGCGCACCAGTCCTCGTACGGGCGGGAGGCGGCCGGTGTCCTCGCCGCGGCGGTGGCCGCGGCCTGCACACCCGGTGCCACGCCCGCCTCCGTGGTCGAGACGGCCCTCGCCCTCGCCAAGGACGGCACCCGCACGGCCATCGAGGCGGTCTGCGAAGTGGCCGTGAAGTACGACGAGTTCGAGCCCGCGCTGCCGCAACTGCGGGGCGCTGTTTCGCCGTTCGACACCGTGGGGCCCGAGTACCGCCGTCCCTCCCTCGGCGCCCGGCGCCCCTCGCGACTGCACACCATCGAGGAACTCCCCGTTGCGCTCGGCCTGTTGCTGATCGGCGACGGCGACTACCGCGAGACGGTGCTCGGCGCGGTCAACTACGGCCGCGACTGCGACTCCATCGCCACCATGAGCGGCGCCCTGGTCGGCGCGCTCGGCCACCCCGTGCCCGCCGAGTGGACCGCGGCCGTCTCCGAGGCCAGCCGGCTGGACCTCCGGGCCCCGGCGGACGCGCTGACCTCCGTGGCCCGCGAGATCCACCACCGCGATCTGCTGCGCCGCCGCGCCCACGAGGCCGCGTTCGCCGCCCTCACGGAGCCCCGATGACGTATCCGCCGGCGCCGCTGCGGGTGACCTGGGTCCAGCCGGAGGACCTGCTCGGCCACGAGCTGCGGCAGGCCGCCGAGGACGGCCGCGACGCCACCGTGATCCGCCGCCGCTGGCACACCGCGGGCGGCGGCGACGCGCCCGAGCGGGCCGGCGCCTCCGCCACGCCCGCCCCGCCGCACCTCCGGGCCCTCGCCACCGCCCTCCTGGACGACCTGGCCGCGCTGCCCTCCCCGCTGGCCGCCGACGAGCCCACCGACCTGGCGGCCGTCCGGGCCGCCGCCCCGCCCCCGCCGCCCGTGGCCACGGCCCCCGGCCTGCTCCCCCGCCTCGAAGCTGCCTGGCTGGGCCGCGCCGCCGGCTGCCTGCTCGGCAAGCCGGTCGAGAAGCTGCCGCTGGCCGGCATCCGGGAGATCGCCCGGTCGACCGCGAACTGGCCGCTGCACACCTGGTTCACCGAGGCCGGGCTGGACCCCGGTACCGCCGCCCGGTACCCGTGGAACCGCCGCAGCCGCGCCACCTCGCTCGCCGAGAACATCGACGGGATGCCCGAGGACGACGACCTGAACCACCCGGTGCTCGGCCTGCTCCTCCTCCAACGCCACGGCCCCGGCTTCACCACCGCCGACCTCGCCCGGCTGTGGCTGGAGGAGCTGCCGGCCGGCCGGACGTTCACCGCCGAGCGCGTCGCGTACCGCAATCTCCTCGACGGCATCGAACCGCCGGACACCGCCCGCTTCCGCAACCCCTTCCGCGAGTGGATCGGCGCCCTGATCAGGGCCGACATCCACGGCTGGACGCATCCGGGCGACCCGGCCGGGGCCGCGGCGGCCGCCTGGCGGGACGCGGTCCTGAGCCATACCGCCAACGGCGTGTACGGGGCGATGTTCGTCGCGGCGGCCCTCGCCCGGGCCGCCGCCGGGGACGCGGACGTGCACGCCTGCCTGCGCACCGGCCTCGCCGTGGTCCCGCCCCGCTCCCGGCTGGCCCGGGCCGTGCGCTGCGGCATCGCGGCGGCCGGGGCGGCGCCCGACCGCACGCCGGCCGGCTTCGAGGCCGTGGTGGACCGGCTGCACGCCGCGTACGGACGGCACCACTGGGTGCACGTCCTGCCCAACGCCGCCCTGCTCGCCGCCGCCCTCACGCACGCCGACGGGGACTTCACCGGGTCGGTCTGCCGCGCCGTCTCCGGCGGCTGGGACACCGACTCCAACGGCGCGACGGCCGGCTCCCTCACCGGCCTCCTGGCCGGCTCCCCGGACGCCCTCCCCGCCCGCTGGACTGCCCCGCTGGCCAACCGGCTGGCCACCGGCATCGGCGGTCTGGACGGCATCGGCTTCGACGCGCTGGCCCGCGAGACGGCGGCCCTCGCCCGCACGGGCCCGCCACCCCACGGAAAACGGGCCGCGGCCCTCGATGAGGACCACGACCCGCTGTGCCCGGCGGACGGCCGGGACTAGGACTTCTTGTTGCCGGTGCGCTCGGCGGGCTCGTCCTTCTCCGCCCGCTCGGCGTCGTCCGCGCGCTTCGCGGGCGCGGCGTCCTCGACCGGACCGTCAGCGCCGTCCGTCGCGCCGTCGTCCGTCGCGCCGTCCTCCGGCTCGTCCGCTCCCGGTTCGACGACCGGCTCCCGGCCCGGCGACCGCTTCGCCGAGATCACCAGGTACACCAGCGCCAGGACCAGCACGATCAGCGCCGTCCACACGTTCAGCCGCAGGCCCAGAATGTGGTGCGCCTCGTCGACCCGCATGTACTCGATCCACGCCCGGCCCGCGCAGTACGCCGCGACATACAGCGCGAACGTCCGGCCGTGCCCCAGCTTGAACCGCCGGTCCGCCCAGATGACCAGGATCGCGACGCCGATGCACCACAGGGACTCGTACAGGAACGTCGGGTGGTACGTGCCGCCCACCCGGCCGATCGCCGGGTCCGAGCTGATCTTCAGCGCCCACGGCACGTCCGTCGGCCTGCCGTACAGCTCCTGGTTGAACCAGTTGCCCCAGCGGCCCATCGCCTGCGCCAGCGCGATGCCCGGCGCGACCGCGTCCGCGTACGCCGGCAGCGGGATGCCCCGGCGCCGGCACCCGATCCAGGCACCCACCGCGCCCAGCGCGATCGCGCCCCAGATACCGAGGCCGCCCTCCCAGACGTAGAACGCCTTGATCGGGTCGCCGCCCTTGCCGAAGTACGGCTCGTACGTCGTGATGACGTGGTAGAGCCTCCCTCCGACCAGGCCGAACGGCACCGCCCACACGGCGATGTCGGCGACCGTCCCGCTCCGGCCACCGCGCTGGATCCAGCGCTTGTTGCCGAGCCAGACGGCGATGAAGACGCCGATGATGATGCAGAATGCGTAGCCGCGCAGCGGGATCGGGCCGAGATGCACGACGCCGGTCGACGGGCTGGGAATGAATGCGAGGTCCATGGCAGCCCTGACGCTATCGCGCCGGGTGGGCCGGGCGGCAACCCGCCCGGCAACGGCTCAGTAACGACCCCCCGGCACCCGCGTATACGCGTCACTTCTTCTTGTTCGCGTCCTGGACCATCTGCTGCAGCTTCTGCGGGGTCATCCGCGCGCTCTGGTCGGCGAAGAGGTTCTTGCCGTTGAGGAAGATGCTCGGGGTGCCCTGGAAGCCGCCGCTCTGGAACGCCTCCTGCGACTTCTGCACGAAGCCGTTGTACGTGCCGTCGTGCACGCAGGAGCGGAAGTCGCGCGTCACCAGGCCGGGCACCTTCCCCGCCAGCTTGATCAGGTAGGTCTTGTCCGCATACCGGTCCTGCTGCTCGGCGGGCTGGTTGGTGTACAGCACGTCGTGGTAGTCGCGGAACTTGCCCGCGTTCTGCGCGCACAGCGCGGCATTGCCCGCGTTCAGCGAGCCCTTGCCGCCCATGTTGCCGTCGATGAGGAGGGCGAGGTGGTAGTTGGTCTTCAGCTGCCCGGAGTCCTGCAGCTCATGGACGGTCTTGCGGAAGCCCGTCTCGAACTGCTTGCAGGCGGGGCAGCGGAAGTCCTCCCACACGTCCAGGGTGGAGGGCGCGTCCTTCTTTCCGACGGACACCATCGGCTTGTCCCCGCCGGTCGCCCCCTTCGGCGCGGCGACCGGGGCGCTCTTGCCGTCGCCCGTGGACGACGCCCAGACCGCGATGCCGGCGGCCACCGCCAGGACGAGCACCACCGCCCCGGCGACCTTCGCCTGCCTGCCGCGCCGGGCGCGGGCCTTTTCCTTCTCGCGCTGTGCCTGCAGCCGCTCGCGGGCGCTGCCATCGGCTCGGGTTTTCTGGCTCACACCGGTGAAAAACGAGGCGGAGGGACGCGACTGCGCCCCTCCGCCCCTGTTTTCGCCCTATCGAGGGACCCGCCCGGCGTGGGCTTTACGCACGCCGGGCATGGGTCTTACGCCCGTACGCCCTTGGCCAGCTCCCCGGCCAGCTCCCGTACGCCCGCGAGCCCGGCCTCCAGGTCGCCCTCGTGCGCCAGCAGCCGCTTCACGAACGCCGACCCGACGATGACCCCGTCCGCGAACTGCGCGACCTCCGCGGCCTGGGTGGCGTTGGAGACGCCGAGGCCGACGCAGACCGGCAGCTCGGTGGTGGCACGGGTACGCGCGACCAGGTCCTGGGCCTCCCGGCCGACCGACTCGCGGGTGCCGGTGACGCCCATCAGCGACGCCGCGTACACGAAGCCGCTGCCGGCCGCCGTGATCTTCGCCAGCCGCGCGTCCTTGCTGCTCGGCGCGACCACGAAGACCGTGGCCAGGCCGTGCTGCTCGGCGGCCTTCCGCCACACCTCGGACTCCTCGACCGGCAGGTCCGGCAGGATGCAGCCGGCGCCGCCCGCGGCGGCCAGGTCGGCGGCGAACCGCTCGACGCCGTACGCGTCGACCGGGTTCCAGTACGTCATGCACAGCACCGGCGCGCCGGTGGCGGCGTGTGCCTCGCCGACCGTGCGGATCACGTCGACGATCTTGACGCCGCCGCGCAGCGCGATGTCGTCGGCGGTCTGGATGACCGGACCGTCCAGCACCGGGTCGCTGTGCGGCAGGCCGACCTCGACGACGTCGCAGCCGCCCTCGATCATCGCGGTGACGGCGCGTACCCCGCCGTCCACGGTCGGGAAGCCGGCCGGGAGGTACCCGACCAGGGCAGCGCGGCCCTCGGCCTTCGCGCCGGCCAGTACAGAGCTGAGCAGTTCGACGTTGCCCGCCATCAGTTCGTCCCCTCCTGGTGCGCGCCGAGCGCGGTGTCCGTGGCGTCGGTGTCGTCCGCCTCGACCGCGTCGTCGGCGGGCGCGTCGTACAGCCCGAAGTACCGTGCGGCCGTGTCCATGTCCTTGTCGCCGCGCCCGGACAGGTTGACCAGGATCAGCCCGTCCTTGCCCAGCTCGCGGCCCACCTCCAGCGCACCGGCGAGCGCGTGCGCGCTCTCGATGGCGGGGATGATGCCCTCGCTCTGCGAGAGCAGCCGCAGCGCCTGCATGGCCGCGTCGTCGGTGACGGCACGGTACTCGGCGCGCCCGACGTCCTTGAGGTAGGAGTGCTCGGGGCCGATGCCCGGGTAGTCCAGCCCCGCGGAGATCGAGTACGGCTCGGTGATCTGGCCGTCCTCGTCCTGGAGGACGTAGGACCGGGAGCCGTGCAGGATGCCCGGCGTGCCCTCAGTGAGGGTGGCCGCGTGCTCGCCGGTCTCCACGCCGTGGCCGCCCGGCTCGCAGCCGATCAGGCGCACGTCCGCGTCGGGCAGGAAGGCGTGGAAGAGGCCGATGGCGTTGGAGCCGCCGCCGACGCAGGCCACGGCGGCGTCGGGCAGCCGCCCGGCGCGCTCCAGGAGCTGCCGGCGCGCCTCCACGCCGATGACGCGGTGGAAGTCGCGGACGAGGGCGGGGAAGGGGTGCGGGCCCGCGACAGTACCGAAGAGGTAGTGCGTGCGGTCCACGTTGGCGACCCAGTCGCGGAACGCCTCGTTGATGGCGTCCTTCAGGGTGCGGCTGCCGGACTTCACGGCGATGACCTCGGCGCCGAGCATCCGCATCCGGGCGACGTTGAGCGCCTGGCGCTGGGTGTCGATCTCGCCCATGTAGATGGTGCATTCGAGGCCGAAGAGGGCGCAGGCGGTCGCGGTGGCGACGCCGTGCTGGCCCGCGCCGGTCTCGGCGATGACGCGGGTCTTGCCCATGCGCTTGGTGAGCAGCGCCTGGCCCAGCACGTTGTTGATCTTGTGCGAGCCGGTGTGGTTCAGGTCCTCGCGCTTGAGGAAGATCCGCGCGCCGCCCGCGTGCTCGGCGAACCGCGGCACCTCGGTGAGGGCGCTGGGCCGGCCGGTGTAGTTGACCATCAGGTCGTTGAGCTCGGCCGCGAAGGCGGGGTCCGCCTTGGCCTTCTCGTACTCCTCGGCGACCTCGTCGACCGCGGCGACCAGCGCCTCGGGGATGAACTTGCCGCCGAAGGCGCCGAAGTAGCCCTCGGCGCTGGGGATCCGGCCCTCGGGGTCCGGAATGAAGAAGTCAGACGACATCCGACGTACTCCTCGGTCGGGGCGCACGCGTGCGCCCCGGAAGTCTCGATCTCGAAATACGGGCATCAAGGTACGTGCCGTACGCCACGGGCCCGGGTGTCACACTCCGCCGGAGCACCCGCAGGGGTGTCCGGTCAGGCGTGGGAGCCCGCGCGCGGCGCGGCCGTGCGGCGCCATCGGCGTCCGTTGATCTGCCCCGGCTCCGAGCCGATGTGGTACCGGACGCGTCGTCCGTGGATGCGGCGCGCGGGTGCGCGGCAGCCGCGCGGCCTGCACCCGCGCCCCAGGGCCGCGTGCGGCAGGCGCGCGGCGCTCACCGCTGCCGGGCTAGGGGGCTGGGTGCGGGCGGCGGTCATGCGGGGTCAGTCCCGTCCGTGCCGGATGGCGGGGTGGGAGCCGGCCGCGACGAGGTCGGCGACGGCCGTCTTCGGGTCCTTGCCGGTGACCAGCGACTCGCCGACGAGGACGGCGTCCGCGCCCTCGTTGGCGTACGCGATGAGGTCGTGCGGCCCGCGGACGCCCGACTCGGCGATCTTGACGATGTGGTCGGGGATCTCGGGGGCCACCCGGCCGAAGTTGCCGCGGTCGACCTTGAGGGTCTTCAGGTCGCGGGTGTTCACACCGATGATCTTCGCCCCGGCGGCCACCGCGCGCTCGACCTCTTCCTCGTCGTGCGCCTCGACCAGCGGGGTCAGCCCGATCGACTCGGCCCGCTCGATGAGCGAGACCAGCGCCTCCTGCTCCAGCGCGGCCACGATCAGCAGCGCCAGGTCGGCGCCGTACGCACGGGCCTCCCACAGCTGGTACGCGCTGACGATGAAGTCCTTGCGCAGGATCGGGATGTCGACCTTGGCCCGGACGGCCTCCAGGTCGGCCAGCGAGCCGCCGAAGCGGCGCTGCTCGGTGAGGACGGAGATGACGGCCGCGCCGCCCGCTTCGTAGTCGGCGGCGAGCCCGGCCGGGTCGGCGATGGCGGCCAGCGCGCCCTTGGACGGGCTGGAGCGCTTGACCTCGCAGATCACCCGCACGCTGTCGCCCTTGAGGGCCGCCACGCCGTCCTTGGCGGGGGCGGCCTTCTGTGCCCGCTCCTTCAGCTCGTCGAGGCTGACGCGCGCCTGCCGCTCGGCGAGGTCGGCGCGGACTCCGTCGATGATCTCGTCGAGCACACTCACGCGAGCGGCCTCCTTCTTGAGCGGTGGAGGATGTCTGGCGCCTTCGGAGGCGCGGTGCGCTCCCAGCAGGCAGTCCGATGGTATCCGGCCAGGGGCGGTAGCCCCGCATCCGCCTGTCGCCGGTCCCACAACATGGACAGGTACCGGCCGCGCGAGCGCTCCCCGGAGGACGCGGAATCGGCGCGGATCATGGGGCGAGGGCCGATCCGGCGGGCAGGTTGCGTACCACTGTGAAGAGCAGCACAGCGGCGCCTACGAGCCACCAGTGAACGGGTTTGGGCCGCGGCCCGGCGGTCGGCAGCCCGCGGCCGGCCCGCACCAGCCAGACCCCCCAGAACACCGCGAACGCGGCGTAGCCGAGCACCGCCAGGGCGTTGGCGCCCAGCGCCGCGCCCAGGTCGCCGTGGACCACCGCGTGGGCGCTGCGGAGGCCGCCGCACGCCGGGCAGTACAGGCCGGTGAACCGCAGCAGCGGGCAGACGGGATAGTGCCCCGCCTCGTTGGGGTCGACGGCGCCCACGTACGCGAAGGCCGCCAGGACCGCCGCCAGGGCGCCCAGCGGGGCCGCGAGGCGGCGCGCCGCGCCGGCGCCTGCGGCCGGTGGCGGGTTCGTCGGGACCACGGGTTCCGTCACGGTTCCGATTGTTCCCCCCTGCGCGCGAAGGCGCAGCTTCCCGGCCGCCGCACGGGCCACTCCGCGCCATGCGCGGGGGCGTGCGGAACGGCTGGGAAACCGCGCCTTCGTCGAGCTACCGGGCCAGGGCCCGTACCGGCGTCAGCTCTGCTGCGCCTGCGGCTGGTTCTTGGAGCGCTTCGGTGCGGAGCCCATGCCCGCGAGGTGCATCAGACCGCCCACGGCCGCGCCCGCCAGGATGAGGACGATGCCGACCCAGAAGCCGGGCACGTTGGCCAGCAGGGTGAAGACGCCCGCGACACAGAAGCCGATGAACGAAATGATGACGCCGGTCCAGGCAGCCGGGGTGTGTCCGTGACCGTGGCCGTTGCTCGACATGAGTGCTCCTCGTTGCTTTCTCGCGCCGGGGTCGGGGCGCGGCGTTCGCTCGGAATCATTGTCCCTGATGCACGGGGTGGGCCCGCCATCGGGTCGTGCGGACCGGTGAAGGGACGTCCGCTAGGCGGTGGGGTCCTCGCCCCGGTCCAGCGACTTCCAGATCTCCTCCGGGCGGTCCAGGTCCGGCTGCTTCGCGGCGCGGCGCGGGCCGCGGGGGCCGCTGCCCGCGCGCTCGTAGCGCCCGGACATCGCGGGCCAGCGCCGCCCGTACACCAGCGCCAGCAGCCCGGCGATCAGCAGCAGCGCGCCGCCGCCCGCTGCCACCCACGGCCAGACGGTGTGCGCGACGTGCTGCACGCCGGCGCCGCTCATGCCGGTGGCGGTGGCGGCCTTGGCCTTCAGCGCGGAGGTATCGGCGTTGCCGAGGACGGCGCCGAGGACGATGCCGGCGCCGCTCAGCGCCAGCAGCGCGGAGACCGCGAGGCGGCCGGCGCCGCGCACGGCGAAGACGGCGACCAGCGCGGCGAGCCCGACCACGGCGAGCGCGCCCGGCACGCCGGTGACGTCCTGGCCCGTCGCCTTCTGCGGCAGCTCGCCCTGGGCGACCACGGCGGTGGCGGTGGCCCAGGTACGGCCGGAGGCGAGCAGGGCCAGTGCGGCGCCGAGCGCTCCCAGGAGGAGCGCTAGGGCGAGGGGTTTGCGCGCGGTGCCGCCTGCGGCGGCGGGGGCGTCGGTGCGGGGCGGGGGTACGGCACTCACACGTACCACTATCGCGTACGTCCCCGACGGCGCGCGGTACGGGTCAGTGACTCAGGTGGTTCGCCGTGTGCACGGCCCGCAGTACCGCCGCTGCCTTGTTGCGGCATTCGGCGTCCTCGGCGTCGGGGTCGGAGTCGGCGACGATGCCCGCGCCGGCCTGGACGTACGCCGTGCCGTCGCGCAGCAGCGCGGTGCGGATGGCGATCGCGGTGTCGGAGTCGCCGGCGAAGTCCAGGTAGCCCACGCAGCCCCCGTAGACGCCGCGCCGGCTGGGCTCCAGCTCCTCGATGATCTGCAGGGCGCGCGGCTTCGGGGCGCCGGAGAGCGTGCCGGCGGGGAAGCAGGCGGTCAGTACGTCGAAGGCGGTGCGGCCCTCGGCGACCTTGCCGGTGACCGTGGACACGATGTGCATGACGTGGCTGTAGCGCTCGATGGACATGAAGTCCACGACCTCGACGCTGCCCGGCTCGCAGACCCGGCCCAGGTCGTTGCGGCCCAGGTCGACGAGCATCAGGTGCTCGGCGCGCTCCTTGGGGTCGGAGATCAGCTCGTCGGCGAGGGCCTGGTCCAGCTGCGGGGTGCCGCCGCGCGGCCGGGTGCCGGCGATCGGGTGCACCATGGCCTGCCCGTCCTCGACCTTGACCAGCGCCTCCGGGCTGGAGCCGACCACGTCGACGCCGCCCTCGAAGCGGAAGAGGTACATGTACGGGCTGGGGTTCGTGGCCCGCAGCACCCGGTAGACGTCCAGCGCGGAGGCCGTGCAGGGGGTCTCGAAGCGCTGGGAGGGGACGACCTGGAACGCCTCGCCGGCCCGGATGCGCTCCTTGATGTCCTCGACCGCGGCCTTGAAGGAGTCGCCGCCCCACTTGGCGGTGTACTCGGGCAGCTCGGAGGCCGGGAGCGCGGCGGCGTTGGAGGGGGCCGGGCGGCTCAGGTCGTACGCCATGGTGTCCAGCCGGGCCACCGCGTCCGCGTACGCCTCGTCGACCCCGGTGTCCAGGTCGTTGTGGTTGATCGCGTTGGCGATCAGCAGGACCGTGCCGTTCCAGTGGTCCAGTACGGCCAGGTCCGAGGTGAGCAGCATGGTCAGCTCGGGGAGCCCCAGCTCGTCCTCGGTGGAGTCGCCGATCTTCTCCAGGCGGCGGACGATGTCGTAGCCGAGGTAGCCGACCATGCCGCCGGTGAAGGGCGGCAGGCCCTGGCCCTCGATGAGGTCGCGCGGGGTGTGCAGCGTCTCGATGGTCTCGCGCAGCGCGGCGAGCGGGTCGCCGCCGGTGGGCACGCCGACCGGCGGGGTGCCGAGCCAGTGGGCCTGCCCGTCGCGCACGGTGAGGGTCGCGGCGCTGCGGACGCCGATGAAGGAGTACCGGGACCAGCTGCGGCCGTTCTCGGCGGACTCCAGGAGGAAGGTGCCGGGGCGCTCCGCCGCGAGCTTGCGGTACAGGCCCACCGGGGTGTCGCCGTCGGCGAGGAGCCGCCGGGTGACCGGGATGACCCGGCGGTCCTTCGCGAGGGTGCGGAAGTTGTCGAGGTCCGGAGTCGCGGTGCCGGTGGTTCCCGTGGTCATGCCAGCGGATCCTAGTAGCGATCAGTGACGTGGGCGGGGCGTGTCCGCGTACTGATCGCCGGCCGGCCGCCCTCCGGACGCCGGCCGGTCACTCCCCGGCGAGCAGCACATCCTCGTCGAAGCAGGTCCGCGCGCCGGTGTGGCAGGCCGCGCCGACCTGGTCGACCTTGACCAGCACGGTGTCCGCGTCGCAGTCCAGCGCGACGGACTTCACGTGCTGGAAGTGCCCGGAGGTGTCGCCCTTGACCCAGTACTCCTGGCGGCTGCGGCTCCAGTACGTGCAGCGCCCGGTGGTCAGCGTGCGGTGCAGCGCCTCGTCGTCCATCCACCCGAGCATCAGCACCTCGCCCGTGTCGTACTGCTGCGCGATGGCCGGGACCAGGCCGTCGGGGGTGCGCTTGAGCCGGGCGGCGATGGCCGGATCCAGCGAGGTGCCGGCGGGGGACGGGGTGGCGGGGCTGCTGCTCATGCCCTCCATTGTGCCGTGCGGCATCATGCGGACATGAACGACCAGTACCCGCCCCCGGACGACGACCGGGTGGCCAAGGTGGCCACGATCGTGGTGTGCGCGGTCTTCGCGGCGGCCGTCCTGGTGATGACGGTGATCCTCGTGCACGGGTGAACGCGGGGTGCGGAAGGGACCGCGCGGCGTCATGGCACGGGCGGCGGGGCGGCCGTAGGGTGAGGCCATGTCGACCCATGCCAAGCGTGAACGACTTCTTCTCGCCGACCTGTTGGAGAGCGCGGGGCCCGACGCGCCGACGCTGTGCGAGGGCTGGACCGCCCGTGACCTGGCCGCCCATGTGGTGGTGCGCGAGCGGCGCGCGGACGCGGCCGGCGGCCTGGTGATCAAGCCGCTGGCGTCCCGGCTGGAGCGGGTGCAGTCCGAGTTCGCCGCCAAGCCGTACGAAGAGCTGATCCGGCTGATCAGGACCGGGCCGCCGCGGCTGTCGCCGTACTCCCTCAAGCAGATCGACGAGGCGGCGAACACGGTGGAGTTCTTCGTGCACACGGAGGACGTGCGGCGCGCCGCGCCGGACTGGACGCCGCGCGAGGTGGGCGCCGTCCTCGCCGACGCCCTGTGGTCCCGCATCGAGCGGATGGCCCGGGTGCTGGGGCGGAAGGCCCCGGTGGGCGTGGTGGTGCGGCGCCCGGACGGGCAGACCGCGGTGGCGCACCGCGGCACGCCGGTGGTCACGGTCACCGGCGAGCCGGGCGAGCTGACGCTGTTCCTGTTCGGGCGGCAGAACGCCGCCAAGGTCGAGCTGGACGGCGACAAGGAGGCCGTGGCACGGCTGCAGGAGGCCAAGCTGGGGCTGTAGCCCCGGCCGGATTTCGGACCGGGGCGGTCAGGCCGGGCGGGCGTCCGGCCCGGCCGCCCCGGTCTCGTACAGGCCCGTCTCCTCCAGCGCGCGCAGCCGCCGGTAGTCCGTCTCGATCTGCCGCGGGTCGCGGTGGACGAGGTAGCAGACGCCGGGCGAGGTGAGCGAGTCGACGGTGGGCGCGAGGCGGTCACCGACCGCGACGGAGAGATGGTGCCCCGCGTACGAGGGCAGCGCGCGGATCTCGTCGAAGCGGGCCAGGGAGACCAGCCGGCCACCGCGCGGGGAGATCAGGGAGACGTAGCGCAGCGGGGTGCGCGGCCGGGCCGGGCGGTCCGTGAGCGCCATGAAGGCGGCCGGGTCGGCGCAGGCCAGCGCGGTCAGCGCGACGTGGTCGGTGCCGAAGCAGCGGCTGACCACGTCGGGCAGGATGCTGCCGGCGAGCCGGGCGCCGGTCTCGATCAGTACCGGTCCCTCGTCGGTGAGCATGATCTCGGAGTGCGCCGGTCCGTTGCGGATGCCGAGGGCGTCCAGGACGCCGAGGAGGTACGGGCGAAGCGCGGCGGTGGCCGGGTCGCGCGCGGACACCGGCTCCTCGTAGTCGTAGACCGGGGCGCCGCCGCGGCCCGGTCGCTTGTGGTAGCGCCAGATCTCGGCGATGTGGTGGCGGCCCGCCACGCTGACGGTGTTGGCGAAGTACTCGGTGCCGGACAGGTGTTCCTGGACGACGACGGTGCGATTGCGGGCACCGGTGAAGTTCACCGAGCGCAGGATGTGGTCGAATGCGGTGCACAGCTCCACCGGACCGGCGCAGAAGAAGACGTTGTCGGTGCCGGCGCTGTCGGCGGGCTTGACCACCACGGGCCAGCGGCCGTGCGAGCGGGCCCAGGCCAGGGCGGTGTCGAAGCGGTGGGTGCGCAGCGTGTCGGGCGCGCGCAGCCCGTGTGCCCGCACGGCCCCGGCCATCTCGTACTTGTCGCGGCGCACGCGGCGGGCGTCGATGACGTTGCCGGGCAGGCCGAGCCGGGCGGAGAGGGCGTCGGCGAGGTCCACGCCGGTCTCGTTGCCGGGCAGGACACGCGCTGCCGCATACGGGCGTACTGCGGTGACCAGGGCGTCCAGGTCGCCCCGGTACAGGAACCGGTCGGCGACCGCCTCGTGCGGGAAGGGGGTGCGCAGCAGGCGGTCCGCGATGCCGGGCGCGCTGTCGATGTGGACCGTGGTGACGCCGTGCGCGGCCAGCGCGGCGGGCAGGAACCGGCCGCTGGAGTAGGCGTCAACTACCAGGCAGTGCATGGATCTTCTTGCCTTCCTGGGCCGCGGCGGCCGGGGGCGCGCCCCGGCGGGCGAGCAGCCCGAGCCCGATGAGGACGGTGATGACGGCAATGCCGACGGCGGAGGGCACCGAGAACGTCAGCCGCGCGTCGGCGAGTTGGAGGAGGAGGGTCAGGGCGGGCGCGAGGGCGCAGACCATGGCGGCGGTCACCGGGGTCACCCGGCGCACGCCGATCTGCACGAGGACGGCCGGTATGCCGACGCCGATGACGGCGACCACCGCGCCGGGCAGCAGCGCCGCGCCCAGCCGGGCGGTGTCCCCGGTGCCGGCGAGCAGCCAGCCGGCCGCGGTGACCAGGCCGAAGCGCAGGCCCATGACGGTGGGGACGTCGACCCCGGCGGCGCCCAGGCGGGCGGAGAAGACGACATTGGCCGCCCCGCCCGCGCCGGAGGCGACCGCGGCGCACACGCCGAGCGCCATGATCCCGGCGGCCCGGTCGCCGACGCCGCTGCGGCCGTCCAGGGAGGCCCAGACCAGCCCGGCGAGGGCGAGCACGATGCCGAGAGCGGCGAGGAGTTCGCCGGGCAGCACGCGGTCCCCGCGCCACCACAGGTACTGGAGCAGCACGGTGCAGGCGGGGCCGATGGCGATCGAGACGACGTTGGCGACGGCCGGCTCCATGAGCTTGAGCGCGTAGAGCAGGGACAGCCAGGTCACCGCGGTGGTGACGTTGAGGACGAGCAGGTCGGCGGCGTGCGCCCGGGCCACGGCGAGGAGCCGGGCCGGGCGCACCCGCAGCAGCGTCAGGCCGCAGAAGAAGGCGCCGGTGAGGGTGAAGGCGACCGCGGCGACGCTGCCGGGGTCGAGGTGCTGGAGCCGCTGCGCGGCGAACACGTCCACCAGCGCGGAGAACAGGGCGAAGACGAACAGTGCGGCCACGGCGCTCCCTAGCGCGCGTCCGGCGGGCCGCCGGCGCGCCGCGGGCGGGGCCCGAAGAGCGCCCGGCCCACCCGGACCAGCGTCGCGCCCTCCGCCACCGCGGCCTCGAAGTCGGCGCTCATGCCCATGCTGAGCTGGGTCAGGCCGTGCGCGGCGGCGAGCGAGCGGAGCAGCCGGAAGTGCGGGCGCGGGTCGCGGCCGTACGGCGGCAGGCACATCAGGCCGACGACGGGCAGCCCGCACACGTCCCGGCACTCCTTGAGGAGGGCGTCGGCGGCCTCCAGCGGTACGCCGCTCTTGTGCGGCTCGTCGGCGGTGTTGACCTGGACGAAGCAGTCGGGCCTGCGCCCGGTGCGGGCCATGGCGGCGGCGAGGGCCGCGGCCAGCCGCGGGCGGTCCACGCTGTGCAGGACGTCGAAGCCGGTGACGGCCGCCGCGGCCTTCTTGGTCTGCAGCGGGCCGACGAGGTGCAGCCGGGCGTCCGGGTGGCGGGTGCGCAGCGGCGGCCACTTGGCGCGGGCCTCCTGGACCCGGCTCTCCGCGAAGTCGCGCTGCCCCGCGTCGAGCGCTGCGGCGACGAGGTCGCGCGGGTGGTACTTGCTGACCGCGACGAGCTTCACGGAGCCGGGCTCGCGGCCGGCGCGCCGGCAGGCCTCGTCGAGGCGGCGGGTGAGCACGGCGAGGCGCGCGGCGGGGTCCGGGGCAGGTCCCGCGTCGGGTCGGTGGCTGTCCGGGAGGCCGCTGTCGGGCGCGGTGCGGTCGGGTGCGGTGCGGTCGTCGGTCATGGCGTTCACTCCGCCCCTTCGGCCGCGTACGGCGCGTCGTCCTCGGCCCCGTGCGGCGCGTCGTCGGTGGCGTACCGCGCGTACCGGCCGTCCCAGACGCTGAAGTACTTCCAGGCGGAGTCGAACAGCACGGTGATCACGACGGCGTCCGGGGGCAGCGTGCGGGCGAGCCGCCGCGCGGCGAAGACGTTGCCGCCCGCCGTGGGCCCGACGCACAGGCCCTCCTGCTCGATCAGCTGCTTCATGGCCGTCCAGCCGTCGTCCCCGCTGATCAGCTCGACCTCGTCGACGAGTTCCTCGCGCAGATTGGCGGGGACCTTGCCGGGGCCGAGGCCCATCAGGTTGTGCGTGTGGTGGGTGAAGGGCAGGCCGTGCCGCTTGGCGTACAGGGCGGCCGAGCGGTCGACCTCGACGGCGGTGCTGCGCAGCCCCGGGTGGGCGGCCTTGAGGACGTCCGCGATGCCGGTGAAGGTGCCGCCGGTGCCGATGGAGCAGACGAACCGGTCGGGGACCAGGCCCAGCGCGTCGAGCGCGGTGACGATCTCGGTGCCGCAGGAGCGCCAGGCGCGCCAGTTCAGCTCGTTGGCGGACTGGTCCAGGTAGTGGCTGCCGGGGTGCGCGGCGACGTACCGGCGGGCGGTCTCCTCGCCTTCGAGGAGGAAGCCGTCCGGGTCGGTCTCGATGACGGTGCCGCCGAAGGAGGCGATCTGCCTGCGGCGCTCCTCGGTCATCCCGGCGGGCATGACGATGACGACGCGGTAGCCGCGGTCCCGGCCGACCCGGGAGAGCGCGGCGCCGCCGTTTCCGGTGGAGCATTCGACCAGGGTCATTCCCGGGGCGATCGTGCCGGCCCGTTCCAGCTCGTCGAGCATGAACGTGAAGACCCGGTCCTTGTGACTTCCGGTGGGATTGCGGAACTCGCACTTGGCGAATATCCGCGCGGCCCCCGGCTCGGCAGTGCTGCGTAGTTCGTACAATTCCGTGTGCCCGATTTCGGCACCGTGCACAGATGCACTCACGTGCGGTTCCCCCGAACCCGTACTGGACAGCTCGATGAAATACGTGAAGAAGAAAAGCCCGGACCCCGCCAGGACGTGACGGTCATCAGGACGTGACCGTCGTCAGGACATGACGACGACGCGCCCGGTCCGTTCGTCGACGGCGATCCGGATGACGGACTTGACCGTGATGCCGAAGCGCGCGGCGACCTTTTCCCGGCCGCCGTTCTCGGGCTTCTCCACGGCCACGACGACCTCGCCGACCCGGGCGCCGGCCGCCTGCACGGCCTCGATCAGGGCGATCAGGGTGCCGCCGGTGCTGATCGTGTCGTCCACGATCGTCAGCCGGTCGCCCGGCTCGATGCCGTTGACGTAGAGCGTCCCCTGGAAGTACTCGCTGTCGATGGGCACCGGGACGGACCGGTCGCCGAGGTCGTAGGTGTACCAGCGGGCGACCGCGAGCGGCAGCCCCGCGGCGAGCGAGAGCGCCCCGCCGAGAAAGGCGCCCTTGTCCTCCTCGACAAGAATCTTGTCGGCGTCGAAGTCGCCGAGCGCGAGCATCCGCCCCGCGGCTTCCGCGAGGACTTCCGGGCGCAGCGCGGGCGATTGGTCCGTGAATTCGTTCACGGTGGTCAGATGGCGCCCCGACTTTACGGTGGGCGCGCCCGCGTAGACCTCTTCGAGCAGCATGCGATGTTCTCCCCCGTTGATTCCCCCGATTGCCGGCCGCGTGCTGCCGGACGGCAAGTGAGGCATTGGTACCGCGGCGCCCGGCCGGCGGGCAATGGCGTGCCCGCATTGTGCGTGGAAACCGCCGGTCGCGCGCCGCGCGGATATTCCGCACGCGCCGCGCGGCCTCCCGTCACCAGGCAGGGCCGCCCCTTCGGCCGTACGGCAATATCACGTCGTACTGGCCAAAAACCGCTCCCGTACTGGTGGGCACGCCGGGGCGGGTTCAGCCGTCCGCCGTCCCGGGTGCCAGGTGGCGTACGAGAATGCGCTGCAGCTCGCGGGCCGCGCGGGGCGGCGAGACGTCGGCGCGGTGCGCGACGGAGATGTTGCGGTGCAGGCCCGGCGCGGCGAACGGGGTGGAGCGCAGCCCGGCCCGCTCGGCGACCATGCTGGGCACGACGGCGCTGCCGAGCCCCGCCCGCACGAAGCCGAGCACCGCGTCCATCTCGCCGCCCTCGACGGTGAAGACCGGCTCGAAGCCGGCCGCGCGGCACGCGGCCACCGTGAATTCCCGCAGGTCGTAGCCGCGCCGGAACATCACCAGCGGATGGTCGCGCAGATCGTCGACGCGGAGGTACTTGCGGCGCACGGGCGGCGGCGCGTCCGGCGCGGAGACCACGACCAGCTCCTCGCGCAGCAGCTCGGCGGTGGTCAGTGCGGGGGCCTGCACGGGCAGCGGGGTGATGACGAGGGCGAGGTCCAGCTCGCCGGCGGCCAGTACCCGCACCAGGTCCTGCGAGCCGCTCTCGTGCACCTGGAGGTCGACGCCCGGGTAGCGGTCGTGGAAGGCGCGGAGCACGTCGGGGACGACGGAGGCGCACAGGCTGGGCGGGGCGCCGAGCCGCAGCCGGCCGCGGCGCAGCCCGGCGACCTCCTGGACCTCGCGGCGGGCGGTGTCGGCGTCGGCGAGGATGCGGCGCGCGAACGGCAGCAGCGTCTCGCCCGCGTCGGTGAGCGTGATGTGGCCGCGCGCCCGGTGGAACAGCTCGGCGCCCAACTCCCGCTCCAGGGACCGGATCTGCTGGGAGAGCGAGGGCTGTGCGACGTGTTCCTGCTCGGCCGCGCGGGTGAAGTGCCGGGTGTCGGCGACGGCCGCGAAATAGCGGAGCTGCTGCAGCTGCATGCGGCCAGGATAGTGGCTCGATAGGCAGCAGCTATGGAGATGAGCCGCACCATGTCTTGGACTGATGGCTTATCGCGTCCCTACCGTCGTGCCCATGGCAGTGGACACCCGGACGGACCGACGGCCGTCCTCCTACGCGGGCATCCTGTGGCACTCGACCGTCGGCAAGAAGACGGCGATGGCCGTCAGCGGCATCGTGATGCTGCTGTACTTGGTCGCCCACATGCTGGGCAACCTCAAGATCTTCTTCGGAGCCGCCGAGTTCGACGGTTATGCCCACTGGCTGCGCACCATCGGCGAGCCCTTCCTGCACCACGAGTGGTTCCTGTGGATCGCCCGGGTCGTGCTGCTGGCCGCCGTGGTCGTGCACGCGGTCGCCGCGTACCAGCTCAGCCGCCGCGACATCGCCGCGCGCCCGCAGAAGTACGTGCACAAGAAGAAGCGCGCCAGCTACGCCACCCGCACCATGCGCTGGGGCGGGATCATCCTCGGCCTCTTCATCGTCTGGCACATCCTGGACCTGACGACCCTGACGGTGAACCCCGAGGCCTCCCCCGGCCACCCGTACGCCAACGTCGTCGCCACCTTCTCCACCTGGTACGGCAACGTCATCTACATCGTCGCGATGCTCGCGCTCGGCCTGCACATCCGGCACGGCTTCTGGAGCGCGGCCCAGACCCTCGGCGCCAACCGGCCAGGGCGCGACCGGGTCCTCAAGGCCGTGGCGAACGTCCTCGCGCTCGTCCTGACCGTCGGTTTCGTCGCCGTCCCCGTATCCGTGATGACCGGAGCAGTGAGCTGACGTGAGCACCTACACCGAGTACCGGACCGGCGAGCCCGTCGCCGACACCAAGGCCCCGGACGGCCCGATCAACGAGCGCTGGGACCGCCGCCGCTTCGAAGCGAAGCTGGTCAACCCCGCCAACCGGCGCAAGCACACCGTCATCGTCGTCGGCACCGGGCTGGCCGGCGGCGCGGCCGGCGCCACCCTGGCCGAACAGGGCTACCACGTCGTGCAGTTCTGCTACCAGGACTCGCCGCGCCGGGCCCACTCCATCGCCGCGCAGGGCGGCATCAACGCGGCGAAGAACTACCGCAACGACGGCGACTCCGTCCACCGCCTCTTCTACGACACGGTCAAGGGCGGCGACTTCCGGGCGCGCGAGTCCAACGTGCACCGGCTCGCCCAGATCTCGGTCGAGATCATCGACCAGTGCGTGGCCCAGGGCGTGCCCTTCGCCCGCGAGTACGGCGGCCTGCTCGACACCCGCTCCTTCGGCGGCGTCCAGGTCTCCCGTACGTTCTACGCCCGCGGCCAGACGGGCCAGCAGCTGCTGCTCGGCGCATACCAGGCGCTGAGCAGGCAGATCGCGGCCGGCACGGTCGAGATGCACCCGCGTACCGAGATGCTCGACCTGATCGTCGTCGACGGCCGGGCCCGCGGCATCGTGGCCCGCGACCTGCTCACCGGCCGCATCGACACCTACTTCGCGGACGCGGTGGTGCTGGCGAGCGGCGGCTACGGCAACGTCTTCTACCTCTCCACCAACGCCAAGAACTCCAACGCCACCGCGATCTGGCGGGCGCACCGGCGCGGCGCGTACTTCGCCAACCCCTGCTTCACCCAGATCCACCCCACGTGCATCCCGCGCTCCGGCGACCACCAGTCCAAGCTGACGCTGATGAGCGAGTCGCTGCGCAACGACGGCCGCATCTGGGTGCCCAAGGCCAAGGGCGACACCCGCCCGCCGGCCGAGATCCCCGAGGACGAGCGCGACTACTACCTGGAGCGCATCTACCCCGCCTTCGGCAACCTCGTCCCCCGCGACATCGCCTCCCGCGCCGCGAAGAACGTCTGCGACGAGGGCCGCGGCGTCGGCCCCGGCGGCCAGGGCGTCTACCTGGACTTCGCGGACGCCATCGCCCGGCTGGGCAGGAAGGCGGTCGAGGAGAAGTACGGCAACCTCTTCGACATGTACGCGCGCATCACGGCGGAGGACCCGTACACCACGCCCATGCGCATCTACCCGGCCATCCACTACACGATGGGCGGCCTCTGGGTCGACTACGACCTGCAGACCACCGTGCCCGGGCTCTTCGCCATCGGCGAGGCCAACTTCTCCGACCACGGCGCGAACCGCCTCGGCGCCTCGGCCCTCATGCAGGGCCTGTCCGACGGCTACTTCGTCCTCCCCGCCACCATCAACGACTACCTCGCCCGGCACCCGCACGAGGAAGTCCCCGCCGACCACCCGGCCGTCACCGAGGCCGTCACCTCCGTCACCGACCGCCTCTACCGCCTCCTCTCCAACAACGGCGACCGCACCCCGGACTCCTTCCACCGGGAGCTGGGCGAGCTGCTGTGGGAGGAGTGCGGCATGGCCCGCACGGAGACCGGCCTGCGCAAGGCACTGGACCGCATCCCGTCCCTCCGAGAGGAGTTCTGGCGCCGCATCAAGGTCCCGGGCTCCGGCCAGGACCTCAACCAGTCGCTGGAGAAGGCCAACCGGATCGCCGACTACTTCGAACTCGCCGAGCTGATGTGCCTGGACGCGCTGCACCGCAGCGAGTCCTGCGGCGGCCACTTCCGCGAGGAGAGCCAGAGCGAGGGCGGCGAGGCCGAACGCCGGGACGAGGAGTTCTCCTACGCGGCGGCCTGGGAGTTCACCGGTACCGGCGAGGCGCCCGTGCTGCACAAGGAGCAGCTCGACTTCGAGTACGTCCACCCCACCCAGCGGAGCTACGCGTGAACCTCACCCTGCGCATCTGGCGCCAGTCCGGCCCCGATTCCGCGGGCCGCATGACCGAGTACGACGTGCGGGACATCTCCCCCGAGATGTCCTTCCTCGAAATGCTCGACACGCTCAACGAAGAGCTGATCCTGCGCGGCGACGAGCCGGTGGCCTTCGACCACGACTGCCGGGAGGGGATCTGCGGCGCGTGCGGCATGGTCATCAACGGCCAGGCGCACGGCCCGGAGCGGACCACCACCTGTCAGCTGCACATGCGGCACTTCGACGACGGCGACACGATCGACATCGAGCCGTGGCGCGCCTCGGCGTTCCCCGTCGTCAAGGACCTGGTCGTGGACCGTACGGCCTTCGACCGGATCATCGGCTCCGGTGGCTACATCACGGCCCCGACGGGCAGCGCGCCCGAGGCGCACGCCACGCCGGTGCCGAAGCCGGCCGCCGACACCGCCTTCGAGCACGCGGAGTGCATCGGCTGCGGCGCGTGCGTCGCGGCCTGCCCCAACGGCTCGGCGATGCTCTTCACCTCCGCCAAGGTCGTCCACCTCAACTCCCTGCCGCAGGGCGCCCCGGAGCGCGAGTCCCGGGTCCTGGACATGGTCGGGCAGATGGACGACGAGGGCTTCGGCGGCTGCACGAACACCGGCGAGTGCGCGACGGCCTGCCCGAAGGGCATCCCGCTGTTCAGCATCACCAAGATGAACCGCGAGTTCGTGCGCGCGGCACGCAAGGCGTGACCGCGTGAGGTGACACAGACCGGCGCCGCGGCGGCAACCGACGCTCCGCAGCCGCGGCGCCCCGAAGCGGTGGCGGGCACGTGCGGCGCCCGCCATCCTCGCGGGGCGGGCCGTGCGGTGGCCCGCCCCGCTCAGACCGCGGCGGTCCCGATGAGACCCTCCCTGGTGACGAGCCGGGCGAGCGCCTCCTCGTCCAGGCCCTCCGTGCCGTCGGGCCGCCGCGGCAGCACCATGTACCGGCTCTCCGCGCTGGAGTCCCAGACGGTGACCGTGACGTCCTCGGGCAGTGCGAGCCCGAACTCCGCCAGGACGGACCGCGGATCGCGCACCACCCGCGACCGGTACGCCTCGCTCTTGTACCAGGACGGGGACGGCCCCAGCAGCCCGATCGGGTAGCACGAACACAGCGTGCAGACGAGGACGTTGTGCTCCGTCTCGGTATTCGCCACGACCTTCAGGCGCTGTTCCTGAATGCCGCCGGCCATCGACAGCCCGACCTCCGGCAGCGCCGTGTTGGCGTCCGCCAGCAGCCGTTCCCTGAAGCCCGGGTCCGTCCAGGCGCGGGCCACCACCCGCGCGCCGTTGACCGGCGAAGCGCCGTTCAGCAGCGTGGTCAGGATCGCGTCGAGCTGGTCGTCGCCGACCACCCCGGCCTCGACCAGCCGCTCCTCCAGGCGGCGCACCCGCACCGCCACCGTGCTGCTCGCATGTTCGCCGCTCACGCCCGCTCCTCCGCTGCCTCTGCCTGCTCCAGGTACGACTCCCAGAGGTCCACCGTGACCTCGTGCGTGCCGGCGCCCCACAGCTCCCGGGCCGGGAAGGCGACGGTGTAGACGGTCTCCACGCGCGGCTCGGCGACTCCGGCGGCGCGCTCGTCGGCGAGCGGCCAGCGGCCCTGCGCCTCCACGACCCGCCCGGTGTGCCCGCGCACGTACCGCGGCGCCCGCGTGTGCCCCTCGGGGTCGACGGACCGCACGCGCACCGGCTGGCCCACGGCGAAGTCACTCATCGCCGAGCACCTTCCGCTCGGCGACCAGCGTCTCGATGGCGTGCAGCCACCGCTCGTAGTACGAAGCGGCCAGATACTCGGCGGGCGCCATCCGCTCCACGGCGTCCCGGAACTCGTCCAGCGTGTAGACCCCGCCGCGTACCAGCGCCATGTTCAGCGCGTACACCCGCGCCTCCCAGTCCGCGTGGAAGGCCGGCTCCTCCGCCTCGATCCGCAATGCGCCGAACCCGGTCTGCCCGCCCACGTCGTTGACTCGACTCATGCGCCGAGCCTACGGCGGCGAGGGGCGGCCGACCAGGAGATTCGGCCGCGTCAGCGGACCGGGTGGCCCGTTTCCCTGAGGGCGTTCTTGACCTCGGCGATGCGCAGGTCGCCGAAGTGGAAGACGGAGGCGGCGAGGACGGCGTCGGCGCCGGCGTCGACGGCCGGGGGGAAGTCGGCGAGCTTGCCGGCGCCGCCGGAGGCGATGACCGGGATGGTGACGTGCTTGCGGACGGCGGCGATCATCTCGGTGTCGTAGCCGTCCTTGGTGCCGTCGGCGTCCATGGAGTTCAGCAGGATCTCGCCGGCGCCGAGCTCGGCGGCGCGGTGGGCCCACTCGACGGCGTCGATGCCGGTGCCGCGGCGGCCGCCGTGGGTGGTGACCTCGAAGGACCCGGATTCCGTACGGCGCGCGTCGACCGAGAGGACCAGGACCTGGCGGCCGAAGCGTTCGGCGATCTCGCGGATCAGCTCGGGGCGGGCGATCGCGGCGGTGTTGACGCCGACCTTGTCGGCGCCCGCGCGCAGCAGCTTGTCGACGTCCTCGGGGGTGCGGACGCCGCCGCCGACGGTGAGCGGGATGAAGACCTGCTCGGCGGTGCGGCGGACCACGTCGTAGGTGGTCTCGCGGTTGCCGGAGGAGGCGGTGATGTCGAGGAAGGTCAGCTCGTCGGCGCCCTCGTCGCCGTAGATCTTGGCCATCTCGACGGGGTCGCCGGCGTCGCGGAGGTTCTGGAAGTTCACGCCCTTGACGACCCGGCCGTTGTCGACGTCCAGGCAGGGGATGACTCGGACCGCCAGCGTCATGTGCTCGGCACCTCTCTGAAAGCTTCTAGTTCTACTTGGACCAGGATGCGCGGGTCGACGAAGCCCGTGACCACGACGACGGTCGTGGCGGGGCGGACCGCGCCGAAGAGCTCCTGGTGGGCCCGCCCCGCCTCGTCGATGTCGCGGGTGTGGGCGAGGTAGACGCGGGTGCGGACGACCGCGTCGGCGTCGAGGCCGAACTTGGCGAGGGCGTCGATCGCCCGGTGGAAGGCGACCCGCGTCTGCTCGTACGGATCGCCCTCGCCGTACAGGACCGTGCCGTCGAACGGCGTCGTGCCCGAGACGAAGACACGGTCACCGGCCGCGACGGCGCGCGCCGCCCCGAACGCCTCTTCATAGGGTCCTTCACCAGGCACGCGCCGTACGTCGGTCATCGGTCCGTCTCCCTGCTAGCGGGTGGCCTCCAGGGCCTCTTCCAGGGTGAACGCCTTGGCGTACAGGGCCTTGCCGACGATCGCGCCCTCCACTCCCTCGGGCACCAGCGTCGCGATGGCGCGCAGGTCGTCGAGGGAGGAGACGCCGCCGGAGGCGACGACGGGCCGGTCGGTCGCGGCGCAGACGTTCTTCAGCAGCTCCAGGTTGGGGCCCTGCAGCGTGCCGTCCTTGTTGATGTCGGTGACGACGTACCGGGCGCAGCCCTCGGCGTCCAGCCGGGTCAGCGTCTCGTACAGGTCGCCGCCGTCGCGGGTCCAGCCGCGGCCGCGCAGCGTCGTGCCGCGCACGTCCAGGCCCACCGCGATCTTGTCGCCGTGCTCGGCGATGATCTTGGCGACCCACTCGGGGTTCTCCAGGGCCGCGGTGCCGATGTTGACGCGCGTGCAGCCGGTGGCCAGCGCCGCGGCCAGCGAGTCGTCGTCGCGGATGCCGCCGGACAGCTCGACCTTGATGTCCATGGAGCGGGCGACCTCGGCGATCTGCGCGCGGTTGTCGCCGGTGCCGAAGGCGGCGTCCAGGTCGACCAGGTGCAGCCACTCGGCGCCCGACTGCTGCCAGGCCAGCGCGGCCTGCAGCGGGTCGCCGTAGGAGGTCTCGGAGCCGGACTCGCCGTGCACGAGGCGGACGGCCTGGCCGTCACGGACGTCGACGGCGGGCAGCAGTTCGAGCTTGTTCACAGCACTCACAGAACTCTCAGCGCTCACAGGGAATCGATCCAGTTGGTCAGGAGCCGGGCACCGGCGTCGCCGGACTTCTCGGGGTGGAACTGGGTGGCCCACAGTGGCCCGTTCTCCACGGCGGCCACGAAGGGCTCGCCGTGCGTGGCCCAGGTGACCTGCGGCGCGCGCATGGCGGGGTTGCTGACCTCCAGCTCCCAGTCGTGCACGGCGTAGGAGTGCACGAAGTAGTAGCGCTCGTCGGCGTCCAGGCCGGCGAAGAGCCGCGAGTCCTGCGGCGCCTCGACGGTGTTCCAGCCCATGTGCGGCACGACGTCGGCCTTGAGCGGGCCGACCGTGCCGGGCCACTCGTCCAGGCCTTCGGTCTCCACGTCGTGCTCGATGCCGCGGCCGAAGAGGATCTGCATGCCGACGCAGATGCCCATGACGGGGCGCCCGCCGGCCAGCCGGCGGCCCACGACCCAGTCGCCGCGCGCCTCGCGCAGCCCCTGCATGCAGGCCGCGAAGGCGCCGACGCCGGGCACCAGCAGCCCGTCGGCGTTCATGGCGGTGTCGTAGTCGCGGGTCACCTCGACGTCGGCGCCGACATGGGCCAGCGCCCGCTCGGCGGACCGGATGTTGCCGAAGCCGTAGTCGAAGACGACCACTTTCTTACGCGGCGTGCTCAATTCCAGACCTCCAGCCGCACGATGCCCGCGGCGAGACACAGCACCGAGCCGATGGCCAGTACCGCGATCAGGCTCTTGGACATCTTCTGCTTCCAGAAGGAGAAGACCCCGCCGAGCAGGAAGAGGCCCACCAGGATGAAGACCGTCGAGAGACCGTTCACAGCGCGCCCTTCGTGGAGGGCAGGATGCCGGCCGCGCGCGGGTCCCGCTCGGAGGCGTACCGCAGCGCCCGGGCCAGCGCCTTGAACTGGCACTCCACGATGTGGTGCGCGTTGCGCCCGTACGGCACGTGGACGTGCAGCGCGACCTGCGCCTGCGCGACGAAGGACTCCAGGATGTGCCGGGTCATCGTCGTGTCGTACGTGCCGATCATCGGCGCGATGTTCTCGGGCTCGGTGTGGACCAGGTACGGGCGGCCCGAGAGGTCGACCGTGACCTGCGCGAGCGACTCGTCCAGCGGGACCGTGCAGTTGCCGAAGCGGTAGATGCCCACCTTGTCGCCGAGGGCCTGCTTGAAGGCGGCGCCCAGCGCGAGCGCGGTGTCCTCGATGGTGTGGTGGGTGTCGATGTGCAGGTCGCCGTCGGTCTTCACGGTGAGGTCGAACAGACCGTGCCGGCCGAGCTGGTCGAGCATGTGGTCGTAGAAGCCCACGCCGGTCGAGACGTCGACCTGTCCGGTGCCGTCGAGGTCGATCTCGACGAGGACCGAGGTCTCCTTGGTCTTGCGCTCGACGCGTCCTACGCGGCTCATGCGCCTGTCTCCTTCATGATCGCGCGCACCGCATCGAGGAACGCGTCGTTCTCGGCCGGGGTGCCGGCGGATACCCGCAGCCAGCCCGGCACTCCGTTGTCACGGACCAGGACGCCCTGGTCGAGGATGGCCTGCCAGGCGGTGTGCTGGTCGTCGAACCTGCCGAACTGCACGAAGTTGGCGTCGGAGTCGACGACCTCGCAGCCGATGGCTCGCAGCTCACTGACGATGCGGTCCCGCTCGGTCTTCAGCTGCTCGACGTACTTCAGCAGCGTATCGGTGTGCTCCAGGGCCGCCAGCGCGGTGGCCTGGGTGACCGAGGAGAGGTGGTACGGCAGGCGTACGAGCTGCACGGCGTCGACCACGGCCGGGTCGGCGGCGAGGTAGCCCAGGCGCAGCCCGGCCGCGCCGAACGCCTTGGACATCGTCCGGGAGACGACCAGGTTCGGCCGGCCCTCGATCAGCGGGAGCAGCGAGGGGTGGTGGCTGAACTCGCCGTACGCCTCGTCGACGACCACGAGCGCCCCGGCGGTGTCCGCCTTGGCGGCCTGCGCGGCCTCGTACAGCGCCAGCACCGTTTCCGCTGCCACGGCCGTGCCGGTCGGGTTGTTCGGCGAGCAGACGAAGACCACGTCGGGCCTGCGCTCGGCGATGGCCTTCTTCGCGGCCTCGACGTCGATGGTGAAGTCGTCGTTGCGCGGCCCCGAGATCCACTCCGTGCCCGTGCCGCGCGAGATCAGGCCGTGCATCGAGTACGACGGCTCGAAGCCGATGGCGCTGCGCCCTGGACCGCCGAAGGTCTGCAGCAGCTGCTGGATGACCTCGTTGGAACCGTTGGCGGCCCAGACCTGGTCCTTGGTGACCTCGTGGCCGCCGGTGCGGGAGAGGTACCGGGCCAGCTCGGTGCGCAGCTCGACCGCGTCCCGGTCCGGATAGCGGTTCAGGTCGCGGGCCGCCTCGGTGACCCGCTCGGCGATCCGCCGCACCAGCGCCTCGGGCAGTGGGTACGGATTCTCGTTGGTGTTCAGGCGTACGGGCACGTCCAGCTGAGGGGCGCCGTACGGGGACTTGCCGCGCAGCTCGTCCCGGATGGGGAGATCGTCGATGCCGGTCACTTGCTGCCGGGAACCTTCCAGTCGAACCTTGCCTTGATCGCCGCGCCGTGCGCCGGGAGGTCCTCGGCCTCGGCGAGGGTCACCACGTGGTGGGCGACCTCGGCCAGTGCGTCGCGGGTGTAGTCCACGACGTGGATGCCGCGCAGGAAGGACTGCACGGACAGGCCCGAGGAGTGGCACGCGCAGCCGCCGGTGGGCAGCACGTGGTTCGAGCCCGCGCAGTAGTCGCCGAGCGAGACGGGCGCGTACGGGCCGACGAAGATCGCGCCGGCGTTGCGGACCCGCGCGGCCACCGCTGCGGCGTCCTCGGTCTGGACCTCCAGGTGCTCGGCGCCGTAGGCGTCCACGACCTTCAGGCCCTCGTCCAGGCCGTCGACCAGCACGATCGCGGACTGCCGGCCGGCGAGCGCGGGGATGATCCGGTCCTCGACGTGCCGGGTCGCGCGGACCTGCGGCTCCAGCTCCTTCTCGACCCGCTCTGCCAGCTCCTCCGAGGCGGTGACCAGGACGGCGGCGGCCATCGGGTCGTGCTCGGCCTGGCTGATCAGGTCGGCGGCGACGTGCGCCGGGTCCGCGGTGTCGTCCGCGAGGATCGCGATCTCGGTGGGGCCGGCCTCGGAGTCGATGCCGATGCGGCCCTTGAGCAGGCGCTTCGCGGCGGCGACGTAGATGTTGCCGGGGCCCGTGACGAGATTGACCGGCAGGCAGTCCTCGGTGCCGTACGCGAACATCGCGACCGCCTGGGCGCCACCGGCCGCGTACACCTCGTCCACGCCCAGCAGGGCGCAGGTGGCCAGGATCGTCGGGTGCGGCAGGCCGCCGAAGTCGGCCTGCGGCGGCGAGGCGATCGCCAGCGACTCGACGCCGGCCTCCTGCGCCGGGACGACGTTCATCACCACGGACGAGGGGTAGACCGAGCGGCCACCGGGCACATACAACCCGACCCGCTCGACCGGCACCCACCGCTCGGTGACCGTGCCGCCCGGCACGACCTTCGTCGTCACATCCGTACGCCGCTGCTCACGGTGGACCGTGCGGGCCCGCTTGATGGACTCCTCAAGAGCGGCCCGGACCGCCGGGTCCAGCTCCGCCAGCGCGGTCCGCAGCGCCTCGGCGGGCACCCGCACCCGCTCGATCTCGACCCGGTCGAACCGATGGGCGTACTCGATCAGCGCAGCCGTGCCACGATGGCGCACGTCCTCGCAGATGGGCCGCACCTTCTCCAGGGCGGCTTCCACGTCGAACTCGGCACGGGGCAGCAGGTCGCGCAGGGCGCCGCCCTCGGGGAGGGCGTCACCGCGCAGATCGATTCGGGAGATCACCCCTCCAGTGTCTCAGACGCGCTGCCGGTGTCCGCCGCCCGTATCAATCGGTGATACGCAATGCCTGAGGTGATCCTGACCACGGGAGTTCACCGGGTCACCCAGCGGGAATGGGGTTCCGTGGGGTGCCGGGGAGCACGGGGGCACGCGTGGGTCGCCCGGTACGTACGGAGAGACGGCGGTGCCCGGTACGGCGCCGCCGGGAACGAGAGGGGGAGGCCGCGGTGAGTGACCCCACCGACGGCGACGCGCCGCCGGAGCTGGATCTGACCTCGGCGGAATGGAGCCTGTGGCAGGCGTTCCGCAACGGCAGCACGTGCGATCTGCGCACCGACGACCCGGCGCGCAACGATCCGCACGCCCGCCACGAGTGGGGCCCCGAGCGCACGGTACGCGCCCGGATCATCGCGCTCCTGCTGCTGAACGGCCCGCCGGCCCAGCCCGGCCGGGTCTCCGCGCTGAAGCTCACCGGCGCGTACATCACCGACTCCCTGGACGTCGCGGGCGGCACTATCGAGCCATTTGTGGAGCTGCGCGACTGCCGCTTCGAGAGCGAGATCGTCCTCCCCGAGAGCCGCTTCACGACGCTGCGGATGGTCAACTGCGCCATCCCCCGGCTGGAGGCCGCCCGCCTGCACACCGAGGGTGACCTGCATCTGCCGCGCTGCATCGTCCAGCGCGGCATCCGGCTCACCGACGCGCACATCGGCACGGACCTCATGCTCAACCAGGTCGTGGTGCACAAGGACCGGCGTGGCCGGTCCCTCACCGCCGACGGCCTGACCGTGGCCCAGGACCTGCAGGCCGAGATGATGGAGTCGTACGGCGAGCTGACGCTGCGCGGCGCCACCATCGGCGTGTCGCTGAGCCTGCGCGGCAGCCGGCTGAGCAATCCCTACGGCCGCCGGGCGCTGAACGCCCCGCAGCTCACCGTGGAGCGCACGCTGTACCTCACCGCCGCCGGCCTCTCCGGCTCGGTCTCCAGCTCCGCCACGCCCCCTTACGGCATCACCACGACCCCGGCGCGCGGCACCCGTATGCAGCGCTTCGAGTGCGAGGGCGGCATGCGGCTGGACGACGGCCGCTTCGGGGACGCCGTCGACCTGGACCAGGCGCGCTTCATCCTGGAGTCCGACCAGGAACTGTCCATGCGCCGCATCCAGACCCCTGAGCTGCGCTTCCTGGGCGAGCGCCCGCAGCGCGGCCGGGTCATCCTCTCCGGCGCCCGGGTCGTGAACCTCGTCGACAAATCGACCAGCTGGCCCGGCCTGGGCGGCCTGTGGATGGCCGGTTTCGCCTACGAGACCCTGATCCCGCGCGGCCACTTCCCGCTCTCCCTGCGCCTGCAGTGGGTGGCGGCCGCCACGCCCGAGTACGCGCCCGAGCCGTACGAGATGCTCGCCACGGCGCTGCGCCGCAGCGGTGAGGACTCCGACGCGCGCGAGGTGCTCCTCGCCAAGCAGCGCAGACGCCGCGAAACGCTGCCGCTCGCCGCGAAGTCCTGGGGCTTCCTCCAGGACTGGACGGTGGCCTACGGATACCGCCCGGGCCGCGCCGCCGTCTGGATGGCCGTCCTGTGGGCGGTGGGCACGGTGTTCTTCTCGCAGAACCCGCCCCACGCCCTCAAGCCCGGCGAGACCCCCCTCTGGAACCCCTACCTGTACTCCCTCGACCTGCTGCTGCCGGTCATCGACCTGAACCAGGACAGTTACTGGCGCCCGGAAGGCGGCTCCCAGTGGGCCGCCGCGATCATGATCATGGCGGGCTGGGTGCTGGCCACCACGGTCGCCGCCGGTGCCTCGCGGCTGCTCCGTCGCCAGTAGACCGCTGGGGCCGGGAAACACTCCTGTGACGCCCGGCCCCTCCCGGGGCGCCGCCGACCATTTAGGCTTACGGGCTGTGACCTCCGTGCGCCTACCGCTCTTCCCGCTGAACACGGTGCTGTTCCCGGGCCTCGTGCTTCCGCTGAACGTCTTCGAAGCGCGGTACCGAGCGCTGATGCGGGACCTCCTCGACCTCCCGGAGGACGAGCGCCGCTTCGGAGTCGTCGCCATCCGGGACGGCCGCGAGGTCGCCGCCACCGCTCCCGGTATGCCCGACAGCACCGCCCTGCCCGACAAGGGCGCGGCGGCCGGCTTCGGTGCCGACCCGATCCGCGCCTTCCACCCCGTCGGCTGCGTCGCGGACGCGGCGACCATCCAGGAGAAGGGCACCGCCCCGGGCCCGGCCCCCGAAGGCAGCGACGAGAACACCGCCTACGAGGTGCTGACCACCGGCACCACCCGCTTCCGGCTGCTCTCCGTCGACGCCTCCGGGCCCTACCTCACCGGCGAGATCGAGCCGCTGGAGGAGGAGGAAGGGGACGGCGCGGGCGCCCTCGCCGCCGGCGTGGAGCGCGCGTTCCGCACGTACCAGAAGAAGCTGGCCTGGGCGAACGAGCGCACGGTGACCAGCTCCCAGGAGCTCCCGGACGACCCCGCCGTGCTGTCCTACCTCGTGGCCGCCGCGACCGTCCTGGACGTGCCGCGCAAGCAGCAGCTCCTGGAGGCCGAGGACACCGCGTCCCGTCTCGCGCAGGAGCTGAAAATGCTGCGCCAGGAGACCGCGGTGATCGGTAAGCTCCCGTCGCTGCCGGCCGTGGACCTCACCCGGCAGCCGACCAGCCCGAACTGACACGAGGCCGAGACGTTGGCGAAGAAGTCCAAGAACGGCAAGCAGGGCGGCACTCCCGCCACGGTCGCCCTGACCGAGGCGGGCGTCCCCTTCACCACGCACGCCTACGCGCACGACCCGGCCACCGCCTCGTACGGCGAGGAGGCCGCCCAGGCCCTCGGTGTCTCCCCCGACCAGGTCTTCAAGACGCTGCTGGCGGACGTCGACTCCGTCCTGACCGTGGCCGTCGTCCCCGTCTCCGGCTCACTGGACCTCAAGGCCCTCGCGGCGGCGGTCGGCGGCAAGCGCGCCACAATGGCCGACCCCGCGCTCGCCGAGCGCACCACGGGCTACGTACGCGGCGGCATCTCTCCCCTGGGCCAGCGCAAGAAGCTCCGCACGGTGCTGGACTCCTCGGCCGAGGCGCTGGCGACGGTCTGCGTCTCGGCGGGCCGCCGCGGCCTGGAGGTCGAACTCGCCCCCGAGGACCTGGCGAGGCTCACCGACGCGGTCTTCGCGCCGATCGGCCGGGCCTGAGCGGCCGAGTACGGCCGACGAGCACCCTTTACGCCGTCCGTCACCGGGACTAGTACCGCTGGGGAGCCCACTCACGGAGGAGGCCCCCGTGTCGAAGAAGACCCGCAAACGGAAGTGGCGCATCAAGAAGGGCCGCGCGAACCACGGCCGCCGCCCGGCGTAGCACCACAGCCCGGCCCACGACCGCGCGCCGCGGCCCCGGGACGTCAGTCCCTCGGCGGCTGCGGCGCGTGCCAGTCCGGCTCGAACGGCTCGGGGTCGCGGGGCCCGAACATCCCCGTCAGCAGCAGCTGTCCCAGCGCCGCCCCGATCGGCCAGGCCAGCAGCGCGCCCTTGGCCTGCAGCCGCAGCGGCGCGTCGAAGGCCACGCCCTTGCCGACCGCCTTGGCGTGCGCCACCACGTCCTGCTCCGGCCCCAGCAGCATCCCCAGCCGCCAGGCGAGCACCGAACCGAGCAGCCCGCCGACCACCAGCGCCACCACCAGCGGCACACCGCCGCGCCGCCGGCACAGGAAGACGACCGCCGCGCTCAGCACGCCCAGCGCCAGCCCGAGGAGCATGAACGTGCCGTCGGCGCCGATCGACTCCTCGCCCTCGGCGTTCTTCAGGTAGACGGCCCTGCCGTCCGAGATCAGCGGCACATGCGGCGCCAGCCAGGCCCACAGCACGCCGAGCAGCGCCCCGCACACGGTCGTGACCAGCACGATCAGCAGGGCTTCCCGCAGCTCGGTGCGGAGTCCGGGGCCGTCGTCCCCGTCCAGGGGGCGGGCACCGGGCCCGCCGTACTCCTGTGGGGGCGTCGGCACGGGGTCCTCCTCGGTCGCGGGCCAGGCCCATGGGGCGCGGGTGTCCCCCGGCTGCTGGTTCGACGGACGGTCGGGCGGTGTCAGCGGTGCACTCACCCCGCCATCGTGCCAGGTCCCGGCCGCGCCACCGGCGGCAGGACGGTCCCGCGGCCCGGTCGGCCCGGCCGGCTCGCCCGGCCCGCTCCCCCGGGTCACCGCACGGCCGCCCGGCGGTACGCCCACGTCGCCACGGCCAGCGAGAGCACCCCGACCGCGGCGCACACGCCCAGGTCGGCGCAGATCAGCAGCCAGTCGGGGTGCGGCGCGAAGCTGTGCGCCAGCGCCTCCACGCCGTACGTGGAGGGCAGCAGGTCGCGCGCGTAGTCGATGACGGCGGGCAGCCGGTCGGCCGGCAGCACGCCCAGCAGCAGCGCCGCCGACATGCCCAGCTGGCCCAGGAGCGTGGCCAGTTCCTGGCGGGGCGCGAGCAGCCCGAGCGCGGCGCCCAGGCCCGAGAGCGCCGCGCCGGAGAGCGGGATGACGGCGGCGAGTACCCAGAGGTTCGTCAGCGGCAGCTGGAAGAGGACGCTGCCGGCCACCGCGGTGACCACCGCGCCGGGCACGGTGAAGGAGGCGTACGCGCCCGCCGCGCCCAGCACCACGGCCGCCGGCGGCACCGGAAGCGTGGCGTAGTGGTCCAGGCCGCCGCCGGCCCGCAGCTGACCGAAGTACTGCGCGAGCAGGTTCAGCGCCACGAACGCCACGACCAGCACGCTGGACCCGGACACCACGGCCCGCGCCTCGTCGGGCCCGTCCGCGACGCCGCGCATCAGGACCATGATGCCGACGGACTGGAAGGTGGCGACGAACAGCAGCGGGATGCGGGCGACCCGGGCCCGGGAGAGCTGCGCGCGGTAGACGGCGGCCAGCGCCGGGCGCAGCCGCGCGCGCGGCGCCAGCTCGGCCGGTGCCGGGACACCGCCGGTCCCGGCACCGGCTCGCTCGCCGGTCACCGCCTCCGCAGAAGCCGCAGAAACCACACTCACGCCGCGCCGCTCCTCTTCCGTTCCGGCCGGGCCGCTCTCACGCCTTCACCAAGCCTTCCTCAGTCCGCCCGCCGAGTGCGAGGTAGACATCCTCCAGGCTGGGCGTGGCGAGCGTGAAATCGTCCAGGGCGGCGAAGGCGGGCCCGCCGGTGACCGCGGCCACCGCGGCCCGGGCCTCGTCCGGTGCCAGCCGCAGCGTCCAGCGCCGCCCGTTCGCGCGCGCGTGCTCGCCGAGCCGGGCGACCTCGGGCACGTCCAGCGGGGGGCGGTCGCGCCAGACCAGTTCCACGCGTACTTCCTCGCCGACCATTTCCTTCAGGCCGCCGGGCGTGTCGCAGGCGATGACCCGGCCGCGGTCGATCACCGCGACCCGGTCCAGTACGGTCTCCGCCTCCAGGACGTTGTGGGTGACGAGCAGGACGGTGGCGCCGCGCTCGGCGCGCCGCCGGTCCACGGCCGACCACACCGCGCGCCGCGCGACGGGGTCCATGCCGGTCGTCGGCTCGTCCAGGACCAGCAGCGGGCGCTCGCCCACGAGTACGGCGGCGAAGCAGGCCAGCCGCCGCTGGCCCCCGGACAGCTTCTTCAGCGGGCTGCCGGCGATCTTGCCGAGCCCCAGTTCGTCGAGGACGGCGTCCCGCTCGCCGCGCGCCGTGCGGGTGTCCAGGCCGCGCAGCCGGCCGGTGGTCTCCACGGCCAGCGCGACGGTCAGCTCGTCCAGCGCGGTGGACTCCTGGCCGAGGTAGGCCAGCAGCCGGGCGGCCCGCTCGGGGTGGCGCACGATGTCGTGGCCGAGCACGGTGACGCTGCCGGAGTCCGGCCGCAGCAGCCCGGTGAGCTGCCGTACCAGAGTGGACTTGCCCGCGCCGTTGGGGCCCAGCAGCCCGAAGATCTCGCCGCCCCGGATGTCCAGGGCGATCCCGTCGCTGGCCCGTACGGCGGGCACGTCGGCAGCGCCGCGGCGCCCGCGCACCGCGGGATAGGTCTTGACCAGATCCCGCACGGCCACGGCGGTCCCGCCGCCCGCGGCCTGATTTGTGCCCGTTTTTGTGCCCGTCCTCACGAGGAACGAGGGTACGCGCCCGTCGTCGGCCCGCCGCCCGCGGGGCGTCCGCCGGCCGGCGCGGTCAGTCGGCCGCGGGCGCGTGCTCGGCGGCCGTGCGCAGGTCGACCTCGCGCCAGAACCCGGCCCGGATGGCGTACCTGTCGTGCTCGTCGATCTGGTCGTCCTTGTGCGCGAGCAGCCCGAACCGGGCGGCGTAGCGCAGCAGCTCGCCGTCGATGCGGTGCGGGATGCGCGGGTACTCCGTGGAGAGCTGCTGGAGGTGGACGGTGTCGCTGAGGCGTTCGGTCCAGCGGCGGGCGAAGACCTGGCCGACCTCGAAGGGGTCGCCGCCGACCGCCGTGATGTCCTCCTCCCGGTCGGCCCAGCGCTGTTCGGCGCTGGTGAGCTGGGCGAGGGTGGGCAGCGACGCGGTCTCCGGGGGCTCGCCGACCGGCCCGCCTGCCCGGTCCACCCAGCCCTTGTCGGAGGACCAGCGGAGCGTCGCGGCGGGTGGCACGGGGGTGCCGGCGGGCGGCGTCGTGTGGTTCTTGCCGAGGCCCGCGAGGTCCTTGGGGGTGGGCACGCCCTTGCCGCCGGCCGCGGCGGCGCCCGCCTCCGCCTCGCGGTCCGCCGTGCAGGTGCCGTCCGCCGCGGCGGGCCCGGCCGGCGCCGCGCCGTCGGGCTCGCCTGCGCGCGGGACGTGCGCGGGCCGGGCCGTACCGTTGCGTTCGCGGTGGTGGTGATGGGGATCGCCGCCGTCCCGGTCGGCCGCCGAGGCGGCCGCGGCGACGGCGGACTCCGGCAGCGGCGCCGAGAGGATCGCGGCGATCTCCGTGCGCGGCACGGACGAGGGCGGGCAGACGCCGCTGATGTCCTTCGCGCGCACCGCGCGGGTGATCCACGCGCGGTCCAGCACCCGGCGCTCGTCGGCCTCGGCGACCAGGTCCTCGGACTGGTTGTAGTCGCCGTCGGCGGCCTGGACGGCCCAGAGGTGCACCGCGACGCCGTGCTCCTTGGCCGACATCAGGCCGGGCAGCAGGTCGCCGTCGCCGGTGACCAGAACGATGTCGGAGCAGGCGCGGTTCCTGGCCAGTTCGGTGAGCTCGGCGTGCATGGCGGCGTCCACGCCCTTCTGTGCCCAGCGGCCGTCGCTGCGGGTCAGGGCGCCGAGCCGGACGGTGACCCGGGGCATCACCCGCAGCCTGCGGTGCTCGGGCTGCGGCACCCGGTCGGGGGCGCCGTCGAACCAATAGATGCGCAGCAGCCGGCGCTCGGTGTCGGCTTCGGCGCGCTCGCGCAGGCCCTGGATCAGGGCGGCGTGATCGACGGTGATGCGGGACCGGGCGGGCTCTCCGGCCAGCAGGCTCGCGGCGGCGCCCAGCAAGTACCCGGCGTCCACCAGGACGACGCAGCGGTCCACGTTCCACCCTCTTCCCTAAAGGTCCTGCGGTCCGGTCGCCCCCCGGCTCGGCCTGTTGGCTGAGGTGTCTTCGGCTCTCGTCGAGTCTGCTTTCTTCGAGTCTGCCCGACCGCGCGTGGGTTATCTGCCGGAACTCGATCATCGGCGTGGCGCATTACGCCGCCGCTGCCGCGATCCCGCCGCCGACACTCCGCCTCACCCGAGAGAATTGCCCGGAATGCAGCCTTTTGCCCGGCGTGTAACTCTGGCTTCGGCCCCGATCCCAGGATTCCCCTTCAGGAGGCACGATCATGGCCAAGAACAAGAAGAGCCGGGACCGCAGTCAGAAGTCCGACGGGCAGGCGGAGCGCGGACAGCAGCAGGCACAGCAGTCGGCGATGGAAGCACAGTCCAAGTCGGCCGCTTCGGCGAACCCGGGCGACGTCGCCCGCAAGCACCGCGAGCGCCGCTTCGGCCACAACTGACCGGCGCCGCATCGCACGCGAGGGGCGCGCCCCGGGAGATCCCGGGACGCGCCCCTCGTGTCGTGCGCGTACGGCGTCAGCCGGCCAGGCAGGAGGCGCCGAGCAGTACCTTCAGGTCGCCGAAGAGCGACGGGTCGGCGGTGACGCGGTGCTTGTCCAGGCGCAGCACGGTCGTCTTCCGCGTGCCCTGGAGCTTGATCCGCACCTCCGTGGAGCCGCGGTGCTGGTTCAGCACGTCACCCAGCTTCTCGACCAGCGGCGGGGTGACCTTGAGCGTCGGGATGGTGATCGTCAGCGGTGCGTTCGTCCCGGCGTCCGAGAGGTCGGGGATCATCATCTCCATGGCGACCAGGCGGGGGATGTCCTCGCGCTTGTCCAGGCGGCCCTTGACGAAGACGATCGCGTCCTCGACGAGCTGGGTGGACACCAGCTGGTACGTCGCCGGGAAGAACATGCAGTCGATGGAGCCCGCCAGGTCCTCGACGGTGGCGATCGCCCAGGCGTTGCCCTGCTTGGTCATCTTGCGCTGCAGGCCCGAGATGATGCCGCCGATGGTGACGATCGAGCCGTCCGAATAGTCGCCGCCGGTGAGCTGCGCGATCGCGGCGTCCGCCTTGTCGGACAGTACGTGCTCAAGACCGAACAGCGGATGGTCCGAGACGTACAGACCCAGCATTTCGCGCTCCTGCGCGAGCAGATAGGTCTTGTCCCACTCGACGTCGGAGAACTCCACGTCCAGGCCGAAGCCGGGGCCGCTGTCGTCGACGGCGTCGCCCATCCCGCCGAAGAGGTCGAACTGTCCCTCGGCCTCCTTGCGCTTCACCTGCACGACGTTGTCGATCATCGTCTCGTAGTGCGCGGTGAGGCCCTTGCGGGTGTGGCCCATCTCGTCGAACGCGCCGGCCTTGATCAGCGACTCGGTGGTGCGCTTGTTGCAGACCACCGCCTCGACCTTGTCCAGGTAGTCCGGGAAGGAGGAGAACTTCCCCTTGGACTTCCGGCTGCGGATGATCGCCTCGACGACGTTCGTGCCGACGTTCCTGACCGCGGAGAGGCCGAAGAGGATCACGTCGTCGCCCTGGGCCGCGAAGTTCGCCTCGGACTCGTTGACGTTCGGCGGGAGGACCTTGATGCCCATCTTGCGGCACTCGTTCAGATAGACCGCGGACTTGTCCTTGTCGTCGCGCACCGAGGTGAGCAGCGCGGACATGTACTCGGCCGGGTAGTTCGCCTTGAGGTAGGCGGTCCAGTAGGTGACCAGGCCGTACGCGGAGGAGTGCGCCTTGTTGAACGCGTAGCCGGCGAACGGGACCAGCACGTCCCACAGCGCCTGGATGGCCTGGTCGGAGAAGCCGTTCTTCCGGGCGCCCGCCTGGAAGAGGACGAAGTTCTTCTCCAGCTCCTCGGGCTTCTTCTTGCCCATCACGCGGCGCAGGACGTCCGCCTCGCCCAGCGAATACCCGGCGACGATCTGGGCGGCCTTCTGGACCTGCTCCTGGTAGACGATCAGGCCGTAGGTGAGGCCCAGGACCTCCTTGAGCGGCTCCTCCAGCTCCGGGTGGATCGGCGTGATCTCCTGGCGGCCGTTCTTGCGCTCCGCGTAGTTCGTGTGGGAGTTCATGCCCATCGGGCCCGGGCGATACAGGGCCGAGACGGCGGAAATGTCCTCGAAGTTGTCGGGCTGCATCTGGCGCAGCAGCGAGCGCATCGGGCCGCCGTCGAACTGGAAGACGCCGAGCGTGTCACCCCGGCAGAGCAGTTCGTACGTCTTCGGGTCGTCGAGCGGGATCTCCAGGAGGTCCAGCTTGACGCCCTTGTTGGCCTCCACCATCTTGCGGGCGTCGTCCATGATGGTGAGGTTGCGCAGGCCCAGGAAGTCCATCTTGAGCAGGCCGAGCGACTCGCACTGGGGGTAGTCCCACTGCGTGATCGTCACGCCGTCGGTGTGCCGCGTCCACAGCGGGGCGTGGTCGACGATCGGCTCGCTGGACATGATCACGCCGGCCGCGTGCACACCCATCTGCCGGACCAGGCCCTCCACACCCTTGGCGGTGTCGATGACCTTCTTCACGTCCGGTTCGTTCTCGTACATCCCCCGGATCTCGCCCGCTTCGCTGTAGCGCGGGTGCTGGGGGTCGGTGATGCCGGAGAGGTCGATGCCCTTGCCGAGGACGTCGGCGGGCATGGCCTTGGTGAGCCGGTCACCCATCGCGTACGGGTAGCCCAGCACGCGGGCCGAGTCCTTGATCGCGTTCTTCGCCTTGATCTTGCCGTACGTACCGATCATGGCGACCTTGTCCTCGCCGTACTTCTCGGTGACGTACCGGATCACCTCGACGCGCCGACGCTCGTCGAAGTCGATGTCGACATCGGGCATGGACACGCGCTCGGGGTTCAGGAACCGCTCGAAGATCAGCCCGTGCTCGATCGGGTCGAGGTCGGTGATGCCCATGGCGTACGCGACGATCGAACCGGCGGCCGAACCACGCCCCGGCCCCACGGCAATCCCGTTGTTCTTCGCCCACATGATGAAGTCCGCGACGACCAGGAAGTATCCCGGGAACCCCATCTGCAGGATGATGTCCATCTCGTAGTCGGCCTGCCGCTGCCGGTCCTCGGGGACGCCGCCGGGGAAGCGGCGCGCCATGCCCCGCCGGACCTCCTCCTTGAACCAGGTGACCTCGGTGTAGCCCTCGGGGATGTCGAACTTCGGCATCAGGTCGCGCTTCTCGAACATCCCGGAGGTGTCGATCTGGTCGGCGACCAGCCGGGTGTTGTCGCAGCCCAGCTGCCACGCCTCGGAGGAGTCGATGGCGTACATCTCCTCCGTGGACTTCAGGTAGTAGCCGGTGCCGTCGAAGCGGAAGCGGTCGGGGTCGGAGAGGTTCTTGCCAGTCTGGATGCACAGCAGCGCGTCGTGCGCGGTCGCCTCGTGCGAGTAGGTGTAGTGCGAGTCGTTGGTGACCAGCGGCGGGATGCCCAGCTCCTTGCCGATCTTGAGCAGATCGTCGCGGACCCGGCGCTCGATCTCGATACCGTGGTCCATCAGCTCCAGGAAGTACCGGTCCTTGCCGAAGATGTCCTGGTACTCGGCCGCCGCCTTCTTCGCCTCCTCGTACTGCCCCAGGCGCAGGCGGGTCTGCAGCTCACCGGAGGGGCAGCCGGTGGACGCGATCAGGCCCTCGGACCACTGGGAGATGGTCTCCTTGTCCATGCGCGGCCACTTCTGCAGCCAGCCCTCCTTGTAGGCGTCGGAGGAGAGCCGGAAGAGGTTGTGCAGGCCGGTCTTGTTCGCCGCCCAGATCGTCTTGTGGGTGTAACCACCGGAACCGGAGACGTCGTCGCGCTTCTGGTGCGGCTGACCCCACTGGATCTTGCGCTTGTGCTTGCGGGAGGCCGGGGCCACATACGCCTCGATGCCGATGATCGGCGTCACACCGGCCTTCTGCGCGGTGTGGAAGAAGTCGTACGCGCCGTGGAGGTTGCCGTGGTCGGACATGGCGATGTGCGACATGCCCATTTCATTGGCGGCATTGAACATGTCCTTGAGCCGCGCGGCACCGTCCAGCAGCGAGTACTGGGTGTGAACGTGCAGGTGCGTGAACGGCGGCTTGGCCACGGCGGAAGACCTCCGGTAAACAGTCGGCGGCTAAGGGGGGAGACGGTCTGGAAGTCTACGACTCCGGACTGACAAACCACGCCTCCGCCGGGCACGCGCAGGTAGCCTCGCGCGTTGTCAGTCACGGAACATCCGTCCGGAAACATACGGCCCCGCCAAGGCCACCAGGAGGCACCCAGCGATGTCGAACCAGCACGCCCCGGCGCAGGACGCCGCCCAGCGCGGCGAGGAAATACTCGCCGTCTTCGACACCGCTTTCGGGGAGCTGCTCGCCGCCGACCCCGCGGCCTTCCGTGTGAAGTTCCGCAAGATGGCCGCCTCCGCCTTCGCCTTCTACCGCGGCACGGCCTGCCTCTTCTACAAGGACCTGGAGGCGGGGAAGGACACCGGCCCGTATCTGGACGAGCGGACCGGCCGGGTGTGGATCCACGGCGATCTGCACGCGGAGAACTTCGGCACGTACATGGACGCCACCGGCCGGCTGATCTTCAACGTCAACGACTTCGACGAGGCGTACGTCGGCCCCTTCACTTGGGACCTCAAGCGCTTCGCCGCCTCCGTGGCGCTGATCGGGTACGCCAAGGCGCTCAGCGATGAGCAGATCACCGACCTGGTGCGCACGTACGCCACCGCCTATCGGGAGCGCATCCACGCGCTGGCCACGGGCGCCAAGAACGACGACGTCCAGCCCTTCACCCTGGAGACCGCCCAGGGTCCGCTGCTGGACGCGCTGCGCGACGCCCGCTCGCGCACCCGCTTCGCGCTGCTGGACTCGATGACGGAGATCCGCGATTTCGAGCGCCGGTTCGCGCCGGGCGGCGGCGCCATCGAGCTGGACGCGGCGACGCGGTACAAGGTCCTCGCGGCGTTCGACGGCTATCTGGAGACGCTGCCCGAGTCCAGCCTGGCCCGCCCGGACTCCTACCGCGTCAAGGACGTGGTCGGCCGCCGCGGCATCGGCATCGGCTCTGCCGGCCTGCCCTCGTACAACATCCTGCTGGAGGGCAACAGCGACGCGCTGGAGAACGACGTCGTCATCTACATGAAGCAGGCGCAGACCCCGGCGGTCTCGCGGCACGTCACGGACCCCGAGGTGCGCGCGTACTTCCAGCACGAGGGGCACCGCACGGTGATCTCCCAGCGCGCCCTGCAGGCGCACGCCGACCCGTGGCTGGGCTGGACGGAGATCGAGGAGGAGGGCAGCCGGCGCGGCCAGCTCGTCGCCGAGGTCTCGCCGTACGCCGTCGACCTGGACTGGTCCGACATCGACGAGGTCGAGGAGATCTCCGCGGTGGTCGCCGACCTGGGCCGCGCGACAGCGGCGATGCACGCGGCGGCGGACGACGAGAGCGGCCACTCGCTGGTGCCGTTCTCCACGGAGCGCGCGATCGACGCGGCCATCGCGGCCGACGAGGAGGGCTTCGCCGAGCTGCTGGTGGACTTCGCGCACGGCTACGGCTCCCGGGCCCGCCGCGACCACCAGATATTCGTCGACCTCTTCCGCAACGGCCGCATCCCGGGGCTGTGATCCACGGGGCCCGGACCCGGGCCCCGACGCGGCCCCGACCCGGCCCCGATTCCGTCAACGATTCACAGAAGCCCCTTAAGCGGCGCTTACCCCGGCCCATGGCAGACTCGATTTCGATGGACATCTCGGCGGCACACCTGCGGGCACTGCGCGCGGCGCTCTTCACGGCGCTCTGCGTGACGCTGTCCGCTGCCTCCCATGTGCTGCTGTCCCGGATGCCGCTGCCGCTGACCACGGTGGCCGCGCTCGCCGCCGCCGTGTTCGTGCTGGCGTACGCGCTGGCCGGCCGGGAGCGCCGCTTCGGGCCGATCGCCGCGCTGCTCGTACCGCTGGAGCTGGCCGCCGACACGGTCTTCAGCGTCGGCCAGCACGCGTGCTACGGCGCGGCCGGCGGCCCCGTCGCAGGGCCGCTGCGCTCGCTGGGCGTGGACCTGCTGTGCCGCGGCGGCGACGTCGGCACGCCGCTGGCCCGGGCCGCCGGGCACCAGCCGGCCCCCGCCTGCACCTGGCTGCTGCTGCTCGCCGCGCACGTCGCGGTCGGGCTGCTGGCCGCCGCCTGGCTGCGGCGCGGCGAGGCGGCGCTCGTCCAGCTGCTGGGCGCGCTGGCCGTCTTCGCGCTGCGCCCCCTGCTGGTCGCGGTCGCGGTGCTCACCGCGGGCCGCGCCCCGCGCCGCCCGGCCGTGCGCCCCGCGCCGGCCACCGGGCCCGCCCGCAGCACCCCCCTGCTCGTGCACTGCGTCGTACGCCGGGGACCGCCTGCCTGCTCCCTCGCGGCCTGAGCCGCGAGCCCGCGAGCCCGCGAGTCACCGGTCCCCTTCCGTACCCCCGTGCGGGGCGCAGGACGCCGCATCCGGCGCCGCCCCGGCACCAGCAGACCCCTGGAGCGACACGATCATGAGCAACCGCAACAGCCAGGCGAACAAGCAGGCAGCCCGTGAGCGGCTGCGCGCCGAGCGCGAGCGGCAGGCCAAGAAGGACAAGGTGCGCCGTCAGCTGACGGTCGGCGGCGCGATCGTCGTGGTGCTGGCCATCGCCGGCGGCATCGGGCTGGCCGTGGCCAAGTCCGGCGGCGGCGGCGACGGCAGCCCCGAGGACACCTGGGCCAAGGCCAAGGACGCCAAGCTGGTCAAGCCGGCCCACACCTCCGGCGCCGACGGCACGACCGTCACGATCGGCGAGAAGGGCGCCAAGAACACCCTCGATCTCTACGAGGACCCGCGCTGCCCCGGCTGCGCCAACTTCGAGCAGAACGTCGGCGCGACGGTCGAGAAGGACATCGCGGACGGCAAGTACAACGCCTCGTACCACCTGGGCACGTTCCTGGACGACAACCTCCAGGGCACCGGCTCCAAGAACGCGCTGAGCGCGCTGGGCGCCGCGCTGGACAAGAGCCCCGAGGCGTTCCTCCACTACAAGCTGGCGCTGTACTCGAAGAAGTACCACCCGGAGGAGACCGGCCCGGACAAGTTCGCCGACGACGCGTACCTGATCAAGGTCGCGAACACCGTGCCGGAGCTGAAGAACGACAAGACGTTCCAGAAGCACCTCAAGGACGGCACGTACGACCGCTGGGCGCTGACCATGTCGGACGCGTTCAACAAGGCCAAGGACGTGCGGAGCACGCCCACCCTGAAGCTGAACGGCAAGCTGCTGTCCGCCGACGGGCAGAGCGCCCCGTCCACGGTCGACGCGTTCAACTCGCTGGTCGCGAAGAGCCTGAAGAAGTAGCGGAAGCGGCGGCGACGGCCGGCGGGCGCACGGGCGGTACATGATCCGTCCGCCCGCCGGCTGTTGCCGAATCTTGACCCCGCGGCGGCCGGCCACCGTGGCAGACTCCCGGCCATGGAGGGGACCGAATGAGCAACCGCAACAGCCAGGCCGCCAAGTCCGCCGCCCGTGAGCGCATACGTGCCGAGCGGGAGCGGGAGAAGAAGCGCGCGAAACTCCGCCGCCAGCTCGCCGTCGGCGGCGGCGTGCTCGGCGTCCTGGTGATCGCCGGCGGCATCGGCTACGGCGTCATGAAGGCCAACGAGCCCACCGGCTGGGACGCCGCCAAGGAGGCGAAGCTGGTCGAGCCCGCGCACACGCAGGGCAAGAACGGCACCGAGATCCTCATCGGCGACAAGAAGGCCAAGGACACCCTGGAGGTGTTCGAGGACGTCCGCTGCCCGGCGTGCGCGGCCTTCGAACAGTCCACCGGCAAGGTCCTCCTGAAGGACATCGCGGACGGCCGCTACAAGGTCCGCTTCACGATGTACGCGTTCATCGACGACATGGGCGGCGGCGAGGGCTCCAAGAACGCGCTGAGCGCGCTGGGCGCCGCGCTGGACAAGAGCCCCGAGGCGTTCCTCCACTACAAGGAGGCGCTGTACTCGGTGAAGAACCACCCCGAGGAAAGCGTGGACACCTACGCCAAGGACTCCGCGCTGCTGAAGGTCGCGGAGCAGGTGCCCGAGCTCAAGGGCGACAAGAAGTTCGCGCAGGCGGTGAAGGGCGGCACGTACGACCGCTGGGCGATGGAGATGGCCGGGCTGTTCGGCCGCAAGAACGTCAAGGGCACGCCGACCTTCATGCACGGGGACAAGAAGCTGGAGATGGCGCAGATCCCGCAGCAGCAGATGACGCAGGCGCAGTACAACAAGCTCGCGCAGGCCAACTTCAAGAAGATGATCGACGGGGAGTTCGGCCCGGCGAAGAAGTGACGGCGGCCGCCCGTCCGGAGAAGTGACGGCGCGGGTGCGGTGATCGGGGTACGGGTTCACGGATTCGATGGAATCCGTACCCCTCAGACCACTTACCAGCCAGTAGGGTGATCGGCCGTGACCGATCATGACCAGATCTCGCGCCGTACTGCCGTCACGGCCGTAGCCACGACCGCCGCCCTGCTGCCCTTCGGCGCCGCCACCGCGCGCGCCGCCGAGCCCGCCGCCGCGGCCCCCTTCCAGCACGGCGTCGCCTCCGGCGACCCGCTGCCCGACGGCGTCCTGCTGTGGACCCGCGTCACCCCCGGCGCCGACGCGCTGCCCGGCTCGGGCAAGGGCCCGGCCACCGAGGTGCGCTGGCAGGTGGCCGCCGACAAGGGCTTCGCCAAGGTGGTCGCGCGGGGAACCGCGACCGCCTCGGCGGCCACCGACCACACCGTCAAGGCGGACGTACGGGGACTTTCGCCCGCCACCACCTACTGGTTCCGCTTCACCGCGCTCGGCGTCCACTCCCCCGTGGGCCGCACCCGCACCGCGCCCGCCGCGGGCAGCTCGGCCGCCAACGTCCGCTTCGGCGTGGTCTCCTGCGCCAACTGGGAGTCCGGCTATTTCTCGCCGTACCGCCACCTCGCCGCCCGCACCGAACTGGACGCGGTACTGCACCTCGGCGACTACCTCTACGAGTACAAGACCGGCGAGTACCCGGCGCCGAAGTACGTGGTGCGCCCGCACTCCCCCGGTCACGAGCTGCTCACCCTCGCCGACTACCGGATCCGGCACGGCGTCCACAAGACCGACCCGGACGCGCAGATCATGCACGCCACGCACCCGGTGATCGCGATGTGGGACGACCACGAGTTCGCCGACAACGCCTGGAAGGGCGGCGCGTACAACCACACGCCGGACACCGAGGGCGACTGGGCGGCGCGGATGGCCGCGGCCAAGCAGGCGTACTTCGAGTGGATGCCGGTACGCCCCTCCACCGCCGGCACCACCTACCGCCGCCTGCAGTTCGGCACGCTCGCCGACCTGCACCTGCTGGACCTGCGCAGCTTCCGGGACGAACAGCCGCCGATCGGCAGCGGCCGGGCCGACGACCCGGGCCGCACGATCACCGGGCGCGCCCAGCTGGACTGGCTGAAGGCGGGGCTGGAACGCTCGGCGGCGGCCTGGCGGCTGGTCGGCACCTCCGTGATGATCTCGCAGGTGGCCTTCGGGTCCGTGCCCGCACACCTGCTGGGGCCGCTCGCCGAGGTGCTGGGCATGCCCAAGGAGGGGCTGGCCGTCAACACCGACCAGTGGGACGGCTACACCGATGACCGGCGCGAGCTGCTGTCGCACCTCAGCGACCGGTCCATCGGCAACACCGTCTTCCTGACCGGCGACATCCACATGGCGTGGGCCAACGACGTGCCGCTCAAGGCCGCGACGTACCCGGGGCAGGATCCGGTGGCCACCGAGTTCGTCGTCACCTCGGTCACCTCCGACAACCTGGACGACACCCTGCACGTCGCCCCGCACACGGTGTCGCTGCCCGCCGCCGCGGCCATCCGCGCCGCCAACCGGCACGTGAAGTGGCTGGACATGGACAGCCACGGCTACGGCGTCCTGGACGTCACGGCGGAGCGGACGCAGATGGACTACTTCGCCGTCTCCGACAAGGCCGACCGGAACGCCACGGCCTCGCTCGTGCGCTCGTACCGCACGCTCAGCGGCACCCAGCGCGTGGAGCGGGCCGACGGGCCGGTGATCTGAGCGGGACCCCTGCGGCCGCCGGGCCCGCGCCCGGCGGCCGGCGGCTACAGGTCCGCGGCTACAGGTCGGCGAGGAAGCCCAGTCCGACCTTCCAGGCGCTCTCGGCGGCCTCCTTGTCGTGGTCGGGCAGCCCGTCGTCGGTGAAGAGGTGCCCGGCCCCGGCGTAGCGGTAGATCTCCACGTCGGCGCCGGCCCGCTGCATGCGCAGATACCAGGCGTTCAGCCAGTCGTGCGGCTCGAACGGGTCGGGGTCGGCGACGTGCAGCTGGACCGGCAGCTCGTCCACGGAGGCGTCGTCGGCGATGTCGGACGTGCCGTGCATCAGCAGCAGCCCGCGCGCCTTCGCGTCGCCCAGCGCCAGGGTCTGCGCGACGGAGCCGCCGAAGGACAGGCCCGCGTAGACCACGCCGCGCTCGGAGTACGGGGCCGCCGCCACCACCGCGCGCCGCAGCAGCTCGTCCTTGCCGATCTCGTCCTTGATCGCGATGCCGTCCTCGATGGTGTCGGCGGTGCGCCCGTCGAACAGGTCGGGAACGATCACTTCGTGACCGGCGGCGCGCAGCCGCTCGGCGCCCGCCTGTACAGCCGGCCGCAGCCCGTACACAGAATGGAACAGAATGACGGTTTGAGTCGCCGCAGAGCCGGTCACTGGTTTCACTTCCCTGTCGATGGATCGCACTCCTTCCATCGTGCCAGTTACGGTCGACAGGAAGCGGACCCCGACCAGGAGGAATCACGTGTCCATGGAGGACGTACTGCGTCCGCTGATCGTCGTGGGCGGCTCGGTCGCCCTGACGCTCGCCCTGGGGTGGGCGGCGGACCTGGCGATGCGCCGGGCCGACGCCGCGCGCCCGGACACCCCGCTGTGGGGGCTGCTGCGGCGCTGCCGGATACCGCTCCAAGTGGTGCTCTTGACGGCACTGTTGCGCGGGACCTTCGACCGGACCAAGCTCGCGATCATCGACGCGCACAGCGCCGGCATCGGGCAGCTGCTCTCCCTCGTCCTGATCGCGGCCACCGCCTGGCTGGCGATGCGGGTCTCGGCGGCGATCGTGGAGTCCTCGTACTCGCGGTACGCGGCGGGCGCCCGGGACGCCGCGCGGGTCCGCCGGGTCCGTACGCAGGTCACGCTGATCCAGCGGGTGGTCACCGCGGTGGTCACGGTCGTCGCGGTCGCCGCGATGCTGCTGACGTTCCCGGAGATGCGCGCGGTCGGCACCTCGATGCTGGCCTCGGCCGGCGTGCTGGGCATCGTCGCCGGTGTCGCCGCGCAGTCCACGCTCGGCAACCTCTTCGCGGGCCTGCAGATCGCCTTCGGCGACATGGTGCGGATCGGCGACACGGTCGTGGTGGACGGCGAGTGGGGCACGGTCGAGGAGATCACCCTCACCTTCCTGACCGTACGGACCTGGGACGAGCGCCGGATCACCATGCCGGTCTCGTACTTCACCAGCAATCCGTTCGAGAACTGGTCGCGCGGCGGCGCGCAGATGACCGGCACCGTCTTCTTCCAGCTCGACCACAGCGCGCCGGTCGAGGAGATGCGCGAGAAGCTGCAGGAGATCCTGAAGAACTCCGACGCCTGGGACGGCCGGGCGCAGACCCTGGTGGTCACCGACACCACGCCCACCACGATCGAGGTGCGGGCGCTGGTGACCGCCCGGGACGCGGACGCGATCTGGACGGTGCGCTGCGAGGTGCGCGAGCAGATGATCACGTGGCTGCGGGACGCGCACCCGTACGCGCTCCCGCGCATCGCGACCGCCCCGGCTCCCGACCTGGAGCACGCGCCGCGGCCCCGGCCCTCCCTGGAGAAGTAGCGTTTCGGCAAGGCTCTCAGGAGGGCGTGCGCAGGCTGCGCACGTCCAGGTGGCGCAGCACCCGGTCGACGACCTCCGGGTCCGAGCCGGGCTCGCTGCGTGCGGAGAGCACTTCGTGGCGCGCGGCCGAGAGCAGCTCGCCCTGGATGCGCTGGACCTTCTTCACGCGCGCGATGCGCTTGTCGTAGCCCTCGCGCCGCTCGTCGTCCACGATGTCCGGCGAGATGCGGGCGCCCATCTCGTACGTGCTCCGGGACAGCCGCTCGACAACCTCGTCGGACAGCTCCTCCTCGGCCAGCACCTCCTTCAGCCGCTGCCGGGACGCCTTGACCACCCGGACCGCCAGCTCGCGCTCCAGCGCGTCCTCGGCGTCCGAGTCGGCCCGCACCCCCAGCTTCTTGACCAGGAAGGGCAGCGTCAGGCCCTGCACGACGAGGGTGGCCAGTACCACCGCGAAGGCGATGAAGAGCATTTCGTCGCGGGCGGGGAACGCCTTGCCGCCGTCGATCTCGTACGGGATGGCCAGCGCCAGCGCCACCGAGGCCACCCCGCGCATCCCCGACCACCACATCACGATGGTCTCCCGCCAGCTGGTGGGGATCTCCTCCGCGATGCGGTGCCGGTGCATCCGCTTGGCCAGCCACGCGGCGGGCAGCAGCCACAGCAGCCGCAGGCCCACGACGACGCCGATGACGGCGGCGCAGGCGCCCAGCAGCTGCTGCCAGCGGCCTGCGGCGGTGCCGAAGATGTTGTGCAGCTCCAGGCCGATCAGGCCGAAGGCGACGCCCGTGACGAGGGTGTCGACGACCTCCCAGAAGGTGTGCCCGGCGAGCCGGCCCATCACGTCGTCGGCGTCGGCGGCGTAGTGCGCGAGGAAGAGCGCGGCGGTGAGCACCGAGAGCACGCCGGAGCCGTGCAGCTCCTCGGCGAGGACGTACGCCACGAACGGCACCAGCAGCGACAGGCCGACCTGGAGGGTGGCGTCGTCGACCACGTCCATCAGCTTGTTGGCCAGCCAGCCGAGCACCACGCCGACCGCTATGGCCACGACGGCGGAGAGCACCAGCATGCCGACCGCGGCCGGCGCCGAGAAGGTGCCGGAGACCGCGGCGGCCAGCGCCACGTGGTACAGCACGATGGCGGTGACGTCGTTGAACAGCCCCTCGCCCTCCAGGATCGACACCAGTCGGCGGGGCAGCCCGAGCTTGCCGGCGACGGCGGTCGCGGCGACCGGGTCCGGCGGCGCGACCAGCGCGCCCAGTACGACGGCGGCGGCCACCGGCAGGCCGGGGACGACGCTGTGCGCGACGGCGGCGACGGCCGCGGTGGTCGCGAACACCAGCGCCACCGCGAGCAGGAAGATCGGTCTGATGTTGGCGGTGAACTGCCGCCAGGACGTGCGCTGCACCGCCGCGTACAGCAGCGGTGGCAGCAGCAGCGGGAGGATGTACTCCGGCGGCACGTGGACGTTCGGTACGAACGGCAGCAGGGCCAGCACGGCGCCCGCGAGCGTCATCAGCACCGGTGAGGGCAGCCCCAGCCGGTCACCGAGCGGGACCATGACCACGGCCCCGAGCAGCAGGACGAACATCAGGGCCAGCTGGTCCACGGCAGGCACGCTCCGGAGCTTCGAAATCAGTCGATCACTGATCAAGCCTGCCATGAAGTCCGGAAAACGCCCGTCGGCGGCTCCTCCGGTGGCGGCCGCCCGGGCCTACGGAGCCGCCCGCCGGCCTCAGGCGCTCTCGGCGCGCACCCGGTCCAGGGCGCGCTGCAGGTCCTCCGGGTAGCTGCTCTCGAACTCCACCCAGCGGCCGTCCGACGGGTGCTCGAAGCCGAGGCGTACGGCGTGCAGCCACTGCCGGGTGAGGCCGAGGCGCTTGGCGAGCGTGGGGTCGGCGCCGTAGGTGAGGTCGCCGACGCAGGGGTGGCGGTGCGCGGACATGTGCACGCGGATCTGATGCGTGCGGCCGGTCTCCAGCTTGATGTCCAGCAGGCTGGCCGCGCGGAACGCCTCGACGAGGTCGTAGTGCGTGACGGACGGCTTGCCGTCGGCGGTCACGGCCCACTTGTAGTCGTGCTGCGGGTGGCGGCCGATCGGGGCGTCGATCGTGCCGCTGAGCGGGTCGGGGTGGCCCTGGACGAGGGCGTTGTACCGCTTCTCGGGGACGCGCTCCTTGAACTGCCGCTTCAGGGAGGTGTACGCCCGCTCGGACTTGGCCACGACCATCAGGCCGGAGGTGCCGACGTCCAGGCGGTGCACGACGCCCTGGCGCTCGGCGGCGCCGGAGGTCGAGATGCGGTACCCGGCGGCGGCCAGGCCGCCGATGACGGTGGTGCCGGTCCAGCCGGGGCTGGGGTGCGCGGCGACGCCGACCGGCTTCATGATCACCACGATGTCGTCGTCGTCATGGACGATCTCCATGCCCTCGACGGGCTCGGCGACGATCTCCACGGGGGCGGGGGCCTGGGGCATCTCGACTTCCAGCCAGGCGCCGCCGTGCACCCGCTCGGACTTCATCACCTCGGCCCCGTCGACCCGGACCTTTCCGGCAGCGGCCAGCTCGGCGGCCTTCGTACGGGAGAAGCCGAAGATGCGGGCCAGCGCGGCGTCTACGCGCTCGCCCTCCAGGCCGTCCGGTACGGGCAGGGTGCGGATCTCGGGAATCGTGCTCACCCCACGAGTATGGCAGTCGTGACGCGTGCTCCCGCCCGGGTCCCGTACGGCCCCTGGTGCGGCCCTTGATCCGGCCCCGAGCCCGGCCTCCGGTCAGTCCTTGTGGAGGGTGCCGTCCGGGTCCAGGCCGCGGAAGGAGAGCAGCACGATCAGGATGCCGCCGCACACGATCCCGGAGTCGGCGAGGTTGAAGACCGCGAAGTGCGCGGGGGCGATGAAGTCGACCACCGCGCCCTGGAAGACGCCGGGCGAGCGGAAGAGCCGGTCGGTGAGGTTGCCGAAGGCGCCGCCGAGCAGCAGGCCGAGCGCGAGGGCCCAGGGCAGGCTGTAGAGCTTGCGGGCGATCCGGAAGATCACCACGATCACCGCCGCGGCGATCAGCGTCAGGAAGATGGTCAGCGCCTCGCCCATGCTGAAGGCGGCGCCGCGGTTGCGGATCACCTCGAACTGCAGCAGCGTGCCGATCACCTGAACCGGCTCGTGGTGCTCCAGCTTGGCCACCACCAGCAGCTTGCTGCCCAGGTCCAGGAGGTACACGATCAGCGCGACGAGCAGCAGCGCGCCGATCCGCCGCCGCCCGCGCGGCGCGGCCGTCGCGCCTGCCTCCGCCGCGCCCTGCCCCGCGGCTTCCCCGCCGTCCCCCTGCCCGGGCTCCGGTCCGGTGCCCGGCGTACCGGTGATGCGCTCCGCCTCTGCCACGTGTGAGTCCTCAGCCCGTCGTGTCCGCGGCCAGGCCCCCGCCTGGCTGAGCTCCGAGGGTACGGCACACGTCTGACCCCGATGAGGGCGCGCCCCGATGAGAGCGCGCCCCGTAAGGGGCGCGGGGAACTGCGCGCCCAGCCAGTACGGCGCCGCACCCGCCCACGGGACAGAAGCTGCCCCGCGGGAAGGCGCAAACCGGTGAACCAGGGGCTCCGTCCCTAACGGCGCTCGGTCTTCTGCTTGCACTCCACGCAGAGCGTGGCCCGGGGGAACGCCTGCATACGGGCCTTGCCGATCGGCTTGCCGCAGTTCTCGCAGAGCCCGTACGTGCCCGCGTCCAGCCGCTCCAGCGCCCGTTCGGTCTGCAGCAGCATCTCGCGCGCGTTCGAGGCCAGCGCCATCTCGTGCTCGCGGGTGATGTTCTTCGTACCCGTGTCGGCCTCGTCGCCCGCGCCGTCGCCGGAGTCCCGCATCAGGCCCGCGATGGCGTCCTCGGAGGACCGGATCTCGTTGCGCAGCCGGTCCTCCTCGTCCCGCAGCATCGAACGGGCCTCGTCGACCTCGGCCTCCGACCACGGCTCCTCGCCCGGCCGTACGGGCAGCTCGGCGGCGGTCGCCGGGCCGGTACGCGCCTTGGGCAGGGCCGTCGCGGCGGCCGTCTGCTCGCTGTCGTCCACCGCAGCGGCCGGTGCCCCGCCCGGAGTCTTCTTCGCCACCACCGTCTTGGCTCCCGTCTTCTTCGCGGGCACCGCCTCTTTTGGCGGTGCAGCCTTCCTGGCCGTGCTCCTGCCGGCGGCCGTACCGGCCGTCGTTCCCTCCGCGCCGGTGTCCCCGGCGGACGCCTGCTCCGCCGTGGCCCTCCCGGCCGGGGCTCTCTTGGCCGGCGCCTTCTTGGCCGCGGCCTTCCTGCCCGTGGTCTTCTTGTGCGCACTCTCCTTGGGAGGCGGATTCCCGGTCGCGGTTCTGTCGGTCCCGGTGTCGTCGGGCGCCGTCTCCGCGGGCGCGTGCCCCGTCGCGGCCTCCTCGGCCGCGGCGTCCTCCGCCGCGTCCTCCCCCACCGGCGCGTTCCCGGTCGCCGTCTTCTTCGCCGCGGCCTTCTTCGCCGTCTTCTTGGCGGGCGGCTTCGTCCCGGAGCTGTGCCCTGCCCCGGCCGGCCCGAGGGGCGCGCCGCCGGCCCGGGCCGCCTCGTCCGGCCGGCCCGTCACGGGGTCGGGCGCCGGGGCCGTCGCCGGCTCCCCGGCCGCGGCTCCGTCCGGCGGCGCGCCCCGTCCGTGCGCCGCCGTGCTGTCGTGCGCGGCGGTCTCTTTCGCCACCATGGCCGCGATCCCTTCACGTATGTGATCTTGCTCGCGAATCGTGACCGGAACGATAAATCGACTCACAGCACGCGGCAACGGGACGCACCGCCCTCCACCGTCCGGTCTCCCCGCACGGGAGCCCGGTCTGCAACCGTTGTGCCCCGCTCTCCGCCCGGTAATCCGACGGCGATCCGGCGGCCCAGCAGGGGCGCGGCGGCCCCTTCGTACGCCTGCCGCGCTCCGTCGCGGTGCGTATCGCCATTCGGGTCAAGCTTCCCGCCGCCGGTACCTCAGTCGGCGCAGCCCGGAAAAGCGGTCGGCCCTCCCGTCCCGCGCCCCGTACACTGGGCGGAGCGAAAGGCGTGGATGGGACGAGTAGCGCCGCACGCAGCCAAGAGCGACCCGGGGACGGTGGGAGCCCGGGGGTGTGCGCGACGTGAAGATCATCCCGGAGCCGCCGGAAGAACGCCCCACGGAGCCGTCAGCGGCTTCCCGGGGCCACTAGACCCGGCATCGCGACCCCAATGAGGGGGCCGAGGAGTTCCTTCTCGGCCAAGGAGGGTGGTACCGCGGGAGCAGCAGCTCTCGTCCCTCCGGTCGGAGCAAGCAAGCGGTGTCCGCCGGAGGAAGCCCCCGATGAGTCCCACACCCCAGTACAACCAGGTGCCCGCGCAGGTGGACCTGCCCGCCCTCGAGCACGCCGTGCTCGACTTCTGGCAGGAACAGAAGGTCTTCGCGCGCACTCTCGAGCAGTCCGAGGGACGCCCGGAGTGGGTGTTCTACGAGGGCCCGCCGACGGCGAACGGCATGCCCGGCGCGCACCACATCGAGGCCCGCGTCTTCAAGGACGTCTTCCCCCGCTTCCGCACGATGCAGGGCTACCACGTCGGCCGCAAGGCCGGCTGGGACTGCCACGGCCTCCCGGTCGAGCTGGCCGTGGAGAAGGAGCTGGGCTTCAACGGCAAGAAGGACATCGAGGCGTACGGCATCGCCGAGTTCAACGCCAAGTGCCGCGAGTCGGTGACCCGGCACACCGACGCCTTCGCCGAGCTCACGACCCGGATGGGCTACTGGGTCGACCTCGACGACGCGTACCGCACGATGAACCCCGACTACATCGAGTCGGTGTGGTGGTCGCTGAAGGAGATCTTCAAGAAGGGCCTGCTGGTCCAGGACCACCGCGTCGCCCCCTGGTGCCCGCGCTGCGGCACCGGCCTCTCGGACCACGAGCTGGCGCAGGGGTACGAGACGGTCGTCGACCCGTCGGTGTACGTCCGCCTGCCGCTGACCTCGGGTCCGCTGGCCGGCGAGGCGGGGCTGCTGATCTGGACGACGACGCCCTGGACGCTGGTGTCCAACACCGCCGTCGCCGCGCACCCCGACGTGACGTACGTCGTCGCCACCGACGGCCAGGAGAAGGTCGTCGTCGCCGAGCAGCTGGTCGAGAAGGCGCTGGGCGAGGGCTGGACGACCACCGGGCAGACCTTCACCGGCCGCGAGATGGAGCGCTGGGCGTACCGGCGCCCGTTCGACCTGGTCGAGCTGGAAGGCGCCAACTTCGTCGTCAACGCCGAGTACGTCACCACCGAGGACGGCACGGGCCTGGTCCACCAGGCGCCCGCCTTCGGTGAGGACGACCTCAAGACCTGCAAGGGCTACGGCCTGCCCGTGGTCAACCCGGTCCGCCCCGACGGCACCTTCGAGGAGGATCTCGCCCTGGTCGGCGGGCAGTTCTTCAAGAAGGCCGACGAGGCGCTGGTCGCCGACCTGGACGCGCGCGGCCTGCTCTTCCGCCACGTCGCGTACGAGCACAGCTACCCGCACTGCTGGCGCTGCCACACGGCGCTGCTGTACTACGCCCAGCCCTCCTGGTACATCCGCACCACGGCCGTCAAGGACGCCCTGCTGCGGGAGAACGAGAACACCAACTGGTACCCGGAGTCCGTCAAGCACGGCCGCTTCGGCGACTGGCTGAACAACAACATCGACTGGGCGCTGTCCCGCAACCGCTACTGGGGCACCCCGCTGCCCATCTGGCGCTGCGCGGAGGACCACCTCACCTGCGTCGGCTCGCTCGCCGAGCTGTCGGAGCTGACCGGCACCGACCAGACCACCCTGGACCCGCACCGCCCCTTCATCGACGACGTCACCTTCGGCTGCACCCACGAGGGCTGCTCGCTCGAGGCCGTGCGCGTCCCCGAGGTCATCGACGCCTGGTACGACTCGGGCTCGATGCCGTTTGCGCAGTGGGGCTACCCCTACCGCAACAAGGACATCTTCGAGAAGCGGTACCCGGCGCAGTTCATCTCCGAGGCCATCGACCAGACGCGTGGGTGGTTCTACACGCTGATGGCGGTCGGCACCCTCGTCTTCGACAAGTCCTCCTACGAGAACGTCGTCTGCCTGGGCCACATCCTGGCCGAGGACGGCCGGAAGATGTCCAAGCACCTGGGCAACATCCTCCAGCCGATCCCGCTCATGGACCAGCACGGCGCGGACGCGGTGCGCTGGTTCATGGCGGCCGGCGGCTCCCCGTGGGCGGCCCGCCGCGTCGGCCACGGCACGATCCAGGAGGTCGTCCGCAAGACGCTCCTGACGTACTGGAACACCGTCGCGTTCCAGGCGCTGTACGCGCGGACGACCGGCTGGGCGCCCACGGACGCCGACCCGGCGCCCGCCGACCGCCCGATCCTGGACCGCTGGCTGCTCGGTGAGCTGAACTCCCTGGTGCAGGGCGTCACCGAGGCGCTGGAGGCGTACGACACCCAGCGCGCCGGCAAGCTGCTCTCCGCCTTCGTCGACGACCTCTCGAACTGGTACGTCCGCCGCTCCCGCCGCCGCTTCTGGCAGGGCGACAAGGCGGCGCTGCGCACGCTCCACGAGGTCATCGAGACGGTCACCCGCCTGATGGCGCCGCTCACCCCGTTCATCACCGAGCGGGTCTGGCAGGACCTGGTCGTCCCGGTCAGCCCGGACGCGCCGGACTCCGTCCACCTCTCCTCCTGGCCGGTGGCCGATGCCTCGGCGATCGACCCGACGCTCTCCGCGCAGATGGTCCTGGTCCGCCGGCTGGTCGAGCTGGGCCGCGCCACGCGTGCCGAGTCCGGCGTGAAGACCCGCCAGCCGCTGTCCCGCGCGCTGGTCGCCGCGGCCGGCTTCGAGACGCTCTCCGACGAGCTGCGCGCCCAGATCACCGAGGAGCTGAACGTCAGCTCTCTGGCGTCGCTCTCCGAGGTCGGCGGCTCCCTGGTCGACACCACCGCCAAGGCCAACTTCCGTGCCCTGGGCAAGCGGTTCGGCAAGGGCGTCCAGGCGGTCGCCAAGGCCGTCGCCAACGCGGACGCGGCGGCGCTGTCGCTGGCGCTGCGCGAGGGCACGGCCTCGGTCGAGGTCGACGGCGAGACGGTCGCCCTGGCTCCGGACGAGGTGATCATCACCGAGACGCCGCGCGAGGGCTGGTCGGTGGCGTCCGACTCCGGCGCCACGGTCGCGCTGGACCTGGAGATCACCCCGGAGCTGCGCCGCGCGGGCCTCGCCCGCGACGCCATCCGCCTCATCCAGGAGGCCCGCAAGAACAGCGGCCTGGACGTCGCGGACCGGATCGCGCTGCGCTGGGAGTCCTCCGACGAGGAGGTCCGCACGGCCCTGGCCGACCACGCGGCCCTGATCGCGGACGAGGTCCTCGCGACGGAGTTCGTCTCCGGCGAGGCGGACGACACCTTCGGCGAGCCGTTCGCGGACGAGCCGCTGTCGCTGACGTTCCGCCTCCGCAAGGTGTAACTCACAGGGGCTGCCACCCGCACACCGTTCCGAGGTCCCCGGTACACCCGTACCGGGGACCTCGGCGTGTCAGGCGCGCCCCGCACGGGGCGCGGGGAACTGCGCGAGCAACCACAACGGCGGTGCAGCCCGCCATCGACCTGACGCCAACGGCGAATGCCGGCCCCCGCCGAAGGCGAAAAGGGCCGGGCCCCCGGGGAGATCCCCGGGGGCCCGGCCCTGATTGCCGACTAGGTGCGACGCAGCAGCGTCAGCCGCGTCAGTTGTCGTCCTCGTCGATGAGGAAGCCACGCATCGGCGACGGAGCCTGCTGCATCTGCTGCTGGCCCTGCGGCCGGACCGGCGCCATCGGCTGGGTCATGGCCGGCGACATCTGCTGCTGGCTGCCGTACGACGGGGCGTTGCTGCCGTTCGAGCCGCCGTGGCCGCCCATGGACTGGTTGCCGCCCATGGTGTGGCTGGAGCCGCCGCCCATGGAGCCGGCACCGGCCGACGCCATCGACGGGGACGCCGGCAGCGAAGCGGCGGCCGGGGTCCGCGGCGGGGCGAGCGACTCGTCGGACTGGTTCTCCAGCTGGCGCAGCTGGCTCTCCAGGTACGACTTCAGTCGCGTGCGGTACTCGCGCTCGAAGCCGCGCAGGTCCTCGACCTTGCGCTCCAGCGTGGCGCGGGCGGACTCCAGGGAGCCCATCGCGACGCGGTGCTTCTCCTGCGCGTCCCGCTCCAGCGCGTCGGCCTTGGCGCGGGCGTCCCGCTCCAGGCCCTCGGCGCGGCTGCGGGCCTCGCCGACGATCTTGTTGGCCTCGGAACGGGCCTCCGCGATCGCCTGGTCGGCGGTCTGCTGCGCCAGCGACAGCACGCGCGCGGCACTGTCACCGCCCGGACCGCCCTGGCCCGGCTGCGGCAGCTGCGGGCCGCCCTGCGGACCACCCATCGGGCCGCCCATGGGACCGCCGGGGCCCATCTGGCCGCCGTGCGGGCCCTGCGGACCGGGGCCGTGGCCACCGGGACCTGCGGGCAGCTGCGGTGCACCGCCGGGCAGCTGGGGCGGGCCACCCATCCCCTGCTGCTGGCCGGGCGGGACCGGCTGCGGACCCGATATGGCGGCGGGCACGGGGGCACCGGGCCGCTGCTGCTGCTGCGGTCCGTCCTGCTCCTGCTGCTTGCGCATCCCCTGTTGCTGCTGCTGGCTCTGGGCGGCAGCCCGGGTGGCAGCGGCCAGTTTGGCGCGCAGGTCCTCGTTCTCCCGGAGCAGACGGGTCAGTTCTGCTTCGACCTCATCGAGGAAGGCATCGACCTCGTCCTCGTCATAGCCTTCTCGGAGGCGGACGGTCGTGAACTGCTTGTTCCGCACGTCCTCGGGGGTCAACGGCATCTCTTCTTCACCTCAACGTAGTCGTCGGCAATCGGCAAGACCGTATCGTTCACAACTTGCTCACGACGTTGCTCACGACGGTGATCAGGATGTAGACGATGATCATCAGTACGAAGAAGGACAGGTCGAGCGCCACGCCCCCGAGACGCAGCGGCGGTATGACACGCCGCAGAAGCTTGAGTGGCGGATCAGTGACAGTGTAAGTGGCCTCAAGTACGACCACCATCGCCTTGCCGGGTTGCCATGAACGGGCGAACTGGAAGACGTAGTCCATCACCAGCCGGAAGATCAACACAATGAGGAAGCAGTACAGCGCGATATAGATCACCTGCAGTGCGATGCCCATCTCGCGCTTCCCTCTCCCCTTGCCTGTGTCGGCCTCACGGCCTCGGTGTGCCCGGTGTTGCGTCTCAGCTCTGGTTGAAGAACCCGCCCTCTGCGATACGGGCCTTGTCCTCCGCCGTGACATCGACGTTAGCAGGAGACAGCAGGAACACCTTCTGTGTCACCCGCTCGATGCTCCCGTGCAAACCGAACACCAACCCGGCCGCAAAGTCGACAAGTCGCTTCGCGTCCGTGTCGTCCATCTCCGTCAGATTCATGATCACCGGAGTGCCCTCACGGAAGTGTTCCCCGATGGTACGGGCTTCGTTGTAGGTCCGGGGGTGCAGCATGGTGATGCGGTAGGGCTCCCGCTCGGACACAACCTTGGGCATGATCACCGGTGCGTTCTTCTCCAGATTCGGACGTTCGGGTGTGATGGACGCCACGGGGGCGATTCGGGCGGGTCGTCCGTTTTCCGTACCCACTGGCGGAGACTCGCGCTGCGCCGGCGGCGATACGACTCGTACCGGTTCGTCCCGTTCGGGGCGTGATTCCGTGGGCGGCTGGTGCTGTTGCCGCCTCTCGGGCTCGGGCTCCGGGTCGAGTTCGGGTTCGAAGTCGTCGTCGGGGTCGAAGCCCCGGCCGTCGTACCCATCGTCCTCCACGAGGCCGAGGTAGACCGCCATCTTGCGCATAGCGCCGGCCATTCTCTGCGTCCTCCGCTCTGTGGTGGATCGGCTCCGTCACCGGTCGCCTTGGATCCACTCGGCCTGCCCGTCTTTTGACGGTAATGACCATATTTTGTGCTGTGGTCCGACTTGCTTCGCGACGTTACCCGAGCCGTGGTCGGACTCCGAGTACCGCAGTGCCCACGCGTACATGTGTCGCACCGGCGGCCACCGCGTCCTCGAGATCCGAACTCATTCCTGCCGACACCATTTTCGCAGCAGGATGACCCGCGCGCAGGCCGGATGCGATTTCCGTCAGCCGGTCGAAAGCCGCCCGCGGCCGGCCCGCGTACTGCCCTGCCAGCGGAGCGACCGTCATCAGGCCGCCCAGCCGCAGCCCTTCGGCCGCCGCCACGGCGTCGGCCAGCGCCGCCACCCCGTCCGGGCCGACGCCGCCGCGGTCGCCGCGCTGACCCGACTCGGCGTCAAGTGCCACCTGGATCAGGCAGTCCAGCTCGCGCCCGGCACGCACGACCTCCTTGGAGAGCGCGGTGACGAGCTTGACCCGGTCCACGGACTGCACGATATCCGCGTAACTGGCCACAGACCGGACCTTATTTGTCTGCAATTGGCCGACGAAATGCCAAGTAAGCGGCAAATCCGAGCAAGCGGCCGCCTTGGGCGCCGCGTCCTGGTCCCGGTTCTCCGCGACGTGCCGGACACCCAATTCCGAAAGGATACGGACATCGCTCGCTGGGTAGGTCTTTGTGACCACAATCAGGGTCACATCACCACGATTACGACCGGCTTTGGCACAAGCATCGGAGATACGATCCTCCACCCGCGCCAGGTTCTCGGCCAGTTCCGTTCTACGGTCCGTCACAGCTCAGCCGTCCAGCCATACATAACTCGCGAGCCGCCCGGTTGTGCGGTCGCGCCGGTACGAGAAATGGTCCGCCGATTCCAGCGTGCAGATGTGGGAATGTTCACGCACCCGCACGCCGCACCGGGCGAGTTGGGCGGCGACACCGGCCGCCACGTCCACCGCGGGCGTCCCCCACCCGGTGGTCGCGTGCGCCTCGGGCACCGCGGCGGCGACCTCGGCGCGCATCGCCTCCGGCACCTCGTAGCAACGCCCGCAGACCGCGGGCCCGGTGTACGCGACGATCCGCTCGGGAGACGCGCCGAGAGCGGTCATCGCCTCGACGGTGGCCGGTACGACCCCCGCGACCAGCCCGGGCCGCCCGGCGTGCGCGGCCCCCGCCACCCCGGCGACCGGGTCGGCGAGCAGGACGGGGGTGCAGTCGGCGGTGAGGACGGCGAGGGCAAGACCCCGACGGGCCGTCACCACCGCGTCGACACAGGGAATCTCGTCGCTGTCCCGCCACGGCCCGTCCACGACCGCCACATCGCGCCCGTGCACCTGGTTCATCCAGACCACATCGGCCGGATCCAGGCCCAGGGCCTTGGCCGCCAGCTCGCGATTGGTCCGTACCGCCTGCGGGTCGTCGCCCACGGCGCCGCCGAGATTGAGCTCGGCATACGGAGCGGCGCTCACCCCGCCCCACCGATCGGTGAAGGCGAAGCGCGCGCCGCTCGCATCGTTCCTCAGCACATTGTGCTGCTGCCCTATCACTGCGGGTCTTCGGCTACTTCAGGAAGTCCGGGACGTCCAGCTCCTCGGCCGCGGTGTCCGTGTACGGACGGGCCGGGGGGACCTGCGGCGCGACCGGGGGCGCCGCCGGGGCCTCGCTGACCGGCGCCGACTCGACCGGAGCCGGCTCCTCGTCGCGCACCGGAACGGAGCCGAGGCCGCCGAAGGCCGGGCGGGGCTCCGGGGGCGCGGCCGGGCGGCTCGCCGGGGCCGCCGGCTCCTCGCGCTTCCCGGAGGAGGAGCTGATGACGTTCTCGCGGCGGGCCGGCGGCTGACCGCCGTCGAAGCCCGCGGCGATGACCGTCACGCGGACCTCGTCGCCCAGCGCGTCGTCGATGACCGCACCGAAGATGATGTTGGCTTCCGGATGGGCCGCCTCGCTGACCAGCTGCGCCGCCTCGTTGATCTCGAAGAGACCGAGGTCGGAGCCGCCGGAGATGGACAGCAGCACACCGCGGGCGCCGTCGATGGACGCCTCCAGAAGCGGCGAGGAGATGGCCATTTCGGCGGCCGCCACCGCGCGGTCGTCGCCGCGTGCGGAGCCGATGCCCATGAGGGCCGAGCCGGCCTCGGACATCACGGACTTCACGTCGGCGAAGTCGAGGTTGATCAGACCCGGGGTGGTGATCAGGTCGGTGATGCCCTGGACACCGGAGAGCAGCACCTGGTCGGCGGACTTGAAGGCATCAAGAACGCTCACCTGGCGGTCCGAGATGGACAGCAGTCGGTCGTTGGGGATCACGATGAGCGTGTCGACTTCTTCGCGCAGCTGCGCGATGCCGTCCTCGGCCTGGTTGGCGCGGCGGCGGCCCTCGAAGGTGAACGGCCGGGTGACCACACCGATCGTCAGGGCGCCGAGCGAGCGCGCGATGTTGGCGACCACGGGCGCGCCGCCCGTGCCGGTGCCGCCGCCCTCGCCCGCGGTCACGAAGACCATGTCGGCCCCCTTGAGGACCTCCTCGATCTCCTCGCGGTGGTCTTCGGCCGCCTTGCGGCCCACGTCCGGGTTTGCGCCGGCGCCGAGGCCACGCGTCATCTCACGGCCGACGTCGAGCTTGACGTCGGCGTCGCTCATCAGCAACGCCTGCGCATCGGTGTTGATCGCGATGAACTCGACGCCCTTGAGCCCGACCTCGATCATCCGGTTGATGGCGTTCACGCCACCGCCGCCGATGCCGACGACCTTGATGACTGCGAGGTAGTTCTGCGGTGCTGCCACGTCGAAGGCCTCTCGCCTCGAGTTACGTGTCGGTGCCTCACATGTGCTGTGGACAACGACTGATGCCGATGGGACGGTCCGTAATGCCGACCCGAACCCTAACGTTGAAGTTTAGGGTTACCAGTGCCTGTGTTCTCTGGGTTCTTTGGAACGAGACACTAAGTCGACAAGCGGCGCACGTTCAACGAACACGCCGAACCTCCCGTTTTTCTTTTCACCCTATGTGATCACCCGTAGTGGTAGCCATCCAGGGTGCTGGCCTGCGCGTACGTACGTCAACTCCCGGACGCGGCGGGCGCACTGGGGACGCTCACGTCGAAGTGGCGCGCATCACGCGCCGCTTTCAGCAGCGCGCGGAGTACCTTGGCCTTTTCCGTGCCGTGTTCCTCGCTGCCCCACTCGACCCGGCGTCCGCCGGTCAGCTCCAGGGTGATGGAGTCGTACGAACGTACGCGGATGACGCGCACGTCCTTGCCGACCGTATCGGGAAGCGCGGTGGCGACCTTCACCGCCGCGCGGTTCAGAGCAGGGATACCGAAACGGCGCAGGCTCGGCGAATCGGCCGCGTCCATTTCCAGCCGGGGTACATCGCGCGGCGCGATACCGACGGTGGCGAAGCGCACGCCCCGGTCGTCCACTTCACGGAACTTTGCGCCCTTTTGGACGACCAGGACGGGCTGCCGCTCCGTCACGTTCAGGGAGATGGTGTCCGGCCACGAGCGCTCCACTTCGACCGACTTGATGCGGCGGAGGCGGTCGGCCAGCCGTGCGGCGATACCGTCGGTGTCCACGGACGCGAGCGGCGCCCCCACCGGGACGCCGGCCGCGGCCTCGACCTCACGCGCCGTCAGAACGTCGGTACCGTGCACCGTCACGTGCTCGGCGCGCAGCCAGTCCGAGCCGTACAGCGCCCAGGTACCGAAGCCGACCAGCAGCGCTATGAGGACCGCCGCGGCGACGAGCGTGCGGCGGCGCGGGCGCCCGGGGCCGCGCTCCCCGGCCCACGGCGGCAGCAGCCGCCGCAGCCCGGAGCCACGCGGCTCCTCCGGCTCCCCGGAGTCGGCGGGAGAGTCGGCCGGTACGCGGTGCTGCTCGCCCCGTCGGGCGATACTCGGTCCGGCCACTTTCCCTCTCCTTGCCCCGGCCGCCTCAGCTCCGGCGGGAGGCGATCGCTTCGTACACCATGCCGACGAGCAGTTCGTCGGCGTCTCTGCGGCCGAACTCGGCGGCCGCGCGGGACATCTCGTACAGCCGGTGCGGGTCCGAGAGGACCGGCAGGACGTTGCCCTGCACCCACTCGGGGGACAGCTGCGCGTCGTCGACCAGCAGGCCGCCGCCGGCGTTGACCAGCGGCTGGGCGTTCAGCCGCTGCTCGCCGTTGCCGATGGGCAGCGGGACGTACGCGGCGGGCAGCCCGACAGCGGACAGCTCGGCCACGGTCATCGCGCCCGCGCGGCAGAGCATCATGTCGGCCGCGGCGTACGCGAGGTCCATCCGGTCCACGTACGGTACCGGGACGTAAGGCGGCATCCCGGGCATGTTGTCGACCTGCGGCAGTTCGTTCTTCGGGCCGACCGCGTGCAGCACCTGGATGCCGGCGCGCTGGAAGGCGGGCACGGCGGCCTGGATGACCTCGTTGAGCCGGCGCGCGCCCTGCGAGCCGCCGGAGACCAGCAGCGTGGGGAGGTTCGGGTCCAGGCCGAAGGCGGCGCGCGCCTCGGGACGGGCCGCCGCGCGGTCCAGGGTCGCGATCGTGCGGCGCAGCGGGATGCCGACGTAACGGGCGTCGCGCAGCTTGCTGTCGGGGGTGCTGACGGCGACGAACTTGGCGTACCGCGAGCCGATCTTGTTGGCCAGCCCCGGCCGGGCGTTGGCCTCGTGCACCACGATCGGCACGCCGAGCCGCTTGGCGGCCAGGTAGCCGGGCAGCGCGACATACCCGCCGAAGCCGACGACGCAGTCCGCCTTCGTGCGCTCCAGGATCTGCTCCGCGGCCTTGATCGTGCCGCGCAGCCGCCCGGGGACGGTGATCAGCTCGGGCGTGGGCTTGCGCGGCAGCGGAACGGCCGGGATCAGCCCCAGTTCATAGCCGCGCTCCGGTACCAGCCGGGTCTCCAGTCCGCGCTCCGTGCCCAGTGCCGTGATCCCCACGGTCGGGTCCTGCCTGCGCAGGGCGTCCGCGAGGGCGAGCGCGGGCTCGATGTGGCCGGCGGTCCCCCCACCGGCGAGTACGACATGCACCGAAATTCACCGCTCTCCGGACGGCAGCTTCTTGACGCGCCGTCTCATCGTCTTCCGTCTCACCCCAGCCGGCATTCTCGCGAATACCGACTGCCGCATGGCCAGCGCCGCCCGCGCCGCGGGCTCGTCACGCGCGAAGGCGATCAGGAGTCCGACGGCGAACATCATCGGCAGCAGGGCGGAGCCTCCGTAGGAGAACAGCGGGAGCGGGACACCGGCGATCGGCAGCAGGCCGAGCACCGCACCGATGTTGACCACGGCCTGGGCCGTGATCCAGGTGGTCACGCCACCCGCTGCGTACCGTACGAAGGGATCCTCCGTGCGTCCGGCCACGCGGATACCCGCATAGCCTAGAGCCGCGAACAGGGCGAGTACCGACAGCGTCCCCGCCAGTCCCAGTTCCTCCCCGGTGATGGCGAAGATGAAGTCGGTGTGCGGCTCAGGGAGTTCACCCCATTTTTCCATACTCGCGCCGAGACCGGATCCGAAGAATCCGCCGGACGCCAGAGCGTATATCCCGTGCACGGCCTGCCAGCACTGGTCGCCCGGTCCCGGGTCGGTCGCGCCGATGCACGCGAGCCGGGACATCCGGTTGGCGCTCGTCTTGATGAGCAGCGCGCCGATGACGCCGGCCGCGGCCAGCACCCCGACGAACAGCCGGGTGGGCGCCCCCGCCAGCCACAGCAGTCCGAAAAGGATGGCCGTGAGAATGATCGCGGTGCCCATGTCGCCGCCGAGCATGATGAGCCCGAGCAGCAGGAAAGCGGCCGGAATCAGCGGCACCAGCAGGTGCTTCCACTGCGTCAGCAGCCGCCGCTCCTGCTTGCGCGCGAGCAGGTCGGCGCCCCACAGGACCAGCGCCAGCTTGCCGAACTCGCTGGGCTGCAGCTGGAAGGGCCCGCCGAGCGAGATCCAGTTCTGGTTGCCGTTGACCGCGACGCCTATCCCCGGCACCTGGACCAGGCACATCAGGAAGACCGAGCCGGCGATCAGCGGGTACGCCAGGGCCCGGTGCGCCCGGACGGGCAGCTTGGTGGCCAGCACCATCAGCCCGCCGCCGAGCGCCGCGGCGAGCAGCTGCTTGCGGAAGAAGTACGTGGGGGACAGCCCGGACTGCAGCGCCTTGATCTGCGAGGCGGAGTAGACCATGACCAGCCCGAGGACCATGATCAGCAGGCTGCCGCCCAGGACGAGGTAGTACGCCGTCAGCGGCCGGTCCCAGGCCCGCTTCGCCCGGTGGTACAGGCGCCGCGGGCCCGTGGGGTCCCCGGGCCGCGGCATCCGGGGGCCCGGTGGCGTCCGCCGCACCGGGCGCAGCGGACGCGGTGGGCTCGGCGGTGCCTCCTTCGCCGGTCGGGCCGTCATCCTCGTCCCCTCCACAGATGCGCTGCGCCGCACGTCCACGACGCGGGCGGGGACGTACGGTTACTGGTCCCGCGCGGCCAGCTCGCGGACCGCGTCGGCGAAGGCGTCGCCCCGCTTGTTGTAATTCAGGTACATGTCCATCGAGGCGCAGGCCGGTGCCAACAGGACCGTATCGCCCGGCCGGGCGAGCTTCCCGGCTTCCCGTACCGCCTCGGACATCGCCCCAGTGTCGGTCCGGTCGAGGTCGACGACCGGCACATCCGGGGCGTGTCGCGCGAGCGCTTCGCGGATCAGCGCGCGGTCCCGGCCGATGAGGACGGCGCCGCGCAGCCGGGCCGCCGACTTCTGTACCAGCTCGTCGAAGGTGGCGCCCTTGGCGAGCCCGCCGGCGATCCAGACGATGTGCTCGTACGCGGCCAACGACGCTTCGGTGGCGTGGGTGTTGGTGGCCTTGGAGTCGTCCACGTAGGACACTCCGGCGACGTCCGCGACGTGCTGGATGCGGTGTGCGTCCGGGTGGAAGGCGCGCAGGCCGTCGCGTACGGAAGCGGGCTGCACTCCGAACGCGCGCGCGAGCGCCGCCGCCGCGAGGGCGTTGGCGATGTTGTGCGGGGCCGGCGGGTTCACATCTGCGACCTCGGCCAGCTCCTGGGCCTGCTTCTGCCGGTTCTCGACGAACGCGCGGTCGACGAGGATGCCCTCGACGACGCCCACCTGGCCGGGTCCCGGCGTCCCGAGGGTGAAGCCGATGGCCCGGCAGCCCTCCTCGACATCGGCCTCCCGCACCAGGTCCTCGGTGGCCTTGTCGGCCACGTTGTAGACGCAGGCGACCGTGTTGCCCTCGTACACGCGGCCCTTGTCGGCGGCGTACGCCTCCATGGAGCCGTGCCAGTCGAGGTGGTCGGGGGCGAGGTTCAGGACGGTCGCGGAGTGCGCCCGTACCGAGGGCGCCCAGTGCAGCTGGTAGCTGGAGAGCTCCACCGCGAGGACGTCGTACTCGCCGGAGAGCACCACGTCGATGATCGGCGTCCCGATGTTGCCGACGGCGGCGGTGCGCAGCCCCTCGGCGGCCAGGATCGACGCCAGCATCTGCGTGGTGGTCGTCTTGCCGTTCGTACCGGTGATGGCGAGCCAGGGCGCCGCGTCGGGGCCGCGGAGCCGCCAGGCGACCTCCACGTCCCCGATGACGTCCACGCCCGCCTCGGCGGCGGCCGCGAAGAGCGGGCTGGAGGGCTTCCAGCCCGGCGAGGTGACGACGAGGTCTGTGCCCTCGGGCAGCGTCTCGCCGTCGCCGAGGCGTACGGCGATGCCGGACTTCTCCAGCTCCGCCGCGGTCGCCCGCTGCTTCTCGCCGTCGCCGCCGTCCACGACGGTGACGTGGGCGCCGAGCCCGGCCAGGGCGCGTGCGGCGCTGATGCCGCTCACGCCCAGGCCGGCGACGGTGATGCGCTGCCCGGCGAAGTCCTGGCCGGTCACTTGGCGGCCTGCCAGCCGCCGTAGAAGATGCCGAGGCCGACGATCACGCACATGCCCTGGATGATCCAGAACCGGACCACCACAAGGACTTCCGACCACCCCTTCAATTCGAAGTGGTGCTGGAGTGGCGCCATCCGGAAGACCCGCTTGCCGGTGAGCCGGAAGGAGCCGACCTGGATGACCACCGACATGGTGATCAGCACGAAGAGGCCGCCGAGGATGGCCAGCAGCAGCTCCGTGCGGGAGCAGATCGCCAGGCCCGCGAGCGCGCCGCCGAGGGCGAGCGAGCCGGTGTCCCCCATGAAGATCTTGGCGGGCGAGGTGTTCCACCACAGGAAGCCGAAGCAGGCACCCATCAGCGCGGAGGCCACGACCGCGAGGTCGAGCGGGTCACGCACTTCGTAGCAGCCGGGGCCCGCGGTGAGCTGGTTGGCGCAGGACTCCTGGTACTGCCAGATGCCGATGAAGGTGTACGCGCCGAAGACCATCACCGAGGCGCCGGTGGCCAGGCCGTCGAGGCCGTCGGTGAGGTTCACGCCGTTGGACATCGCCAGGATCATGAACAGCGCCCAGATCACGAAGATCACCGGGCCGATCTGCCAGCCGAAGTCCTGGGTGAAGGAGAGCCGGTCCGAGGCCGGGGTCTGCCCGCGCAGGTCCGCGAACTGCAGGGACAGCACGGCGAAGGCGATGCCGACGATCAGCTGGCCGGCCATCTTCGCCTTGGCCCGCAGGCCCAGCGAACGCTGCTTGACGATCTTGATGTAGTCGTCGAGGAAGCCGACCAGCCCCATGCCGGCCATCAGGAACAGCACCAGCACACCGGAGAAGGTGGGCTGGGCGCTCGTGATCACCTTGGTCAGCGCGTACGCGATGATCGTGGCCAGGATGAACGCGATGCCGCCCATGGTGGGCGTACCGCGCTTGCTGTGGTGGTCCCGCGGTCCGTCGTCGCGGATGAACTGCCCGTAGCCTTTTTTGGCCAGCAGCTTGATCAGCAGCGGAGTGCCGATCAGGGTCAGGAAGAGCCCGATCATTCCGGAGAAGAGGATCTGCTTCATCGTGTTCATCGGGTGGCGGCCCCGCCCTGCGCACCGTTGCCTGCCGCATCGTCCAGCAATGCGGCCGCGACCCGCTCCAGCCCCTCCGACCTGGACGCCTTCACCAGCACCACGTCTCCCGGCTGCAGTTCACTGCGCAGCAGGTCGACCGCCGCCCGTGCGTCGGACACGTGCACCGACTCCTCACCCCACGAACCCTCGTTATAAGCGCCCATTTGCAGCCAGGCGGCTTCCCGCCCCCCTACTGCCACGAGCTTGCTGACGTTGAGCCGGACGGCGAGCCGCCCGACCGCGTCGTGCTCGGCGAGCGCGTCCTCGCCGAGCTCGGCCATCTGACCGAGCACCGCCCACGTACGCCGCCCCTTGCCCATCGACACGAGTGCGCGCAGCGCAGCCCGCATGGACTCGGGGTTCGCGTTGTAGGCGTCGTTGACGACCGTCACGCCGTCCGCGCGCTCGGTGACCTCCATGCGCCAGCGGGAGAGCGTGCCTGCCTCGGAGAGCGCGGACGCGATCTCGTCTGCGGGCATGCCCGACTCGTGGGCGACGGCGGCCGCGGCGAGCGCGTTCGACACGTGGTGCTCACCGTACAGCCGCAGGATCACGGCGCTGCACCCGGAGGGTGTGTGAAGCGTGAAGGCGGGGCGGCCGTCGTCGGTGAGCCGGACGTCCTCGGCACGCACGTCGGCGTCCGCGGACTCGCCGAAGAAGACCGTACGGGCCTTGGTGCGCGACGCCATCGCGCGTACGTACGAGTCGTCGGCGTTGAGGATCGCGATGCCGCCCTCGCTCGCGTCGGGCAGCGACTCGACCAGCTCGCCCTTGGCCTCGGCGATCTTCTCGCGGCCGCCGAACTCGCCGATGTGGGCGCTGCCGACGTTCAGGACGAGCCCGATGCGGGGCGGGGTCAGCTGAGTGAGGTAGCGGATGTGGCCGACGCCGCGCGCGCCCATCTCCAGGACGAGGTGGCGGGTGCCGGGCTCGGCCCGCAGCGCGGTCAGCGGCAGGCCGATCTCGTTGTTGAGGTTGCCCTCGGGCCACACCGTCGGGCCGCTGCGCTGCAGCAGCTGCGCGATGAGGTCCTTGGTGCTGGTCTTGCCCGCCGACCCGGTGAGCGCGACGACGTCCGCGCCGGTGCGCCGGACGACCTCGCGGGCCAGCGCCCCGAGCGCGGCCACGACGTCGTCGACCACGATCGCGGGCACGCCGACGGGGCGGGCGGCCAGTACGGCCGCCGCGCCGGACTCCACGGCCATGGCCGCGAATTCGTGTCCGTCGACCCGCTCACCGGCGAACGCGGCGAACAGCGCGCCGTCGGTCACGGCCCGCGAGTCGATCACGACGGGGCCGGTGACCAGGACCGAGCCGTCCGGTATGTCGTGCGGCCGCCCGCCGACGATGTCCGCGATCTCGGCGAGGGACAGGGAGATCACAGGTCACCTCCGGCCGGGGACTGGAGCTGCCGAGATGGGGGTTGTGCGCGCATGGCGGTGTGTCATCCCTGGTGATCGTGCTGCTGCTGCAACTTCAGTGAGCTCTCGATGGCCTCGCGCAGCACCTGGCGGTCGTCGAAGGGGCGAACCACTCCGGCGATGTCCTGGCCCTGCTCGTGGCCCTTGCCGGCGACGATGACAGTGTCGCCGGGCTCCGCGCGGGCGACCGCGGCGGCGATGGCGGCGGCCCGGTCCTCCTCGACCAGTACCGTGCCGCGCTCGTGGGACGGCACGTCGGCGGCGCCCGCGAGCATGGTGGCGAGGATCGCGAGCGGATCCTCGGAACGTGGGTTGTCGCTGGTGAGCACCGCGGTGTCGGCGAGCCGGGCGATCGCGGCGCCCATCGGCATGCGCTTGGTGCGGTCCCGGTCGCCGCCGCAGCCCAGTACGGCGTGCAGCTTGCCCTCGGTGACCTTGCGCAGCGCGCGCAGGACCGATTCGACAGCGTCCGTCTTGTGCGCGTAGTCGACCACCGCGAGGTAGTCCTGGCCCGCGTCCACCCGCTCCAGGCGGCCGGGGACGCCGGGCACGGCGGCCACACCGTCGGCGGCGGTCTGCGGGTCGACGCCGGCCACCACGAGTGCCGTGATGGCGGCGAGCGCGTTGGCGACGTTGAAGGGGCCGGCGATCGGCGACGCGGCGCGCACGGTCACGCCGTCCGGGCCGTGCACGGTGAACGTCGAGCCCAGCGTGCCGACCTCGACGTCGGCGGCGCGCCAGTGGGCGTCCGGGTGGCCCTCGGCGGAGAACGAGGTGACCGGCACCTCGGACTCGCCCTCGATGAGCCGGCGGCCGTACTCGTCGTCGAAGTTCACCACGGCGGCCCGCGACCGGGCCTTGGTGAACAGCTGCGCCTTGGCCTGGAAGTAGTCCTCCATGCCCGTGTGGAACTCCATGTGTTCCGGGCTGAGGTTGTTGAAGACCGCCACGTCGAAGACGCAGCCGTCGACCCGGCCCAGTACCAGGGCGTGGCTGGAGACCTCCATGGCGACCGACCGGACGTCGCGCTCGCGCATCACCGCGAAGAGCGCCTGCAGGTCGGTGGCTTCGGGCGTGGTCCGCTCCGACTTCAGCCGCACGTCGCCGATCCGGGACTCGACGGTACCGATCAGACCGGTAAGCCCCCCGCCCGCCTTCTCGGCGGCGGCGCGCAGGCCGCCGTCGATGAGGTACGCGGTCGTGGTCTTGCCCGACGTGCCCGTGATGCCGATCTGCAGCAGCTCCGCGCCCGGGTCGCCGTAGATCGTCACCGCCAGCGCGCCCATCCGGGCCCGCGGGTTGTCGACCGTGAGGACCGGCAGGCCCGTCGCGGCGGCCCGTTCGGTGCCCCCGGGGTCGGTCAGGATCGCGGCGGCGCCCAGCTCGACGGCCTGCGCGGCGAAGTCGGCGCCGTGGAAGCGGGCGCCGGGCAGCGCGGCGTAGATGTCACCGGGGCGTACCGCGCGGGAGTCGTGCGTGATGCCGGTGACCGCGGCCTCCGCCGCCGGCACGGCCGTGCCCAGCTGGTGCGCCAGGTCCGCCAGCGGGATGGGCCGGACGTGCTCGGGGCGGGGCGGGCCGGGGTGTTTGCCGGGGCCGTCCTGCTGGGCATTGGGGGACTGATCAGCATGTGACACGGCGGTGAGCGTACCGGGCCCATGGGCCTCGGGGCGAAGCGAGGGACGCGGCCGCGAGTGGTTCCCCGCATCCGGAGTGATGGTCATCACGAATCGCCTCATTCGCCCGGCTTGAAGCTGACGGGCAGCCGCGGCGCCTCGGCACCGGTCGGCGGCACCTGGAGCGATTTCAGCGCGAACTGCATGACCTGCTTGTAGATCGGCCCGCAGACCTGGCCGCCGAAGTAGCTTCCGCTGGTCGGATTCTGTACGGCGCAGTAGACGGTGATGCGGGGCTTGTCGGCGGGTGCGAAGCCCGCGAAGGAGGCCGTGTAGCCGTGGTAGCGGCCGGTCTTGGGATCCACCCGGTTGGACGTGCCGGTCTTGCCGCCGACCCGGTAGCCGGGGATCTTCGCGGCGGTGCCGGTGCCCTCCTGGTCGTCGACCACGGATTCGAGCATCCTGGCGAGCGTCTTCGCGGTCTTCGGGCTCACCACGCGGGTCTTCTTCGGCTTCGGCGCGGCGGCGTACCGGCCGTCCGGGCCCTTGGTACCGCGGACGAGCGTGGGCGCGATCCGCTCGCCGCCGTTGGCGATGGTGGAGTACACCGAGGCGGCCTGCACGGCGTTGAGCGAGAGGCCCTGCCCGAAGGGGATCGTGTACTGCTGCGAGGTGCTCCAGTCCCCCGGCGCGGCCAGAATGCCCGGGGTCTCGCCCGGGAAGCCCAGCCCGGTCGGCTGCCCGATGCCGAACTTGCGCAGGTACGAGTAGAGCACCTGGTTCGCCTCGCGCTGGGTCTTGCCCAGCTGTTCGACCGACAGGATGGTGCCGATGTTGCTGGACTTGGCGAGCACGCCGTTCAGCGTCAGGTGCCAGGTGGGGTGGTCGATGTCGTCGGCGAAGAGCCGGTCGCCGCGGTGCAGCCGGTTCGGGACGGTGACGTGCGTGGACGGCGTCGCGGCGCCCTCCTCCAGCACGGCCGCCAGCGACATCAGCTTGCTGGTCGAACCTGGCTCGAAAGCGTCGCTCAGCGCGGCGTTGCCGAGCGCGTCGGCGTCGGAGCGGGTGATGTCGTTCGGGTCGAAGGCGGGGGCGTTGGCCAGCGCCAGGATCTCGCCGGTCTTCGTGTCCTGGACGACGACGTAGCCCCGGTCCGCCTTCGACTTCTCGACCTGCTTGGTGATGGCCTCCTGCGCCGCCCACTGGATGTCCCGGTCGAGGGTCAGCTCGACGTCCGTACCGGGCACGGCGGGGTGCTCCTGGGTATCGGCGGTGGGCACCCGGCGGCCCCCGGACTGCGCGTAGACGAGCTTGCCGTCCTTGCCCGCGAGCTTCTTGTCCAGGCTCGCTTCGAGGCCGCCGGCGCCCTTGCCCTCGGAGTTCATGAACCCGAGCACTCCGGAGGCCAGCTCCTTGTTCGGGTACACCCGCTTGCTGTGCTCGTCGGCGAAGATGCCGAGCAGGACGTTGGGCCGCGGGTGGCTCTTGGGCGCGGCCTGCGCCTTGGCGTCCAGCGCGTTGCGCAGGTCCTTGATCTGCTTCCAGACCTGGGGGCTCTGGCGGCGCGAGAGCAGGACGTAACGGGAGCGGGGCTTGGCGAGCTTTTCGGCCAGTTCTTTCTGCTTCTCGCCGAGGATCGGCGCGAGCAGCGCGGCCGCCTTCTGGGGCGCGTCGTCGATCTTGATCTTGCCGGGCGCCAGCAGGCTGGGGTCGGCGGTGATGTCGTACGCGTCCACGGTGGTGGCCAGGTCCACGCCGTCCCGGTCGGTGATCGCGCCGCGCTCGGCGGCAAGCGTGACCGGTACGTACCGGTTCACGTTGGCCTTGGCCGCGTACGCGTCGGCGTTCACCGCCTGCACCTGGAACAGCCGCACCGCGAAGACCAGCATGACCAGCGTCAGCGCGACCGCCACCAGGCGGAGCCGCGGGCGGGGGCTGCCGAGGCGGATGGGGGCGGGCGCGGCGGTACGGGGGCGGGGCGGCCGGGGCGGGCCGCCGGGGCGCTTCTTCGCAGCGGGTGCCGGGCGCTTCGGTGCGGCGGCGGGACGCTTCGGCGCGGGTGCCGGGCGCTTCGGCGCCGCGGCCGGGCGCTGGGGGGAGGAACGATTCGCGGACGGGGCGCGCTTCGGGTCGCGGCGGGCGTCCGCCGGGCGCTTGGCGTCCGCCGGCCGCTGGGCGGCGGAGCGTCCGTTGGCGGGGCGGCCCTCGCCCCGGGGCGACGCGCCGCCCTGGGAGGGGCGCGGCACGCGGCGCCCGGGGGTGCCCGGGCGGGCGGGGCCGCGCCGGGCCCGCGGATCGCGCCGGTTCTCGGGGTCCCTGGGGTCCCTCGGTTCGCTCACTGCTCCCCCTCCGTCTCCGTCCGGTCTGCGGGCGATGCGTCCGCGAGCGCGGCGTCCTGCGTCACGAGGTCACCCGCCGGCGGCCGTCGGGGAGGGCTGCGGAGCGGCGGTACCGGACGGGCTTCCGGACGGCGTGCGCGTCCCGGAGAGGGCCGGCGGGCGGCTCTGCGGCGCCTGCATCACGGCCGGCTGCTCCGTGGCCTCGCTGGGCGCGCCGCGCACCGTGCCGTCCGGGCCCAGGAAGGCCGGGTTGCCGCCGGGCACCATGCCGAGGCCGCGGGCCCGCTTCTCCAGCGAGCCGGGCGCCGAGTAACCGTCCACGTCCTGCTGGAGCGCCTGCTGCTCGTCCGTCAGTTCCGTGGTCTGCTTCTCCAGCCTGCTCAGCTCGAAGGAGCCCTGGTTGAGCGCGGAGTTCAGCAGCAGCAGCGTGATCAGGCCGGATCCGAGCAGCACCACGACCAGCAGCACGAACGGCGTGCGCGCCGCCGTGCTCGTACCGGAGGGGACCAGGGCGGCGAGCCGCCCGCCCCCCGTACCGCGAAGCCGCCCGGAGCCCGTCACGCGTTGTCCTCCCGGATGCGTTCGGCGCCGCGCAGCCGGGCCGGCGCCGCCCTGCGGTTCTCCGCGATCTCCGCCTCCGTGGGCAGCTCCGCGCCCCGGGTCAGCAGCTTCAGACGCGGCTGGTACTGCTCCGGTACGACCGGCAGCCCGGGCGGCGCGGTATTGGCGGCGCCCGCCGCGAACACCTGCTTGACCAGCCGGTCTTCGAGCGAGTGGTACGAGAGGACGGCGATCCGGCCGCCGACGGCCAGCGCCTGCACGGCGTTCGGCACGGCGCGTTCGAGGACCGACAGCTCGCCGTTGACCTCGATGCGCAGCGCCTGGAACGTGCGCTTCGCCGGGTTGCCGCCCGTGCGCTTGGCGGCCTGCGGCAGCGCGTCCCGGATCAGCTCGACCAGCCGCGCGCTGTTCGTGAACGGCTCCTTCTCGCGCTCCCGCACGACCGCCGAGACGATGCGCTTGGCCTGCTTCTCCTCGCCGTAGGCCCGCAGGATGCGTACGAGCTCGCCCGGCGCATAGGTGTTGAGGACCTCGGCCGCGCTCATCCCGGTCGTCTGGTCCATCCGCATGTCCAGCGGGGCGTCCTGGGCGTACGCGAAGCCGCGGTCGGCCTCGTCCAGCTGCATCGAGGAGACGCCCAGGTCGAACAGCACCCCCTGGACGCGCGGTACGGCCAGCCGCTCCAGGACGTCCGGCAGCTCGTCGTACACGGCGTGCACGAGGGTCGCGCGGTCCCCGTAGGGGGCCAGCCGCTCCCCCGCGAGCTTCAGTGCTGACGTGTCGCGGTCCAGGCCGATCAGGCGCGCGGCGGGGAACGTCGACAGCAGCGCCTCGCTGTGTCCCCCCAGACCGAGCGTGCAGTCGACGACGACCGCACCGGGCTCGGCGAGCGCCGGGGCGAGCATGTCCAGACAGCGCTGGAGCATGACGGGGACGTGGCGGGTATTGCTGCTGCTCATGCGCCTTCCGATGAGGAGGGCGGCGGATACCGCCCCCGCGGGGAAGGTGCCCACCTGCCGTTGGCCGACGGAGGCCGCACGTACTGTTTGGTCCCCGCCCGCTCTGAAGGGGAAGCGGCCGTCCGCCGACGGGGAAGTGACGTCGGATGGCCGGTGGAGCGGGAGGAGACCGAACCGCACGTGCGGTTCCCCGCGCGCGGGATTCGGGATCCAAGGAGAGTCTCACGCCTCCCACTTCGCGTCACTTTAGTCCACTCATCCCTTCGGTCAACCAACCGGTCGCGCGCGTCCCCGCACGGCCGCCGGACGCCTCCGGGCCGCGCCCTCCCGGGCCTTGACGATCATTGATTTCACCCGTACGGGGCAACGCCACCCGTTTCTGTGGGTTACCTCACAAGCACGCTCGATGACCCGCTATGCCCGTCCTCACATGGAGCGGCCCGGAGCTGCGGCGATTACCTTTAAAGCTATGTCGATATCCGCGTCGCAGGCCCCGTCCCCGTCCGACGACCGCGCAGCCGCCCTTTCGGGCGGTACGGTCACCGACCGCCTCATCGAGGCCAATGCCCGATACGCCGCCGAGTTCACGGACCCCGGCATGGACGCCCGTCCCGTCCTGAAGGTCGCCGTCGTGGCCTGCATGGACGCCCGGCTCGACCTCCATGAGGCGCTGGGTCTGGAGCTCGGCGACTGTCACACCATCCGCAACGCGGGCGGTGTGGTCACCGACGACATCATCCGCTCCCTGACGATCAGCCAGCGTGCGCTGGGCACCCGCTCCGTGGTGCTCATCCACCACACCAACTGCGGCATGCAGACCCTGACCGAGGACTTCCGCCACGAGCTGGCCGAGGAAGTCGGGCAGCGGCCGACCTGGGCGGTCGAGGCGTTCAAGGACCTGGACGCTGACGTACGCCAGTCGATGCAGCGCGTCCGTACGTCGCCGTTCCTGCTCCACACGGAGGACGTGCGCGGTTTTGTCTTCGACGTGAAGACGGGCAAGCTGCGCGAGATCGACCCGCAGGACTGAGCCGGGACCGGGCGGTGGCGTAGCGCCTCCGCCCTCCGGCCCGGGCCTCCGCCGCCCTTTCCCACCCCGCTCGCTCCGCCGTTCGCCGGCACGTCGACGACGTGCCGGCGAACGCGTTTTCCGGCCGCCGCGCCCCGCCTCGCGCCGCGCGGTGACCGGTGCGGACGGTTCCGAGTTATCCACAGCCCATGACGCGAAGCCGCGCGGGCGGCAAGAATGCGTACGTGACGTTGTTCCCGGCCCGGCCGGGGGCGTCGCGCCATCGGGGTGGGCCGGACCGGGAAAGCGGCACCGGCCCTGAATTGGGGAACCCCCGCTTTTCGTGAGCGCGGGGAAGGGCCGAGGAGGGCCGGGTGACGACCTATGACGAGCGAGCGAGCCTCAGCGATCTGACCACCACAGCCGAGCGCGTCCGCCGGTCGGTGGAGGGCGTGATCGAGGGCAAGCCCGAGGTCGTACGCCTGGCGCTGACCGTGCTGCTCGCCGAGGGCCACCTCCTCATCGAGGACGTGCCGGGCGTCGGCAAGACCATGCTCGCCAAGGCGCTCGCCCGGTCCGTCGACTGCTCGGTGCGGCGCATCCAGTTCACCCCCGACCTGCTGCCCTCGGACATCACCGGCGTGAGCGTCTTCGACCCGCGGCAGCGCGACTTCGAGTTCAAGCCGGGCGCGATCTTCGCCCAGATCGTCATCGGCGACGAGATCAACCGCGCCTCCCCCAAGACCCAGTCCGCGCTCCTGGAGTCGATGGAGGAGCGCCAGGTCACCATGGACGGGCAGACCTATGCGCTGCCGAGCCCCTTCATGGTGGTCGCCACCCAGAATCCGCTGGAGATGGAGGGCACGTATCCCCTCCCCGAGGCCCAGCGCGACCGCTTCATGGCGCGGGTCTCGATCGGCTATCCGAGCGTGGAGGCCGAGCTGCAGATGCTGGACGTGCACGGCGGGAGGTCCCCGCTGGACGACATCCAGCCGGTCGCGCACGCCCACGAGATCGTGAAGCTGGTCGAGGCGGTGCGCACGGTCCATGTCGCCGACCCGGTGCGCAGATACGCCGTCGAGCTGGTCGCCGCCACACGCAACCACCCCGACCTGCGGCTCGGCGCCTCCCCGCGCGCGACGCTCCATCTGCTGCGGGCCGCCAAGGCCGCGGCAGCCCTCGCCGGCCGGGAGTACGTCCTCCCGGACGACCTGCAGTCGCTGGCCGGCGCGGTCCTCGCGCACCGCCTGCTGCCCACCGCCCAGGCCCAGCTGAACCGCCGCTCGGCCGAGCAGGTGGTCCTGGAGATCCTGCACCACACCCCGGTCCCCGATCCCTCGGCGCAGTGGCCGCCTGCCTCCCGGAGCTACTGATGCGGGGCGGGGGGACCGAGGCGCCGGCGGCGGCCGGCCGGGAGTACGGCGAGCCGGGGGCACCGGAGAGCGGCGGCTTTCCGGCCGCGGGCCTGCCGGAGGCCGGCGGGCTGCGGGACGCGCTCGGCGGGCTGACGACGCGCGGGCGGTCCTTCCTGGCGGCAGGCGTCGCCGCGGCGGTGTGCTCGTACGTCCTGGGCCAGGCCGACCTGCTCCGGGTCGGTCTGCTGCTGGCCTCGCTCCCCCTGGTCTGCGTGGCCGTGCTGTACCGCACCCGCTATCGGGTCGCGGGCAGCCGCAGCCTCTCCCCCGCGCGGGTGTCCGCCGCGGCCGAGACCCGGGTCCGGCTGCGCGTCGAGAACGTCTCGCGGCTGCCCACCGGCGTGCTGATGCTCCAGGACCGCGTGCCGTACGTCCTCGGGCCGCGACCGCGCTTCGTCCTGGACCGGGTGGAGGCGGGCGGCCACCGCGAGGTGTCCTACCGCGTCCGCTCGGACCTGCGCGGCCGCTATCCCCTGGGGCCGCTGCAGCTGCGCCTGTCCGACCCGTTCGGCATGTGCGAGCTGACCCGCTCCTTCAGCGCGCACGACACCCTGACGGTGGTCCCCCGGGTCGAGCCGCTGCCCGCGGTCCGGCTGGCCGGTGAGGCGTCGGGGTACGGCGACGGGCGGCACCGGGCCCTCGCGCTGGCCGGCGACGACGACGTGATCCCGCGCGGATACCGCCACGGCGACGACCTGCGCCGGGTGCACTGGCGCTCCACCGCGCGCTACGGCGAGCTGATGGTCCGCCGCGAGGAGCAGCCCCAGCAGGCCCGCTGCACGATCCTGCTGGACACTCGGAGCGCGGCGCACCAGGGCGCCGGACCGGACTCCCCGTTCGAATGGGCGGTCGCCGGTGCCGCCTCCGTCGCGCTGCATCTTCTGGAGCGCGGCTTCTCGGTACGCCTGCTGACCGACACCGGCAGCTCCGTGCCTGGTCCGGACGGCGCCGGCGGCTTCTCCGGCGGCGGCGCCTCGGCGGACGCGGCGGGCCTCCTCCTGGACACGCTGGCCGTCGTCGACCACTCCGAGGAGCCCGGCCTGTCCCGGGCGCACGACGTCCTGCGCGGGGGCAACGAAGGTCTGCTGATCGCGTTCTTCGGCGAGCTGGACGAGGAGCAGGCCGCGCTGGCGGCACGGATGCGCCGGCGCAGCGGCTCCGCCGTGGCCTTCGTCCTGGACGGCGAGACCTGGAGCGGTGCCGCGGCGCCCCCGCAGTCCGGTGCGGGTCCCGCCCCGCTCCCCCTGGCCGACCGCCTGCGGCTGCTCGACGACGCCGGCTGGACGGCCCTCGCGGTGCGGCCGCAGGACACCCTCCCCGCCCTGTGGCGGCTCGCCGACACCGCGCGCGCCCGGCGGACGGCCGCGCGCGGCGGGGTGCCGCCCGGTGGTGCCGCCGCCGGGCGAGAGGGGGCCGAGCGATGAGCGGCCGGGCCCGGCTCGCGGTGTGCGCGATGGTGGCGACGCTCGGCGCCGCCTGCGCGCTGCTGCCGCTGGTGGAGCCGATCGGCTGGATGTTCCAGGCGGTGATCCTGCTCGGGCTGGTGACCACGGTCGGGGCGCTGGCCCGCCGGGTCCCGCTGGCCCGCCCCCTGACCGTTTCCGTACAGGCCCTGACCGGGCTCGTACTGCTCACGCTGATGTTCACCCGCGGTCAGGCCGTCGCCGGACTGCTGCCGGGCCCCGACGCCTTCCGGGAGTTCGGCCAGCTCCTCCAGGAGGGCGCCGACGACGTCGGCCGGTATGCGATCCCGGCCCCGGTCACCACGGGCATCCGGCTGCTGCTGGTCGGCGGCGTGCTGCTGATCGGCCTGGTCGTGGACGCGCTCGCGGTGACGTACCGCAGCGCGGCCCCCGCCGGCCTGCCGCTGCTCGCGCTGTACTCCGTCGCCGCCGGGCTGTCCAAGGACGGCGCGGGCTGGCTGTGGTTCCTGGTCGCCGCGGCCGGCTATCTGTTGCTGCTGCTCGCCGAGGGCCGGGACCGGCTGTCCCGGTGGGGCCGGGTGTTCGGCGGCGGCCCGACGACGGCGGGCCGCCCGTACGCCTCCGGGGGCACCGGGTTCGTCCCTGCGGGCGGGCCCGCGCCCGCCCCGGTGCGCACGGGCCGCCGGATCGGCGCGCTCGCCCTGGGCATCGCCCTGGTCGTCCCGGCCGCGCTGCCCACGCTCGGCGGCGGGCTGCTGGACATGAGCGGCCGCGGCCGTCCCGGGGCCGACGGCGGCACGATCTCCGCGGTGAATCCCCTGGTGTCCCTGCAGAACAGCCTCAACCAGCCCGAGGACCGGGAGGTGCTGAACTACCGCACGACGACCCCCGACACCCGCGACCTGTATCTGCGGATCGTCGCGCTCGACCAGTTCGACGGGGCGGCCTGGAAGCCGTCGCAGCGCACGGTCGTGGACGTGCCGGACCGGCTGCCCGACCCGCCTGGCCTCGCGCCCGACGTGGACACCACCGCGGTGAACACCTCGGTCTCCACCGCGAAGTGGTATGCGCAGAATTGGCTGCCGATGCCCTATCCCGCGTCCCGGATCGGCATCCCGGGCCGCTGGCGCTTCGAGCCCGAGGGCCGCACCCTCGTCGGCGACCGCGGACAGAACACCCGCGGTGTCCGGTACGAGGTCGAGAGCCAGATCGTGCGCCCGACGGCCCGGCAGCTGGCCGAGGCGCCGCCGCCGCGCCGCGCCCTGCGGCGCGAGTACACCCGGGTTCCGGACTCGCTGCCCCCGGTGGTCCAGCGGACGGCACGGCAGGTGACGCGGGGCGCCCGCTCGGCGTACGCGAAGGCGGTCCGGCTCCAGGACTGGTTCGCGCTGAACGGCGGCTTCACGTACAACACCGAGGTCCGGGCGGGCAGCGGCACGGAGGCGATCGCGCGCTTCCTGAAGCAGAAGGAGGGCTTCTGCGTCCACTTCTCCTTCTCGATGGCCGCGATGGCCCGCACGCTCGGCATCCCGGCCCGGGTGGCGGTCGGCTTCACGCCGGGCGGCAAGCGTGCCGACGGCTCGTACTCGGTCGGTCTGAAGGACGCGCACGCCTGGCCCGAGCTGTACTTCGAAGGCGTCGGCTGGACGCGCTTCGAGCCGACGCCGAGCCGGGGCAGCGTGCCGGACTACACGATCTCCGCGGACGCGCCGGCCGAGGACGATCCCGGCCGGGCCGAGCCGCTGCCCGGCCGCACCGCGGCGCCGCGCCCCGAGCCGTCGGCGGACGGCGGGAGCTGCCCGCCGGACCAGCGGCGGGTCTCCGAGTGCGGGGCCCTGCCCCAGCAGTCCGGCGGCGGCCCGGCCGACGACGGGCCGGCGCCGGGGACGGTCGCGGGCGGCGTGCTCTTCGTCCTGCTGGTCCTGCTGCTGCCGGCGGTCCCGCTGCTCTGGCGGATACGGGCCCGCGCCCGCCGCCTCGGCGCCACTCGGACCCGCGCCCGCCGCCTGGGCGACGCCCGGACCCGCGCCCACCGCCCAGGCACGGCCCGGCCCCGTGGCCCGGCGGCCGGCGTCCTCGGTCCCTGGCGGGAGCTGGTGGATTCGGGCTGGGACTACGGCATCGTCCCTGACGACGCGCTGACCCCGCGCAAGGCAGCCGCGCGGATCGTGCGGGTCGGCGAGCTGACGGGACCGGCCGCGGAGGCGGCCCACCGGATGGCCGGCTCGGTGGAGCAGGCGCTCTACGCACCGCACCCGCAGGCCACGCCCGGCCTGGCCGACGACGTGCGGCGGGTGCGCGCCGGGCTGCGCGACGCGGCCTCCCGGCGGCAGCGGCTGCGCGCCGTACTGGCCCCGCGCTCGGCCGTCCGCCTGCTGTGGGCCGCCTCGGCCCGCACCTCCGCCGCCTTCGACCGCCTCCGCCCGGCATGGGCCCGACATGAGTGAGTGGTGTGGGCCGGACCCCCGGTTCTTCGGGGTCGGTCCACACCACTCACAGAAGTCTCAGATCGCAGAGGTCTCAGACGTCGAAAGGGTCCGGGGGACGTAGGGGCGGGGCGCTCAGTGGCCCTGTTCGTCCCGGCGGCGCTGCCAGCGCTCTTCGATGCGGTCCATCATCGAGCGCCGCGGCCGGGACGTACGGCGTGGCTGTCCGCCTCCACCGCCTCGGGCGGCCCCCGCTCCGGCCTGCTGCTCGCCCGGCTTGGGTGCCTTGCGCCAGCTGGTGACGGCCAGGACCGCGCAGCCGAGCATCACGAGGAAGCCCACCACGCTGATCCAGATCTGCTGCGCGACCATTCCGGCCATGAGGAGCGCGATACCTACCAGGAAGCCCGCGACCGCTTGGTAGACCCGTCGCCGGGTGTACGTACGCAGCCCGCTTCCCTCAAGCGCTGTCGCGAACTTGGGATCTTCGGCGTACAGCGCTCGCTCCATTTGCTCGAGCATGCGCTGCTCGTGCTCCGAGAGCGGCACGGAGTCCTCCTACTCGTCGGTCGCGGGGGGCGACCGGGTGCGACCCTTTCAGGATAGGCAGGGAATCGCCCCCGTGAAACCCGCCCCTCTACGCCAATTCACTGTCCGCGCCACCATGGTGGCCGGTGGTGATGCACCCTGCATTCCCCATCCGCCCTCCCGCCATGCCGGACGTTGTACCTCCGATCATACGGGGCGAAGCGGCTGATCGGGGGCCCTGTGGCCGACTGCACCCGGCAGTCGGTGTTCGCCTCGCGGCGAGCGCCCGGCTGGTGTAGGGGCCGCGGCCCGTCAGCCGCGCTCGGCGAGGACGTGCAGCTGGGTGGCGACGGAGTGGAAAGCGGGGAGCTCGGCGGCCGCGGCCTCGAGCTTCAGCAGCGCGTCCATGGCGCCGGGCTCGGTGTCGACGAGCACGCCGGGGACCAGGTCGGCGAAGACCCGCACACCGTGCACCGCGCCGACCGCAAGGCCGGTACGGGTCACCAGCTCGGTGAGCTGCTCGGCGGTGAAGCGGCGGGGCACCGGGTCGCCGTCGCCCCAGCGGCCCGCGGGGTCGCTCAGCGCGCGCTGCGCCTCGGTGAAGTGGCCGGCGAGGGCGCGTGCCAGCACGGCGCCGCCCAGGCCCGCGGCGAGCAGGCTCAGCGTGCCGGCGGGGCGGAGCGCCGCCACGGCGTTGCGGACGCCCTCGGCCGGGTCGTCGACGTACTCCAGTACGCCGTGGCACAGCACCGCGTCGTAGCCGCTGCGCTCGACGACCTCGAAGAGGCCGTGCGCGTCGCCCTGGACGGCGCGCACCCGGTCGGCCACGCCCTCCTCGGCCGCCCGGCGCTCCAGGGCGAACAGCGCGTTGGGGCTGGGGTCGACCACGGTGACGCGGTGGCCGAGCCGGGCGACGGGCACGGCGAAGTTGCCGGTGCCGCCGCCGGTGTCCAGGACGTCGAGGGCGTCACGCCCGGCGGCCTTGGCCCGGCGCTCCAGGGCGTCCTTCAGGACCTCCCAGACCACGGCGGTACGAAGGGATGCGCGCGGGCGCAGCGGGTCAGACACGGCGGGTGGCTCCTCGCGGGGGCATGTACTGATAGGCGCCTCCCACCCTATGGGGTCGCGGGTCCTCCGCCACGCCCGCGCACCACCGAGCCGTGCGCGGGGGCCGGTCCCGGGCCTTTCCCGGGCGAATTGCGGCCGCCCGGCACCGGGGCGCGCTTCCCGGTAATTCCCTTTCGTTCCACCGGACGGAAAAGGCGATGCCGGGCCAGGCGGAGATGGCCGGACGGAGAAGGCCGGGCGGTGAAGGAAAAAGACGGGCGCGGGCGGGAACTCCGCGGAAAGCGGGAACGCGGAGACGGACACGGAAGCCACGGGCGGAGTGCGGGCAGCGGGCAGCGGAGCCGGGAATGGCAAGGCCGGGAATACGCCCCCGCATTTTCCGGCCGAAGCCGCTTCCGGACGCGCGCACGCACGCGCCCGCCCGGCCGAGGCGGCGTCCGATGGGCGCCCGGTCGGCCCGTCACCCGGCGCGTGTCCGGGGTGGCGGGAGCAGCGGCTGCAGGGCCAGCAGGCGCTCGACGAGGCGGAGGAAGTGGGCGGCGGCGCGCAGGAGGTCGTCGGCCTCCCGGGGGCCGGCCGCCCCGGGTATGCCCGCTTCGGCGCGCGCCCTGCGCTCGGCACCGGCGGCGAACAGGGCGCTCCACTCCGATAATTCGGGCGCGACCTCGGGCAGCACCTCCCAGGCGCTGCGGATGCGCTGCCTTCGCCGGAGCGTCGGCTCGGGGCGGCCCCGCACGGCCAGTACGGCGGCAGCCGCGCGCAGGGCGGCGAGGTGAGCCGTCGCGAAGCGCTCGTTCGGGGCTTCCAGGGACGCCGCCTCTTCCAGGCCGCGCTGGGCCTTGGCCAGCAGGTCGAGGGCGGCGGGCGGGGCGGCCGTCCGGCGCAGGACGGGATGGACATCGCCCGGGGGACCGTACGCAGCGGAACCTGCCCCAGTGGGACGAGATGCCATGACGAACCTCCTGTCGTCGCATAACGGCTCGGAACCGCACAACCCATCGTGAGGCACACCACTGACAATCGCCCTGACCTGCACTTTCTCCGTGTAGTCCAGATCACGTCGCCTTCGGTACCGGCCGACTTGCGCTCCCCCCGGCACCGTGCGGCATACTTTTTGCACTGACTGGTCAGTTCAAGAGGGAGGGACCGTGGACAGCACCCCGCACGGGGCGGCGGTCAAGGCCCAGGGGCTCGGGGTCAAAGGGCCTCGCGGCTGGGCGTTCCAGGACGTCGACATCGCGGCCGAGCCCGGCACGCTGATCGCGATCGAGGGGCCGTCCGGCTCGGGCCGCACGTGCCTGCTGCTCGCGCTCACCGGACGCATGACGACGGCCGCCGGAAAGGCCCGGGTGGGCGGCCTGTCGCTGCCCAAGAAGATGGCCGCCGTACGGGCCATCACGGCGCTTGCCCACGTGCCCGGCGTCGCCGAGCTCGACCCGGCCTTCACGGTCGCCGAGCACCTGCACGAACGGGCCCTGCTGCAGCGCCGCTTCGGCAGCCCGGTACGCGCCCTGCTGCGCCCGCGCCGCGAGCGCCGCGCCGAGGCCCGGGGCCGGATCGACGCGGCCCTGGAGGCCGCCGGGCTCGATCCGGAGACGCTGCCCAAGGGCGTACGGACGTCCGTACGGGACCTGGAGCGGCTGGAGGCGCTGCGGCTGTCCGTCGCGCTGGCGCTCATCGGTGCGCCGCGGCTGCTGGCCGTCGACGACACCGACCTGAAGCTGTCGGACGAGGAGCGCGCGCAGGCGTGGGCCCTGCTGCGCGGGCTGGCCGCTGCCGGGACGACGGTACTGGCGGTGTGCAGCCAGGCACCCGAGGACGCGCTCGTGGTCTCCACGGCGCGGCGCCCAGAGAAGCCGCGGCCCGAGCCGGAAACGGGCACCGAGAAGAACACCGAGAACGAGGAGGGGGCGGCGGATGCGCTCGCCGAAGCTGGCCGCGCTTGAGCTGAAGCGGTTCGGCAGGGGGAAGCTGCCGCGCGCCGCGCTGGTGGCCCTCCTGCTGCTGCCGCTGCTCTACGGAGCGCTCTACCTGTGGTCCTTCTGGGACCCGTACTCGCGCCTGGACAAGATCCCGGTCGCGCTGGTCAACGCCGACCGGGGCGCCTCGGCGAAGGGCGAGAAGATCAACGCCGGCGACGACCTCGTCAAGGGCCTCAAGGACAGTGACACCTTCGACTGGCACCCTGTGAGCGCCGCCGACGCGGCCAAGGGCGTCGAGTCCGGAACGTACTACCTCTCGCTGACCGTCCCCGACGACTTCAGCACCTCGATCGCGTCCAGCTCCGGCGACCACCCGGAGGCCGGCGAGCTGAAGGTCCGTACGAACGACGCCAACAACTACATCGTCGGGCAGATCTCCAAGACGGTCTTCTCCGAGGTGCGCTCCGCGGCGTCCGCGAAGTCCTCGCGCGGCTTCCTGGACAAGATCTTCGTGTCGTTCTCCGACCTGCACGACGCCACCCAGAAGGCGGCCGACGGCGCCTCCGAGCTCAAGGGCGGCATCGGGCAGGCCAAGAAGGGCACCGGCGACCTGAAGAACGGCCTGGACAGCGCCAAGAACGGCAGCAGCGACCTGGCCGACGGCGTCGACACCGCCAAGAAGGGCAGCCACGACCTGGCGAACGGCCTGAAGGACCTCGACTCCGGGGCGGGCAAGCTCGACACCGGGGCCGGTCAGGTCTCCAAGGGCGCGGGCCAGGTGGCCGACGGCACCCAGAAGCTCGCCGACAAGGTGAACGAGGCCGACAAGGCGGTGGGCCCCTTCGTGCGCGCGCACGGCAAGGAGATCGGCGATGCCGCGCGCCTGGTGGCCGACGGCTCGCAGGCCATCCGGGACAACCTCGACAAGCTGCCGAAGGCCGCCTCGGACGGGGCCACCACCTCCCGGGCGCTGGCCAACCAGGTCGCGGCCTTCTACAAGCTGCGCTGCGAGAACTCCCTGACCGACCGCGACGTCTCCTGCACCGAGCTCAAGGACATGCGGGACAAGTCCGATGCGGCGGCCGACAAGGCCGAGGAGGTCAGCGGCCTGGTCCAGAACGAGAAGAACCTGGCCCAGCTGGCCAAGGACCTGGACGAGGTGCACCGGCTCGCGAGCACGCTGGCCGAACACGGCCCCACGCTCGGCCAGGACCTGGACACGGCCGTCAAGCAGGTCAACGAGCTCAACAAGGGCGCGCACGCGGTGGCCACCGGTGCCGACAAGCTGGCCACCGGAGCGGGCGACCTGCACAAGGGGACCGGCACCGCCAAGAAGGGCGGCACCGACCTGGACACCGGTATGGGCAGGCTGCAGACCGGTGCCGGCGACCTGGACGAGGGCGTGGGCAAGCTGAAGAACGGCGCCGAGACCCTGAACGGCGGCATGTTCAAGCTGTCCGACGGCTCGGCGAAGCTGGCCGGCGGGCTGCACGACGGTGTCAAGCAGATCCCGGACTACGACAAGGACCAGCGGGACGCCCGTACGGGTGTGATGTCCGACCCGGTGCAGCTCGCCTCGGGCTCGGCGCACAAGGCGCCCAACTACGGGACGGGCTTCGCCCCGTACTTCATCCCGCTGTCCCTGTGGGTCGGCGCGATGGTCGCCTACATGCTGATCCAGCCGCTGAACCGGCGGGCGCTGGCGGCCGGCGCGAGCGCCTTGCGGACCGCGGTGTCCGGCTGGCTCCCGGTGTTCGCCATCGGGGTGCTGCAGATCGCCGCCCTGATGTCCGTGCTGCACTTCGGGCTGGGCCTGGAGATGGTGAACGCGGCGGGCACGATCGGGTTCCTGGTACTGGCCACGGCCTGCTTCGCGGCGATCGTGCAGTGGCTGAACGCGCAATTCGGCGCCGCGGGCCGGATCCTGGTGCTGGCGCTGCTGATGCTCCAGCTGACCTCGGCGGGCGGTACGTACCCCGTGCAGACCAGCCCCGGCTTCTTCAACGCGCTGCACCCGTACCTGCCGATGACGTACATCGTGGGAGGGCTGCGCCGCCTCATCACGGGCGGTGACCTGACACCGGTGTGGCAGGGCGGCCTCGTGCTGGCGGCCTTCACCGTGGGCGCGCTCGCGCTCACCACGTGGACAGCGCGGGGCCGGCAGGTCGTACGGATGAAGGACCTGCACCCGGAGCTCAGCCTGTGAGCACGCGGACCGCGGTGCCGTCCGCAGGGGGCACAATCGCCTCCATGGACAGCTCCAACACGCGTCGTGAGGCGACCCGGCGCAAGCTCTTCGAGGCCGCGGTGACGCTCATCGCCGAACAGGGTTTCTCCTCCACCACGGTGGACGAGATCGCCGAGCGGGCCGGTGTCGCGAAGGGCACGGTCTACTACAACTTCGCGAGCAAGAACGTGCTCTTCGAAGAGCTGCTCCGGCACGGCGTGGAGATGCTGGCCGCCTCGCTCCAGAACGCCGCCGACGAGGTGGCGGAGCGGGGCGGCTCCCGGGTCGACGCGCTGGACGCGATGATCCACGCGGGGCTGTACTTCATCTCGCAGTACCCGGCGCTCACCCAGCTGTTCGTCGCCGAGCTGTGGCGCACGAACCGGACGTGGAACTCCACGCTGTTGATGGTGCGGGAACGGGCCGTCTCCGTGGTCGCCGACGTCATCCGGGACGCGGTGGCAGGCGGCGAGCTGAGCGAGGAGATCGACATCCCGCTGACGGCTTCCGCGCTGTTCGGGATGGTGCTGGTGGCAGCGCTGGACTGGCAGTCCTTCCAGCCGGACCGGTCGATCGACGATGTGCACGCGGCGCTCTCCCGGCTGCTCCAAGGACGGGTGAGCGGCCATCAGGGCGCGGGAGGCGCCGGTGCCGAGGCCGGAACCGGCCGCTCCTGAGGATGAGCACCCAGCCCTGAGTACACGTACTCAGAAGGGGAGATGAGTAGGTACGCGGATGGGCCGCGACCTGCGCAGACGGGAAAGTGGAGGCCACGGAGGGGAAGCCGGCGCCGGTACCGCCGACACGGGGCGGCGGAACGGTACGGCCTCCCCGACGTGGCAGGGGGAGCCACGGGGGAAGCGGGGCTCCACGGGGGAGCCACGGGGGAATGGGGCTCCACGCTCCACGGGGGAGCACGGGGGACGCCGAGGCAACTCGGCGGCACGGGGGAAGCCGGGGAAACCCGGTGGAACGGGGGAAGCACGGGGGACGCGCTGTCCTGGTCGGATCGAAGGGGGAACGATCCGTGCCAGGGCAGCGCGTTTTTTTCGTGCCCGAGCGCCTGAGGTGAGGGCGCCCGGCGGCGTTGTCAGTGGTCGCCGATAAAGTCACGGACATGGCACGGATTGCGGTGATCGGCGCCGGGACGGGCGCGATGGCGGCCGCCGCCCGGCTGGCCGTCGCGGGCCACCGGGTGGCGGTGTGGGAGCGCGGCGAGACCCATGGCGGCTCACTGCGGCGGTTCGAGCGCGCCGGTTTCGGCTTCGACACCGGTCCCGGGCTGCTGCACCTCCCGGCCGTGCAGCGGGACCTGTTCGTCAAGACCGGCCGCGAGCCGCTGGAGAGCGTGGTCGGCCTGGTCCAGGTCGACCCGGCGAGCCGGCACGTCTTCGCGGACGGCACGGAGGTCCTCCTGCCGAACGCCTCGCGGGCCGGCGTCACCGAGGCGCTGGACCGGGCGCTCGGCGCGGGCGCGGGCGAGCGCTGGAGCGCGCTGCTGGGCCGCGCCCGGGAAGCCTGGGACCGGACCCGTCGGCCGCTGCTGGAGGAGCCGCTGTGGCCCGACTGGCGGGTGCTGGGCCGCGAGCCGTATCCGGCCGTCGGCCACAAGGGCCTGCTCAAGCGGCGCCCGGCGCGCACCCTCGCCGAGGTCGCGGCCCTGGAGCTCAAGGACCCGCGGCTGGTGGCGCTGCTGGAGAGCCACGCGCTGGCGTACGGCTTCGACCCGCGCACCGCCCCCGCGAGCGCCACGGTCCTGCCGTACATGGAGCAGACCTTCGGCTCGTGGTACATCGGCGGCGGGCTGCGCGCGCTGGCCACGGCACTGTACGAGCGCTGCCTGGCCAGGAAGGTGGAGTTCACCTTCGGTGCCGAGGTGCGGCGGCTGGTCGTCAAGGACGGCCGGGCGGCCGGGGTGGAGCTGGCCGACGGGCGGGTGGCGGACGCCGACGTGGTGGTCGCGGGCGTCGACCCGTGGACGCTGGCCGGGCTGACCGGCGACTCCCCCGGCGCGGCCGGGAAAGTCCGCAGCGCGGACGACGTGCTGCCGCCGGCGGCGCCGCCGAGCGGGCGGTTCAGCGTGCTGCTGGCGCTGCGCGGCGCCCGGGAGACGGGCGCCGCGCACCGTACGGTCGTGCACGCCGCGGACCGGGAGGCGGAGCTGACCGGCGTCTTCGGGGGCGGCGGGCTGCCGCAGGCGCCCACGGTGACGGTGCTGCGCCCCGACGACCCGGCGCAGCGGCCCGACGAGGACCACGAGGCGGTGACGCTGACGGTGACCGTCCCGGCGCACGCGGAGGGCGGCGCGGAGGGCGTCGACTGGACGGCGGACGGCGTGGCCGAGGCGTTCGCCGACCGGATGGTCGCGGCGGCCGCCGCGGCGGTGCCGGGCCTGCGGGACCGCGTCCTGTGGCGGGAGATACGGACACCGGCGGACACCGCCGCCGACACGGGCGCGCGGGGTGGCGCGGTGCCCGGCCCCGCGCTGGCCGGGCTGGACGGCCAGGCCCTGCGCCCGGCCAACCGCACGCGGATACCGGGCCTCTACACGGCCGGCGGCTGGTCCCACCCGGGCGGCGGCCTGGCCCATGCGGGCATGTCCGGCGCGCTGGTAGCGGGCCTCGTCGTCAACGGCGACGACTGGCGCGGCTCCCAGTAGCGGGACGGGCCGACGCGGCCCCCGCGACCGCTCCGGCCCCGCCCGGACCACTGCGGCCCCGCCCGGACAGCCGCGCCGCCTCGGACCGGCGCTCAGCACCGGTCCCGAGTACCGGCGCTCAGTACCGGTACTGCTGCTCGTCGTACCCCTGCTGCTGGTGCGGGTAGCCGTAGCCCTGGTGCTCCGGCTGGTATTCGGGCTGGTGCGGGGGCTGTTCGGGCGGGAGGTCGCCGCCTCCGCGCTGCTGGGGGACCCAGACGCCGCCGGGCGGGGTCTCCGGGACCGCGCCGTAGTACTGGTCGTAGCCCCCGCCGTACTGCTGCGGGACCTGGCCGCCGTGGCCGTAGGGGTCCTGCCCGCCGTAGGGGTCGGCGGGCGGGTAGGGACCGGCCTGTGCGTAGGGGTCGTACGGCGCGCCGTACGGGTCCTGGCCCGCGTACGGATCGGTGTATCCGGCCGGGCCGCCGCCGTGCCCGTCGCCGTAACCGCCGTAGGGGTCGGCGGCGTAGCCGTCGTGGGCTGCGGCGGGCTCGTAGTAGCCGCCGTAGGGGTCCTGCGGGTCCTGTCCGGCCCGGGCATCGGTGCTGTAGATGCCGTACTGGCCGGTCTCGTCGGGCAGCGGCTGCGGGGCGTAGACCGGGGCGACCTGCGTGGCGTCCGCGCCGTACGGGTCGGCGTAGGCGTCCGGGCGGGCGTCGTAGGCGTCCGTGTACGAGGCCGCGACGGCGTCGGGCGAGTAGCCGGCGGGACCGGCGTACCCGGTCTGCGCGCCGTACTCGTCGGCGTCCTGACGGCCGTCGGCGCCCTGGCCGTGGCCGTCACCGGCCTCCTGCGGGCCGTACTCGTCGTCGTCCGGGAAGGGGCCGGCCGCGGGGCCGGCGGCCTCCGGGGTCGGTTCCGCGGCGGCCCGGCCGCCCGAGCGCCGCCCCCTGCGGCTCACCCGGGGCCGGCCGGCCTCGAGCGCCCAGCCCATCGTGAAGCCGCGCCGGAAGGACAGCGTGACGTAGGTCTGGCCCACCGCGAAGGTGATCGCGCCGACCGCGATGACCACGATGGACGGCAGGACCACGCCGATGACGACGCCGAGGAAGCCGAAGAACGCCAGCAGCCGCCAGCGCAGCCGGGCCTTGTACTGCAGCAGCACCTCGCCCAGCAGCCAGAGCGCCACGATGCCGAACGCGAGGTAGAGGATCGTCCAGCCCATGTACGCCCCTGTTTCCGCCGCTGTGGGCCACCGTGGTCAGGTCTGCTGGTGCAGACCCAGATTCTCGTAGATTTCCAGCGTCGCCGTGGAGTGGTTCAGGGTAATGAAGTGCAACCCCGGAATGCCCTCGGCGGTCAAGCGTGCACACAGCTCCGTGGCGTACTCGATACCAATGGAGCGTACCGCCGCGGGATCGTCCTTGACGGCCAGGATCCGTTCCGCCAGTTCGGGCGGGAAGGCCGCGTTGCTGAGCTGCGCGAACCGCTCGATCTGCCGGACGTTCGTGACCGGCATGATCTCCGGGATGATCGGCGTTTCGCAACCGGCGGCGGCCACCCGGTCACGAAGGCGCAGATAGTCCTCCGCGTAGAAGAACATCTGGGTGATCGCGAAGTCGGCGCCCGCACGGCACTTGTCCACGAAGTGCCGGATGTCGGTGTCCCAGTCGGTGGAGCGCGGGTGCATCTCGGGGAAGGCCGCGACGCCCACGCAGAAGTCGCCGGACTCCTTGATCAGCCGGACCAGATCGGCGGCGTACGCGATGCCCTCGGGGTGGCGCACCCACTCGCCCAGCGGGTCGCCGGGCGGGTCGCCGCGCAGCGCCAGCATGTTGCGGATGCCGGCGTCGGCGTACTGGCCGATGATGTTGCGCAGGTCCGCGATGGAGTGGTTGACCGCGGTCAGGTGCGCGACCGGGGTGAGCGTGGTGTCCGTGGCGATCCGCTCGGTCGCCCGGACGGTGCCCTCACGGGAGGTGCCGCCGGCGCCGTAGGTCACCGACACGAAGGTCGGGGCGACGGCCTCGATCCGGCGGATGGCGTTCCACAGGGTCCGCTCGCCCTTCTCGGTCTTCGGGGCGGCGAACTCGAACGAATAGGACCGCTTGCCGGAGGCGAGCAGTTCACGCACCGTACGTGCGCGGTCAGTCCTGGTGGAAGCTGTACCTAGGGCCATACCGGCAGGTTAACCACCGGCCAGGCAGGCCCCCAACCACGTGCGGCACTATGGACCGGTTTGCCGGGTTCCTGTTCACCAGTCGGACACTTCACGTCAGACCGCTGCTCATCGGCCCGGGGCGCCATGGCGCTCCGTGCGCCCGGCGTCACGCTTCGTACGCGCGGATCCGCTTCGCCAGCTCGGCCGCCGCCGCGGCCGGGTCCGCGGCCTCAGTGAGCGCGCGCACCACCACGACCCGGCGGGCGCCCGCCGCCAGCACCTCGTCCAGATTGCCCGCGTCGATCCCGCCGATCGCGAACCAGGGACGGTCGGGGCGCTGTGCCGCGGCGTACCGCACGAGGTCCAGGCCCGGGGCGTGCCGCCCGGGCTTGGTGGGCGTGGGCCAGCAGGGGCCGGTGCAGAAATAGTCCACGCCCGGCTCGGCGAGGGCGGCGTCCACCTCCGCCTCGGCGTGCGTGGACCGGCCTATCAGGACGTCCTCGCCGAGGATGGCGCGCGCCGCGGGGACCGGCAGGTCGCCCTGTCCGAGATGGAGCACGTCGGAGCCGATGGCGTGCGCCACGTCCGCCCGGTCGTTGACCGCGAGGAGCTTGCCGTGCCGCCGGCAGGCGTCCGCGAAGACCTCCAGGTGGGCCAGCTCCTCGCCGGCCTCCATGCCCTTGTCGCGCAGCTGCACGATGTCCACGCCCGAGGAGAGCACCGCGTCCAGGAACCGCGGCAGGTCGCCCTGCTCCTTGCGGGCTCCCGTGCACAGGTAGAGGCGGGCGTCGGACAGGGCCTGTCGTGCGGTGCTCATCGGGTCTTCCCCCCAGACGGGGCGTACGGACCGGGCCGGCCGGTCCGTACGCCCTTCGGTTGCGGCGGTGGTGGCGGGTGTGTCAGACGGCGAGCGCCTGTGCCCGGCGCTTCACCTCCGTGCCGCGATTCTCGCGCAGCGCCTGCGCGGGCGTCCCCGGCAGGGTCTCATCCGCGGTGAACAGCCACTCCAGCATCTCTTCGTCGGTGAAGCCGTCGTCCCTGAGGAGCGTGAGCGTCCCCACCAGGCCCTTGACGACCTTGCCTTCCTTGATGAACTCGGCCGGCACATGGAGGGCCCTGTTCTCACCGCGGCGCACCGCGATCAGCTGGCCCTCTTTGACCAGCTGCCGGACTCGTGTCACCTCGACACCGAATTCCTCGGCGATGTCGGGGAGGGTGAGCCAGGCGGAAACCAGTCCATCGATCTTTGCGTCAATCTCGGTCACACCCCCAAGCGTGCCATCCCCCACTGACAGTCGGTAGCCGGGCATCGCCATCGGTGCACACCACCGGCCACAGCCGGCGGCCGCGCCGCCGCTAATGCACCTGCGCCGCAGCCGATTTCAGCGGTACCGAGGCGTCCGCCGCGGCCGCCCGGTCCACCAGCGCGCCCCGCTCGATGAGCTTGCGCCCCTGCGCCAGGTCGCGCGGCCGCCCCACGGCCAGCAGCGCCACCAGCGCGCCGTCCCGCAGCCACAGCGCCGTCCAGGCCGCGCTCGCCGGGTCGCCGCGCCAGATCAGCTCGTCGGCGACCTGGTGGTACCCGGCGCACTGCACGAACCGACCGAACTGCTCCGACCAGAAATAGGGCACCGGGTCGTACACCGTGCCCTCCACCTCGCACCGGGCGATGTTCGAGGCGACCGTGCGCGGCCCCTGAAGGGCGTTGTCCCAGTGGTGCACCAGGAGCCGGCGGCCGTAGCGCGCGGACGGGAAGGAGGCGCAGTCGCCGACCGCGTACACATCGGGCACCGAGGTGCGCAGCCGCTCGTCGGCCCGCACGGAGCGGTCCTCACCCAGCTCGACACCGGAGCCGGCCAGCCAGTCCGTGGCGCAGCGCGAGCCGATGCCGATCACCACGGCGTCCGCGGGCAGCGACGTGCCGTCGGCGAGCAGGACGGCGCCCTCCTGCACGGCGGCGACGCGGGTACCCGTACGCAGCGTGGCGCCCGCGTCCGCGTACCAGCGGGCCATGTGGGCGGCGACCTCTTCGGGCAGCGCGCCGGCCAGCGGGCGGTCGGCGGCCTCCACGACGGTGACCTCGCAGCCGGTCTCGCGGGCCGCGGTGGCGAACTCCGCGCCGATCCAGCCCGCGCCGACCACCACGATGCGCCGCTGCGCGGCCAGTACCGGGCGCAGCCGCTGGGCGTCGTCCAGGGTGCGCAGCACGTGCACACCCGGTACGCCCTCGCTGCCCGGGAGGGCCATCGCCTCCGCGCCTGTGGCGATGACCAGCCGGTCATAGGGCACCGGCCCCGCGTCGGTCAGCACTTCGTGGGCGTCGGCGGCGAGTCCGGTGACACTCCTGCCGAGCACCAGCTCGATCCCGAGGGAGGCGAAGTCGACGTCGAAGGCCGAGCCGTCCGCCTTGCCGAGCAGCACTGCCTTGGAGAGCGGCGGCCGGTCGTAGGGCGGGTGCGGTTCGGCGCCGAGCAGGGTGATCGTGCCGCGCCAGCCCTGTTCGCGCAGGGCAACGGCGGTCTGCACGCCCGCCATCCCCGCGCCGGCGATGACGACGCGGCGGGAGCGGTCGGGGGTCCGCGAGTACTCGCTCTGCTGGCTCACTCGATCACTCTAGGACGCGCCCCCTGGCCGGACTCAGCACCGCGCGACGAGATCTCTGACACAGGGTCACCCTCCGGCCCCGCAGAGCACCCTTACCGTGCGTCGGCCACGCGTACTACTCTGACGGCACTTGTACTCGCGGGAGCCCGGACGCACCGGGCTGAGAGGGAGGCTGCGGCGGCCTCCGACCGTACGAACCTGATCCGGGTCATGCCGGCGAAGGGAGGGGCTGGAAGCTCATGCATCCACCTGCACGTATACCGGCGGAGACAGCTGCCGGGCGGCCCGACGTGGTGATCGTCGGGGGCGGCCTGATGGGACTTGTGACGGCCTGGCGGGCGGCCCAGCGGGGCCTGCGCACCACAGTCGTGGACCCGGAGCCGGGCGGCGGCGCCGCGCGGGTCGCGGCCGGCATGCTGGCCGCCGTCACCGAGCTGCACTACGGCGAGGAAACGCTCCTGGGGCTGAATCTCGACTCCGCGGCGCGCTATCCGGCGTTCGCCGCCGAGCTGGCCGAGGCGAGCGGCCAGGACCTGGGACACCGGCGGTGCGGCACGCTCGCCGTGGCCCTGGACGCCGACGACCGCGCCCATCTGCGGGAGCTGCACGCGCTGCAGCGCCGCTGCGGGCTGGACTCGGAGTGGCTGACCGGCCGCGAGTGCCGGAAGCTCGAACCGATGCTCGCGCCGGGCGTGCGCGGCGGGCTCCGGGTGGACGGTGACCACCAGATCGACCCGAGGCGGCTCGCCACGGCCCTGCTGACGGCCTGTGAGCGGGCCGGGGTGGCGTTCGTACGGGAGCGGGCCGGGCGGCTGACGGTCACCGGGGACCGGGCCACCGGCGTCGAGCTGGCGGACGGCACGGCGCTGCCGGCCGGGCAGGTCGTGCTGGCGGCGGGCAGCTTCAGCGGGCGGCTGGCCGGGGTGCCCGAGCACGTACGGCCGCCGGTCCGGCCGGTCAAGGGCCAGGTGCTGCGGCTGCGGATCCCTGCCGCGTACGGCCCCTTCCTGTCCCGCACCGTGCGTGCCGTGGTGCGCGGCGGCCCGCTCTACCTGGTGCCGCGCGAGAACGGGGACATGGTCGTCGGCGCCACCAGTGAGGAGCTGGGCTGGGACACCACGGTGACCGCGGGCGGCGTCTACGAGCTGCTGCGCGACGCGCACGAGCTGGTGCCGGGCATCACCGAGCTGCCGCTGACCGAGACGATCGCCGGGCTGCGCCCGGGGACGCCGGACAACGCACCGCTTCTCGGGCCCAGCGCACTGCCCGGCCTCTTGATGGCCACCGGCCACTTCCGCAACGGTGTGCTGCTCACCCCGGTCACCGGCGACGTCATGGCCCACGCGCTGACCACCGGCGCGCTGCCCGAGGAGGCGCGGCCCTTCACGCCGCTGCGCTTCGGGCCCGCGGCCACCCCTCCCCCCGCCCCGGCGCCGCAGCGCGCCGCACTCCAGGAGCAGACCGCATGACCGCCTCGAAGGCACCCGGCCCCGCGTCCGGGGCCGTCCCCGCCGCCCCGACAGCCACTCCGACAGCCGTCCCGGCAGCCGCCCCGGTGACCGTCTCCGTGAACGGCGAGCCGCGCGAGATCCCCGGCGGCCTGCCGCTCGACCGGCTGGTGGCCACGCTGACCACCGCTTCCAGCGGGGTCGCCGCCGCCGTCAACGAAGAGGTCGTTCCGCGCAGCCAGTGGGCGGCGACCCCGCTCGGCAACGGGGACCGCGTCGAAGTTCTCACCGCAGTCCAGGGAGGCTGATCCGTACAGATGGCCGATACGTACACCATCGAGGAGACCGCCGCCCCGGAGGCGGCGCCCGGCGCGGCACCCGAAGCCGATCCGCTGGTCATCGCCGGTACGGCCTTCCGGTCCCGGCTGATCATGGGGACCGGCGGCGCGCCGAGCCTGGACATCATGGAGCGCGCGCTGCTGGCCTCCGGTACGGAGCTGACCACCGTGGCGATGCGGCGGCTGGACCCGACCGTGCAGGGCTCGGTGCTCTCCGTACTGAACAGGCACGGCATCCGTACGCTGCCGAACACCGCGGGCTGCTACACGGCCGGTGAGGCCGTGCTCACGGCCCGGCTGGCCCGTGAGGCGCTCGGCACGGACTGGGTGAAGCTGGAGGTCGTCGCCGACGAGCGGACCCTGCTGCCGGACCCGGTGGAGCTGCTGGACGCGGCCGAGACGCTGGTCGACGACGGGTTCACGGTCCTGCCGTACACCAACGACGACCCGGTGCTCGCGCGGAAGCTGGAGGACGTGGGCTGTGCGGCGATCATGCCGCTGGGCTCCCCCATCGGCTCCGGACTCGGCATCCGCAACCCGCACAACTTCCAGCTGATCACCGAGCGGGCCGGGGTGCCGGTCGTCCTGGACGCCGGGGCGGGCACGGCCTCGGACGCCGCGCTGGCCATGGAGCTGGGCTGTGCCGCCGTGATGCTGGCCTCGGCCGTCACCAGGGCGCAGGAGCCGGTGCTGATGGCGCACGCCATGCGGCACGCGGTCGAGGCGGGCCGGCTGGCGTACCGGGCGGGCCGCATCCCGCGCCGCCACTTCGCCGAGGCGTCCTCGCCCGCGGCCGGAATGGCCGAGCTGGACCCGGAGCGGCCCGCCTTCTGAGGCATCTCCGCCAGGGGCGCCGGAAGGTCCGCCACCGGCGCCTTGTACCGCCCCGTCGGTCACCGTTCGGCTGCAGTCCGGCCCGTACGGTGCAGAGGGCATGAGGGCGGTGGACAGCTGCTCGTAGACTCGTCTGCCGTGGATACCACCCTTCAGGACCCCCTGGTCGGACAGCTGCTCGACGGCCGCTACCGCGTCCAGGCGCGCATCGCCGCCGGCGGGATGGCGACGGTCTACCGCGCCGTCGACACCCGGCTGGACCGTGTGCTCGCCCTGAAGGTGATGCACCCCTCACTGGCAGCGGACGCCACCTTCGTCGAGCGCTTCATCCGGGAGGCGAAGTCGGTGGCCCGGCTGTCGCACCCGAACGTGGTCGGCGTGTTCGACCAGGGCGCCGACGGCACGTACGTGTACCTCGCCATGGAGTACGTCGCGGGCTGCACCCTCCGGGACGTGCTGCGCGAGCGCGGCGCCCTGCAGCCGCGCGCCGCGCTGGACATCCTGGAGCCGATCCTGGCGGCGCTGGGCTCGGCGCACCGGGCGGGCATGGTGCACCGCGACATGAAGCCGGAGAACGTACTGATCGGGGACGACGGCCGGGTCAAGGTCGCCGACTTCGGCCTGGTCCGCGCGGTCGACACCAATACGACCGCCACCACCGGCACGGTGCTGGGCACCGTCTCGTACCTGGCGCCCGAGCAGATCGAGGACGGCAGCGCGGACACCCGCGCGGACGTCTACGCCTGTGGCGTGGCGCTGTACGAGATGCTCACCGGCAGCAAGCCGCACAGCGGCGGCACCCCCGCCCAGGTGCTCTACCAGCACCTCCACGAGGACGTGCCGGCGCCGTCCGCGCTCGTACCGGGGCTGCCGCCCGAGCTGGACGACCTGGTCGTCGAGGCCACCGCGCGCAACCCCGAGGTGCGCCCGCAGGACGCCGTCACGCTGCTCGCGCTGGCCCGCAACGCCCGCGCGGCGCTCACGGACGAGCAGCTGGACGCGGTGCCGCCGCAGGCGCGGGCCGCGACCGGCCCGGCCGGCGCCGAGGACCGTACGAGCGTGATCCAGCGCGCGGCGGCCGTGCAGCTCTCGCTGCCGCCCGAGGTGGCCGACGCCACCGCCGACGACGCGGCGGGGCACACCAGCCGGCTGGAGGTGCCGGTGGCGCCCGCGGGCGGCGCACGGCGCACGGAGACCGCTCGGGCGCCGCGCCGCAGGACCCTCTTCGTCGTCCTCGCGCTGCTGGCCGCGCTGCTCGTGGGGACCGGCGTCTGGTACGTCACCACCGGCCAGTTCACGACCGTGCCGGCGGTACTGGACATGACGCAGGCCAAGGCCGAGCGGACGCTGCACGGCGCGGGCCTGGACGTGAAGGTGCGGCGGGCGTACAGCTCCACCGTGGAGCGCGGCCACGTGATCTCCACCGACCCGGAGAACGGGCACCGCATCCGGGGCACCGGCACGGTCACCCTCACGCTCTCCAAGGGCCCGGACATCGTCGCCGTGCCCGACCTGTCCGGCACCCCGGTCGCCGACGCCCGGCGCAAGCTGCGCGACCAGGGGCTGACCCCGGGGACCGAGCGCAAGGCGTTCAGCGACGAGGTGGCCAAGGGCTCGGTGATCCGTACGGACCCGGACGCCGGGGCGAAGCGGCGGCCCGGTACGGCGATCGCGCTGACCGTCAGCCGGGGCAGCGCGATCGACGTACCGGACGTGGTCGGCGACGACCGGTCGGACGCGGCGGCGGAGCTGCGGGAGGAGGGCTTCCACGTGAAGTTCGCCGCGGACCCGGTGTACTCGGAGGAGGACAAGGGCGCGATCGCACGGCAGTCCCCGGGGGCGGGCGAGAAGCTGGGCAAGGGGGACACGGTGACGCTCACGCTCTCCAAGGGGCCGCAGATGGTCGAGGTGCCGGACGTCGAGGGCCAGAAGGTGGACGACGCGAAGCAGGCACTGACCGCCGCGGGCTTCGAGGTCGAGGTGAAGAAGCCGTTCTTCTTCCCGACGGACACGGTCGACAGCCAGTCCGTCGACGCCGGCGACACCGCTCCGAAGGGCAGCACGATCACGATCACGCTGGAGAGCAAGCTGTGAGGCGTACCTGACAGCCGGGGACGCCCGGCCGCCTGGCACCCTTGAAGGTGTGAGCACTTCCCCGCAGCGCGCCCGTGAGCGCAATCCGATCGGCGGCCACATCCCCGTGGCCGGCGGTCTCGCCAAGGTCGGCATCCCGTACGCCCAGGAGATCGGCGGCGAGTCCGTCCAGGTCTTCGTCGCCAACCCGCGTGGCTGGGCCACCCCGCCCGGCAATCCGATGCAGGACGAGGCGTTCCGCGCGGCCTGCGCGGAGCGTGCCATCCCGGCGTACGTGCACGCGCCGTACCTGATCAACTTCGGCTCCCACAACCCGGTGACGGTCGAGAAGTCGGTGGAGTCGCTGCGGCACTCGCTGCGGCGCGGCCGGGACATCGGGGCGCTCGGCGTGGTCGTGCACACCGGCTCGGCGACCGGCGGGCGGGAGCGCGCCACGGCGCTGGCGCAGGTACGGGAGTACCTGCTGCCGCTGCTGGACGAGCTCACCCACGACGACGACCCGTGGCTGCTGCTGGAGTCGACGGCCGGGCAGGGCGCCTCGCTGTGCTCGCTGGCCGAGGACCTCGGGCCGTACCTGGACGCGCTGGACCGGCACCCGCGTGCGGGGCTCTGCCTGGACACCTGCCACGCGTTCGCGGCCGGGCACGACATGGCGGCGCCCGGCGGCACGAAGGCGCTGCTGGACGAGCTGGTGGACGTCGCGGGCGAGGGCCGCCTGAAGCTGATCCACGCCAACGACTCCAAGGACGTGGCCGGCGCGCACAAGGACCGCCACGAGAACATCGGTTCCGGCCACATCGGCGCCGAGCCGTTCCGCGAGCTGTTCCGGCACCCGGCGACCGCGGGCGTGCCGCTGGTGATCGAGACGCCGGGCGGCAAGGAGGGCCACGCGGCGGACGTGGCGCGCCTGAAGGAGCTGCGGGACGCCTGAGACACGTCCAGGGAGGTCTCGAGGATCTTGAGGAATACTCACGCACCCCACGCACCGGCCGGCTGGGCGATGGCCGCGCAGGCGACCCTGCACTGCCTCACCGGCTGCGCCATCGGCGAGGTCCTCGGCATGGTGATCGGCACGGCGCTGGGCTGGCACAACGTGCCGACGATGATCCTCGCCATCGCCCTCGCGTTCCTCTTCGGCTACTCGCTCACGCTGCGCGGCGTCCTGAAGGCCGGGCTGGACCTCCGGGCCGCCGTGAAGGTCGCGCTGGCCGCCGACACCCTCTCGATCGCCGTCATGGAGCTCATCGACAACGGCGTGATCGCACTCGTCCCGGGCGCGATGGACGCGCACCTGTCGGAGTGGCTGTTCTGGGGGACGCTGGCGTTCTCCCTCGCCCTGGCGTTCGTCGTCACCACGCCCGTGAACCGGTGGATGATCGGACGCGGCAAGGGGCATGCCGTGGTGCACCAGTACCACTGAGGCCGCCGGCGCCCCCGAAGGCCGTACGGCTCAGAGCTCCGGGCCGTCGCCCGGCCCCTCCTGGTACGAGTAGCGCTGCTCCTGCCACGGGTCCCCGAGGTTGTGGTAGCCGCGCTCCTCCCAGAAGCCGCGGCGGTCCGCCGTCATGTACTCGATGCCGCGCACCCACTTCGGGCCCTTCCAGGCATAGAGGTGCGGCACGATGAGCCGTACGGGGAAGCCGTGCTCCGCGGTGAGCAGTTCGCCGTCCCGGTGGCTGGCGAACAGGCTGCGCTCCCCGGCGAAGTCCTCCAGGGGCATGTTCGAGCTGAATCCGTACTCGGCCCAGACCATCACATGGGTGACATCGGGGGCCGGCGGCGCCAGGTCGAGCACCGTACGCGTCAACACCCCGCCCCATTCGGCACCCAGCATGCTGAACTTCGTCACGCAGTGCATGTCGGCGACGACGGTGGCATACGGCAGCGAGGTGAATTCCTCGTGCGTCCAGCAGTGCTTGTCACCGTCGGCCGTGGCGCCGAACACCCGGAATTCCCAGCGCTCGGGGCGGAACTTGGGAACGGGTCCGTAGTGCGTGACCGGCCATCCGCGCTGCAGACGCTGCCCCGGAGGCAGCTGAGGAGGCTCCTCTTCGCGGCTATCCGGCTGACCCATGCCTCCATGGTGTCAGACCGGGAGGGGTGCTGATGACCAGGGCGGGACCGATTCGGGCAACTCCCACTAAGCGTGCACTTACTGGACGCTCCGCGCGCCCCGGTGCAAGGATGCCCGGCACCTGTTCAGTCGACGTGTGAAGGAGCCCCGCAGTCATGCAGGGAGACCCCGAGGTCATCGAGTTCCTCAACGAGCAGCTGACCGCCGAGCTGACCGCGATCAATCAGTACTTCCTGCACGCCAAGATGCAGGAGAACAACGGCTGGCCCAAGCTCGCCAAGTACACCCGGTCCGAGTCGTTCGACGAGATGAAGCACGCGGAGATCCTGACCGACCGGATCCTCTTCCTGGAGGGCCTGCCCAACTACCAGCGGCTCTTCCACGTCCGCATCGGCCAGACGGTCACCGAGATGTTCCAGGCGGACCGGCAGATCGAGGCCGAGGCCATCGACCGGCTGCGGCGCGGCATCGAGGTCATGCGCAACAAGGGCGACATCACGTCGGCCAATATTTTCGAGAGCATCCTCGCCGACGAGGAGCACCACATCGACTATCTCGATACCCAGCTGGAGCTGGTGGAGAAGCTCGGGGAGCCGCTGTACATCGCGCAGCTCGTCGAACAGCCGAGCTGACGGGCCGCGGGAGCGCTCAGGCGGCTTCGGGGTACCGGGCGGGCGGCTCGACGATCTCGGTCGCGACCGGCTCGGTGACGGACGTCCCGGCGACGGCGGGCTCCGCCGGATCGGCGGCCAGCGGTGTCGCGTCCCCCTGATCGATCAGCGCGCGGCGGGGGCAGCTGCCCCGGCCCAGCAGGGCCTGTATGCGGCGTACGCAGCCGCCGCAGTCAGTGCCGGCCTTGCAGGCGGAGGCGATCTGGCGCGGCGTGCAGGCGCCCGTGCCCGCGTGCGCACGCACCTGCTCCTCGGTGATGCCGAAGCACGAGCAGACGTACACGCGGTTCACCCCCGTACCTTTCCCGTAGCTTCGGATGATCTTGAGTGAGGTTACCCTTACCTTACCCGCCTCGGCGGGCGCTTAACAACGCAGTGGGGCGCGGATCACAGAATCCGCGCCCCACCTTGCGTCTACGCGCCCGTCTACTGGTCCCGGTACATCTCCGCGACCAGGAATGCCAGGTCCAGCGACTGGCTGCGGTTCAGCCGGGGGTCGCAGGCCGTCTCGTACCGCTGGTGCAGGTCGTCGACGAAGATCTCGTCGCCGCCGCCCACGCACTCCGTGACGTCGTCACCGGTCAGCTCGACGTGGATGCCGCCCGGGTGCGTGCCGAGCGCCTTGTGGACCTCGAAGAAGCCCTTGACCTCGTCCAGCACGTCGTCGAAGCGCCGCGTCTTGTGGCCGGAAGCCGCCTCGTAGGTGTTGCCGTGCATCGGGTCGGTGATCCACGCGACCTGCGCGCCCGAGGCCGTGACCTTCTCCACCAGCGTGGGGAGCTTGTCGCGGATCTTGTCCGCTCCCATGCGGGTGATGAAGGTCAGCCGGCCCGGCTCGCGGTCCGGGTCCAGCCGCTCGATGAGCGCGAGGGCGTCCTCGGGCGTCGTCGTCGGGCCGAGCTTCACGCCGATCGGGTTGCGCACCTGGGCGGCGAACTCGATGTGCGCGTGGTCCAGCTGCCGGGTGCGCTCGCCGATCCACAGCATGTGGCCCGAGACGTCGTACAGCTTGCCGGTGCGCGAGTCCGTACGGGTCAGCGCCGTCTCGTAGTCCAGCACCAGCGCCTCGTGCGAGGCGTAGAACTCGACGGTCTTGAACTCCTCCGGGTCCACCCCGCAGGCGTTCATGAAGTTCAGCGCCCGGTCGATCTCGCGCGCCAGCGCCTCGTAGCGCTGGCCCGAGGGCGAGGACTTCACGAAGTCCTGGTTCCAGGCGTGCACCTGGCGCAGGTCGGCGTAGCCGCCGGTGGTGAAGGCGCGCACGAGGTTCAGCGTCGCGGCGGAGGCGTGGTACATCCGCTTCAGCCGCTCGGGGTCCGGGATCCGGGCCGCCTCGGTGAACTCGAAGCCGTTGACGGAGTCGCCGCGGTACGTCGGCAGCGTCACGCCGTCGCGGGTCTCGGTCGGCTTGGAGCGCGGCTTGCTGTACTGGCCGGCGATCCGGCCGACCTTGACGACGGGCACGGACCCGGCGTACGTGAGGACGGCGCCCATCTGGAGCAGCGTCTTGAGCTTGTTGCGGATGTGCTCGGCCGACACCGCGTCGAACGCCTCGGCGCAGTCGCCGCCCTGCAGCAGGAACGCCTCACCACGGGCGACGGCTCCCAGGCGCTCACGCAGCTGGTCGCACTCGCCCGCGAAGACGAGCGGCGGATAGGACTCGAGCTCCGCGATCACATCGCGCAGAGCCTCTTGGTCCGGCCAGTCAGGCTGCTGCGCCGCGGGCAGGTCTCGCCAGGTGTGGCCACCGGCGTGGGTTTCAGCGTTCACGGTCACCTCGTCAACATTACGGGGTCTTCGCAGGCGTCCAGTACGCCGACCGCAGTATGAGACAGGACCCACAGAGGAGGCCCGGCGGCGCGCCCGCCGACCCTCCGCGCCATCGGGTAGGGTGCACAGCATGTTCGCGCAGACAACCATGAACTGGTGGTGGACCGCTCTTCCGGCGGCCCACTGATTCGCGCGCACACCACAGACTTCGCGAAGGCCGCCCGAGGGGCGGCCTTCCGGCGTTTTCCGGGCCGTTCCTCTCCCCAGACCCTGTGTGAGAAGGACGAGGACCATGCACCTGCCCGAGCTGCTCGCCGATGACCGGCCCTTTGCGCTGCTGCGCCGCCGCACCCCCGGCCACGACCAGGACACGGTCGAGGTACTGATCGGCCCGGTCGCCGGGTACGACCGGCTCGCCGACCTCCCCGAGGGCCTGGCCCTGGTGCCGTTCCGGCAGATCCGCGAGCGCGGCTTCGACGTGCGCGACGACGGCACCCCGCTGGTCGCGCTGGTCCCCGAGGAGCGGTACGAGCTGCCGCTCGCCGACGCGCTGGCGCAGCTCCCGGACCACGCGGTACAGGTCGCCGGCGGCGGCTTCGACGTGAGCGACGAGGAGTACGCCGGGATCGTCGGGCGGGTGCTGGACCGGGAGATCGGCCAGGGCGAGGGCGCGAACTTCGTGATCCGGCGGACCTTCGAGGGCGAGATCCCGGGCTTCGGCCGGGCCGACGCGCTCGCGCTGTTCCGCCGGCTGCTGGCCACCGAGCGCGGCGCGTACTGGACGTTCGTCGTGCACACCGGGGAGCGGACGCTGGTCGGCGCGAGCCCCGAGGTACATGTCCGGATGAGCGGCGGCACGGTCGTGATGAACCCGATCAGTGGGACCTACCGCTACCCGGCCGGCGGCCCGACCCCCGAGGACCTGCTCGACTTCCTCGCCGACGGCAAGGAGATCGAGGAGCTCTCGATGGTCGTCGACGAGGAGCTCAAGATGATGTGCACCGTCGGCGACAAGGGCGGCGTCGTGATCGGGCCGCGCCTGAAGGAGATGGCGCACCTCGCGCACACCGAGTACGAGCTGCGCGGCCGGTCGTCGCTGGACGTGCGGGAGGTGCTGAAGGAGACGATGTTCGCGGCGACCGTGACGGGATCGCCCGTACAGAACGCGTGCCGGGTCATCGAGCGGTACGAGCCCGGCGGGCGCGGGTACTACGCGGGCGCGCTGGCGCTCATCGGCAGGGACGCGGGCGGCGCGCAGACCCTGGACTCGCCGATCCTGATCCGCACCGCCGACATCGACGCGGGCGGGCAGCTGCGGGTGTCGGTCGGGGCGACGCTGGTACGCGGCTCGGACCCGGCGAGCGAGGTCGCCGAGACGCACGCCAAGGCCGCGGGCGTGCTCACCGCGCTGGGCGTACGGGAGGCGCCGTCCCGCCGCGCCGACGCCGCGCCGCCGCGGCTGGCCGAGGACCCGCGGGTGCGGGCCGCGCTGGACGCGCGCCGGGCCGGGCTCGCGCCGTTCTGGCTGCGGATGCAGACCACCGCGCCGACCGCCGCGCTGAACGGCCACGCGCTGGTGATCGACGCCGAGGACACCTTCACCGCGATGCTGGCGCACCTGCTGCGCACCTCGGGGCTGACGGTGGAGGTGCGGCGGTACGACGAGCCGGGGCTGCGGGAGACGGCGCTCGCCCACGAAGGGCCGATCGTGCTGGGCCCGGGGCCCGGCAACCCCTCCGACGCGGCCGACCCGAAGATGCGGATGCTGCGCGCGCTGGCCGCCGAGCTGGTCCGCGAGCACCGGCACGGCCTTCTCGGCGTCTGCCTGGGCCACGAGCTGATCGCCGCGGTGCTCGGGCTGGAGATCGCCCGCAAGGACGTGCCGTTCCAGGGCGCGCAGGAGCGGATCGACTTCTTCGGGCGCGAGGAGACCGTCGGCTTCTACAACACCTTCACCGCGCGCTGCGACGAGGCGGCGGTCGCCGAACTGGCCATGCACCGCGTGGAGCTGAGCCGGGACCCGGCGAGCGGGGACGTGCACGCGCTGCGCGGGCCGGGCTTCGCCGGGGTGCAGTTCCACCCCGAGTCGGTGCTGACGCTGGACGGCGCGGCCCTCACCTCCCAGCTGCTGGCTGCCGTTCTGGTGTGAGCCGCCCCTCCGGGGTGCGCCGCCCCTCCGGGGTGACGAGGAGGTTCTCGCCCGCGCGGCCGGCCAGGTAGTCCTCGACGTTGCGGACCGTGGTGTCGAGGATCTGGCCGACCGCGTCCTCGGTGAAGTACGCCTGGTCAGCGGTGACCAGCACGTTCCCGAAGGGCATCAGGCGGGCGAGGGTGTCGTCCCGGACTCCGTCCAGGGCGACGCCGCGCAACCGTCCAGCCGTGAGCGTGCCGACGAGCGCCGCGGTGTCCACCAGGCCGTCGTGGCCGGAGTTCACCAGTACCGCGTCGTCCTTCATCGCGGCGAGCGCTGCGGCGTCGATGAGGTGCCGGGTGCTCTCCAGCAGCGGTACGTGCAGGGAGACCAGGTCGGAGCCGGCGAGCAGCTCTTCCTTGCCGACGTATGTCATGCCCAGCTCCGTGCAGGCGGGGTTCTCGACGACGTCCCAGCCGAGCAGCCGCATCCCGAAGCCGTGCGCGATCCGGGCGAAGGCGGCGCCGGTCCGGCCGGTGCCCAGCACGCCCGCGGTGCGGCCGAGCAGGTCCCGGCCCATCAGTCCGTCGAGCCGGAAGTCGGAGTCGCGGACGCGGCGGGCGGCCCGTACCAGCCGACGGTCGACCGCCAGCGCCAGGCACCAGGCGAACTCGGCGGCGGAGTGCGGCGAACAGCGGGAGACCCGGCCGATGGTCAGACCGAGGTCGGCGGCCGCGCACAGATCGATGTTGCGGTGGTCGGTGGAGCGCTGGGCGATCATCTTCGTGCCGCCGGCCGCCAGTTCCTGGAGCACCTCGGCGTTCAGGTCGGCGTTGCCGCCGACCGTGACGATCTCGTAGCCGGCCGCGATGGGGGCCGTGTCGCGGTTGAGGCAGACGTCGAGACAGCGGATCTGGTGGTGGCCGTCGAAGGCCCGCTCCAGCAGCGGCCGCTCGTCGACCTGGACACCGAATGCCAGGATTTCCACGCTTCCTCCCACCGCTCCCCGTATCGGGCGTCTTGAGGCGATGGGCCGAATATACGGCCCACCGCCCGGCGCCGCCGTACGGAACGGGCGGCGCCGCCCCTGCGCGCTACCCGAAGAAGACCCCGGCCTCGGAGTACAGCTTCGGGTCGACCGTCTTCAGCTTCGCGGTGGCCTCGCCGAGGGGCACCCGCACGATGTCCGTGCCGCGCAGCGCGACCATCGTCCCGAAGTCGCCGTCGCGCACGGCGTCGATGGCGTGCAGCCCGAAGCGGGTGGCCAGCCAGCGGTCGAAGGCGCTGGGGGTGCCGCCGCGCTGGGTGTGGCCGAGTACGGTCGTGCGCGCCTCCTTGCCCGTGCGCCGCTCGATCTCCTTGGCCAGCCACTCCCCCACCCCCGAGAGCCGGACGTGCCCGAAGGAGTCGGTGGAGTCGTCCTTCAGGACCATCTGGCCGTCCTTGGGCATGGCGCCCTCGGCGACGACCACGATCGGCGCGTACCGCACCTTGAAGCGGGACTCGACCCAGGCACAGACCTGGTCGATGTCGAAGCGCTGCTCGGGGATGAGGATGGCGTTGGCGCCGCCCGCCAGCCCGGAGTGGAGCGCGATCCAGCCCGCGTGCCGCCCCATGACCTCCACGACCAGGACCCGCATGTGCGACTCGGCGGTGGTGTGCAGCCGGTCGATGGCCTCGGTGGCGACGCCCACGGCGGTGTCGAAGCCGAAGGTGTAGTCGGTGGCCGAGAGGTCGTTGTCGATGGTCTTGGGGACGCCGACGCACGCGATGCCGTGCTCGGCCGACAGCCGCGCGGCGACGCCGAGGGTGTCCTCGCCGCCGATCGTGACCAGCGCGTCGATCTCCTGCTTGGCGAGATTCTCCCGGATCCGCCGGACGCCCTCCTCCTGCTTGAAGGGGTTGGTGCGCGAGGACCCCAGGATCGTGCCGCCGCGGGGCAGGATGCCGCGGACCGCGGGGATGTCCAGCGGTACCGTGTCGCCCTCCAGCGGCCCGCGCCAGCCGTCCCGGAAGCCCACGAACTCGTACTCGTACTCCTGGGTGCCCTTGCGCACCACCGCCCGGATGACCGCGTTCAGACCGGGGCAGTCGCCGCCACCGGTAAGCACTCCTACCCGCATCGCTTCTTCCCTTCGTCCCGTGCATGGACCGACGCGGGTCACGCTAATGGTGATCCAGGTCACCCAGGAGAGGGACGAGGGGCTGATTCCGGTGATTTTCCGGGGTGCGGGGCCGTGCCGTTCACTCGTACGAGCGGTCCGTGCCGGGGCGCTCAGGGCGTGTCGAGCCCGCGCTCTATCGCGTACCGGACCAGCTCGACGCGATTGTGCAGCTGGAGCTTGCCGAGGGTGTTCTGGACGTGGTTCTGCACCGTGCGGTGCGAGATGACCAGGCGCTCGGCGATCTGCTTGTACGAGAGGCCCTTGGCGACCAGGCGCAGCACCTCGGTCTCGCGCTCGGTGAGCCGGGGCGCGCCCGCTTCGTCCTCGGTGGCCGGGGCGGGATCGCTCGCCAGCCTGCGGTACTCCCCCAGCACCAGCCCGGCCAGGCCCGGGGTGAACACCGGGTCGCCGACGGCGGTGGAGCGCACCGCCTCGATCAGCTCCGCCGTGCTGGCGGACTTCACCAGATAGCCGGTCGCGCCGGACTTCACGGCCTCCAGGACATCCGCGTGCTCGCCGCTCGCGGACAGCACCAGGACCCGCAGCCGGGGGTTGGCGCCGACCAGCTCGCGGCAGACCTCGACGCCGGGCATCCCCGGGAGGTTGAGGTCCAGGACCAGCACGTCGGGCCCGGCGGCCTGGGCTCTGCGGATGGCCTGCGGGCCGTCGCCCGCGGTCGCGACCACGTCGAGCCCGGCCTCGGCCAGGTCCCTGGCCACCGCGTCCCGCCACATCGGATGGTCGTCGACCACCATGACCTTCACGCCCTGCGGCTCACTCATGCGCCTGCCTTCGCCCGTCGTCCGCCCTCGGGCGCCCCGCCCTTGGGAACCGTCAGCTCCACTTCCGTGCCCTGGCCGGGGACCGAGATCCACTCGGCGCGGCCGCCGAGGTCCCGCAGCCGCCCCCGGATGGAGAGCGCGGCCCCGAGCCGGCCCTCGCGCTCGGCGTCGGCGAGCCGGCCCTCGGGGATGCCCGGGCCGTCGTCCCGCACCGTCACGAGCACCGCCTCCGGCTCGTCCTCGACCAGGATCCACGCGTGGGCGCCGGCCCCCGCGTGCACCCGTACATTGTCCAACGCGGCACTGACAGCGGCGGCCAGCTCCGCCGCACGCGCCGCCGCCAGCCACACCGGGGCGCCCGGCTCGGAGAAGGTGACCCCGGCGCCCGCGTGCGGCGCGAGCAGCGCCCGCACGTCGCACGGCTCGTCGGCGAGCGCCTCCTCCCCCTCGGGCACGCAGTTGTCCCCGTACGAGGGCCCGTCCGCCTCGCCGTCCTCGTGCGGCGTGCCCGCCGTGCCCGCCGCGTCCGGAGCCGTCGCCCGCCGCTTCGCGGGCACCAGCCCGCTGGAGACCAGCGTGCGCAGCGCGACCTCCTGCTCGCCCGCCATCCTGCCCAGCTCCGCCGCCTCGCCGCCGAGCGCGGCGCCGCGCCGCTGCACCATCGCCAGCACCTGGAGCACGCTGTCGTGGATGTCGCGGGCCAGCCGCTCGCGCTCGCGGGTGGCCGCCTCGATCTGCAGGGCGCGCGCGAGCGTGCGCTCACTGGCCCTGGCGACCTCGACGACGTAACCGATCGCCACGCTCGCGACCCACACCAGCAGCACGTTGTGGACGGTGTCGCGGGCGAACTCCTGGCGCTCGACGAGGTTGGCCACCGCCACCACGGAGGAGGCGCCGGCCGCCCAGCGCCAGCCGCCCTTGATCGCGAAGCCCAGCGCCGCCCCGGCCGTCCATATCGACGGCAGCGTGGGCGCGCCGCCCACGATCCGCGCGTGGGTGTCGACGAGCGGCGTGAGCAGGATGCCGGCGACCGCGAACGCGAGGTCGCCGAAGAGGAAGCGGCGGCTGCAGCGTTCGGCGGAGGTGGTGCAGCGCCAGGTCAGCACCATCCACAGCGTGAGCACCGCCATGTACGCGGCGCCGCCCAACGGATGCGCGTACTCGGTGTAGTTGAGGGAGAAGATCACCAGGGCGTAGACCAGGGTGAGCACGCGGTACCCCGTCAGCGCCCGCCACAGCGGGAGTTCGACGGACATCCGCAGCACCCGCGGCTGCCGGGCGCGGCCCCGCGCGCCCTCCGCCGTGCCCTCCGCCGTGCGCACCGCCGTTGTGCCGGCCGTCCCCGCCGCGGCGGGTATCCGGTCCTCCGCTGTCATCTGGCCACCCCTCGCCGGACGCCTAGGCGCCGGACTTCTTCGCCGCCTTCTCCGCCTCGGCCTGCTTCTTGGCGGCCTCGGCGATCTGCCGCTTGGCGGCGGTCGCGTAGATGTCGACGTACTCCTGGCCCGACAGCTTCATGATCTCGTACATGACCTCGTCGGTGACCGACCGCAGGATGAAGCGGTCGCCCTCCATGCCGTGGTACCGGCTGAAGTCCAGCGGCTTGCCGATGCGGATGCCGGGCCGGATCATCTTCGGCACGACCTTGCCGGGCGGCTGCACCTTCTCCGTGTCGATCATCGCCACGGGGATCACCGGCGCGCCGGTGGCCAGCGTCACCCGGGCCAGGCCGCCGGGCTTGCCGCGGTAGAGCCGGCCGTCGGGCGAGCGGGTGCCCTCGGGGTAGATCCCGAACAGCTCGCCGCGCTCCAGCACCTCGATGCCGCTCTTGATCGCCGCCTCGCCGGCGCCGCGCCCGCCGGAGCGGTCCACCGGCAGCTGGCCCACGCCCTTGAAGAACGCGGCGGTCAGCTTGCCCTTGACGCCGGGCGAGGTGAAGTACTCGGCCTTGGCGATGAAGGTGACCTTCCGGTCGAGCACCGCGGGCAGGAAGAAGGAGTCCGAGAAGGACAGGTGGTTGCTCGCCAGGATCGCGGGCCCCTCGGCGGGGATGTTCTCCAGGCCCTCGACCCAGGGGCGGAACGCCAGCTTCAGCGAGTTGCCGATGGAAAACTTCATTGCGCCGTAGATCAACGCCACTCCTTCTGTGTCCGACGCAAAGACCTTAACCCGCGCGGCGGCCCGCCTCCTCACCGTGCGTGGCACCGCCGCTCCCCGTACGGCACACCCTTCCCTGCGGACCTATCCGGGCGGCTGGGCTTTGCGTACCCTGCAGTTACCAGCTTCTCGCCGCAGGCCGGCGCTCCTCTTTCACCGAACACCTCGCCTTTACTGAACGCTTTCCCTTTACCGAACGGAGTCCTCCGGTGCCGCTCCTCCCCGGGGCCGAGCCGTTCCGCCATGAAGGCGGTCGGGTCGGCGTCCTCGTCTGCCACGGGTTCACCGGTTCCCCGCAGTCCGTCCGCCCCTGGGCCGAGTACCTCGCGGCCCGCGGCCTCACCGTCTCGCTGCCGCTGCTGCCCGGGCACGGCACCCGCTGGCAGGACCTGCAGGTCACCACCTGGCAGGACTGGTACGCCGAGGTGGACCGCGAGCTGCGCGCGCTGACCGGCACGTGCGACCAGGTCTTCGTCTGCGGCCTGTCCATGGGCGGCGCGCTGACGCTGCGGCTGGCCGCCCGGCACGGCGACGCGATCAGCGGCATGGTCGTGGTGAACCCGGCGAACAAGGTGCACGACGCGGCGGCCCCGCTGCTCCCGGTGCTGCGCCATGTCGTCCGTACGACCAAGGGTCTGACCAGCGACATCTGCCAGGCGAACGCGATGGAGACCGGCTACGACCGGGTACCGCTGCACGCCGCGCACTCCGTACGGCAGTTCTTCCGCCTGGTGGACGCCGAGCTGCCGCAGGTCACCCAGCCGCTGCTGGTGATGACCAGCCCGCAGGACCACGTGGTGCCGCCGGCCGACTCCGAGCGCATCATGAGCCGGGTCTCGTCCAAGGATCTGCGGCAGAAGCTGCTGGAGCGCAGCTATCACGTCGCGACGCTGGACCACGACGCCGAGCAGATCTTCGAGGACACCTACGACTTCATCGCGCGCCTCGCACCGGCCGTGAAGGGGGAGGGGACGACCACCAGTGGGGGAGCGTGACCCGCGCGATCCTCTGGACGAGGACGCCGCCTGGGCAGAGATCGTGGCCTCCTACGGGGAGGAGCCGGCCTTTCCCGCGCCGGAGGACCGGCCGTCCGCGCCCGTCTCGGTGCGGCCGGAGGCCGGCGAGCCGGAGCGCCCGGTGACCGACCTGGACCTGGAGAAGGGCTTCAACCTGGAGCCGGAGCCGCGGCCCGAGCCGCAGTCCGAGCCGCAGCCGGGCGCCGGGGAGGCGGCGGGCGACGCGCCGCCCGCCGAGCGGCCGGAGAGCGGTCCCGCCGGCCGGCCCGGGGACGCCTCCGGCGACCGGCCCGGCAGCTTCATCGTGTACGCGCCGGGCGTCGGGCCGCGCGACTGGTCTGCCGACAAGCCCTCCGACGACGACTTCGACGAGGACGACGAGGACGGCGAGGGCCACTTCACACCGCCCGAACCGCCGCCGCTGCCGCAGGCCGACGTGACGACCAAGTTCGCCTGGATCGCGGTGCTGGGCGGCCCGCTGCTGCTGATCGTCATGATGCTGCTCCAGCAGCCGGTGACGTGGTGGATCACCACGCTGGGGATCGGCGGATTCCTGGGCGGCTTCGCGACGCTTGTCGCCCGTATGAAGGGCGATGATGACGATGAACCCCGGCCCGGGGGTGGTGCGGTCGTCTGACGGTGGCTCCACCGTCGTGGCTGGTCGCGCCCACGCGGCGGAGCCGCATATCGACACGCCCCGCGCCCCTTACGGGGCCGGTACCCGTAGCGCCGCCAGCACCGGCAAGTGATCGGATGCCGCCCGCAGGTCGGCTTCCTCGACGCCCGGCAGGTCGATCGGTACGCCGCACGCCAGGACCTCGACGCCGGAGGTCGTGAACACCCCGTCGATGCGCTGGTGCGGATCGTGCGGCGTGGAGGTGTACTCGCCGCCCCAGGGCGCGGCCTGCCAGGCGTCCGTCAGCGAACCGGCCAGCCGCCGGAAGCTGCGGCCCTTGGGCCGGTCGTTGATGTCGCCGCCGGCCACCGCGTGCGGCGCGTCCAGCAGCGCGAGCCGTTCCAGGAGCAGCCCCGCCTGCTCGTACCGCTCCGCCGCGCTCAGGCTCAGGTGCGCGCTGAGCACGCCGAGCCGCGCTCCCCCGATGCGCAGCACCGCGGTCGCGAAGCCGCGCCGGTGCAGCCCCGGGGACTTCGGCAGCAGGATGTCCTCGGCGCGCTCCACGTGGGCGCGGAGCGAGGTGAGGATCAGCGGGCCGCAGGCGGTCGCGCCGCCCGTGGCGTACACCAGCTCCGATTCCCGGGCCAGGGCCGCCGCGGCCTTCCGCCAGCGGAAGAAGCGCGGCGCCTCCTGGATGAGCGCGACGTCGGGGGCGCAGGCCCGGATGACCCTGGCGAGCGCCGCCCGGTCGTCACGCATCGAGCGGATGTTGTAGCTGAGCACACGGACGACGGCCGAGCCGTCGGACTCGGTAACGGACCGCGGGAATCCGGCCTCGGTCTCCGGGCGCTCGGCCACCACCGCGTCAGCCCTGGCGCGCGAGGTCGGCGGCGCCGACCAGGCCGGCCTTGCCGCCCAGCTGCGCGGCGAGCACCTGTGCGTGCGGCCGCCACTGATTGCCGACCAGCCAGCGCCGGAAGGACTTGCGGATCGGGTCCAGGACCAGCTCGCCCTCGTCGGAGACGCCGCCGCCGACGATGAAGGCGGAGGGGTCGAAGAGCGAGGCGAGGTCGGCCAGGCCCGCGCCGGCCCAGCGGGCCAGCTCGCGGAACGAGTCGATGGCGACCGCGTCGCCGTGGCGCGCGGCCTCGCTGATGTGCCGGCCCTCGATGCCCTCGGAGGTGCCGTCGCCCAGGCTCAGCAGGACCTTGGCGTTCTCCGGGGTCGCGAAGGCGCGCTGCTTGGCGTACCGCAGGAGCGCGCGCCCGGAGGCGTACTGCTCCCAGCACCCCTGGCTGCCGCAGCCGCAGAGCAGGCCGTCGGGGACGACCCGGATGTGGCCGAACTCCGCGGCGACGCCGAAGCGGCCGCGGCGCAGCTTGTTGCCGATGATGATGCCGCCGCCGAGGCCCGTGCCGAGCGTGATGCAGATGACATCGCTGTGGCCCTGGCCGGCGCCGAACTTGTACTCGCCCCAGGCCGCGGCGTTCGCGTCGTTCTCCACCACGACGGGGAGGCCGACGCGCTGCTCGACGTTGTCCTTGAGCGGCTCGTGGCGCCAGTTGATGTTCGGGGCGAAGAGCACCGTGGCGCGCTTCTCGTCGACGTACCCGGCGGCGCCGATGCCGACGGCCTCGACCTGATGGCCGGCCCCGACGCTGCGGACCGCGTCGGCGATGGCCTCGGTCAGCGCCTGGGAGGTCGGCGGGGTCGGCACCTTGCACGTCTCGAGGATCGTGCCCTCTTCGTCGACCACGCCGGCCGCGATCTTCGTGCCGCCGATGTCGACGCCGATGGTGAGTCCCATGTGTCCCTCAGTTTTCCGGTCGAACCCCGCCAACGGACAACCGTACCGGAGCCGGGGGCCCACCGGAGGCCAATGGATCACCAGCCGGACACCTGACCGCCGCAGCGGACCTGTCGGAGAGGACCGGTCCGGGCCGGTCCTCCGATAAAGACCGGTCCGCTAGTCGAGGTCGATCCGCTCGCTGCCGCCCGCGCCCGCGGGGCCGTCGTCGTCGCGCGGTCCGCCGCCGGGGCGCTCCGGGCCTTCCGCCCGCGGGCCGCGTGCCGTGGCGTCCCGGTCGTCGGCGGCGCCCCGGGTCCAGCGGCGCTCGCCCGCCTCGACGGCGGAGCGGTAGGCGGCGAGCAGCTCGGAGCCGGCCGCCGCGAGGTGGTCGAAGACGTCGGGGTTGCGCTCGATAACCGGCTCGACGGCGGCCCTGGCCTGCTGGAGGAACTGGTTGACCGCGCCCTTCGCGGCCATGCCGCCGACCGCGCCGGGCAGCTGGATGCCGGCGAGCTTGTCGGTGACGGCCTCGGCGAGCTTGCGCAGCTCCTCGGCGGCGCTGCCCGGCTGCCGGCCGTGCTCGGTACGGTGGCGGGCCCGCTCCGCCGCCAGGTCCTCGGCGCATGCCTGTTCCCAGGCGTCGTGGTCCGGCCGGTGGGGGTTGTCGGCGGGGCGCTCGGTGTCATCGCTCATGACGGGCTCCTGGCGGCGGTACGTCGGAGTGCGGGTGCTTCCGACGTTACCGGAATGGCGGTACTCACCGGCCCCGGAGCCCGGGACCTGCACCGTTCGTTCATTGACCGGACGGCCCGCCGCGCTCTCGGGGCCACAGGTCGGGGTCGGGGGTGAAACGGACGTGCAGTACCCCGTCGCGCAGCCCGGCGCCGGAGACGGTGCAGCGGCGCAGCGCGGAGGGGAGCGTACGGATGCGCCGGAAGGGGCCGACCGTGATGATCAGTTCGTCGCCGCGGCGGACCAGGCCGAGGGCGTCACGGGCCGCGCCGGGCAGCGGCAGCCGCCAGACCAGCAGCCCGTCCTCGGCGAGGCGGTCCGCCACGGTCCCGTCGAGGTCCGCGCGGCGCGTACCGCCGTCCGTGGCACCCTCCGCGGCACAGTCCGCGGCGCCGTCCGGCCCGCCGATCAGCTCGGCCAGCTCGGCCAGCTCCGCCGTCCCGCGGGGATCGCGGCCCAGGTGCGGTACCTCGTGCACCGGCACCCCGGCGAACTCCTCCCGCAGCTCCTTCAGGGCGGCCTGCTGCTGACCGGAGAGTCCGGCCAGGAACGGGTCGGCGGAGCCTGCGGGCAGCAGCCGGTTGGCGACCACGGCGTCCAGCCGGTGGCCGAAGAGGGCGAGGCCGGCGCGGGTGGTGCGCAGGTCGGCGGCGCCGGCCGGGCCGGGCTCGACGACCAGCCGGACGCTGGTGCCCGGGTCCTCGATGACCGCCTGCACGGCGGCCAGTTCGCCTTCCCAGCGCGCGGCGGTCTCGTACACCTTCTGCGCGGGCATCGGGACCCCGGCGAGCTGGGCGAGCACCGGGCGCAGCGCGCGGGCCGCCTGCCGCTCGGCGGGCAGCAGCCGGCGCAGGCCCCGGCGGGCCTGCTCGGGCAGGGCGAGCAGCCGGACGGCCCGGTCGGCGGGCGGCAGGTCGACGACGACCAGGTCCCAGGCGCCGGCCTCGTGCGCGGCGCGCAGCGCGTGCAGCAGCGCGAAGATCTCCGCGCCGGGGAGTTCGGTGAGCTCGTCCTCGTCCAGCGGGGTGGCGCCCAGCAGGTCGAGCGCGGCCGCCGCGCGCTCCTGGAAGGCCAGGAACTCGCGGCGGAAGTGGTCGGCGGTGTCGACTCTCAGAGCCCACAGGCCGGGCGCGGGCTCGGTGGGCTCGCCGGTCAGCGGCGTGCCGAGGACCGCCTCGGGGACGCCGCTCTCCAGGGTGAGGAAGAGGACGCGCTGCCGCCGGGCCGCCGCGAGGGCGGTGGCGGCGGCGACGGTGGTGCGGCCCGCGCCGCCGGGGCCGGTGACGAGGACCGTGCGCACGCTCAGCCGCTCGCGGCCTCGTCGGAGGAGCCCGGGGCGCCGCTCTCGACGCGCTTCTTCAGGCCGGCCAGCGCGCGGTCGATGATGACCTTCTCGGCCTTGCGCTTGATCATGCCGAGCATCGGGATCTTGACGTCGACGGTGAGCTGGTACGTGACCTCCGTACGCGCCCCGCCGTCCAGCGGCGCGAGGCGGTAGGAACCGTCCAGGGCGCGCAGCATCTGGGACTTGACGAGCGACCAGGCGACCTCGTGCTCGCCGGTCCAGGTGTAGGCGAGGGTGTGGTCGTCCTTGATGGCGCCGGCGTCCAGCACGAGCCGGACCTGCTGCGCGCGGCCCTGGTCGTCCTTCTCCAGTACCTCGGCCTCCTTGACCTCACCGGTCCATTCCGGATAGCGGTCGAAGTCGGCGATCACTCCCATCACATCGGCGGGTACCGCCTCGATCGTGATGCTAGAGCTGGTGTGTTCGGCCATCGCCGTGACTCCTCCATGCCGATTCATGCCGGTGCGCCGACTCGTGGGGCCCGTGTCCGGACGGTGCGGACGACCGTGTCCGACCCTGCTGCTGAAGGCTACCGCGCGGCGGGGGCCGCCCCGACCCGCGGTCCGCGGGCGTGGCCCGGTGCGCCACGGGTGTCCACGGGTATCCGCGGGTGTCCACGGGCCGCGCGGGTCACCACTCCAGCGCGAATGGCGTCCCAGTGGCATTGAAATGCCCGACATTGATGCATTCTGTCCGGCCGATCCGCATCCGGCGGGACAGCGGCTGGTGGACGTGGCCGAAGAGGGAGTAGCGCGGGCGGGTGCGATGGATGGCGTCGAGGAGGGCGCGGCTGCCGCGTTCGAAGCGGCGGGCGACGGTGTCGTAGCAGAGGTCGGGGACGTCGGGCGGGATGTGGGTGCACAGCACGTCCACCTCGCCGACCGCCTCGACCTTCGCGGCGTACTCCTCGTCGCTGATCTCGAAGGGCGTGTTCATCGCGGTCCGCAGGCCGCCGCCGACGAAGCCGAAGACCCGGCCGCCGATCTCCACCCGCTGGCCGTCCAGGACGGCGGTGCCGGGACCGGCGAACTCCGGCCAAAGACGGGGGAGATCGACATTGCCGTAGGTGGCGTACGTCGGAGTGGGGAACGCGGCGAACATTTCGGCGTACTGCTTGCGCACCGCGCCCTCGATGGCGGCGTGCCGGTCCCGCCCCGCCCACAGCCTGCGGCCCAGCTCACGCGCCTCCTCGAAGCGGCGGGCCGTGCGCAGTTCGACGAGCCGGTCGGCGTTCTCGGTGCCGAAGAGGTCGGGGAAGATGCCGCGCGAGTGGTCGGCGTAGTCCAGGAAGAGGACCAGGTCGCCGAGGCAGACCAGGGCATCGGCCCCCTCCCCCGCGGTGGCGAGGTCCCGGCTGTTGCCATGTACGTCACTGACCACATGTACGCGCATACGGCTCAGATTAGGCCCCCGGAACGGCTGCCGGGAGACCCCCCTCACCTGCGGTTACTTCCGAGTCACCGAAAGCCTGGACTACGCTGCGCGTAAGCCGTCCGGATGTGTGTGACGCATAAAACATCTGGGCGGGACCCCCTATCCCCGAAGGCATACCGATGGGTAACGTCCGGGCAGTCCAATCCCCCTTGCCTGATCATGGACCGCAGCCGGCCTGACGCATCGCGTGGTGACGCCGGCGCCACCGAGGAGCAGCAGTCTTGCGCGAGTTCAGCCTTCCGGCCCTGTACGAGGTCCCCGCGGACGGCAATCTGACGGATCTCATCCGCCGGAATGCCGCGCAGCACCCCGATGTCGCGGTCATCGGCCGCAAGGTCGCCGGCCAGTGGCAGGACGTCACCGCCGCCGCGTTCCTGACCGAGGTACGCGCCGTGGCCAAGGGCCTGATCGCCTCCGGCGTCGGGCCCGGCGACCGTGTCGGCCTGATGTCCCGCACGCGCTACGAGTGGACGCTGCTGGACTTCGCCATCTGGAGCGCGGGCGCGGTCACCGTCCCCGTCTACGAGACCAGCTCCCCCGAGCAGATCCAGTGGATACTGGGCGACTCCGGCGCCGTGGCCTGCCTGGTGGAGACGCCCGGGCACGAGGCCGCGGTGGAGTCGGTGCGCGACCGGCTCCCGGCCCTCGCCAACATCTGGCAGATCGAGCGGGACGCGATAGCCCGGCTGCACGCCGCGGGCGACGGGATGCCGGACGAGGAGGTGGACGCGCGCAGCGCCCTCGCCGACGCCGACTCCCCCGCCACCATCGTCTACACCTCCGGCACGACGGGCCGCCCCAAGGGCTGCGTCCTCAGCCACCGCGCCTTCTTCGCCGAGTGCGGCAACATCGTCGAGCGGCTGCGCCCCCTCTTCCGTACCGGCGACTCCTCCGTACTCCTCTTCCTCCCGGTCGCGCACGTCTTCGGGCGCCTGGTCGAGGTCGCCTCCGTGATGGCCCCCATCAAGCTCGGCCACGTCGCGGACATCAAGCACCTCACCGACGAACTGGCCGCGTTCAAGCCCACGATGGTGCTCGGCGTGCCGCGCGTCTTCGAGAAGGTCTACAACACCGCGCGGGCCAAGGCGCAGGCCGACGGCAAGGGCAAGATCTTCGACAAGGCCGCGGACACCGCGATCGCCTACAGCCGCGCGCTGGACACCCCGGCCGGCCCGTCGATGAGCCTGAAGTTCAAGTACAAGGTCTTCGACCGGCTGGTCTACGGCAAGCTGCGCGCCGTGCTCGGCGGCCGCGCCACGCACGCGATCTCCGGCGGCGCGCCGCTGGGCGAGCGGCTCGGCCACTTCTACCGCGGCATCGGCTTCACCGTCCTGGAGGGCTACGGCCTGACCGAGTCCTGCGCCGCGACCGCCTTCAACCCCTGGGACCGGCAGAAGATCGGCACGGTCGGCCAGCCGCTCCCCGGCTCCGTCGTCCGCATCGCCGACGACGGCGAGGTCCTTCTGCACGGCGAGCACCTCTTCACCACGTACTGGAACAACGAGCAGGCCACGGCGGAAGCGCTGTCCGACGGCTGGTTCCACACCGGTGACATCGGCACCCTGGACGAGGACGGCTACCTCGCGATCACCGGGCGCAAGAAGGAGATCCTGGTGACGGCCGGCGGCAAGAACGTCGCGCCCGCCGTCATCGAGGACCGCATCCGAGCGCACGCGCTGGTGGCCGAGTGCATGGTCGTCGGCGACGGCCGGCCCTTCGTCGGCGCGCTGGTCACCCTCGACGAGGAGTTCCTGCCGCGCTGGGCCACGGAGCACGGCAAGGTGGGCAAGAGCGCCGCCGAGCTGACCGAGGACCCGGAGCTGCTGGCCGCGGTCCAGCGCGCGGTGGACGACGGCAACGCGGCGGTCTCGCGCGCCGAGTCGGTACGCAAGTTCCGCGTCCTGCCGAACCAGTTCACCGAGGAGTCGGGGCACGTCACCCCGTCGCTCAAGCTCAAGCGCAACGTGGTCGCGAAGGACTTCGCCGAGGACATCGAAGCGCTGTACCGGGGCTGAGCGCCCCGTACGTACGACGTCGGCCGGCCCGCTTGTCCGCGGGCCGGCCGGCGTCGTTCCGGAGCGGCTGCCCTCGTTCCCGGGGGCTAGAGCAGCTCCTTCAGGCGTTCAGCCAGCAGGTCCCAGCGCCACTTCTCCTCGACCCAGGCGCGGCCGCGCTCGCCCATGGGGCGGCGCAGGGCCGGGTCCTGGAGGAGGGGGACGATGCGGTCGGCGGCGGCGGTCGGGGAGCCGCCCGGCACGACCCAGCCGGTCTCGCCGTCCAGCACCGCGTCCGGGGCACCGCCCGAGTCGCCCGCCACGACCGGCAGCCCGGTGGCGGACGCCTCCAGGTAGACGATGCCCAGGCCCTCCACGTCCAGGCCGCCGCGCCGGGTGCGGCAGGGCATCGCGAAGACGTCGCCCGCGCCGTAGTGGGCGGGCAGCTCCTCCCACGGGACGGCGCCGGTGAAGTACACGTCGTCGGCCACACCGCGGTTGTCCGCGAGGGCGCGCAGGTCCTTCTCGTACGGGCCGCCGCCCACGATCAGCAGGGCCGCGCCCGGCACCGCCGCCCGGATCCGCGGCATGGCCTCGATCAGGGTGTCCTGGCCCTTGCGCGGCACGAGCCGGGACACGCACACCACGACCGGGCGGTCGGCGAGCCCCAGGCGGGCCCGTACCTCCTCGCCGCCGGAGCCGGGGTGGAAGGTCTTCTCGTCCACGCCGGGCGGCAGTTGGGCCATCCGCCCGGCGGCCGCGGGGGTCAGCGCCCGCGCGATCCGGGAGCGGGTGTACTCGCCCAGGTACGTGATCGTGTCCGTGCCCTCGCCGATCCGCCGCAGCAGCTCCCGCGAGCCCGGCAGCTGCGCCCAGCCCGCCTCGTGGCCGTGGGTGGTGGCCACGATCCGGCGCGCGCCGGCCGCGCGCAGCGCGGGCGCCATCAGCCCGAGCGGGGCCGCGGCGCCGAACCACACGGACGTACAGCCGTGTTCGCGCAGCAGGGCCGCTGCGCGGCGGGTCACCCGGGGGGTCGGCAGGAGCATCGTGGTGCGGTCACGGAAGACGGGGTACGGCTGCGCCGCGTCGAAGGCCGCGGTGGCCGCGGTGCCGTCCGCGCCGCGCTTCCAGGTCGAGGCGTAGACGACGACCTTCTCCGGGTCGAGACGCAGCGCCATGCTGTGCAGGAATGCCTGGATGCCGCCGGGGCGGGGCGGGAAGTCGTTCGTGACGATGAGGGTCTTGTCCATCAGGGCCGACAGTAGCGCGTGCCGCATGGGGCGCCCCGTGAGGGGCGCGGGGAACTGCGCGAGCAACCACAGCGGCGGGAAAGGTACGGACCTCGTACCTCAGCCCAGCGCACGCTGCACGTACGTTCGCCACTTGGCCGTGAACTCTGCCGTTGAGAGATGCAGCTCCTCGCGCATCGTCCGGTCCAGGCCCGCCGCGCCCTCGGGCGCATGGGCCATCGCCCGATAGAAGGCCACCAAGCGGTCCTCGCCCCACGTGTCGGCGATCAGGCGGCAGGCCAGCCAGGCGCCCTCGTACGCGCGGTTCAGGCGGTCGGCGCCCGCGTCGAAGGTGAAGTCCGCCGCGGTCGGCAGCCGCTCCGGCAGGCGGCCCGCGGCCACCGCGCGGGTCAGTTCCGGTGCGGCGGCGCGCGGCGTGCGCCGTGCCGTGCGGTAGGCGGTCCAGTCGGCGAAGCCCTCGGAGAGCCACAGCGGGGTGGCGGCCGTCGTCACGGCACGCGTGGCGACGTGGGTCGTCTCGTGGGTGAGGACGATGCGGCGGCCGAGGTCGCTCAGCTCCCCGTACGCCTGCGGGTTCACGATCACCCGGTCCGCCGGTGCCCGGTTCGAGGCGCCCGCCTCGCCCGTGGTGACGGCCGCGATCCCCGTGTACGCGGAGTCGTCCGAGGAGCCCAGCAGCTCGGCCATGCGGCGCACCGAGTCCGGCGCCTCGACCACCACCTTGCGCGACCAGCGGCCCGGCCAGGCGTCCGCGACGGCCGGCACCGCGGCGTCCGTGCGCCGGGCCAGCTCGCGCAGCCGCGCCGCGGACTGCCCGGTGCCCAGCACCAGGCTGCGCTCGCCGCGCACGAGCCGGACCCGGCCCTGGTCCCACAGCTGACGCGCCGTCCGCTTGCCGTTCGGCGCGCCGTCGGTGTCCGAGGTGATCCGCCAGTGGCCGTCGCGCCGGGTGAGGGTGAGGTACTGGACGGCCGTGACGGGCGCGGTGTCGTATCCGGCGAGGCGGTAGCGGAGCCGGACCTCGGCGGCGACGCGGGGGCCGCCGCCCGCCGCGGCGGGGAGCGGGAAGGCGCCGGTGCGCACGAGGCGGTAGCGCCAGTCGGCGAGCGGCACGCCACGCAGGTTCGCGAACATCGCCCGCTGCCGGTCCCGGAAGCCGTCCGCCGCCGGGTCCACCGAGGCGAGGAAGGCGCCTTCGTCCCGGTCGCGGACGGCGGCGGCGCGAGCGTCCAGCACCTGCCGCACGGCCGTACTGTCGGTCACTTCGCGGGAGGGGCCGCCGCAGCCCGTGAGCACCGCGAGCAGCAGGGCCAGACAGGCCGCCGCCCAGGTCACCGCCGTGTGCCGCCGGTACGGCCGCCGCATTTCCACCACGCGCCGAATCGTACGCGTGAGCGGATACCGGCGGACAACATTCGGACGCTCGTCAGCCGCTTCCGGTGGGACCGGCCTCAGACCCGGGTCACCCCGGACACCGGCATCATGCCGACCGGGTCGTACCGCACCTGCGCGCCCGGGTGCGGCGCGTGCACGACCTGCCCGTTGCCCACGTACATCGCGACGTGGCTGGCGTCGGAGCGGTAGATGACGAGGTCGCCGGGGCGGGCCTGGGACAGCGGGACCTGGCGTCCGGCGTACCGCTGCGCCTGCGAGGTGCGCGGCAGGGAGACCCCAGCTCTGGCGTACGCCCACTGCATCAGCCCGGAGCAGTCGAAGGAGCGCGGGCCCGAGGCGCCCCAGACGTACGGGGCGCCGACCGCCGAGCGGGCCGCGGCCACCGCGAGCGCGGACCGGCCGGAGAGCCCCGAGAGTTCGGTGAGCTCCGGGAGCACACCGTCGCGGGCGCCGCGCGAGGCGCGGGCGTAGGCCGCCCGGTCGCGCGCGGGCAGGGAGGCGAGCAGCTGCCGGGCCGCGCCGAGTTTCCGCTCGACGGCGTGCTTGTGGCGGGCGACGGCGCGCCGGGCCTCCTCCAGCCGGGCCAGCCGGCCGGCGGCCTCCCGGCGCTCGCGCTGCAGCACCCGCTCGGCGTCCACCAGCCGGTTCAGCCGTCCGGCCTGGGCGGTGCCGAGCCGGTTCAGGGTCTGCGCCTTGTCGAGGTAGTCGGCGGGGCGCGCGGAGAGCATCAGGGCGAGCGAGGGGTCCACGCCGCCGGAGCGGTACTGGGCGGCGGCCATCGCGCCGAGCCGGTCGTGCAGGCGGTTCACGCGTTCCTGGGCGCGGGCCGCGCGGTCCTGGAGTACCGCCACCTGGTCGCGCAGCTCGGCGGTGCGTTCCTTGGCGCCGTTGTACCGCTCGGTGGCCCGTTCAGCGCGGGCGTAGAGCGCGTCGACGCGCGAGGTGAGCTGCGCGTGGCTCGCGGTGCGGCCGGTGCCGGTACCGGGGTCGGCGGTCGCCGGGACCGCGGTCAGCGCGGCGGCGGTGGCCGCGGCGGCGGCCGACATCAGCGTGATCCGTGCCGGGCCCTGCGGGCCGGCCGGCGAGGAACGGCGGTGGGACGCCACGTGAGGCCGCACTCCCTTCCCGTGCAGCCCCTGCCGCCCGGGGCGGGCGGTCCGTGTCCGGCGGCTGCGAGGGCAGACAGTAATCGCGCCGGTACACCCCGGCCAAAGACCTCCGAACCCGCACAAAAATCCGCCTCGCCGGTGACTGTGCAGGTCACCGGCGAGGCGGTAAGTCAGGGGCGGCTGCCGCAATTCCCCCGATCGGGCGGCACGTTCGGACGTTTCCGGCGTGTCGGAGCCGCCCGTCGTCACGCAGCGTCGGCCGCGTAGCGCGTCAGACGCGGACGCCGTACATGTCAGACGCGGACGCCGTACATGAAGGGCATGTTGTCCATCGACTCGAAGCGCACCGCGGCGCCCGGCTTCGGCGCGTGCAGCACCTGGCCGTTGCCCGCGTACAGGCCGATGTGGTGCAGGTCGCTGTAGAAGAGCACCAGGTCGCCGGGCTTGAGCTGGCCGCGGCCGATCTGGGTGCCGGCGGTCGCCTGCTCCTGCGAGGTGCGCGGCAGCGACTGGCCGGCCTGCTGGTACGCCCAGGAGGTCAGGCCCGAGCAGTCGAAGGAGGACGGGCCGGTGGCGCCCCAGACGTAGGGCGAGCCTATCTTCGTCTTCGCGGCGGCGAGGGCCGCGGCGGCCCGCTGCGAGCTGGGGACGGCGCTGCCGAGGTCGACCCGGCTGTTGGCGCGGTTGGCGCGCTCCTCCTTGGCCTGGAGCGCCGCGCGCTCCTTGGCGGTGAGGGTGTTGAGCAGCTTCTGCGCCTTGGCGAGCTTGCCCTGGATCTCGTCCTTCTTGTCACCCAGCGCCTTACGGGTGTCGGAGAGGTCCTTGATCTTGCCGGCGGCCTCTTCGCGCTCCTGGGACAGGGTGCGCTGCTTGTCCGCGATGACCTTCAGCTGCGAGGCCTGCTTGCCGCTCAACTGGTCGAGCGTGGAGGCCTTCTCCAGATAGGTGTCCGGGTCGCCGGAGAGGAAGAGCTGCACCGAGGGGTCGATGCTTCCGCTGCGGTACTGGCCCGAGGCCACCGTGCCGATGCCCTTGCGGAGCTTGTTCAGGTCTTCCTGGCCACGGGCGACCTTGTCCTGGAGGCGGTCGACCTCCTTCTGCAGCTTCTGCTGGTCCTCCTTGGCACCGTTGTACTTCTCGGTGGCCTGCTCCGCCTGCTCGTAGAGCTTGTCGACCTCGGACTTGACTTCTTCCTTGGTCTGCTTCGGCGCGGCCTGGGCGGCCTGGGAGGACAGGGCGACCGCAGCGGCGGCGGTCGCGGTGAACACGGTGACGCGCGTGCGGCTCGGCTGCTTGGGTCGACGGTGGGACGCCACGGGGGCGAGCTCCTTCTTCCTTCAGCCGCCTACCGGGTGGTGGGGGAACTGGGATCCCCGGCTCCGCGTGAACGCCGCGGACTCGGCGGTTCCTTCACTGTTCATCCCGGTTGGATGATCAACTGCATGAAGGCTCGGGCCTGACCTTAGTAACCGAGTTGTGATCGCTTCAAATCTTCACGGGAAAAAACTTGGCCACACGCGCATCCTTTACCAATGTGGCACCGCCCGTAGCAGGTAACTGACGCTCCGAGACCGCCTGAAGGGCTGCGGAGTGTTCTATCCCACACCTTCCGCACCACGCCCGACGCCCGTTCAGGTACGGGCAAGTCGCTTGAGAAGAAGGGCCGATGCCACCGGGCGGGCCCCCGCCTTCGCCACGCCGTCGGCCACTTCGCGGTCGGTGGAGACCACCACGACGGGGCGGCCGGGCGGTTCGGCCCGTACCAGCTGACGAATCAACTCATCGGCCGTTACGCCCGGTTTGCTGAAAAGAACCCGTACGCCCCGCGGTGGGGCGAGCAGTACCGGCGCGGCCAGCTCGGCGCCGTCGAAGACACATGTCATCTCGGCGCCGGTCTGCGCGGCCAGCACGGCCAGCCCGCCCAGCAGCCGCAGCCGCTGCTTGTCCAACGGCATCGTCGGATAGCCGGTCTTGGTGACGTTGTAGCCGTCCACCACGAGGTGGGCCTGCGGCAGCGCCAGGAGCTGGTCCAGCAGCGCCGGGTCCATGTCGGACAGGGCGCGCGCCGCGACGTCCTTCGGGGTCATCCGGCCCGGCTCGACCGCGTCGACCGTGTCGGCGGGGTGCACATTGGCCGGCGGCAGCGCCAGTTCGCGGCGGAGACCCTGCGCCGCGTCCAGGACGGTGTCCAGGAGCAGTCGCAGGCGCATGTCCTCGACGCTGCGCCCCTCCCGCGCGGCGCGGCGCCCCGCTTCGAGCGCCGACTCCGCCTCCGCGACCCGGGCCTTGAGCCGGCGCATCTCGCTGTCGCTGGTCGCCTTGTCCGTGGCCGCGGCGGAGCGCAGCGACTCGGTCTCGTCCTCCGCCTTGCGCGCCGCGGCCTGCGCGCGCTTCACGTCGCTGAGCGCGCTGCGCAGCTTGCGCTGCAGCGCGTCGTTCTCCTTGCGCGCCGCTTCGAGCTCGCCTCTCGCCCGGTCGGCCTCCGCGCGGGACGCCGCCCGCGCCTCGGCCAGCTCCTCCCGCAGCCGGGCGAGCTCCCGCTCGGCCTCCTCGCCGGCCCGCTGCTCGTCCGCGCGCCGGACCTCCTCGCCCACGGCGGCGACCAGCTTCGCCCAGCCCGGCGGGCGCAGAACGTAGGCCGCCGCCGCGACATCCATCGGGTCGGCGGCGGCGGGCGGGGTGCCCTGCTGCAGGGCTTCGGCCAGTTCGGCCTGGGTCTCGCGCAGCCGGGCCGCGATCCGCTGCCGGAAGACCGGATCGCTCTCCAGCGACGCGGCCATCGCGTTGCCCGCGAATTTCACCCGCCGGGAGGGTGTGAAGCGGGCGTACTGGCGCAGAGGTGGCGGGAGTTCGGCGACCGTCAGGCCGCCGAAGGACTCCGCGGTGAGCGCCACGACACGGCGCCGCACGCCCTCGGGCAGGGGACGGTCGAGCACTTCGTCGGCCGCACCGGCCTCCGGATCGCGCTCTTCCCCCTCATGCCCTGCTGGACGCTCCACCACTGCTGCACCGCTCCGATCTCAGACGTCCGCGCCGGGGCGGTCCACCAGCTCGATCTGGTCGACCGCGTTGCACCAGCGGCAGCGGACGGACTCGATGCTCTCACTGAGCACCTCGCGCTCCTCGACCTTGGGCTCGCCGGCCAGGTCGAGGTGGACGTACTCCACCACCTTGGACTGGCGGGTCACGTCGAAACGCGTGAGGTTGCCACACAGGGTGCAGCGCCACCGGGTTTCGGCCGTCGGCAGGGGAACAGCCATTGTGTCGTCCTCTTTCGTCAAGCGTCGTACGTTGTGCGGGTTCTCGCGGTGCGCCGTCGGACTGCGGAAGTACGGAAAGTACTGCCCGTAACCCTACGGCCTGGTGGCGACCGGGTGCCGTCCCCGCCCGGGTACCGGAACACGGCGAGGCACTCTGTCCCCTTTGTGGCTATTACGCCATGATCACTTCATGTCGGCCTCGTTTCCGTCCCCGCGGACCGTGTTCTCCCGTATGACCAACGTCCTCATCGGCATCTGCTGCGTGGTGTTCGTCATCGGCCCGGCCTCGGGGCTGAACGGGATACACGGCACCGGCGAATCGCTCCTGCAGGCACAGAGCGCGTACTTCGCCCGCTGGGGCGTCATCCCCCGCGACCTGTGGAGCGGCGATCCGAAGGCCCTGCTCACCCCGCTCACCGCGCTCTTCGTGCACGGCAGCTGGCTGCACCTGCTGGGCAACATGCTCTTCCTCTACGTCTTCGGGGGCATGGCCGAGGCCAGAATGGGCCGGCTGCACTTCGCGGTCTTCTACGTCCTGACCGGTTACGTGGCCCTGATGGGCTACGCGGCGGCGCACGCCGAGTCGGGCCAGACCCTGGTCGGCGCGTCCGGATCGATCTCCGGCGTGCTCGGCGCCTTCCTCTACCTCTTTCCCCGCGCGCGGGTGACCAGCCTCTTCCCGTTCCTCTTCTTCCTGCCGCTGCGCTTCCCCGCCTGGGCGGTGCTGCTCTTCTGGTTCGCGCTGCAGTGGCTGGCCGCACAGCGCGCGGTCAACGGCCCCGGCGTCGCCTACCTGGCCCACGTCGTCGGCTTCCTGCTGGGCTTCCTGTACGCCTGGGTCCGCTACCACGTCCCGGCCGCTCCACCGCAGGCCGCGCCGGGCCTCCCCGGTAGGGTGGAGCCCACAGAACGGCCGACCGAGGGAGAGAGCCAACCGTGATCACTTCGATCGTGCTCATCAAGACCAGCGTGGACCAGATCCCGGAGATCGCCGAGAAGATCGCGGCGCTCGACGGCGTCAGCGAGGTCTACTCGGTCACCGGCGCGCACGACCTGATCGCGATGGTCCGGGTGGCCGAGCACGACGAACTGGCCGACGTCATCCCCGGCCGGATCAGCAAGGTCCCCGGCGTCGCCGCCACCGAGACCCACATCGCGTTCCGCACGTACTCCCAGCACGACCTGGAAGCGGCGTTCGCGATCGGACTGGACGCCTGAAACACCGCCCGCACGTCATCGCCGGACAGGCCGCAAAATCAAGCCCGTCCGGCGATTGAGGACACCGGCCGTAGGCCGGCCCGGCTCAGCCGCGGTCCGGGACGCAGCGCCCCTCCTCGGTCCGGTAGGACCACCGCGCGCCGTCCCGCACGAGCTCCTTCACCGCCGTGACGAACCGCTCCACGTGCTCGTCCGGCGTCCCGGCGCCGAAGCTCACCCGGATGGCGTTCAGCGACCGCTCCCCCGGCCTGGCGTCCGGCGCGCCGCACTCGCCCGGGTCCTGCGGGTCACTGCCCAGCAGCGTCCGCACGAGCGGGTGCGCGCAGAACAGCCCGTCCCGTACGCCGATACCGTACTCCGCGGACAGCGCGGCGGCGAAGTGCGAGCTGTTCCAGCCTTCCACGACGAACGACAGCACGCCCACCCGCGGCGCGTCGTCGCCGAACAGCGAGAGCACCTTCACCTCGGGCACCTCGGCGAGCCCGGCCCGCACCGTGCCGATCAGCTCCTGCTCCCGCGCGACCAGGTTGTCGAACCCGGCCTCGGTCAGCGCCTTGCACGCGGAGGCGATCGAGTACACCCCGATCACGTTCGGCGAACCGGCCTCGTGCCGGGCGGCCGTGGTGTGCCACTCCACCTGCACCCCGCCGTCCTCGCGCCGCGCGACCTTGCGGCTCGCGCCGCCGCCGGCCAGGTACGGCTCGGCGTCCTGCAGCCAGTCGGCGCGGCCGGCCAGCACGCCGGACCCGAAGGGCGCGTACAGCTTGTGGCCGGAGAAGGCCACCCAGTCCACGTCCAGCTCGGCGATGTCCACCGGGTGGTGCGGGGCCAGCTGCGCGGCGTCCAGCACGATGCGCGCGCCGTGCGCGTGCGCCGCGGCGGCCAGCTCGCGCACCGGCCACAGCTCACCGGTCACGTTCGACGCGCCGGTCACGCACACCAGCGCCGGGCCGTAGGGCTCGCGGTCCGCGAGCGCCTGCTCCAGCGTGTCGACCGCCTGCTGCGGGGTCCGCGGGGCGTTGAGGTACGTCACGCCGATGTCCGCCCGCTGCTCCCAGGGCAGCAGCGACGCGTGGTGCTCGGTCTCGAAGACGAACACCCGGGTGTGCGCGGGGAGCACGCCGGCCAGCAGGTTGAGCGAGTCGGTCGTCGAGCGGGTGAAGACGACCTGGTCCGCCTCCCGGCAGCCGAGGAACTCCGCGACCGTCTTCCGGCTGTTCTCGAAGAGGTCGGTGGAGAGCTGGGAGAGGTACCCGGCGCCGCGGTGCACGCTCCCGTAGTACGGCGCGTACGCGGCCACGTCGTCCCACACCCGCTGCAGGGCCGGGGCGCTGGCGGCGTAGTCCAGCGCGGCGTAGGTGACCTCGCCGCCGGTGACGAGCGGGACGCGCACGTCGCTGCCGAGGACGGGGAGCGGCGCGGCGGCGGTGCAGGCGGGCTCGGCGTCGGCGGTGTCGGCGGTGGCGAGGGCGGTTTCAGGGCGCACGGACATGGCGGAGTCTCCCGGGGATGCACGAGATGTGCGAAGTAGGCGAATGACACGCACAGGGCGTGGAAAGACCCGCGGGCGCACAGGTACCTCGGACAGAGGGGCGCCACAGGCGGGGTGTTGGGAAAAAGGGGCCTACAGGCCCTAGCGCATTCGCTGCATCACGGAAGAGCTCCCTCGATAACCAGGATCCCTGGCGAGGGATCCGCGCTTGCCGCCGGCCTTGCTGCCTGCGACCTGGTCATCACCCGGGGCACCCCGCCACGGACGGAGGGTTGCCGGACAGCAAGCCGGGGCCTAATCGCTGTCACTCGTGACCTGCCGAGAATCATGCCACATGATCGGAACGCCGCAAGGGGTGTCCGGGATGCGGACACCCCCTCGCGCCGCGGGACGTTACGCGTTCGAAGCAGCCACCCAGCGCTCCAACGTCGCCCGTGCCGCGCCCGAGTCGATCGACTCCGCCGCCTTCGCCATCCCCGCCGCGATCTGCTCGTTCAGCGGCGCGTCCGTCGGGGCCAGTGCCACCAGCGCCGCAGCGGAGTTCAGCAGGACCGCGTCCCGTACCGGACCCGGCTCGCCGGCCAGCAGGCGGCGGGCGACGTCCGCGTTGTACGAGGCGTCCGCGCCGCGCAGCGCGTCCACCGGCACCAGCTCGATGCCGACGTCGCGCGGGTCGAAGGACACCTCGCGCACGGTGCCGTCCCGGACCACCCACACCGTGGAGGTGGCCGTGGTCGTCAGCTCGTCCAGGCCGTCGTCGCCGCGGAAGACCAGCGCGGAGGAGCCGCGCTCGGCGAGCACGCCGGCCAGGATGGGCGCCATCCGGGCATCGGCCACGCCGGTGGCCTGGGCCGTGACCTTGGCCGGGTTGGTGAGCGGACCGAGCACGTTGAAGGTCGTGCGGATGCCCAGCTGGCTGCGGGCGGGTGCGACGTGCCGCAGCGAGGGGTGGAACTTCACCGCGAAACAGAAGGTGATGCCTGCTTCCTCGGCGACCTCCACCACCCGGCGCGGCGACAGGTCCAGGTTCACGCCGAGCTTCTCCAGGACGTCGGAGGCTCCGCTCGCGGAGGACGCGGCGCGGTTGCCGTGCTTGACGACCTTCGCACCCGTGCCGGCCACCACGATCGAGGACATCGTGGAGATGTTCACGGTCTTGGCGCCGTCGCCGCCGGTGCCGACGATGTCCACGCTGGGGCCCGGCACCTCGATGAGGTTGGCGTGCCGGTACATCGCGCTGACCAGCCCGGAGATCTCCGCGACCGTCTCGCCCTTGGCGCGCAGCGCCACCGCGAAGCCGGCGATCTGCGCGTCGCTGGCCTCGCCGCGCATGATCCGGTCCATCGCCCACTCGGTGGAGTCGGCGGAGAGGTCACTGCCTTCGAGGAGGGCGTTCAGCACGCCCGGCCAGGTGCGGGCCGCCACGCTGCCGCCGCCATCCGGGGTCACAACGTTCATGGTCCACGCTCCTGGGTGAGTCAAAAATCTTCACAGCGAGCCTATCGGGCCCGTAGGTACGCCGGAGGGCCCCGTCCGGTGCGCGGACAGGGCCCTCTGGGTGGCGTTCCTTGCTACGTGCTCGGGGTCACGGTGTCGATACCGCGGCCCCGCGGAGATCAGTGGTGGCCGTGGCCGCTGGTGATCTCCTCGTACTCCTCCACCGTCGGCTTCGGAATGTAGTTGTCCTCGCCGTAGAAGCCCTTGGAGAGCTTGGCGCGCAGCTTGTGCGAGCGCTTGATCTTGCGCTTGACGCCGTTCTCGTCGACCTCGGGGCCGATCTCCAGCGGCTTGGGCTGCTCGTGCTGGGTGAGCGCGTGCATCTGGTCCTGCGTGAGCGGCTCGTGCACCTCGATGAACTCACCGTGCGGCAGCCGCTTGATGATGCCGGACTCGCGTCCGTGCAGCACCTTGTCGCGGTCGCGCCGCTGCAGACCCATGCAGATCCGCTTGGTGATGATGAAGGACAGCACCGGGCCCACGAAGAACGCGATCCGGACGAACCAGCTGATCGAGTTGATCGACAGGTGGAAGTGCGTGGCCCACAGGTCGTTGCCACCACCGACGAGCATGACCAGGTAGGCGAAGAGCCAGGCCACACCGAAGCCGGTACGGGTCGGGGCGTTGCGCGGGCGGTCCAGCAGGTGGTGCTCACGCTTGTCGCCGGTGACCCAGGACTCGATGAACGGGTAGACCGCGATGGCCGCCAGCACCACCGGGAAGATGACGATCGGGATCAGTACACCGAAGTTGATGGTGTAGTGGCCCGCGATGTTCCACTCCCAGCCGGGCATGACGCGGATCAGACCCTCGGCGAAGCCCATGTACCAGTCGGGCTGGGCGCCGGTGGACACCTGGTCCGGACGGTACGGGCCGATGGCCCACACCGGGTTGATGCTCGCGATCGCGGCGATCACCGAGATCACACCGAAGACCAGGAAGAAGAAGCCTCCGGCCTTGGCCATGTAGACCGGCAGCAGCGGCATGCCGACCACGTTCTTCTCGGTCTTGCCGGCACCCGGGAACTGCGTGTGCTTGTGGTAGAAGACCAGGATCAGGTGCGCCACCAGCAGGCCGAGCATGATGCCCGGCAGCAGCAGGACGTGCACCGTGAAGAACCGCGGAATGATGTCGTGGCCGGGGAACTCCCCGCCGAAGATGAACATCTGCAGGTACGAGCCGACCAGCGGCATCGCCAGGATGACACCCTCGATGAAGCGGACACCGGTGCCGGACAGCAGGTCGTCGGGGAGCGAGTAACCGGTGAAGCCGGTGAACATGCCCAGGACGAACAGCAGGAAGCCGAACAGCCAGTTGACCTCGCGCGGCTTGCGGAAGGCGCCGGTGAAGAACACCCGCATCATGTGGACCATCATGCCGGCGAGGAACACCAGCGCGGCCCAGTGGTGGATCTGCCGGATCAGCAGGCCGCCGCGGACGTCGAAGCTGATGTCCAGCGTCGACTCGAAGGCCTGCGTCATCCGGATGCCGTGCATGGGCACGTAGGAGCCGTGGTAGACGACCTCGGCCATGCTCGGGTGGAAGAACAGCGTCAGGTAGACGCCGGTCAGGATGATGATGATGAAGCTGTAGAGGCAGATCTCACCGAGCATGAAGGACCAGTGGTCCGGGAAGATCTTGCGCATGTTGGACTTGGCGAGGCTGTAGATGCCCAGCCGGCCGTCCGCCCAGTCGGCGATCCGCTCGCCCCGCGGCGCCTGGCCGCGGCGCGCGTTGGTCGCGCTCGTCTCGTTACTCATCCGCGCTCCCAGAAGCTCGGGCCGACGGGCTCCGCGAAGTCGCTGACGGCTTCGAGGTAGCCGTCCTTCACCGTGATGTGCAGCTGCGGCAGGGGGTGACCCGCCGGGCCGAAGATCACGCGGCCACCGTCGGAAAGGTCGAAGGTGGACTGGTGGCAGGGGCAGAGCACGTGGTGCGTCTGCTGCTCGTACAGGGAGATCGGGCAACCGACGTGGGTGCAGATCTTCGAGTACGCCACGATGCCCTCGTGCGACCACTCAAGTTCCTGCTTGTCCTTGATGTTCTGCGGCTGGATCCGCACGAGCATCAGGGCGTCCTTGGCGATCTTCTGGTGGAACTCCTCGTCGCTCTCCTCCAGGCCCTCGGGCTTGGCGAAGGTGAGGGAGCCCACCGCGATGTCCTCGGGACGCAGCGGGAGGTTGGTGGACTGGTTGACCAGGCGGATGCCCTTCTTCCAGCCCGTGGTCCGGAGCTTCTTCTCCGGCAGCGGACCGAGGTCGCGCAGCAGCACCACACCGGACAGCGGCACCAGGGCCAGCGCGCCGAACATGGTGTTGCGGATCAGCTTGCGGCGGCCCATGCCGGACTCCGCGGCGCCTTCCCGGAAGTCGGCCATGACCTTGGCCTTGACCTCGGGCTCGGCCTCGATCGGGTGCCGCTCCTGGGCGACCTCCACGTCCGACATCAGCGTGCGGGCCCAGTGGACCGCGCCGGCGCCGATGCAGAACAGCGCCACGCCCAGCGTCAGGCCCAGCGCGAAGTTCAGCGCGCTGATGTGGCCGAGCGGCCAGACGTAGATGATCTTGTCGATCGGGAAGATCACGTACGAGGCGATGAAGCCGATCGTCGCGAGCATGGACACCGTGAAGAGCAGAGCCACAGTGCGCTCGGAGCGCCTGGCCGCCCGCTCGTCGATGTCCTGGATGCGGTGCTCGTGGGGGGGCAGGCCCGGGTCGGCGAAGGGGTTCTCCTTCGTCGCCACGTCACCGTGAGCGCCCTCGCGCCCACTGGGCAGGTTTTCTTCTGGCACGTCTGTGTGTCGTCCAGTCTCACTCATGACTTCTTGGCCTTCGCTGTCCGGGCTGCGACCCAGATGGCGACCGCGACCAGTGCGCCCAGGCCGAAGATGTAACCGAAGAGGCCCTCACTGACCGGGCCGAGACCGCCGAGGTCCATGCCGCCGGGGCTCGCGGTCTTGTCGCCGTTGACCTCACCGAGGTAAGCGACGATGTCCTTCTTGTTGGACTGCGAGAGAGTGCCGTCACCGAACGAAGGCATGTTCTGCGGGCCGGTCTCCATGGCCTCGTAGATGTGCTTCGGGTCCACACCGTCAAGCGCCGGTGCGAACTTTCCGTTGGTCAGGGCACCGCCCTTACCGGTGAAGTTGTGGCACTGCGCGCAGTTCGTACGGAACAGCTCACCGCCCTTGGCGATGTCCGCTCCGTCCTTGCTGTACTGCTCCTTGCCGGGCACGGAGGGACCGGCGCCGAGCGACGCGACGTACGCCGCCAGCTGGTCGATCTCGGCCTGGCTGTAGATGTTCTTCTTCTTCGGCACCTGGGCGCCGGGCTGCTGCGCGGGCATACGCCCGGTGCCGACCTGGAAGTCGACGGCGGCAGCGCCCACGCCGACCAGGCTCGGGCCGTCGGAGGTGCCCTGACCGCCGGTGCCGTGGCAGCTGGCGCAGCCCACGGCGAAGATCTTCTTGCCCTCCTTGATGGCAAGAGACTGGGCGGTGTCATCGGCCTGAGCCTTGTCCGCCGGCGCGAACGCGGCGTACAGCCCCCCAGTGACCGCCAGCGCGAAGAGTAGGACGACGAGCGCCGCCAGCGGATGGCGCCGTCGTGCGGAGAGCTTTTTCACGGATTACCCCGGTGTCAGGATCTTCTGCGTCGATGCTTTGGCTGTGTCTGTTCCGAATGCGGGTCCGGTGCGGGACCTGTTACCGGATCAGGTAGATCGTGGCGAAGAGGCCGATCCAGACGACATCGACGAAGTGCCAGTAGTAGGACACGACGATGGCCGCGGTGGCCTGTTCGTGGGTGAACCTCTTTGCCGCGTACGTCCTGCCCAGGACCAGCAGGAAGGCGATCAGACCGCCTGTCACGTGCAGTCCGTGGAAGCCGGTGGTCAGGTAGAACACCGAGCCGTACGGGCCGGACGAGAGCGAGAGACCCTCGTGCTTGACCAGCTCCGTGTACTCGAAGACCTGACCGCCGATGAAGATCGCACCCATGATGAAGGTGATCACGAACCAGGCCCGGAGCTTCTTGACGTCGCCGCGCTCGGCCGCAAAAACACCGAGCTGGCACGTCAGAGAGCTGAGCACCAGGATCGTCGTGTTCGTCGCGGAGAACGGAAGATTCAGCGCATCGGCGGATTCCTTCCAGTAATCAGCTCCGGTCACCGATCGGAGGGTGAAGTACATCGCGAAGAGGGCCGCGAAGAACATCAGCTCGGAACTCAGCCAGATGATGGTTCCGACGCTGGTGAGGTTCGGCCGATTGACCGACGGGTGCGCGTGCCCGGTTTCTACTGCTGTTGCTGTCGCCACGACCGACATTATGTCGGTCGCTTATCTTGCGCTCACTCCGGGGGGTGCCGTTCGGTGTGTCAAGGGGGTGTGCGCTGCCCGTACGGTCCAGTGCCGGCATCCCCCGAAGGGGGGAAGCACACGTTCCGCACACCCCTGACACCCCCGCTCCGACCAGTCCTGACGGGCCGTCGGGCGGAGCATTGATCCGTACGAACCCTCCTGCGCGGGCCCTTCCGGGCAGTAGCATCCGCTGAACGGGACCGGCCCCAGTGGTGCTCCCGTCGACGGTGCTCCCCAAAAGCGTGGAGGAACGATGCAGGCGACTGCCACGGTGCTGGTCTACAGCGACAACGCGGGCACCCGCGAGCAGGTGCGTCTCGCGGCCGGCCGGCGGCCCGCCGCCGACGTGCCGCAGGTGGAGATTGTGGAGTGCGCGACGCTCCCGGCCGTCCTCACGGCCCTGGAGCAGGGCGGCATCGACGTCTGCGTCCTGGACGGCGAGACCGCCCCGGCGGGCGGCATGGGCGTGTGCCGGCAGATCAAGGACGAGATCTTCCACTGCCCGCCGGTGCTGCTGCTGATGGGCCGCCCGCAGGACTCCTGGCTCGCGACCTGGAGCCGGGCCGACGCCGCGGTGACCCACCCGGTCGACCCGGTGGCGTTCGCGGACGCGCTGGCGGGGCTGCTGCGCCGCCGCCTGCTCGCGCAGACCTGAGGGCCGCCGGGCGGCACCGAGGACGCAGCAGCGCCCCGTCCGGGCGGGAATGGCCCGGACGGGGCGCTGTGTGCCGTTCTGCGGGCCGCTCACACCCGCGGGCGCAGTCTGGCGGCGTCGGCGGGCGCGGCGCCCTCCTCGTCGCTTTGGGCGCCGCTCACGCCGCCGCCCAGGGCGCTGCCGGCGCGCCACTTGCCCCAGGACAGGTTCCAGTCGCCGAACCCGTTGTCGAACGGGACCATTTTGTCGCCCTTGCTGTTGACCACCTGGACGACGTCGCCGACCCGTACGTGGTCGAAGAACCAGTGCGCGTTGCCGGTCGACATGCCCGTACAGCCGTGGCTGACGTTGGCCGCGCCCTGCGAGCCCACGGACCAGGGCGCCGCGTGCACGTATTCGCCGCTCCACGTGACCCGCGTGGCCCAGTGGACCGGCAGGTCGTACGCCTCCGAACTGCTCCGGGAGATGCCCACCGTGGTGCTGCGCATCCGGACGAACGCCTCCTTGCCCAGCACGGTCTTGATGCCGTTGCGGGTCTCGAAGCCGGCCTTGCCGGTGGTGACGGGCAGCGTCTTGATCACCTTGCCGTTGCGCCGGACCGTCATCCGGTGCGCGGCGGCGTCGGTGACCGCCACGACCCGGTCGCCGGTACGGATCCGCACGGGCTTGCCGGGCCCGCCGTACAGGCCCTTGGCGACCTTCAGGCCCTGCAGGTTGCTGTACGCCTCGACGGAGGCGTGCGCGGGCCAGTAGGAGCGCGGGCGGTAGTGCAGCGTCCGCTCGTCGACCCAGTGCCAGGAACCCACCACGCGCGGGCTGCTGTCGACCTTCAGGGCGCCCTCCACGAGGACCTTGGCGCGCGCGCCGTGCACCGGCCGGCTGAGCTCGGCGGTGAGCGGCTGGCCGACGCCGTACGTGCCGCTGTCGGGCCCGAAGGTGACCCGCAACCGCCGGTCGCCGCCGCCCCGCGTCTCCATCCGCAGGACCTTGCGGCCCGGCTTGCCGTCGCTGTCCTCGGTGCTCACCCGCACCGTGTAGCGGGTGCCGGCGGCGAGCGGTACGGAGCTGCGCCAGCGGGTGCCGTCGGTGGACAGCCGGCCGCGGATGTGGCGCCCCGCGGTGTCCGTCGCGGTGACGTCCGTGATCCGCGCCTCGTCGCCCGTGGTGGTGACTTCCAGTGGCCGGTCGGGGTCGGCCTTGCGCGCGCCCGCCGGGGCGTTGGCCGCGATCTGGCCGGCCGCGTCGTAGGGCTGGGCGGCGAGCGGATCCGACGTGGCCCCGCCGCCGCACCCGGTGGCCCCCGCCGCCAGGGGCAGCAGCAGGAGCGCTGAGCTGAGCACCGTCCGGGATCGTGGCATATGGCTCATGAGCCCAAAATACGAACAGCCACGCCGGTGCGGCGCGTTCAAGGACTGCAAATGGGTCGGGCCCGGCCACTCCTTGGAGTGACCGGGCCCGACCCGTCCGTACGAGAGCGGCGCTTACTGCGTGCGGTTCTCGCCCCGGTAGTACTCGAACACCCAGCCGAACAGGCCGACGAGGATGATCGGAGCGGAGAAGTACAGCAGCCACCAGCCGAAGACGACGCCCAGGAAGGCGAACGCACCGCCGATGCCCAGCGAGAGCGGCTGCCAGCTGTGCGGGCTGAAGAAGCCCACCTCACCGGCGTCGTCCGCGACGTCCGCGTCCTTGCGGTCCTGTGCGCCCGCGTCGACCCGCCGGGCCGTGAAGGCCAGGTAGTAGCCGATCATGATGCACAGGCCGAACGCCAGGAACAGCGCGGTGGTGCCCGCCGGCTCCTTCGACCAGACGCCATAGACGCACGCCATGGCGAGGACGAAGACGGAGAGCCAGATGAACATCTTGCCCTGGATCTTCACTTGCCGGCCTCCTTCGTGCCGCCCATGAGCGCCGTGTCCTTCTGACCGTCGTTCTCGAGCACGTCGAGCGCGGCGATCTCAGGGTGGTGCAGGTCGAACGCCGGGGATTCGGAGCGAATGCGCGGCAGCGTGAGGAAGTTGTGCCGCGGCGGCGGGCAGGAGGTCGCCCACTCCAGCGAGCGGCCGAAGCCCCACGGGTCGTCGACCTCGACCTTCTTGCCGTACTTCGCCGTCTTCCAGACGTTGTACATGAACGGGAGCATCGACAGACCCAGCAGGAAGGAGCTGATCGTCGAGATCGTGTTCAGGGCGGTGAAGCCGTCGGCCGCCAGGTAGTCGGCGTAACGACGCGGCATGCCCTCGGCGCCCAGCCAGTGCTGGACCAGGAAGGTGCCGTGGAAGCCGATGAACAGCGTCCAGAACGTGATCTTGCCGAGCCGCTCGTCCAGCATCTTGCCGGTGAACTTCGGCCACCAGAAGTGGAAGCCGGCGAACATCGCGAAGACGACCGTACCGAAGACGACGTAGTGGAAGTGCGCCACGACGAAGTACGAGTCGGAGATGTGGAAGTCCAGCGGCGGGGAGGCCAGGATGACGCCGGTCAGACCGCCGAAGGTGAAGGTGATCAGGAAGCCGACCGCCCACAGCATCGGAGTCTCGAAGGACAGCGAGCCCTTCCACATCGTGCCGATCCAGTTGAAGAACTTCACACCGGTCGGTACCGCGATGAGGAACGTCATGAAGGAGAAGAACGGCAGCAGCACGCCACCCGTGACGTACATGTGGTGCGCCCACACGGTCACCGACAGACCCGCGATCGAAATCGTCGCCGCGATCAGGCCGATGTAACCGAACATCGGCTTGCGCGAGAAGACCGGAATGACCTCGGAAATGATGCCGAAGAATGGCAGCGCGATGATGTACACCTCTGGATGGCCGAAGAACCAGAAGAGGTGTTGCCAGAGTAGTGCGCCACCATTTGCCGCATCGAACACATGCGCACCGAATTTACGGTCCGCCTCCAGGGCGAACAGCGCGGCGGCCAGCACCGGGAAGGCCAGCAGGACCAGCACACCGGTCAGCAGGACGTTCCAGGTGAAGATCGGCATCCGGAACATCGTCATGCCGGGGGCACGCATGCAGATGATCGTGGTGATGAAGTTGACCGAGCCGAGGATCGTGCCGAAGCCGGAGAAGGCCAGACCCATGATCCACATGTCGGCGCCGACGCCCGGCGAGCGGACCGCGTCCGACAGCGGGGAGTAGGCGAACCAGCCGAAGTCGGCCGCACCCTGCGGGGTGAGGAAGCCGGCCACCGCGATCAGCGAGCCGAAGAGGTACAGCCAGTAGGCGAACATGTTCAGCCGCGGGAACGCCACGTCGGGCGCGCCGATCTGCAGCGGCATGATCCAGTTCGCGAACCCGGAGAACAGCGGCGTCGCGAACATCAGCAGCATGATCGTGCCGTGCATCGTGAACGCCTGGTTGAACTGCTCGTTCGACATGATCTGCGTGCCGGGACGGGCCAGCTCGGCGCGCATGAAGAGCGCCATCAGGCCGCCGATGCAGAAGAAGGCGAACGACGTCACCAGATAGAGCGTGCCGATCGTCTTGTGGTCGGTGGTCGTCAGCCACTTCACCACGACGTTGCCGGGTTGCTTCCTGCGTACGGGTGGTGCTGCCGGAGCCGATGCGGCGGCGGCACCCTGAGGTTCGTTGAGGATGCTCACTTGTTCTTGGTCTCCGCGTTCCTGGCGTGGTCGGTCTGCTCGATACCGGCCGGCAGGTAACCGTTCTGGCCCTTCTTCGCCAGGTCCTTCAGGTGCTCCTGATACCGCTCAGGAGACACGACCTTGACGTTGAAGAGCATCCGGGAGTGGTCAACGCCGCAGAGCTCGGCGCACTTGCCCCTGAAGGTGCCCTCCTTGTTGGGAGTCACCTCGAAGACATTGGTGTGACCCGGGATGACGTCCTGCTTCATCAGGAACGGCACCACCCAGAACGAGTGGATGACATCGCGCGAGGTCAGGATGAACTGGACGGTCTCGCCCTTGGGCAGCCACAGCGTGGGCCCTGGCATGCCGTTCTGCGGATTCCGCTGGCCCGGCGTGCCCTGGTCGTAGACGCCCTCGGCACCCTTGGGCGCCGACTTCTTCCACTTGTCCGGGATCGCGGAGAGGTCCTTGGAGTTGACCGCCGAGTTCGACTTGTTGCCGTCGACGTCCTCCATGTAGTTGAACGCCCAGCTCCACTGGAAGCCGACGACGTTCACGACGTGGTCGGGCTTCTTCGAAGTCTTCAGGAGTTCGTTCTCATCGCGCGCGGTGAAGTAGAACAGCACCGCGATGATGATGAACGGGACGATGGTGTACAACGCCTCGATCGGCATGTTGTACCGGGTCTGTGCGGGGACCTCCACCTTGGTCCGGCTGCGGCGGTGGAAGATCCAGCTCCAGATGATCAGACCCCACACCAGCACGCCCGTTGCGAGGGCGGCGGCCCAGGAGCCCTGCCAAAGGGAGAGGATCCGCGGCGCCTCGTCGGTGACGGGCGTTGGCATGCCGAGGCGGGGGAAGTCCTTGTATGTGCAACCGGTCGCGGTTGCCAGGACCAGGCCCGCAGCCAGCACCTGCGGCAGCTTCCGCCGCATCGGGCGCCGCGACGAGCGGTCGGAGCCGTTGGGACTCACGTAGCGCCTTCCCGAGAGTCTCGCCCGCAGAACCGGCTGCGGCCGTCTCAGCTGGTCGGTCGCCGGCCCGTCACGGGCAGGGGTTTGGATGTTTATGCGGACCAAACCCTACTGGACGCTATTTGGCGTCGCGCGGGGAGGGTGCCCAACGCGGCGCGTCACCCCCCGAAGGGGTGGCCATCCCCTCCCACTGGACCCCCGCGGCATCCGGATTCCCCGCTTCCTCCCGGCTTCTGACGCCGCGCCCGGCCGCTCCTTCCGGCATCCGACGCCGCGCCCGGCGCGCCGGGCCGCACGCGTTAGCGTTTCGCCCGTGCCCTACTTCGATGCCGCGTCCTCCGCTCCCCTGCACCCCGTCGCCCGCGAGGCGCTGCACGCCGCGCTGGACGAGGGCTGGGCCGATCCGGCCCGGCTGTACCGGGAGGGGCGGCGCGCCCGGCTGTTGCTGGACGCCGCGCGCGAGGCCGCGGCGGAGGCGGTCGGCTGCCGCCCCGACGAGCTGGTCTTCACCCCTTCGGGCACCGGCGCGGTGCACACGGGCGTGGCGGGCGCGCTGGCCGGCCGGCGGCGTGTCGGCGGCCGGCTGGTCCACTCCGCCGTCGAGCACTCCTCCGTACTGCACGCGGCGGAGGCCCACGAGGCGGCCGGCGGCAGCGTGGCCGTGGTGGGCTGCGACCGTACGGGCCGGGTCGACCCGGCGGAGTTCGCCGCCGCGCTCACCCCGGACACCGCGCTGGCCGCCCTGCAGTCCGCCAACCACGAGGTGGGCACCGAACAGCCGGTGGGCGAGGCGGCGGAGGCGTGCCGGGAGGCGGGCGTGCCGCTGCTGGTGGACGCCGCCCAGTCGCTGGCCTGGGGCCCGGTGCCGGGTGCCTGGTCGCTGCTGGCGGGCAGCGCGCACAAGTGGGGCGGCCCGGCCGGGGTGGGGCTGCTGGCGGTACGCAAGGGCACCCGCTTCGCGCACCGGGGCCCGGCCGACGAGCGCGAGTCGGGGCGCGCCCCCGGCTTCGAGAACATCCCGGCGGTGGTGGCCGCCGCCGCGTCGCTGCGCGCGGTGCGGGCGGAGGCGGCGACCGAGGCGGCCCGGCTGCGCGGCCTGGTGGACCGGATCCGGTCCCGGGTGCCGGAGCTGGTGCCGGACGTGGCGGTGGTCGGCGACCCGGAGCGGCGGCTGCCGCACCTGGTGACCTTCTCGTGTCTCTATGTCGACGGGGAGACGCTGCTGCACGCCCTGGACCGGGCGGGGTTCTCCGTCTCCTCCGGCTCCTCGTGCACCTCCAGCACGCTCACCCCCAGCCACGTCCTGAAGGCGATGGGCGTGCTCTCGGAGGGCAACGTCCGGGTGTCGCTGCCGGCCGGGACCTCCGACGCCGACGTGGAGCGCTTCCTGGAGGTGCTCCCGGGCGCGGTCGCCGCCGTACGGGAACAGCTGGGCGCGCCCGCGGAGCGGCCCGCGCGGGCGCCCGAGGGCACGTCCGGCGCGCTCGTCGTGGACGCGCTCGGCGCCCGCTGCCCGGTCCCGGTGATCGAGCTGGCCAAGGCGATCGCAGAGGTCCCGGTCGGCGGCACGGTGACGGTGCTCTCCGACGACGAGGTGGCGGCGCTGGACATCCCGGCATGGTGTTGGACGCAGGGTCAGGAGTACCTGGGCGAGGCCCCGGAGCCGCCGGAGCGCGGCGCCGCATACGTGGTGCGGCGCCGCGTCTAGCGGTGGCCCTCAGGCCAGGTACTGCTGGATCTCGGCGGCCGCCTCGTGGCCGTACGCCTTGGTGAAGCGGTCCAGGAAGTGGCTGCGGCGCAGTTCGTACTCCTGGGTGCCGACCGTCTCGATGACGAGGGTGGCCAGCATGCAGCCGACCTGCGCGGCGCGCTCCAGGCCGACGCCCCAGGCGAGGCCGGAGAGGAAGCCGGCGCGGAAGGCGTCGCCGACGCCGGTCGGGTCGGCCTTGGCGTTCTCCTCGGGCACGCCGACCTCGATGGTGGGCTCGCCCGTGCGCTCGATGCGGACGCCGCTGGCCCCGAGGGTGGTGACGCGGGTGCCGACCTTGCCGAGGATCTCCTCGGCGGTCCAGCCGGTCTTGGACTCGATGAGGCCCTTCTCGTACTCGTTGGAGAAGAGGTAGGCCGCGCCGTCCATGAGGGTGCGGATGTCGTCGCCGTCCATGCGGGCGATCTGCTGCGAGAAGTCGGCGGCGAAGGGGATGGACCGCGAGCGGCACTCCTCGGTGTGCCGGATCATCGCCTCGGGGTCGTCGGCGCCGATCAGGACCAGGTCCAGGCCGCCCACGCGCTCGGCGACGTGGTGCAGCTCGATGAGGCGGGCCTCGCTCATGGCGCCGGTGTAGAAGGAGCCGATCTGGTTGTGGTCGGCGTCGGTGGTGCACACGAAGCGGGCGGTGTGCAGCACCTCGGAGATCCGTACGGACGCGGTGTCCACGCCGTGCCGGTCCAGCCAGGCGCGGTACTCGCCGAAGTCGTTGCCGGCGGCGCCGACCAGGACCGGCGCGGTGCCGAGCTGGCCCATACCGAAGCAGATGTTCGCGGCGACACCACCGCGCCGCACGTCCAGCTGGTCGACGAGGAAGGAGAGGGAGACCGTGTGGAGCTGGTCGGCGACCAGCTGGTCGGCGAAGCGTCCGGGGAAGGTCATCAGGTGGTCGGTGGCGATGGAGCCGGTGACTGCGATACGCACGGCGGTTCGCTCCTGCGGGAGGCGTGGGGCGGTGACGGACGTGACCCAACGCTACCCGCTCGGCAGTACCGCTCCGACCTGGCGAAACTACCCGATAGTAGGTCTTCTTCCCCGGGGCGAAGGGTGCGTACGGTGCGCGTATGACCCAGCATGTGAAGCCCGTCACAGCAGCTCACCCCGCCGGCCGTCGCCCGGACGGCGGCGAGCACGACTCGATGGAGCAACTGCGCGGCGACTGCGCCCGCATGGCGCCGCACTGGAAGACCGCCGATCTTTTCACCGCGCCGCCGTCCCCGGCCGCCGAGCTGCGCGGGATCACGGTCCCCGCCGCCTCTGCGAAACTGCTGGAAGGGATGTCCGAGTACGGCGACTGAGTACGGCGATACGTATCCTCCACCGCTCTTCCACGGGCCGCGGGCGGAACCGCCCGCGGCCCGGCTCCGTCCAATCGGCGTCCCCCTCACGGAGGATGGCGCATCAGTTGTTCAGCGGAGCCGAAGGAGCGATGCGGTGAGCACCGAGGACACTCCCCCTGCCGCCGGCGGCGGGAACCCCACCGAGAACCCCACCGCCGCCGGGCGTCGTGGGCGCAGGCCCCTGGTGGTCGCCTCGATGGCCGCGGCCGTGCTGCTGGCCGGCGGCGGCGCGGCGTACTGGGCGTCGGGCGCTTCCGGCGGCCAGGACGGCGCGGGCGGCGCGGGCGCGGCGGCCGACCCGCCGCCGCTGGCCCTGGAGGGCTACGGCCAGTCCCAGTCCCACGACGGGATCGCGCCGGGCGAGCCGAACCCGCAGGGCGCCGGGTACCGCGCGGTCGCCGAGCTGCCGGACGGCCCGGCCGACGCGCCCGTGTACCGGCCCCAGGGCCCGATCGGCAAGGACGCGGTGGCGCGGCTGGCCAAGGCGCTGGACGTGGCGGGCCAGGTCCGCTCCGAAGGCGGTACATGGAAGGTCGGCGGCCAGGACAAGGACTCCCGCGGGCCCGTGCTGCAGGTGGCCAAGGCCGGCACCGGCTCCTGGACGTTCGCGCAGTACGGCACGCCGGGCGGCGTGAACTGCGCGCTGCCCGCGACGCCCAAGGGCAAGGAGGCGGACGAGAAGACCGGCCACTCCTCCGACGGGCCCGGCTGCCCCTCGTACCGCGGCCGGGACGCCACGACCGAGGACGACGGCAGCGGCAAGGGCGCGGTCTCCCAGGAGAAGGCGAAGGAGGCGGTGCGGCCGGTGCTCGCGGCGCTGGGGCAGCAGGACGCGAAGCTGAACGCCGGCGGGCTGTCCGGCGCGGTGCGCATCGTCTCGGCCGACCCGGTGATCGGCGGCCTGCCGACGTACGGCTGGCAGAGCGATCTGCAGGTCGGCGCGGACGGCCAGGTGGTCGGCGGCAGCGGCCAGCTCGCGCGGCCGCTCAAGGGCGACACGTATCCGGTGCTGAGCGCGGCGAAGACGCTGGCGCACCTGAACGGCGGGGCCGGCACGGGCACGGGCAAGGACTCCGGCGCCCCGTGTGCCACGCCGCTGCCGGACAAGGGCGCTAAGGGCGACGCGGACGAGAAGGCGGACGGGAAGGGCGACGGGAAGAGCGTCGCGCCGTGCGAGCCGGCGCCCGGGAAGCCCGCCCCCGCCGAGGTGACCGGTGCCCGGTTCGGCCTGTCGGTGCAGTTCGTGAACGGCAGCCAGGCGCTGGTGCCGTCGTGGCTGTACGAGGTGCGGCAGCCCGGTTCGACCAGCGGCAAGGACGCCCGCACCACGGTCGCGCATCCGGCCGTCGACCCGAAGTTCGTGGTGGACCGGGACGCCGGGGACGCCGCGACGCAGCGGCCCGCGCATCCGCCGCAGGGCGGCAAGCAGGGCAAGAAGGGCGCGACGGGCCTGGAGTCGTACTCGGTGGCCGACGGCGGCAAGAAGCTGACGCTGCACTTCTGGGGCGGGGTGTGCAGCGACTACTCCGCGAGCGCCGACCAGTCGGGTACGGCCGTGACCGCGCAGGTCACCGGCAAGGACAAGAAGCCCGGCGGGGTCTGCATCAAGGTCGCCAAGCAGTTCACCGAGACGGTGACGCTGGACTCCCCGCTGGACGGGCGGGAGGTCATCGACGCCTCCAGTGGCGAAACGGTGCCGCAGACGCAGAAGTGACGGCGGGCCGAAGCCGCCGGTAGGCGGTCATGACGAAGGCGGCGCTCCCGGAGGGGAACGCCGCCTTCGTCTGTGTCTCCGTGTGCCGGAGCCCGTCTCCGTGAGCCGGAGCCGGTCGGCTCAGCTGAAGGAGTCGCCGCAGGCGCAGGAGCCGGTGGCGTTGGGGTTGTCGATCGTGAAGCCCTGCTTCTCGATGGTGTCGACGAAGTCGATGGAGGCACCACCCAGGTACGGGGCGCTCATCCGGTCGGTCACGACCTTCACGCCGCCGAAGTCCTTCACGACGTCGCCGTCGAGCGAGCGCTCGTCGAAGAAGAGCTGGTAGCGCAGGCCGGAGCAGCCACCGGGCTGAACGGCCACCCGCAGCGCGAGGTCGTCCCGGCCCTCCTGCTCCAGCAGGCTCTTGACCTTCGACGCGGCCGTGTCAGAAAGGATGATGCCGTCGCTGACGGTGGTCTCGTCCTGAACGCTCATCTACATCTCTCCCGGGTTGTACGGACCCCTTGCCCTCGGAAGTAACCGACGGGGCCCCGGATTCATTCCGGGCGGGCTCATTGAGTTTCTGGGGAAATCAGCTGACCCCCTCCTCATGCTCGCATACCCGCAGCCCTGGGTCAGTGCCCGCCGGAAACGGCCTGCCGGGTGATGCGTCACATCGACATAATGCCCGTCGTCAAACTGACGTGAAGCGGCTATGATAGATAACGTCATATCGACGAAAAGCCCGGTGCAGGCACCGGCTCCACCGGAGCGGCTTCGCCGCGCTCGACCAGGAAAAGAGAGGGTGCGTGTCGTGACCACCGCCCAGCCCCGTCAGGACCTCGACGTGCAGCCCACGCCGCTCGCACTGCTGCTGCTCGGCCGGGAGGCCGACCCGAAGAGCGAGCGCGGCGTCGAGTGCCCCGGCGACCTGCCCGCTCCTTCCGACCCCGACCTCGTGGCCCGGGCCCGCGCCGCCAAGGCGAAGCTCGGGGAGAAGGTCTTCGTGCTCGGGCACCACTACCAGCGCGACGAGGTGATCGAGTTCGCCGATGTCACCGGCGACTCCTTCAAACTCGCGCGGGACGCCGCGGCCCGCCCGGACGCGGAGTACATCGTCTTCTGCGGCGTGCACTTCATGGCCGAGTCCGCCGACATCCTCACGGGCGACGACCAGAAGGTCGTCCTCCCGGACCTGGCCGCCGGCTGCTCGATGGCCGACATGGCCAGCGCCGAGCAGGTCGCGGAGTGCTGGGACGTGCTGACCGAGGCGGGCGTCGCCGAGCAGGTCGTGCCCGTCTCGTACATGAACTCCTCCGCCGACATCAAGGCCTTCACCGGCAAGCACGGCGGCACGATCTGCACGTCGTCCAATGCGAAGCGGGCGCTGGACTGGGCGTTCGAGCAGGGCGAGAAGGTCCTGTTCCTGCCCGACCAGCACCTCGGCCGGAACACCGCCGTCCGCGACATGGGCATGTCCCTGGACGACTGCGTGGTCTACAACCCGCACAAGCCGAACGGCGGGCTCACCGTCGAGCAGCTGCGCGCCGCGAAGATGATCCTGTGGCGCGGCCACTGCTCGGTGCACGGCCGCTTCTCGCTGGAGTCGGTCGAGGACGTACGGGCGCGGATACCGGGCGTGAACGTGCTGGTGCACCCGGAGTGCAAGCACGAGGTCGTGGCGGCGGCGGACTACGTCGGCTCGACGGAGTACATCATCAAGGCCCTGGAGGCGGCCCCTGCCGGGTCCAAGTGGGCCATCGGTACGGAGCTGAACCTGGTCCGCCGCCTGGCGAACCGGTTCGCTCCCGAGGGCAAGGAGATCGTCTTCCTCGACAAGACGGTCTGCTTCTGCTCGACGATGAACCGCATCGACCTGCCGCACCTGGTCTGGACCCTGGAGTCGCTGGCGGACGGCAAGCTCGTCAACCGGATCGAGGTCGACAAGGAGACGGAGAGCTTCGCGAAGCTGGCGCTTGAGCGGATGCTGGCGCTGCCATAGCCGTCACGTACGTGGGGCCCGTACCGGGATTCGGTACGGGCCCCACGTGCTGTTACGGATCAAACGCCGGCCGGCTCCGGCGTGCGGTCCTCGTCCTGCTTTACGGGCCCGGCGTTCTTGGCCGCCTTCTTCGTCGCCCGCCGTTCCCTCCGGAGCTCGATCATCGCGTACAGCGTCGGGACGAGCAGCAGGGTGAGCAGCGTCGAAGTGATCAGACCGCCGATCACGACCACCGCCAGCGGCTGGGAGATGAAGCCGCCGTCGCCGGTGACCGACAGGGCCATCGGCAGCAGCGCCATGATCGTGGCCAGTGCGGTCATCAGGATGGGCCGCAGCCGGTGGCGGCCGCCCTCGATGACCGCCTCGACCACGCCGTACCCCTGCGCCCGGTACTGGTTGATCAGGTCGATCAGCACGATCGCGTTGGTGACGACGATGCCGATGAGCATCAGCATGCCGATCATCGCGGGGACGCCCATCGGGGTGCCCGTGGCGACCAGCAGGCCGATCGCGCCGGTCGCCGCGAACGGGATCGACACCAGCAGGATCAGCGGCTGGATCAGCGACCGGAAGGTCGCGACCAGCAGCATGAACACGATCGCGATGGCCGCGAGCATCGCCAGGCCGAGCGAGCCGAACGCCTCGTCCTGGTCCGCGGAGACGCCGCCGATCTCGGCCGTGGCGCCCTTGGGCAGGTCGAGGTCCTTGAGCTCGGACTGCAGCTGGGCGGTGACCGCGCCGGTGTTGTCACCGGTCGGCTTGGCCGTGACCGTCGCGGACCGGGCGCCGTCGATGCGGGTCAGCTGCACCGGGCCCGGCACGGTCCGCACCTCGGCGATGTCGCCGAGCCGCACCACGCCCGACGGGCCCGGCAGCGCCAGCTTCTTCAGCTGGGCCTCCGTCGTGGCCGGGTGCGCCGACTTCACGACGACGTCCCGCTCGGCGTCGTCCAGCAGCGCCGTGCCGCTGGTGGTGCCGCGTACCGCCTGGCCGACGGCCTGGCCGAGGGTGGCCTGGGTGTAACCGGCGGCCGCCGCCCTGCTGTTGGCGGTGACGGAGATCCGGGGCACGCTCTGCGCCAGGTCGCTGGTGACGTCGGTGACGTCGTCCAGGCCCGCGACCTTCTTGCGCACCTGCTCGGCGGCGTCCTTCAGTACGTCGCCGTCGGCGGCCTTGACGACCACGCTCAGGTCCTGGTTGCCGAACGCCTGGCCGGCCGAGACGGTGGTGTCGCCGATGCCCTTGCCGAGCTTCTTCAGCCCGTCCCGGATGTCCGCGACGACCCGGTCGGAGTCATCGGCGTCGGCCAGCTTCACCTGGTACGACGCCTGGTTGGCGGCCGAACCGCCGCCGAAGGCCGCCATCATGCCCGACGAGCCGACGGTGACCTGGTAGTCCTGCACGCCGTCGGTGTCCGCGAGCACCTTCTCGACCCGCTTCGCCTGCTTGTCGGCGGCGGTCAGGCTGGTGCCGGGCGCCAGCTCCTGCTTGATGGACAGGGTGTCCTGGTCGCCCTGGTCGAAGAAGTTGGTCTTGAGCAGCGGGCCCATGCCGAACGTGCCGATGAGGATGACCACGGCGATGACCACGCTGGTGATCCGGCGCCGGGTCGCGAAACGCAGCACCGGTACGTAGAGCCGCTGCAGCGCGCTGCGGCTCTCCTTCTCCTCGGCGGCCTTGCGCAGCGCCTCGGGGTCGCCGCCCTCGGCGCCCTTCGGGGCGCGCAGGAACCAGTACGAGAGGACGGGCACGACGGTGAGGGAGACCAGCAGCGAGGCCAGCAGGGCCACGGTGACGGTGATCGAGAAGTCGCCGAAGAGGGCGCCCACCATGCCGCCGACCACGCCGATCGGCAGGAAGACCGCGACCGTGGTGAGGGTGGAGGAGGTGATCGCGCCGGAGACCTCGCGGACCGCGGTGAGGATGGCGGGCTTGCGCTCCTCGCCGTAGCCCAGGTGCCGCTTGATGTTCTCCAGTACGACGATGGAGTCGTCCACGACCCGGCCGATGGCGATGGTCAGCGCGCCCAGGGTGAGCATGTTCAGCGACAGGTCGCGGGTCCACAGCACGATCAGCGTGATGACGACGGACAGCGGGATGGACACCGCGGTCACCAGCGTCGAGCGCAGGCTCAGCAGGAAGACCAGGATCACGATCACGGCCATGACCAGGCCGAGCAGGCCCTCGGTGGTGAGGGACTCGATGGACTTGGAGACCTGCGGGCCCTGGTCGGAGACGACCGTGACGTCCGCGTCCTTGCCGAGGTCGGCGCGGATCTGCGGGAGCTTGTCCTTGACCGCGTCGGAGATGGCGACGGCGCTGCCGTCCTGGTCCATGGTGATCTGGACGGCGAGGCTCGGCTTGCCGTCCGTGCGGGTCAGGGAGGTCGGGGTGGCCGACTCCTGCCGCACGGTGGCGAGGTCGCCGACGCGTACCGGCGCGCCGCCCCCGGGCTTGCCCGCCGCGGCACCGGCAGCGGCCGGCGAGACGGTGAGGTCCTTGATCTGCTGGAGCGAGGTGTAGCCGCTGCCGACCTGGACGGTGCGGCTCTTGCCGTCCTCGGAGAAGGAGCCGGCCGGTACGGAAGCGCCGCCCGCCTCCAGGGCCTGGCCGAGCGCCGCCGGGGTGAGTCCCGCCTTCGCGAGCTTGGCGTCGTCCGGGGTGACGGCGACGACGCGGTCGCGCACGCCGCTCACGGTGACCTGGCCGACGCCGTCGATGTCCTTCAGGGACGGGACGACGCTGCGGTCCAGGCGGTCGGCGAGGGCCTGCTGGTCCTGGCCCGCCGAGGAGACGGCCAGCACGGTGGTCGGCAGGTCGTCGGTGGAGCCCGCCACGACCTGCGGGTCGACGTCGTCGGGCAGCTTGGCGCGGGCCCGGTTGACGGCCTGCTGGACGTCGGCGACCAGCGCCTTGGAGTCGTTGCCGTAGTCGAACTCGGCCATCACCACGGCCGAGCCCTCGCCGGCCGTCGAGGTGACGCCGGTGATGCCGTCGACCGCCTGGATGCCGTCCTCAAGAGGCTCGACGACCTGCTTCTCGACGACGTCGGGCGAGGCACCCTGGTACGGCGCCACGACGGACACCATGGGCATATCGATGGACGGCAGCAGCTGCTGCTTGAGCTGTGGGATCGCGATGGCCCCGAAGACGATCGCCACGATCGACATCAGTGCTATCAGGCCCCGTTGTGCGAGGCTGAGTCGGGACAGCCTGAACATGGGTGGGGTCTCTCTCTTTTGTTCGTAAACCTTCTCGGCAACGGGCCATGGCGGGCCCGCTTACACCATCCGGCACGAGAAGCGTCGTTTCCCTAGCACCCAGGTCCATTTCCGGCGTCGGGGCGTACCGCGTCCGTAGTACGCCCCGCTCCACCCGCTGCTACACCCGCGGGCGGACGAGTCCGGATTCGTACGCTATGACCACCAACTGCGCCCGGTCGCGGGCGCCCAGCTTGGCCATCGCGCGGTTCACGTGCGTCTTGACCGTCAGCGGGCTGACGGTCAGCTGCCCGGCGATCTCGTCGTTGGACAGGCCGCCCGCGACCAGCACCAGCACCTCGCGCTCCCGGCCGGTCAGCGACGCCAGCCGCGCGGCGTCCGGCCCTTCGGCGCCGTCCTCGCCGCTCCCCTGCGCCAGGAACCTCGCGATCAGCCCCTTGGTGGCCACGGGCGAGAGCAGCGCCTCGCCGGCCGCCGCGATACGGATCGCGTTCAGCAGCTCGTCCGGCTCCGCGCCCTTGCCGAGGAAGCCGCTGGCGCCCGCCCGCAGCGCCTGCACCACGTAGTCGTCGACCTCGAAGGTCGTCAGGATCACCACCCGTACGCCGGCCAGCTCCGGGTCCTCGCTGATCATGCGGGTGGCGGCCAGGCCGTCCACGCCGGGCATCCGGATGTCCATCAGGACCACGTCGGGCGCCGCGGAGCGGGCCAGCTCGTACGCCGCGGCGCCGTCCGACGCCTCGCCCACCACCCGCATCCCGGGCTCGGAGTCCACCAGCACCTTGAACGCGCTGCGCAGCAGCGCCTGGTCGTCGGCGAGCAGCACCTTGATCGTCATGTCGTCTCCCCCGTGCGCGCGGGCTGCAGCGGCAGCCGCACCCGTACCTTGAATCCGCCGGCCGGGCGGGGCCCGGTCTCCACCGTGCCGCGCAGCGCCACGACCCGTTCCCGCATCCCGATCAGTCCGTGCCCGCCACCGTCCGTACGGTCCTCCGGTCCCTCCTGCTCGCCGGGGCGCGGGCGCGGTCCGGCGGGCCGCCCGCCGCCGTCGTCCAGCACCGTCACCGTCAGCGCCTCGGCCGAGCGGACGATCCGTACCGTGGCCCGGGCGCCCTCCCCCGCGTGCTTGTGCACATTGGTCAGCGCCTCCTGGACGATGCGGTACGCGGTGAGGTCGACCGAGGCGGGCAGGCCCTCGGGGCTGCCGGGCGGCAGCTCCAGCTCGACGGGCAGCCCGGCGCGTACGAACCCGTCGATCAGCTGGTCCAGGACGCCGAGGCCCGGGGCCGGTTCGGTGGGCGCGTGCGGGTCGTCGGACTGGCGCAGCAGGCCGACCGTGGCGCGCAGCTCGTCCAGCGCGGACCGGGACGCCTCGCGGACGTGCGCGAGGGCCTGTTTGGCCTGGTCGGGGCGGCTGTCCATGACGTGCGAGGCGACCCCGGCCTGGACGTTGACCAGCGCGATGTGGTGCGCGACGACGTCGTGCAGCTCGCGGGCGATGCGCAGGCGCTCCTCGGCGACCCGGCGTCCGGCCTCCTCCTCGCGGGTGCGTTCGGCCCGCTCGGCCCGCTCCTCGATGGCGGCCACGAAGGCGCGGCGGCTGCGGACCGCGTCACCGGCCGCGGCCGCCATGCCCGTCCACGCGAAGATCGCCAGGTTCTCCTGGGCGTACCAGGGGCGTGTACTGGTGAGCATCGCGGCGGCGGTGAGCACCAGGACGGTCAGCGCGCCGATCCGCCAGGTGGTGGGGCGGTCGGTGCGGGCCGCGAGGGTGAAGACGGCGATGACCGAGGCCACGGCCACCGGGGCGCGCGGCTCGCTGCTGGCGGTCACCAGCTCGGCCAGCGTCATGGCGCAGGTGAAGGCGAGGACGCTGCGCGGGTAACGGCGGCGCAGTACGAGCGCGGCGCAGGCCAGCGCGGCGAGGAGGACCGCCGTCGGCTCCAGCGGGTGGGCGCCGAAGCGCGGCCCGTACCGGCCGTGCGGGCCGGCCGCCGCGCCGACCAGGATCACCGCGAAGACGGCCACCGCCAGGACCGCGTCGAGCACGACGGGGTGCGCGCGGAGCCGGGCGAGGAGCGCGGGCCCGGGCAGCGGGCCCTGTCCGGTGGCGAGGGGAGTCACGACAGGAAACGGTAGCGCCCCGGCCGCCGGACGCGGCCCGCCGAGGTGGTCGGCGGGCGGCGGCCCGGCGAACGGGGCGCGTACGTGCTGGAGGAAGCCGGGCGGTCGCCGTCCCCGCGGGCACGGGGACGGGGCCGCCGGAGCGGGCTGGTCAGCCCGGGATGAGGCCGTCGTCGCTGAGCATCTCGCGGACCTCGTCGAGAGTGGCGCCGGGCCCTGGCAGGATCAGCTCCGAGGGCTCCAGGGAGTCGTCGGGCAGCGGCTCGCCCAGCCGGCGTACGGCGTCGAGCAGCGCGCCCAGGGTCCGCCGGAAGCCGTCCTGGTCGCCGCTCTCCATCTCGGCGAGCAGCTCGTCATCCAGCTTGTTGAGCTCGATGAGGTGGCTGTCCGCCACCGTTACCTGCCCCTCGCCCATGATCCGTACGATCACGACGGTCTCCTCTGGTCCGGTCCGGCGATCCCGACGAGGCTATCCGCGCCCGCCGCTCACTGCTTGTCGAAACGCGGCTGGTCCTGCTGCGGTGCCTGCTGGGCCTGACCGCCCTGGCCGCCCTCGATGGCCTGCTGACCCGCGGAGGACCCGCCCGCCAGCTCGGCCTTCATGCGCTGCAGCTCCAGCTCGACGTCGCCGCCGCCGGAGATCCGGTCCAGCTCGGCCGTGAGGTCGTCCTTGGCCATGCCGGTCGGGTCGTCCAGCGCGCCGGACGCCAGCAGCTCGTCGATTGCCCCGGCCCTGGCCTGCATCTGCGCGGTCCGGTCCTCGGCGCGCTGCACGGCCAGGCCCACGTCGCCCATCTCCTCGGAGATGCCGGAGACGGCCTCGCCGATCCGGGTCTGCGCCTGGGCCGCGGTGTAGGTGGCCTTGATGGTCTCCTTCTTCGTACGGAAGGCGTCCACCTTGGCCTGGAGGCGCTGCGCGGCGAGCGTGAGCTTCTCCTCCTCGCCCTGCAGCGTCTGGTGCTGCGTCTCCAGGTCGGTGACCTGCTGCTGCAGGGCCTGCCGGCGGGAGAGCGCCTCGCGGGCCAGGTCCTCGCGGCCGAGCGCGAGGGCCTTGCGGCCCTGGTCCTCCAGCTTGGACGACTGGCCCTGGAGCTGGTTGAGCTGGAGCTCCAGGCGCTTGCGGGAGGTCGCGACGTCGGCGACCCCGCGCCGGACCTTCTGGAGCAGCTCCAGCTGCTTCTGGTAGGAGTAATCGAGGGTCTCGCGCGGATCCTCGGCCCGGTCAAGGGCCTTGTTGGCCTTCGCGCGGAAGATCATCCCCATCCGCTTCATGACACCGTCGCTCATGGGCCTCGAGCGCCCCCTTCTGACCGAGTTTCTTCGGGCTTCGGCTCCAGCACATCTACAGACCCCACAGTACGGGCCCCGGTTCCATTACCGCACTGCTTGGACCCGGATGTGCTCCTCCTGCAGGACGATCAGGTATCTCCCTTTCTCCGGCGCAGGGAGTAGGCGGGGTACGGGTACCCGCCCGGCCGTTGCCGGATCGTTCCCCTCGGGCTCTGGCCCACGGAGGGCGACCGCGTACCCTTGGGCTTTGTGTTCCGAAGCCGTTCGAAGGATGAGCGGTCCGCGACCTCCAAGGTGACCGCGGACCAGCCCCAGCAGCCACGCGACCCGCAGGCCCCCAAGGGCCGCCCGACGCCGAAGCGCAGTCAGGCGCAGACTCAGCGCCGTACTCGCGCGCAGTCGGCACCGGCCAACCGCAAGGAGGCCGTCAAGGCCCAGCGGGAGGCCCGCCGCGCCGACATGGCCAGGCAGCGCGAAGCGCTGGCCAAGGGCGACGAGCGGTATCTCCCCGTCCGGGACAAGGGCCCGGTCCGCCGCTTCGCGCGGGACTACGTCGACTCGCGCTGGTGCGTCGCGGAGTTCTTCCTGCCGGTGGCCGTGGTCATCCTGGTGCTGACCATGGTCCGGGTGCCGCAGATCCAGAGCATCGCGCTCATCCTGTGGCTGGTCGTGATCCTGCTGATCGTGCTCGACTCGATCGCCGTCTGGATCGGCCTGACCAAGCGCCTCAAGGACCGGTTCCCGAACGAGAACCTCAAGGGCGTCAAGCCCTACGCCCTGATGCGCACCCTCCAGATGCGCCGCCTGCGGCTCCCCAAGCCGCAGGTCAAGCGGGGAGAGCGACCCTGAACACGGCTTCTTCCGGCTTTGCCGGAGGGGCCGGCCCCTGGCTCGACGAGCTCGGGGGCATCCGGAACACCGTCCGGCAGGAGCTGGTGGCCCGGCAGCTGGAGGAGCAGATCTCCGCGCGGTTCCCGGTGGGCCAGCGGCTGCGCGTCCTGGACGTCGGCCTCGGCCAGGGCACGCAGGCGCTCCGCCTGGCCCGCGCGGGCCACAAGGTCACCGGGCTGGAGTCCGACCCGACGATGCTGGCCGCGGTCCGCGCGTCGCTGGCCGGTGAGCCGGCCGGCATCCAGGAGCGGGTCCGGCTGATCGAGGGCGACGGCCGGGACACCGGCGTGCACTTCCTGCCCGGCACCTTCGACGTGGTGCTCTGCCACGGCGTCCTGATGTACGTCGAGGAGCCCGACCCGATGCTGGCCGGGCTGGCCCGGGTACTGGCGCCCGGCGGCCTGCTGTCCGTCCTGGTGCGCAACGCCGACGCGCTCGCGCTGCGCCCGGGGCTGTCCGGCGACTGGGACGCGGCCACGGCCGCGTTCGACTCGCCCCGGTACAAGAACCGGCTCGGCCTCATGGTGCGCGCCGACCGGCTCGACGCGCTCACCACCACCCTCGCCGGGATCGGCGCCCCGCTGCACGCCTGGTACGGCGTGCGGCTGTTCACCGACCTCGCGGCCGACGACGCCGTGCCGCCGCCCGTCGAGGAGCTGACCCGGCTGCTGGCCGCGGAGGAACGGGCCGGGCGCACCGACCCGTACCGCGCGGTGGCGGCCCTGCTGCACCTGTGCGGCGTGCGGGACTGAGCACGCGGAACGTGACAGGGGCGGCGGGCCCTCGGGCCCCCCGCCCCTCACGCGTGCCGGGAGCCGCTCAGCCCTCCGCCGCCTCGTCGCCCTCCTCGGCCTCGGCGTGCAGGCTCATCGGGCCGTAGATCTTCACGCCGTCCTCGAACAGGACCACCTGGTCCACGTCGCGGTCCAGGAGCGTCTTCCACTCCTCGCCGATCCAGGACTCCGCGTCCCCCTGCGTGGAGAAGTCCTCCGGCGCCTCCCCCGCGGGTGCCTCCGTACCGTCGGCCTTCTCGAACCGCCACGTCCACGCCATGTCCGCCTCCTGGTACCACCGGGTACGTGCTTGCTCGTGCTGGTGCCGTGCAGTGGTCATGCCCTGTGCTGCCGCTCAGGTGACATGTCCCGTACTGGTCCTCGAATACTGATCAGCAGCCTAACGGCCGTGTCGAGACGTCCCCCCGCGCGCCCGTCGGCCGGGGACAGGAGAAAATCGGCGGGTGGAACTGACACTGCTCGGCACCGGGGCCCCCGAGGGCCTGCCCCGCCCCGGCTGCCCCTGCGCCTCCTGCGCCGCCGCCACGGGCGACGCGGCGCGGGCGGCCACCGCGCTGCTCCTGGACGGCGCGCTGCTCCTCGACCTCACCCCGGGCGCCGCCTTCGCCGCGGCCCGCGCCGGGCAGTCGCTCACCGGCGTGCGCCAAGTGCTCCTGACGCACCCGCACGAGGGACCCGCCGTCGAGGTGCCCACCGGGGTGCCGCAGCCGGGCCGGGTCGCGGACGGGCGGGAGCTGGCGCTGCTGGACGGGCACCGGGTACGCGCGGTGGCGGTGGACGTGCCGGGCACCGGCTACGAGATCGGCGGCACCTACGGCGAGCGGCTGCTGTACCTGCCGCCGGGCGCCGCGCCCGCCGGGGCCGCCGAGGGCAAGGGGCCGTACGAAATGGTCGTACTGGACATACTGGGGCGCCCCGACGCGCTGGCCCGGCTGCGGGCGAGCGGCGCGGTGGACGCGGCGACCGACGTGCTCGCGGTGCACATCGACCACGCCGTCCCGCCCGGCGAGGAGCTGCACCGGCGGCTCGCGGCGGTCGGCGCGCGCGCCGTGCCGGACGGCACGTCGCTGCTGGTCGGCGAGTACCACGCGGTGCCCGACCTGCCGCGCAGGACGCTGGTGCTGGGCGGCGCGCGCAGCGGCAAGTCCGTCGAGGCCGAGCGCCGGCTCACCGCCTTCCCCGACGTGCTGTACGTCGCGACCGGCGGCCTGCGGGACGGCGACACCGAGTGGGCCGCCCGGGTCAGCGCCCACCGCGAGCGCCGCCCGTCCTCCTGGCGGACCGCCGAGACCTGCGACCTGGTGCCGCTGCTGGCGGGCGAGGACGAGGACGGCGACGGCTCCGGCACCGCGGAGAAGACCGCCGCCTCCCCGCTGCTGATCGACTGCCTGTCCCTGTGGCTGACGCACGCCATGGACGACGTGGGCGCCTGGGACGACGAGACCTGGGCGAACGGCGGCGAACGGGCGCTGCACGCGCGGGTGGACGAGCTGGTGGCCGCGGTGCGCGCCACCCGCAGGTCGCTGGTGGCGGTCAGCAACGAGGTCGGCTCCGGAGTGGTCCCCGCGACCCCGGCGGGCCGCCGCTTCCGGGACGAACTGGGCCGCCTGAACGCCGCGTTCGCCGCCGAGTGCGAGCACGTGCTGCTGGTCGTCGCGGGGCAGGCCATTACGCTGCGCGGGTGACGCGCGCGGGCGGCGGCCCGTGTCCCGCTTGCCGGACGGCCTTCCGTACCGTCACCTGACGGCATGGAACCGTCCCACGGCACGGACCGCACCACGCTCGCCCGGCGCTCTCGGCCCGCCGGCCGGTTCGACGAGGCGGTGCGCCGCTATCTGCGCGACCGGCCGCAGGCCACGGTCGTGGCGCTGGGCGAGGGCCTGGACCCCGGCTTCTGGCGGGTGGACAACGGGCAGTTGCGCTGGCTGACCGTCGAGGAGCCGGCGACCGCGGCGCTGCGCCGGATGCTGCTGCCGGACGGCCCCCGGTGGCGCACCCTCACCGGCCGGCTCACCGGGCCGCACTGGCCCGCCGCCGTCGCCCGCCCCGCGCTCGGCGTCCTGGTCCTCGCCTTCGGACCGCCGCCCGGCGCCGAGGCGCTGCGCGAGCTGCGTGCCCTGTGCGCCCGCCGGCTGCCGGGCTCGACGCTGCTGCTGGAGGCCCCGCTCCGGCGCCGGTACCGGCCGTCCGCGCACCGGGGGCGACGTTGCCGGTAACCTGCGCCGAATGAGCGCCCTGAACCTCGATGACTTCGCGAACCTGATCGAGCGCCCCGACGGCGGCTTGCGCCGGGACGCCGAGGAGCGGCGGGAGCGCCGCCTCGTGCGCCCCGCCGCGCTGGGCCGCCTCGACGAGCTGGGCGACTGGCTGGCCGCCGTGCAGCAGCAGGTTCCGGCCCGGCCCCTCGACCGGGTCCGTACGGTGCTGTTCGCGGGCGATCACGGGGTGGCCGAGCTGGGCGTCTCCGGCCGCCCTGCGGGCAGCGCGACGGACCTGGTGCGCGGGGTGCTGGAGGGGACGAGCCCGGCGGCGGTGCTGGCGCGGCGGTTCGACGCCCCGCCGCGCGTGGTCGACATGGCGCTGGACTGCGACCCCGGCGAGCTGCCCGAGGACGTCACCCGGCACCGCGTGCGGCGCGGCTCCGGCCGGATCGACATCGAGGACGCGCTGACCGCGGAGGAGGCCGAGCAGGCGTTCCGCGCGGGCATGGCGATCGCCGACGAGGAGGCGGACGCCGGTACGGACCTGGTCGTGCTCGGCGACCTCAGCGTGGGCGGCACCACCGCGGCCGGCGCGCTGATCGCCGCGCTGTGCGGCACCGACGCCTCGGTGGTCACCGGGCGCGGCGGCGCCGGCATCGACGACCTGGCCTGGATGCGCAAGTGCGCGGCGATCCGGGACGCGCTGCGTCGGGCCCGCCCGGTACTGGGCGACCAGCTCGCGCTGCTGGCCACCACGGCGGGCGCCGACCTGACCGCGGCCACCGGCTTCCTGCTGCAGAGCGCGGTGCGCCGGACGCCGGTGATCCTGGACGGCGTGGTCTCCGCCGCCTGCGCGCTGGTGGCGCAGCGGATCGCGTTCCGCGCGCCGGACTGGTGGGTGGCCGGGCAGTCCGGCGGCGAGCCGGCGCAGGCCAAGGCGCTGGACCGGATCGCGCTCACCCCGCTGCTCGACCACGGCGTCACAGCCGGCGAGGGCACGGGCGCCCTCCTCGCACTGCCGTTGGTCCAGGCCGCGGCCTCCCTGGCAGCGGAGCTGCCGGTACGGGACGAGGAGCCCACGGGGGAGTGAGACCGCGCCCCGCCAGGGGCGCGGGGAACTGCGCGACCGGCCACGACGACGCAGCAGTCGGCAACGGCGCTCACGGGGGCACCCCTGGTTCCGCCCCAGCGCCCGCCCCCACAAGGCCGCAGGCTAACCTGCCGCGGTGAGCGACACCCCCGACCAGCCGGCCGCCAAGGCCACCTCCGACGCGCTCCGTTTCGCGTTCGGCACGCTGACCGTGCTGCCCGTACGGCTGACCCGCTGGGACCGCCCGACGGCCCGCGGCGGCATGCTCTGCGCGCCGCTCGCCGGGCTGGTCGTCGGGCTGTGCGCGGCGGCGCTCGGCGCGGCCCTGCTCCTGCTGGGCGGCGGCCCGCTGCTGGCGGCCGTCGGCACGGTCGCGGTGCCCGCGGCGCTCACCCGCGGCCTGCATCTGGACGGGCTCGCGGACACCGCCGACGGACTGGGCAGCGGCAAGCCGGCGGACGACGCGCTGCGCATCATGAAGCAGTCCGACATCGGCCCGTTCGGCGTGCTCGTGCTCCTCCTGGCGCTGCTCGCCCAGGTCGCCGCGCTGTACGAGCTGTACGCGGCCGGCTGGGCGGCGGGCGCGGTGGCGGCGGTGGCCGGCGCGGTCACGGCCCGCCTGGCCCTCACCCTCGCCTCCCGGACGGGCGTACCGGCGGCCCGGCTTGAGGGGCTGGGGGCGGCGGTCGCGGGGACGGTGCCCGTACGGGCGGCTTGCGCCGTCGGGGTTGCCGTGGTCGCCGTGGTGGCAGCCACGGGGCTCGGTGCGTACGGCGATCCGTACGGCGCCGTGCACGCGGCCGTCGCCGTCCTCCTCGGCCTCGCCGCCGGCGAGGTACTGCTGCGGCACTGCGTGCGGCGCTTCGGCGGCGTGACGGGAGACGTCTTCGGCGGGCTCGCGGAAACGGCCGGGCTCGCAACGGTTGTGGTGATGGCACTCGGCTGACGCCGAGTGGTCCTCAATCGCCGGACGGGCTTTCTTTTCTGCAGGTCTTCCGCCAGGCCGTCAGGTCCATCTCCTTCTGCAGCGAACTGAGCCTCAGCTTCCGGGACGTCGCGCAGAAGCGCTCCGGCGGCAGGTCGTACTCCACGTGGAAGACGGCCTTGCCCGCGCGGACGAACGGCGTGAGCTTCTCGCACTCGTCGTACTCCGCGCACTGCTCGTTGACCGCGAAGTCGAAGTCGTCCACCAGCCGCGGGATCTGGCCGAGGTCGTTCTTCAGGCCGACCGCCATGCCGCGCTCGTGCGCGAGGCGGGCCACCATGCGGTTGAACTCCAGCTGGTGGGCGGCGGTCAGCGGGAAGCCGGAGCGGTTCGCGTAGCCGTCGACGTTGTCCGGCTCGATGGCGTCGAAGCCCTTGTCGCGGCACATGTCGAACCGCTCGGCCAGCAGCGGCTCCAGCACGTCCAGCCGCCGGATGTCCAGCCAGCGTTCGCCCTTCCAGCCGTTGGACCGGCCGATGACGGAGCGCGGGAAGTCCGCCGCGTCCGGGCGCCAGTCCTCCCAGGCGCCGACGCTGAGGTAGCAGATCACCTTGCGGTCGCGGCGGTGCAGCGCGGCGACGGTGGCCGTGCCGTGGTCGAAGCCCTCGATGTCGTAGACGGGCGCGTCCACGTCCGTGTCGAGGCGGCCGCTCAGCTGCCACTGCCAGTCCGTACCCGGCTTCGGCCGCCACCGCTCCCCTGCCGGCCGCCCGCCGTCGGCGCGGTCGGACGGGGCCGTCGTACAGGCCGTGGCGAAGGCCAGCAGCAACACGGCCAGGGCATGGACGAACGGCCGTGTCATGTACCGGCTCTCCTGTCTGCGAGGAGGCACGGTGGTGCGCCCCGCCTTGAGGACGGTGATCACCGGTGGGTGGTTGCCCGGACGGGGATTTATCCGGTGGCTCACCCTCCGGATAAATCCGCCATACCGCCTCCAAGTCACCCAAGTACCAGGAAAACCAAGGGCGTTCGCTTCCCCGGGCGGCAATTCGACCGGTCGGCCGGGGGAACAGGTAGCGCATCGGGCGGGACCGGGCGGGGCACCCGAGCGTAGGCTCGGCGCCAGCGGCGCCACGAGTGCCCATGGATTCCCCGGACGGAACAGGACCTTCAATACCGTGACTGCACTGACCCTCAGTACTTCATCCGCCGCGACGCTGCGCGCGGACGCCGTTGTCGTCGGCCTCGCCAAGGGCGCCAAGGGCCCCGTCGTGGCGCCCGGCGCCGAGGCCGTGGAGACGGCCTTCGACGGCAAGCTGGCCGACGTCCTGGAAACCCTGGGCGCGAGCGGCGCCGAGGGCGAGGTGACCAAGGTTCCGGCCGCCGGCGGGCTCAAGGCGCCGGTCGTACTGGCGGTCGGCCTGGGCGAGGCCCCGGCCGAGGGCGAGGGTTACGACAACGAGGCGCTGCGCCGCGCCGCCGGTGCCGCCGCGCGTGCGCTGACCGGCGCCAAGAAGGCCGCCTTCGCGCTGCCCGTCGAGGACGCCGACGCGGTCGCCGCGGTCGCCGAGGGCGCGCTGCTCGGCGCGTACAGCTTCACCGCCTACCGCAACACCAACGGCGACGCCAAGAAGGCAGCGGACAAGTCCGCGCCGCCGGCCGAGATCGCCGTCCTGGGTGCCAAGCCGCGCGACAAGGCCCACAAGGCCGCCGCCGAGCGTGCGCAGGCGCTGGCCGCGGAGATCAACCGCGCCCGCGACCTGATCAACACCCCGTCCAACGACCTGAACCCCAAGGCCTTCGCCGCGCAGGCGCAGGCCGCGGGCAAGGAGTACGGCCTCAAGGTCGAGGTGCTGGACGAGAAGGCGCTCAAGAAGGGCGGCTTCGGCGGCCTCATGGGCGTCGGCCAGGGCTCGGAGAACCCGCCGCGGCTGGTGAAGATCAGCCACACCCACGCCAAGGCGAAGAAGCACCTGGCGCTGGTCGGCAAGGGCATCACCTACGACTCGGGCGGCATCTCCCTGAAGCCGGCCGGCCACAACGAGACGATGAAGTGCGACATGAGCGGCGCCGCCGCGGTGTTCGCCGCGGTCGTCACGGCCGCCCGCCTGAACCTCCCGGTCAACGTCACCGGCTGGCTCGCGCTGGCCGAGAACATGCCCTCGGGCTCGGCCACCCGCCCGGGCGACGTGCTGACCATGTACAGCGGCAAGACCGTCGAGGTGCTGAACACCGACGCCGAGGGCCGCCTGGTCCTCGCCGACGCGATCACCCGCGCCTCCGAGGAGACCCCGGACGCGATCGTCGACGTGGCGACGCTGACCGGCGCGATGGTCGTGGCGCTGGGCAACCGCACCTTCGGCATCATGGCCAACGACGACGCCTTCCGCAGCTCCCTCCACGAGATCGCGGAGGAGGTCGGCGAGGAGTCCTGGCCGATGCCGATGCCCGAAGAGCTGCGCAAGACCCTGGACTCCCCGGTCGCCGACCTCAAGAACATCGGTGAGCGGATGGGCGGCGGCCTGCTGGCCGGCGTGTTCCTCCAGGAGTTCGTCGGCGAGGGCATCACCTGGGCGCACCTGGACATCGCGGGCCCGGCCTTCCACGAGGGCGCGCCCTACGGCTACACCCCCAAGGGCGGCACCGGCTCCTCGGTCCGCACCCTGGTCCGGCTCGCCGAGCGCACCGCCGCGGGCGACCTGCTCTGACCCGCTCGACCTGCTGCTTGACCTGCTGCGGACGCAGCGCATCGACACGGCCCCGGGCTCTTCGCACGGGGCCGTACGTGCGGGCGCGGACAGGCGATGCGTACGGGCGCGGACAGGTGTTCGCTCTCGACGAAATCCGTAGGTCCGTACGGCTGAGTAGCCCGTCCGGGCGGCCGATCGACGGGCCCCGGGCCCGGCCCGCCGTCCCGCCCGTGTTCAACAAGTGCGAAGATGGGGCTCGGCAGGACAGGGCCCCCCTTACCCAGGGCCGAAGTACTAGCGGCCGAACAACAGCCGCCGTCCGGTCATCGGAGACCGGCTCCGGCGTACCCATGCATGGAGGACGTGACGTGGCGAACGACGCCAGCACCGTTTTCGACCTAGTGATCCTCGGAGGCGGAAGCGGCGGCTACGCGGCTGCCCTGCGCGGGGCTCAGCTGGGCCTGGACGTCGCCCTGATCGAGAAGAACAAGCTCGGCGGCACCTGCCTGCACAACGGCTGCATCCCCACCAAGGCGCTGCTGCACGCCGGTGAGATCGCGGACCAGGCCCGTGAGGCCGCCCAGTTCGGTGTCAAGGCCTCGTTCGAGGGCATCGACATCGCCGGGGTCCACAAGTACAAGGACGACGTGATCTCGGGCCTGTACAAGGGTCTGCAGGGTCTGGTCGCCTCCCGCAAGGTGACCTACATCGAGGGTGAGGGCCGACTGTCCTCCCCCACCTCCGTCGACGTCAACGGACGTCGCGTCGAGGGCCGCCACATCCTGCTGGCGACCGGCTCCGTGCCGAAGTCGCTGCCGGGTCTGGAGATCGACGGCAACCGCATCATCTCCTCGGACCACGCGCTGACGCTGGACCGCGTGCCGGAGTCCGCGATCATCCTGGGCGGCGGCGTCATCGGCGTCGAGTTCGCCTCGGCGTGGAAGTCCTTCGGTACCGACGTCACCGTGATCGAGGGCCTCAAGCACCTCGTCCCGGTCGAGGACGAGAACAGCTCCAAGCTGCTGGAGCGCGCCTTCCGCAAGCGGGGCATCAAGTTCAACCTCGGCACCTTCTTCGAGAAGGCCGAGTACACCGAGAACGGCGTCAAGGTCACCCTTGCCGACGGCAAGACCTTCGAGTCGGAGGTGCTGCTGGTCGCGATCGGCCGCGGCCCCGTCTCCCAGGGTCTCGGTTACGAGGAGGCCGGGGTCGCCATGGACCGCGGCTACGTCCTCGTCGACGAGTACATGCGGACGAACGTGGAGACGATCTCCGCCGTCGGCGACCTCGTCCCCACGCTCCAGCTCGCGCACGTCGGCTTCGCGGAGGGCATCCTGGTTGCGGAGCGACTGGCCGGTCTCAAGACCGTGCCGATCGACTACGACGGCGTGCCGCGCGTGACGTACTGCCACCCGGAGGTCGCCTCGGTCGGTATCACCGAGGCGAAGGCCAAGGAGCTGTACGGCGCCGACAAGGTCGTCGCTCTGAAGTACAACCTCGCGGGCAACGGCAAGAGCAAGATCCTCAAGACCGCGGGCGAGATCAAGCTCGTCCAGGTCAAGGACGGTGCCGTGGTCGGCGTCCACATGGTCGGTGACCGTATGGGCGAGCAGGTCGGCGAGGCCCAGCTGGTCTACAACTGGGAGGCTCTGCCGGCCGAGGTTGCGCAGCTCATCCACGCGCACCCCACGCAGAACGAGGCGCTCGGCGAGGCCCACCTGGCCCTGGCCGGCAAGCCCCTCCACTCCCACGACTGACCCCAGTCCGGGCGCGACGACCACATCCGCAATTCGTAAGGAGCAACTGAAACCATGGCGGTTTCCGTAACCCTTCCGGCGCTCGGCGAGAGCGTCACCGAGGGCACCGTCACCCGCTGGCTCAAGGCCGAGGGTGAGCGCGTCGAGGCCGACGAGCCCCTGCTGGAGGTGTCGACCGACAAGGTCGACACCGAGATCCCCGCCCCCGCGGCCGGCGTCCTGGCGTCCATCAAGGTCGCCGAGGACGAGACCGTCGAGGTCGGCGCCGAGCTGGCCATCATCGACGACGGCTCCGGCGCCCCGGCCGAGGCCCCGGCCGCTGCCGAGGCTCCGGCCGAGCAGCCCGAGCCCGCCCCCGCTGCCGAGGCTCCGGCCCCGGCCGCCGCCGAGGCCCCCGCCGCCCCGGCCGGTGGTGCCGAGGGCACCGACGTCGTGCTGCCCGCGCTGGGCGAGTCGGTCACCGAGGGCACCGTCACCCGGTGGCTGAAGGAGGTCGGCGAGTCCGTCGAGGCCGACGAGCCGCTGCTCGAGGTCTCCACCGACAAGGTCGACACCGAGATCCCCGCCCCGGCCTCCGGCACCCTGCTGGAGATCGTGGTGGCCGAGGACGAGACCGCCGAGGTCGGCGCCAAGCTCGCCGTCATCGGTGCCGCCGGCGCTGCCCCCGCGGCTGCCCCGGCCCCGGCCGCTCCGGCGCCCGCCCCGGCCGCCGAGCAGCCCGCCCCGGCCCCGCAGCCCGAGCCCACCCCGGCTCCGGCCCCGGCCGCCCCCGCGGCTCCGGCCGCCCCGGCCCCGGCCCCGGCTCCGGCCCCCGCCGCACAGCCCGCCCCGGTCACCCCGGCCGCCCCGGCCGGTGAGCCCGACGGCGCCTACGTCACCCCCCTGGTCCGCAAGCTGGCCCAGGAGAACGGCGTGGACCTCGGCGCGGTCAAGGGCACCGGCGTCGGTGGCCGCATCCGCAAGCAGGACGTCATCGCCGCCGCCGAGGCCGCCAAGGCCGCGGCTCCGGCCGCTGCCGCCCCGGCTGCCGCCGCCGCCCCCAAGGCTCCGGCCCTGGAGGCGTCGCCGCTGCGTGGCCAGACCGTCAAGATGCCGCGGATGCGCAAGGTCATCGGCGACAACATGATGAAGGCCCTGCACGGCCAGGCGCAGCTGACCTCCGTGGTCGAGGTGGACATCACCAAGATCATGCGGATGCGCAACAAGGCCAAGGACGCCTTCGCCGCCCGTGAGGGCGTCAAGCTGTCCCCGATGCCGTTCTTCGTCAAGGCCGCTGTCCAGGCGCTGAAGGCCCACCCGGTCATCAACGCCCGGATCAACGAGGACGAGGGCACCATCTCGTACTTCGACTCCGAGAACGTCGGAATCGCGGTGGACAACGAGAAGGGCCTGATGACCCCGGTCATCAAGGGCGCCGGCGACCTGAACATCGCGGGTATCGCCAAGAAGACCGCCGAGCTGGCCGGCAAGGTCCGCGCGAGCAAGATCAGCCCGGACGACCTGTCCGGCGCGACCTTCACGATCAGCAACACCGGCTCGCGCGGTGCGCTGTTCGACACGGTCATCGTGCCGCCGAACCAGGTCGCCATCCTGGGCATCGGCGCCACCGTCAAGCGCCCGGTGGTCGTGGACCACCCGGAGCTGGGCGAGACCATCGCGGTCCGCAACATGACGTACCTGTCGCTCTCCTACGACCACCGTCTGGTGGACGGCGCCGACGCCGCCCGCTACCTGACCACGGTCAAGCAGATCCTGGAGGCCGCCGAGTTCGAGACCGAGATCGGTCTCTGATCCGGCCCGGCCATCAGCGGGTGTGACGAAGGGGACGGCCCCGGTTCGTACGAACCGGGGCCGTCCCCCGTTGCGTCCCCGCAGATAATGAACCGTTGGCCTGCCCGTCCCGTGCGCCGGCCCGTCCGCCGCTAAGGAGCACCGCATGACCCCACCCGTCGTCCACTCGCTGCGCGAGCAGATCCGCGAGCACATCCTCGAGGGGATCGTCAGCGGCCGCTGGCAGCCGGGCGAGCGGATCGTCGAGCGGCGCATCGCGGTGGAGCTGGAGGTCAGCCAGACGCCCGTACGCGAGGCCCTGCGCGAGCTGGAGAGCCTGCGGCTGATCGAGTCGGCACCGAACAAGGGCGTACGCGTACGGAACCTCACCGCGGCCGACCTGAAGGAGAGCTACCCGGTCCGGGCGGGCCTGGAGCAGGTCGCGGCGGAGCTGGCGGCCGGCCGGCTGGCGGACGATGTGACGGCCCTGGAGCGCGAGGTCTCGGCGCTCACCACGGCCGACGCCGCGGGGGACGGCGAGGCGCAGGTGCGGCACACGGTGGCCTTCCACCGCGAGATCGTCCGGGCCGCGCGGAACGACGTACTGCTGCACACCTGGGAGTCGCTGGGCGTGGAGGTGTGGACGACGCTGTCGATCCGCTGGTTCTCGCCCGACCCGCGCTCGCACGCCCAGGACCATCAGGATCTGGTCGACGCGTTCCGGCGGCGCGACCCCAGGATCGGCGAAATCCTCAAGGCACACGTCCTGAGCTGCGCACCTCGCGTCTGAGGGGTCCGGAAGGATCTTGCGGGAGGCTCGGAGGATCTTGAGCGAGGTGCCGGAAGGATCTTGAGGGTGGGTGACGAGCCGTAGCGGAGTGAGCCTCCGCAGGCTCATTTGAGGCTGGCACGCGGTGCCCAAATCGACGGCACCCCGTGCCGACCTGCGGTTATTCCGCCTCGGAGCGTTGATCGATCATCGATCAGGGGCGTATCGTCACTCCTCGGGGCGCGACACCCTGCCTGCCAGCAAAACCTCGCACCTCCCTCCCTCCGTCCGGAAAGGGGCCACCCATGCCCGATCCCGTACGTTCTCCGTACAGCCAGCTCGACCAGCTCCCGGACAGGGATCCGCAGGAGACGGCCGAGTGGCGCGAGTCCGTCGACGCCGTCACCAAGGCAGCGGGCCCGCAGCGCGCGGACTACCTGATGCGCCGCGCCCTGGAGCACACCGCGCGCAACGAAGGCAGCGCGCTCCCCCCGCTCCTGGAGAGCGACTACGTCAACACCATCCCCACCGCCGACGAGCCGGACTTCGCCGGTGACGAGGCGATGGAAGCCCGGATCACCGCCTGGAACCGCTGGAACGCCGCCGCCATGGTGACGCGCGGCTCCCGGTTCGGCGTCGGCGGCCACATCGCGACCTTCGCGTCCGCGGCCTGGCTGTACGAGACCGGCTTCAACCACTTCTTCCGCGGCAAGGAAGGCGACGGCTCCGGCGACCAGCTCTACATCCAGGGCCACGCCTCGCCCGGCATCTACGCCCGCGCCTTCCTCGACGGCCGCCTGGACGAGCAGCAGCTCGACAACTTCCGCCAGGAGGCCGGCGGCAACGGCCTCCCCTCCTACCCGCACCCGCGGCGCCTCCCCTGGCTCTGGGAGTTCCCGACCGTCTCCATGGGCCTCGGCCCGCTGTCGGCGATCTACCAGGCCCGCTTCAACCGCTACCTCCAGGGCCGCGGCATCAAGGACACCGCCAACTCGCACGTCTGGGCCTTCCTGGGCGACGGCGAGATGGACGAGCCCGAGTCGACCGCCGCACTGGCGCTCGCGGGCCGCGAGGGCCTGGACAACCTGACCTTCGTCATCAACTGCAACCTGCAGCGGCTCGACGGCCCGGTCCGCGCCAACTTCAAGATCGTTCAGGAGCTGGAGGCGCAGTTCCGCGCCGCCGGCTGGAACGTCGTCAAGTCCCTGTGGGGCTCCGCCTGGGACGAGCTGTTCCAGCTCGACACCACGGGCGCGCTGGTCCGCCGGCTGCGCCAGGTGCCGGACGCGCAGTTCCAGACGTACCAGACGCGCGACGCGGCCTACATCCGCGAGCACTTCTTCGGCGCCGAGCCGGCCCTCGTCGAGCTGGCGAAGCTGCTGACCGACGCGAAGATCGCCGAGTGTTTCCACACCTCCCGCGGCGGCCACGAGGCCCGCAAGGTGTACGCGGCGTACAAGGCGGCCGTCGAGTTCAAGGGCGCGCCGACCGTCATCCTGGCGCAGACCGTCAAGGGCTACACCCTGGGTGCCGGCTTCGAGTCCAAGAATGCCAACCACCAGATGAAGAAGCTCTCGGGCAAGGAGTTCCGCGCCATGCGGGACCTGCTCGACCTTCCCATCCCGGACTCCAAGCTGGACGAGGAGCTGGTGCCCTACGGTCACCCGGGCGCCGACTCCGCCGAGATCCGCTACCTCCAGGAGCGCCGCGCGGCCCTCGGCGGCCCGGCCCCGGCCCGCCGCCTCCACGCCTCCGCCGCGCTGCCCCAGCCCGAGGAGCGCGCCTTCAAGGCGCTGTACAAGGGCTCCGGCAAGCAGGAGATGGCCACCACGATGGCCTTCGTCCGGCTGGTCAAGGACCTGATCCGGGACAAGGAGACCGGCAAGCGCTGGGTGCCGATCGTCCCCGACGAGGCCCGTACGTTCGGTATGGAGTCGCTCTTCCCGTCGGCCGGCATCTACTCCCCCAAGGGCCAGACGTACGAGCCGGTCGACCGCGACCAGCTGATGTACTACAAGGAAGCCACCGACGGCCAGATCCTCAACGAGGGGATCACCGAGGCCGGCGCGATGGCCGACTTCATCGCCGCCGCGACGTCGTACGCGACGCACGGCGAGCCGATGATCCCGTTCTACATCTTCTACTCGATGTTCGGCTGGCAGCGCACCGCCGACCAGATGTGGCAGCTCGCCGATCAGCTCGGCAAGGGCTTCATCGTGGGCGCGACGGCCGGCCGTACGACGCTGACCGGTGAAGGCCTCCAGCACGCCGACGGCCACTCGCACCTGACCGCTTCCACGAACCCGGCGTCGCTCAACTACGACCCGGCCTTCGCGTACGAGATCGCGGTGATCGTCAAGGACGGTCTGCGCCGGATGTACGGTCCGGACGCCGAGAACGTCTTCTACTACCTCACCGTCTACAACGAGCCGAAGGTGCAGCCCGCGATGCCCGAGGGCGTCGAAGAGGGCATCGTCAAGGGCCTGTACCGCTTCAAGGAGGCCGAGGGCGCCACCGGCAAGGCCCCCCGCACCCAGCTGCTGGCCTCCGGCACCGCGATCCACTGGGCGCTCGAAGCGCAGCGGATGCTCGCCGAGGAGTGGGACGTGGCCGCCGACGTGTGGTCCGCGACCTCGTGGGGCGAGCTGCGCCGGGACGCGCTGGAGTGCGACGCGGCGCGCCTGAAGGGCGAGGACCGCGTGCCGTACGTGACGCGTGCGCTGGCCGGCGCCGAGGGTCCGGTCGTCGCGGTCAGCGACTGGATGCGGGCCGTGCCCGACCAGATCGCCCCCTGGGTCGAGCAGGACTGGGTCTCCATCGGCACGGACGGCTTCGGCCTCTCCGACACCCGTGAGGCCGCCCGCCGTTACTTCGGCGTCGACCCGCAGTCCGTCGTCGTCCAGGTGCTCGCGGCGCTCTCCCGGCGCGGCGAGGTCAAGGCGGAGACGGTCAAGGAGGCCGCCGAGAAGTACGGCCTGTGAGCCGTGCGACTCGTGCGAGTCATGCGACTCGTGTCTGAGACATCGGGGCCCTAGCGCTCCGGTGGGCGTCGGGGCCGTGAGGGAGCCCCGGCGCCACCCCTCCCGCGTACGGGCCGCGCGCCCGTACGCCCCACAGCTCCCGTGCGGAGGCAATCCACCCGCGCCCGGACCTCCGCACGGGAACCTTTCTCCATCGCGTTGTCAGTGCCGCGCGGCATCATGAACTCATGCGTGCCGCCCGGCTGATCAAGATGGTGCTGCTGCTCCAGTCCCGGCCCTCGATGACGGGGGCCGAGCTGGCCCGCGAGCTGGAGGTCTCCGAGCGCACGGTCGCCCGGGACGTCCTCTCCCTCTCCGAGGCCGGCATCCCCGTCTACGCGGACCGCGGCCGGACCGGCGGGTACCGCCTCATCGGCGGCTATCGCACCCGCCTCACCGGCCTCGGCCGCAGCGAGGCCGAGGCTCTCTTCCTCTCCGGCGTCCCCTCGGCGCTGCGCGAGCTGGGCCTGGCCGACGCCGCCTCCGCCGCCCGCCTGAAGGTCTCCGCGGCACTCCTCCCCGAGCTGCGCGACGCCGCCGCGGGCGCGGCCCAGCGCTTCCACCTCGACGCGCCCGGCTGGTACCAGGCACCGAGCACCCCCGAACTGCTCCCCGCGATCGCCGAGGCCCTCTGGGACGACCGCGTACTGACCGCCCGCTACCGCCGCAAGGACACCGAGGTCGAACGGGTCCTGCAGCCGTACGGACTGGTCCTGAAGGCGGGGGTCTGGTACCTGGCGGCGCGCACGGACGGCGGCCAGGACGGCCACGGCGATCAGGACGACCGCGGCGGTCAGGACGGCAGCGACGGCCACGGCAGCCGTGGCGGCCACGGGGGTCACCGCGGCTACCGCGTCTACCGGGTCGACCGTTTCCGCGCGGTCGCCGCGGGCGAGGACCGTTTCGTCCGCGACCCGGACTTCGACCTGCCCGCCTTCTGGGCGGAGCGGGCCGCCCAGTTCGCCCGCTCGATCCTGCGCGAGGAGGTGACCGTACGGCTCACGCCCGCGGGCGCCCGGCAGCTCCCGCACGTCACCGACCGCGTGGCGGCCGGGGAGGCCCTGGACACGGCGACGGACCCCGACGACCACGGCCGGATCACCGTCACCCTCGCCGTCGAGACCCTCGACGTCGCCTACGGGCAGCTGCTGGGCCTGGGCCCCGAGGCCGAGCTCCTCGCCCCGCCGGAGCTGCGCACCCGCTTCGCGGAGGCGGCCCGCCGTATGCACGAGGTGTACTCGTAGCCGGGCGTACGGGGTGTACTCGTAACCGGGCGCGTGGGCGGGCGGTCGCCGGTATCCAGTAACGGCCGCCGGTGATCACCGGTACCCGGTCACATCCGCCGGCTTGTCCGGCCGCTGCACCTCCGCGATGTACCGCCAGGCGTCCGGCGCCGAGCCGTCCGCGTCCGTGAAGCCGTACTCCCCTGCCAGCCCGCCGCTGGAGAGCGACCGCCCGTTCCACCGCGCCACGTCCGGATCACCGGCCAGCGCCGCCAGCGCGCGCCCCACGAAGACCGGCGACTCCGAGATCGCGAAGTGCGGATCCTTCGCGCAGCCGTCCCGCCAGCTCTCCTCCGTGACCTCGAAATACGTGTCGAGCATGGCCTCCGAGCGCAGCCACCCCGGCGTGAGGCAGACCGCCGTACAGCCGTACTCCGCCAGCTCCTCCCCCAGGTCCCGCGCGATCCGGATCGGCGCGCTCTTGGCGAGGTCGTAGTAGAGCGGCTTGCGGTACTCGCGGTTGGATTCCGCCGTGCCGTCCGTCACCTCCACGACCAGCCCGCCGCGCCGGCGGATCAGCAGCGGCAGCGCGTACCGGCTGGTGATCAGGTGGCTCTCGACGCCCAGCCGCAGCACCCGCAGCCCCTTGTCGAGGTCGTGCTCCCACGCCTTCTTGTCCCACTCGACGTGCCGGTCACCGCCCCAGAGGTCGTTGACCAGCACGTCCAGCCGCCCGTGGTCCCGCTCGATCCGCTCCATCAGCGCGCGTACCTGATCCGGCTCCAGGTGATCGACCGCTACCGCGATCCCCGTACCGCCGGCCTCGGTCACCAGCTCCGCCGTGCCCTCGATCGTCTCGGTCGTCCGCCCCACCTCGCTGACGCGGTCCCGCGTCGTCCGCCCCGTGACGTAGACGACGGCGCCGGCCCGGCCCAGCTCGACCGCCATCGCCCGCCCCGCGCCCCGCGTGGCCCCGGCGACCAGCGCCACCTTCCCGGCCAGCGCCCGCTCGTCGTCCCGCTGTCCGTCCTGCCCGCGCTGCCCGCCCTGCCCATCGTTGGGCATCCCGTTCTGCATATCGCTCTGCATATCGCCCTGCGTATCGCTCTGCATACGGCGACCCTCACACCCAAACCCGTCATCTCCTGTCCGGTTTTCCGGTGAATTCCGTGTCGGTAACGACCCGGACGGATGCCCGCGCTCCGCGTGCGCGGCCGGGCGGCAAGCTGGATGCTTGACCCTGTGATGGACGAGACGGAGTTCTGGGAGCTCATCGACGACTCCCGCGAGGCGGCCGAGGACGACCCCGAGGAACAGGCCGATCTGCTGATCGAGCGGCTGATGCGGCGCGATCCCGACGCCGTGATCGACTTCGCCCGGCACTTCGAGGCGCGCTACAACCGCGCGTACACCTGGGACCTGTGGGCCGCTGCCGTGATCCTGCTGGACGGCGCGAGCGACGACGCCTTCGACTACTTCCGCTGCTGGCTGATCGGCCAGGGCCGCGAGGTCTTCGAGGGCGCGCTGCACGACCCCGACCGGCTGGCCGACCTCCTCCCGGACTTCGATGAGGAGGAGGACGGCGACGCGGAGGACCTGGGGTACGCGGCGGACGAGGCGTACGAACGCCTCACCGGCACCGTGATGCCCGACCTCGGGATCGCCCCGGCGCCCCGCGAACCACTCGGCACCGTCATCGACTTCGAGGACGACACGGCCCTGGAGGAACGCTTCCCCGCCCTGTGGGAACGCTTCCGAGGCGAGTCATACGCCTGATCGAAAGCCGGACCGTCCCACCGGCTGGGGCATCCCGCCGGTTGGGGCGTCCCGCCGGCCGGGCCGGCCTGCCCAGCTGGAGTCGTCCTGCCCAGCCGGATGGTGCGGCGCGTGCCTCGTCAGCCCGCTCCCTTTGCCCAGCCGGCTGACACGGCTAGCTCCTGCCGGCCGGCACGGCTAGTTCCTGCCGGCCCGTTCCCTTCCGTCTCGCTCGCCGTCGGGCAGCCACCGCCCCATCAGCACGTCGTCCACGTACTGCCCGTCCAGCCGGAACTCCCCCGGCAGTACGCCCTCCACCCTGAACCCCGCCGACTCGTACAGCCGCCGGGCCGGCGTGTTGTGCCCCAGCACCCGCAGCGTCATGCGTTCCGCGCCCTCCGCCACCGCCCGGCCGATCGCCGCGTCGAGCAGCGCGCGGGCCACCCCGCGGCCGCGCGCCCACTCGTCCACGGCCAGCCCCTGTATCTGCCGCACGTGCGCGTTGGAGGCCAGCGGAATCGCCCGTACCAGCCGCAGGTACCCGGCCGTCCGGCCGTCCGCCTCCGCCACCAGGAAGTCCTCCGGGACGTGCCAGGCGTCGAAGAACGGGTCGTACGGCGGCACCGGGCGCGGCTGGACGGAGTGCAGCGGCGACCAGGTCCGCCTGTCCAGTGCCCCCAGCGCCGCCTCGTCGGCGGGCACGGCGGTACGTACGATCGGCTCGGGCATGCCGGTCACTGTGCCACGCGTGTGCGGCCACGGGCAGTATGGGGACCATGCGGATCGCGATCACCGGTTCCACCGGTCTCATCGGCACGGCACTCCTGCGGTCACTGCGCGCGGACGGCCACGAGGTACTGCGCCTCGTCCGGCACGCGCCACACGCCGCCGACGAAGTGGCCTGGGATCCCGAACGGCAGACGGTCGACGCCGCGTCGCTCGCCGGCTGCGACTCCGTCGTGCACCTCGCAGGCGCCGGCGTCGGCGACCACCGCTGGACGCCCGCCTACAAGAAGCAGATCCGCGACAGCAGGGTGCTCGGCACCGCCGCGATGGCCGAGGCCCTCGCCTCCCTCGACACCCCGCCGCGCTCTTTCGTCTGCGGCAGCGCGATCGGTTACTACGGCGACACCGGCGAGCGCCGCGTGGACGAAACCGCCCCGCCCGGCGACGACTTCCTCGCCAAGGTCTGCGTCGACTGGGAGGCCGCCGCCGACCCGGCCGTCGAGGCCGGTATCCGTACCACCTTCCCGCGCACCGGCCTGGTCGTCTCGCGCACCGGCGGCGCCTGGGGCCGGCTCTTCCCGCTGTTCAAGGCGGGGCTCGGCGGCCGCCTGGGCGACGGCAGCCAGTACTGGTCGTTCATCTCCCTCCACGACCACATCCGCGCCCTGCGCCACCTCATCGACGACGAGACGCTGTCGGGCCCGGTCAACCTCACGGCCCCCGAGCCGGTCACCAACCGCGAGGCAACGGCCGCCATGGGAAAGGTCCTCCGCCGCCCCACCCTCCTCACCGTCCCCCCGCCGGCCCTCCGCCTGGCCCTCGGCGAATTCGCCACCAACGTCCTCCAAAGCCAACGCGTCCTCCCAACCCGCCTCCTGAACACCGACTTCACCTTCACCCACCCGACCATCACATCGGCGATCGAGACGGCATAAGGGGGCGTGCGGGACGGGCCCGGGGCGGGGCGCGCAGGGGCGGGCCCGGGGCGGGCTCGGCGCTCGTCCCGCCCCCCGATCCGCCCCCCCCGATCCCCGCCTCCCGGGGGCCCTCCCCCTCCCCCCACCCCACCCCCACCGCCCTTGCCTGCGGCATAGCTTGCATAGCTCGCATGGCTTGCCCGTGGCATGGCTCGCATGTGAGCCCGTGTGCGCCGTTCCGTTCGAATGTGTGGGTATCAGCGGTGCGTGCGAAGGGCATGAGACGTGGGCCGAAACCCCGGCCGACCCAGGGAGGGACCCGTGCCGCGCAGCCCCGCTTCCCGAACCCCCTCGTCCCAGCCAGCGCCCCCGGCGGACACCGTGGACGTCGTCATCATCGGTGGTGGAGTGGCCGGCCTGGCCGCCGCGCACCACCTCACCCGCGCCGGCGCCACCGTCGCCGTCCTGGAGGCCGCCGACCGCGTCGGTGGCCGCGCGGTCACCGAGGAGCTGGACGGCTTCCGCCTGGACCGCGGCAGTCAGCTCCTGGTCAGCTCCTATCCCGAGCTGAGCAGAACCCCCGCGCTCGAGGACCTCACGCTGCGGCCCTTCGCGCCCGGTATATGTCTGCACAACGGGCGGCGCGCGCAGCGCATCGGGGCCGTCCGGAGCACAAGGGTCGCACTGGCCACAGCGCGCGCCCTTTCGCGCGCCTCTGCACGCCCCTCGCCGCGCACCGGCGTCCGTATCCCCTCGCTGCCCGGTCCCCGCCTGCCGTCGCCCGGCGGACCGCTGAGCCCGTCCCCCCGTCTCCCCGCACTCGGCACACCCCGCCTCCCCTCGCTCGCGACCTCCCGGCTCCCCGGTCTCGGCACGTCGCGCCTTCCCGGTCTCGCGACCTCCCGGCTCCCCGGCCTCGGCACCTCGCTTCTTCCCACGCTGCGCGTCCCCCAGGGCACGCAACGGGCTTCCCGCAGCGCCTCGGGTCCGGGACGCGACCAGCCGGTCCATGACGTCCTCTCGCCCCGCGCCGCCGCGCTGCGTCCGTTGCTCACCGCCCTGCTCGGCGATCCCACGCTGCAGGGCTCCAGCCTGGGCGCGGCACTCACCCTGCGCGCCTTCGCCACCGGGCGGCTGTGTCTGCCGGCGGGAGGTGCGGCGAGCGTCCCCGAGCTGCTCGCCGCCTCGCTGCCGCCGGGCACCGTGCGCACGTCCGTCCGCGCCGTCTCCGTCTCCACCACGCTCGTCACCACCTCCGATCAGCGTCAACTGCGGTGCCGCGCGGCGCTCGTGGCCACGGGAGCGCGCGACGCCGCTGAGCTGTTGCCGGGGCTGCGGGTCCCCGACTTCCATCCCGTGACCATGTTGCACCACACCGCCGACACCGCCCCGAGTTATCCACAGGCACAGGACGCGACGCTGTTCCTGCCGACCGAGGGGCCGGTGGCGTACAGCTATGCCGCGAGCGCGGTCGACCCCTCGCGCACACCGCCCGGCAGGCCGCTGATCACCACCGCGGTACTCGGCTCCGCCGCCACGCTGCCCGCCGGCGCGCTCGACAAGACCGTCCGTCCGCAGCTGGAGCGGCTGTACGGGACCAGTACCGACGGCTGGCGGCTGCTGGCCGCGCACCATGATCCGTACGCCGTGCCCGCCATGCCCGCGCCGCACGATCCGCTGCGCCCCGTACGCGTGCTGGCCGGGCTGTACGTCTGCGGGGACCACCGCGACACCGGCACGGTCCAGGGCGCGCTGCGCTCGGGCCGACGGGCCGCGCGCGCCCTGCTGCTCGACTTCGGCATCCCGGCGCCCGACGACTCCCGCCGCCCCCTCTCCGACGCCGCCTGAGCCCGCCGGAGGGCGAACGCCCGCGGACACCGTCACACCGCGGGGGGGGGGGGGGGGGGCCCCCCCCCCCCCCCCCGCCCCCCCCCCCCCCCACCCCCCCCCCCCCCCCCCCCCCCCCCCCCCCCCCCCCCC
>NZ_JBVHPN010000010.1:0-349250 GCF_055567935.1 Streptomyces sp. NPDC026301 | reverse complement strand
GAGGGGGGGGGGGGGGGGGGGGGGAGAGGGGGGGGGGGGGGGGGGAGGACCCCCCCCCCCCCCCCCCCCCCCCCCCCCCCCGCCTCGCGCGTCTGCGACGGTCTGTGCTCCGTTACGCCGGGTTCTGATTCGCCAGCGCCACCGACAGCTCGCGGGCGACCTCCTGGAGGACCGGCACGATCTTGTCCGTGGCGGCCTCGGTGACCCGGCCGGTCGGGCCGGAGATCGAGATGGCCGCGGCGGTCGGCGAGTCCGGGACCGGCACGGCGATGCAGCGCACGCCGATCTCCTGCTCGTTGTCGTCCACCGCGAAGCCCTGCCCGCTGACCTCTTCGAGGGCGGCGAGGAAGGCGTCCGGCTCGGTGATCGTCTTGTCGGTCGCGGCCGGCATGCCTGTACGGCCCAGCAGCGCGCGGACCTCCTCCGGCGGGTGGCCCGCCAGCAGCGCCTTGCCCACGCCCGTGGTGTGCGGCAGCACCCGCCGGCCGACCTCGGTGAACATGCGCACCGCGTGCCGGGACGGCACCTGCGCCACGTACACGATCTCGTCGCCGTCCAGCAGCGCCATGTTCGCCGTCTCGCCGGTCTCCTCGACCAGCCGGGCGAGGTAGGGGCGGGCCCAGGTGCCCAGCAGGCGCGCGGCGCTCTCGCCGAGGCGGATCAGGCGGGGGCCGAGCGCGTACCGGCGGTTGGGCTGCTGGCGTACGTAACCGCAGGCCACCAGCGTGCGCATCAGGCGGTGGATGGTCGGCAGGGGCAGCCCGCTGCTGGCCGACAACTCGCTGAGACCCACTTCGCCGCCGGCATCTGCCATCCGTTCCAGCAGATCGAAGGCGCGCTCGAGAGACTGGACGCCGCCGCTCGCGGCTGCGGGCTTGGCTGCGTCGGAAGTGCTGGCGCTGGACGACGGCACGTCGCGTTCCTTTCGGATCAGGTGGTGTCGGGCCCGGCGCGTGCAGTGGGAGGATTCCGCGTCCGACCGGAGCAGCCTACCGGTCTCCTCCTGTCGACACACTGTCTATCGCACAGTCGTTCCCGCCGGTCAGCCCCTGTTTGGTGGCGAACCGGGGGACGACCAGGGTTACTCGCGAGAATCCCTTGACGGTCCTAGTGGGCGAAGCTACGTTCTGCAACTCGAAAGCTACTGCCCATTCTGTGGAATCCTCCAATTCACCGAAGCGCCGGGCCGCCCCCTCCGGGAACACCCCCGCTGCCGGGTCCGTCCACCCCCAGGCCGCCCCCGTCGCGCTTCCTGGCCGGAGCCTGAAGGCTTCCTGGAGTGTCATGCGCATTCTTGTCATGAACCCGAACACCACGGCCTCCATGACCGCATCGATCCGCGCCACCGCCACCGCCGTGGCGGCCCCCGGCACCGAGATCCTCGCCACCGAACCGCTCTGGGGTCCGGAGTCGATCGAGGGCCACTTCGAGGGGTACCTCAGCGCCGCGGCCGTACTGGACCGCCTCGCCACCCTGGACGCCCCCTTCGACGCCCTGGTCATGGCCGGGTTCGGCGAACCCGGGCGGGAGGGCGCGCAGGAGCTGCTGGACGTGCCCGTCCTGGACATCACCGAGAGCGCCGCCCAGATGGCGATGATGCTCGGCCACTCCTACGGCGTCGTCACCACCCTCGACCGCGCCGTGCCGCAGGTCCGCGACCGGCTGCTGACCGCGGGCCTGCTCCAGCGCTGCGCCGGCGTCCGCGGCACCGGCCTCGGCGTGCTGGAGCTGGAGGAGGACGCGCGGCGCACCGAGCGGATCATCGTCGAGACGGCCCGCGAACTCGTCCGGGAGGGCGCCGAGGTGATCTGCCTGGGCTGCGGCGGGATGGCCGGGCTGCAGGAGAAGGTCGCCGCCGAGCTGGGCGTTCCCGTCGTCGACGGCGTCGCGGCGGCCGTGAAGTTCGCGGAGGCCGTGGTCGGCCTGGGGCTCACGACGAGCACCGTACGGAGCTTCGCCGCACCGCGCCCGAAGCGGATCGGCGGCTGGCCGATCAGCGGGCGGGCGCCGCGGCTGTCCGTTTCGGCCGTTCCGTCCGCGCGTAACGCAGATTTTTCTCCGGAGACATCAGGCATCTGACATCTGAGGTCTATCCCTGTCTCTAGACATCAGGCATCTGACATCTGCACTATCTAGGTTCCCACTCCCCGGGAGGCTCACGTGGCACCACCCCCGCAGCCGGACCCCCGCCTCTTCAACGAGGACCTGGCCCCGGCCCCGGAGCGCAAATGGGGCACGTACAGCGTCTTCGCGCTGTGGATGTCCGACACCCACGCGATCAGCAACTACGCCTTCGCCGCCAGCCTCTTCGTCCTCGGGCTGCCGGCCTGGGAGGTCTTCCTCGCGCTGCTCGTCGGCATCACGATCGTGTACTGGCTGATGAACCGCATGGGCCACGCGGGCCACCGCACCGGCGTGCCGTACCCCGTACTGGCCCGCGCGAGCTGGGGCGTCTACGGCGCCAACATTCCCGCGCTGCTCCGCGCCGTGATGGCCGTCGCCTGGTACGGCATTCAGACCTGGCTGGCGTCCACGGCCGTCGTCCTGCTGGCGATCCAGGTCGCGCCGGGCCTGGCGCGGTACGACCACAACTCCTTCCTCGGGCTCTCCACCCTCGGCTGGGTCGCCTTCCTGGTGATGTGGGGGCTGCAGGCGGTGCTGCTGACCCGCGGCATGGAGTTCATCCGCAAGGTGCAGGACTTCGCGACCGGGCCGGTGGTCTGGCTGGTCGTCCTCGCGCTCGCGGTCTATCTCGTCGTCAAGGCGGGCGGCGACATCTCGCTCACCCACAGCCTGACCGGGCTGAGCGGCGGCGCGCAGGTGCGCCAGAGCCTGATCGCGGTCAGCCTCACGGTCGCCACGTTCCTCACCCTGGTCCTCAACTACGCCGACTTCGCGCGTTTCACCCCCGACCACCGCTCCTACCGGCGCGGCAACCTCATCGGCCTCCCGGTGAACTTCACCGCCTTCGCGGTGGTCGCCGTCCTGGTCACGGCCGGCACGATCTCGGTGTTCGGCGAGGCGATCTACGACCCGGTGAAGGTGATCCAGAAGATCGACAACCCGGTCGTGACGGTGGTCGGCGCGCTCTCCTTCATCGTCGCCACCATCGGCATCAACGTCGTCGCCAACTTCGTCTCGCCCGCGTACGACTTCGCCAACCTCGCCCCGAAGTACCTGAACTTCAAGCGCGGCGGCATGATCACGGCGGTCCTCGCGATCCTCGTACTGCCGTGGAAGCTGTACTCGTCGGCGCTGGTGATCCAGTACTTCCTCGGCGGCCTCGGCGCGTTCCTCGGGCCGCTGGTGGCGATCCTGCTCGTGGACTACTACCTCATCCGGCGCGGCCGGATCGACGTGGACGCGCTGTTCGCGGCCGACGCGGCGGGCGCGTACCACTACCGCAGGGGCTACAACCCCAAGGCGGTCCTCGCCTTCGTGCCGTCCGCCGTGGTCGCCGCGGTGATCGCGCTGGTGCCCGCCTTCGACGCCGTCGCGCCCTTCTCCTGGGTGTTCGGCATGGGGGTGGCCGGCGGGCTGTACTACCTGGTGTCCCGGCGCGGGCGGCTGACCGGGGAGATCCCGGAGGCGATCATCCCGTCGCAGGTCAGGGCGGTACCGGAGGCCCCACAAAGGGCGGGTGACCAGGTACGGGTGACGGCCGCCGACGGCTCCTGAAGGGTCTTGACGGGCCGCCGCCCGAAGTGAAGACTCTTCAACAGAAAGTTGAATTTCGCAGTGCGGAAGAGTCCGCACTCGCACCGAGCAAGCCGAGCAAGCCGAGTAAAACGAGCAAGCCGAGCAACAAGAAAGGGGACCGGGTGTCCGACGCACAGCTGGTGCTCCGCTCCACGCGGGTCATCACTCCGGAGGGGACGCGCGCGGCGTCCGTCACGGTCAGGGACGGCAGGATCGTCGAGGTACTGCCGCACGACGCCGAGCCCCCCGCCGGGGCGCGGGTCGAGGACTTCGGCGACGACGTCCTCCTTCCCGGGCTCGTCGACACCCACGTCCACGTCAACGACCCGGGCCGCACCGAGTGGGAGGGCTTCTGGACCGCCACCCGCGCGGCCGCGGCCGGCGGCATCACCACCCTCGTGGACATGCCGCTCAACAGCCTCCCGCCGACCACCACGGCCGAGAACCTCGACGTCAAGCGCGAGGTCGCCCGGTCCAAGGCACACATCGACGTAGGCTTCTGGGGCGGCGCCATCCCCGGCAACGTCAAGGACCTGCGGCCGCTGCACGACGCCGGCGTCTTCGGCTTCAAGTGCTTCCTCTCGCCCTCCGGCGTGGACGAGTTCCCGCAGCTCGACCAGGAGCAACTGGCCGCCGCGCTGGGCGAGATCGCCGGCTTCGACGGCCTGCTCATCGTGCACGCGGAGGACCCGGGCCACCTGGAGAGCGCGCCGCTCGTCAGCGGCCCCAAGTACGCCGACTTCCTGGCCTCCCGCCCCCGCGTCTCCGAGGATGAGGCGATCGCGGGCCTGATCGCCCTCGCCAAGCGGCTGGACGCGCGCGTCCACGTACTCCACCTCTCCTCTTCGGACGCCCTCCCGCTGATCGCGGCGGCCAAGGCGGAGGGCGTCAAGCTCACCGTCGAGACCTGCCCGCACTTCCTCACCCTGACCGCCGAGGAGGTCCCGGACGGCGCGACGGAGTTCAAGTGCTGCCCGCCGATCCGCGAGTCCGCGAACCAGGACGCGCTGTGGCAGGGCCTGGCCGACGGCACGATCGACTGCATCGTCTCCGACCACTCGCCCTCCACCACCGACCTGAAGACCCCGGACTTCGGTGACGCCTGGGGCGGCATCTCCTCCCTCCAGCTCGGCCTGCCCGCGATCTGGACGGCGGCCCGCGCCCGCGGACATTCGCTGGAGGACGTGGTCCGCTGGATGTCGGCGGCCCCCGCTGCCCTGGTGGGCCTCGACCGCAAGGGCGCCATCGCGCCCGGCCGCGACGCCGACTTCGCGGTCCTCGCCCCGGACGAGACCTTCACCGTCGACCCGGCGGCCCTCCAGCACCGCAACAAGATCACGGCATACGCGGGCAAGACCCTGCACGGCGTGGTCCGCTCCACCTGGCTCCGCGGCCACAGGATCAACGACGCGGGCACCCTGAGCGAGCCGACGGGCGAACTGCTCGTACGCGACTGACGGCTGACGACTGACGGCCGTTGACGGCATGGCGCGGCGGGTCCTGTGGCCCGCCCCGCTACGGCCGGTGCGGTGAGGCCAGTGTCGTCCAGAACATGAGCTCGTACGCCTGGAGGTGCCGGCCGTAGCGGTGGGCCAGTGGGAGGTCCAGCGAGCCGGAGTCCAGGCCGTGCTGAAGGGCCGCCAGGGTGCGGTCGGCCAGCTCCGGGGCCGGGTCGGCGAAGAAGTCGAAGAAGGCGCACGCCTCGTCGGTGAAGCCGTAGCGGTGCCGCATGGCCTGGCCGACGGCGCGGCAGTAGTCGCCCCAGGCGGCGAAGTTGGCGGCGAGGGCCAGTACGGCGTCGGCGGGCTCGGCGCCGAGGGCGAGCCAGGCCGCGTACGCGGGGTAGGCCTGGCAGCCCGGCCGCGGTTCGTACGCCGCGACCTCCTTCTCCGTCAGGCCGCAGGCCGCGGCGAGAGTACGGACGTGCTCCAGCGCGATGCCCTCCCCGTCCGCGAGGAAGGCGAAGAACGCCGCGAGCGGCGGCTCGGCGGCGGCCCGCCCGGCGAGGTGGCGGAAGCTGCGCCGGTCCGAGGCGATGATGTGGTGCTGCTCCAGGGCGAGCGCGGCGAAGACCTCGCGCGGCGCCTCACCTGCGGCGATGGCCGGTACGAGGGGATTGGCGCCGGCTTCGGGGGCCAACTCGCGCACGGCGGAGTCGAGGACGTCGGTCGCGGAACGGGCCATGGCGGCCTCCTCGGCGGACAGCGGCGGGGCGGCGCCCCGCGTGGTCCCTCCCAGTGTGGCAACCGAGCGGGCACCCGGGGCCTTAATCATTGCGTTACGTATCCGTAGGTGTGGTGTCACAGTGACGGGTGAGGCTAGGGAAGCCGACGCCCGTCCCCCACATGGCGGACGCCGGTGACCACACATTCCGGTCCTCCCCCACAATCCGACCAGGATGGGACCACACACATGCACATTCCGCTGGAACACCCTTCCCGCGCCGGTGCCTGCTGCGCCGGCCCGCGTGCGTCCCGCCGAAGAACCGGCCACTCCGGCTGAGAGATCACCCCTGCCCGGGTACGGGGCCGCCCATGTCGCGGCCCGGCCCGGTTCTTCGCGCGCCCTCACGCAAGGAAGGAACCCCCACGGTGCTGATATCGCACCCAGAGAATCAAGCAGAGTTGCCACTCAACTCCCGTTCAAATGCGACTAGTTCACAGACAATCGAAGACGGCGCCGGTGCCGGGCGGGTGCTCGCCGTCGGTATGCCGGGCCCCCGGCTCGACCGGCTCACGCACACCCTGCGCGCCACCGGCCACGACGTACGGCAGGTCACGCCCGGTCTGGTGGGCACGCAGGTCCGGCAGGCCACGCCGGACGCCGTGGTCGCCCTGAACGACGGCCGGGGCGGGCGGGAGGTGATCCGCGAGGTCCGGGCGGCGCCCGCCGGACGCGCGCTGCCGCTTGTCATGGTCACCTCCGGGCCAGGGCCCGCCGAGGTCGCCGACCTGCTGCGGCACGGCGCCGACGACTGCGTCCCCGACGCCTCCGACCCGGTCGAACTCGCCGCCCGTATCGAGGCGAAGCTGCACCGCGTCCCCGTACCGGTCGAGCAGCTGCTGCTGGACCCGCGTACCGGGCTCTACTCCCACCGGCACTTCCTGGACGAGCTGGAGCGGGAGTTCCAGCGGCCGGGGAACGGGCGCCGCTCCGGTGTTCAAGGTGTCATGGCCATGGTCGCCGTCGCCGAAATGGGCGCGCTGGAGCACCGGTTGGGCCCGCGCGTCCGGCGCGAGGTCGCCGAGCGGCTGGCCGGCGTCGCCGAACGGCTCGGCAGCACCTGCGACCGCTTCGGCTGGGACGACGACGGGCACCTGCTGATGCTGCTGCCCGGCATCGACGAGGAGACCGCCCGGCGCGGCCTGGAGAAGTTCGCGCACGCCGTCGCCTCCACCCGCTTCGTCGTCGCCGACGAGAACGTCCGGCTCACCCCGGCCATCGGCCTCGTCCCGCTCGCCGACTGCACCGGACCCGCGCAGGCCGTCGAGAAGGCGCTCGCGGCGGTCGCCCAGTCCACCAGCCACCGCGACCTGCGCCCGGTGGCGTACGCGCCGTGGATGCGCGCCTCGCACCGCCGCCGCAACCCCTTCGGCGCCGCCCTGCGCGCACGTCTGACCGCCCTGTCCTCGCTGGTCGTGCTGCCCCTCGGGGTGGGCCTGCCGTTCGTGGTCTACCAGCAGGCGTACGGCTGGGGCTGGGACGTGGGCTCGGTGATGTACTGGGTCGTCGTGGCCGGACTGGTCATCTCGGCCGCGCTGATCGTCATCGAGTGCCTGTTCTCGCTGGACGCGTCGCGCCGCCCGGAGCGGCCCGCGCAGCCGTACCCGCCCGCCAGCGCGATCATCGCCGCGTACCTCCCCAATGAAGCGGCGACCATCGTCGACACCGTGGAGTCCTTCCTCCGGCTGGAGTACCCGAACGACTTCGAGGTCGTGCTCGCGTACAACACGCCGCACCCGCTGCCCATCGAGGACACCCTGCGCGAGATGGCGGCGCGCGACCCGCGGCTGGTCCTGATGCCCGTCGCGGGCTCCACCTCCAAGGCGCAGAACGTCAACGCGGCGGTGACCCGGGTGCGCGGCGAGATCGTCGGGATCTTCGACGCGGACCACCACCCGGCGCCGGACGCCTTCCAGCACGCCTGGCACTGGCTCTCGCACGGCTACGACGTGGTCCAGGGGCACTGCGTGGTCCGCAACGGCGACAGTTCCTGGGTCGCCAGGCTCGTCGCCGTGGAGTTCGAGGCGATCTACGCGGTCAGTCACCCGGGCCGCACCCGGCTGTACGGCTTCGGCGTCTTCGGCGGCTCCAACGGCTTCTGGCGCACGGACCTGCTCGCCCGCACCCGTATGCACGGCTCGATGCTCACCGAGGACATCGACTCCACGATGCGCGCGCTCGGCGAGGGCGCCCGCTTCACCGTCGACCGCACCCTCATCTCCCGCGAGCTGTCCCCGACCATGCTCAAGCCGCTGTGGAACCAGCGCTCGCGGTGGGCACAGGGCTGGCTCCAGGTCTCCCTCAAACACCTGTGGCGCAGCCTGCGTTCCCCGCAGTTCACGCCCCGTCAGAAGGCCGGGCTGCTCGTCCTGTTGGGCTGGCGCGAGGTGCAGCCGTGGCTGACGCTCCAGATGTGGCCCATCCTGATGTACTCGGCGTGGAAGGCCGGCGGCGTCGACAAGCTGGACTGGACCGTGCCGGTCTGCCTGCTGGCGATGGTCTTCACGCTCTCGGCGGGCATCGTGCAGGCGGCCTTCGCCTGGCGGCTGGCAGTACCCGAACTGCGCCGCCGCCGCGGCTGGTTCTGGAGTTACGCGCTGCTGTCGACGTTCTTCTACACGCACTTCAAGAACATGCTCGCGCGGCAGGCGTGCATGAAGGAGGCGCTGGGGGACCGGCGGTGGCGGGTCACGCCACGCGCGGCGGCAACGGCACCGGCCACCGCGCCGGCCGCCGCGGCGGGGGAGCGCCCATGACGGTGACGACCGTGCCGGGCTCGCGCAGCGAGGAGTCGGTGGCCGTCCGCAGCAAGGCGGAGGAGATCCAGGGCTTCCGCGGCATCGCCGCGCTGAGCACGGTGATCTTCCACGTCTGGCAGCAGTACCACGTGTACGACGCGGCCGGCTCGCACCCGCCGGTGGACAGCCCCTACCTCGGCGCGCTGCTCTCCCTCGAAGTCATCGACTTCTTCTTCGTGGTCTCCGCGTACCTGCTCACGCTCTCCTACGCGCGCGCCGCCATCGACGGCGGCTCGACCCGCCCGGGGCGGCTGTTCCTCTTCCGGCGGGCGGTGCGCATCGTGCCGCTGTACTTCATCGCGGTACTGGTGGTCTGGTCGAGCCGCAACCCCCAACTGGGCGGCAACTGGCGGGATTTGGTCGAGCACCTCACCTTCACGCACGTCTTCGACCAGCGGCAGATCTTCTACACGCTCGGGCCCGCCTGGTCGCTGTCGCTGGAAGTGGTGTTCTACCTCGCGCTGGTCGCGCTGGGGCCGCTGGCCGTGCGTGCCTGCCGCCCGCTGCGCCGCCGCGGCGCGCGCGTCGCGGTGTGTGCCGGGGGCTGTCTGCTGCTGTTCGTGCTGCCCGTCGTGTGGGTCGCCGTCGCCCGTTACGGGTACGGCGTGCCGCACACCGACTGGACGGTGTACTTCGGCCCGCAGGCCCGCTTCAGCGGCTTCGCGGCCGGCATGGGCCTGGCGGTGCTGGTCGTCGCCCTCCGTGGCCGGGGGCGGCTGCCGGGCGGGGCGGCGGTCGCGCTCTCGCTGGTGGCCGTGGCGGCGGTGTACGGCCTGTCCTGGGACTCGCGGCCGGAGAACCTCACGTTCACCTTCTACCACCCGCTCGCCGCGCTGGCGTGGGCGGCGCTGCTGCTCGGCGTCGTCCACGCGCGCGGGCGGGTCCGCTGGCACCGCCTGCTGCGGGCCCGCTGGCTCACCTACCTCGGCCTGGTCAGCTACAGCCTCTTCATCTGGCACGAGCCGGTCATGCTGCAGCTGTACCACTGGGGCCTGCTGCCGGGCCGCCCGGACGGCTTCTGGTGGGCGGTGGCGGTCGTGCTGCTGGTGGCGGTGCCGGTCGCGGTGGCCAGTTACTGGGTCATCGAGTACCCGTCGAGCCTGCTGTACCGGCTCAGGGACGGGCGCGGCCGGCGGCGCGACTTCTACGCGGGGGTGGTGACCCGGTAGGCGGCGCGGCCCTCAGGAGGCGGACTTCAGCATGACCACGATGAAGCTGAGGAACGCCAGGAGGACGTGCGAGCCGACGACATAGAGAGCGACCCGTACGGACAGTCCGCGCGGAGCCCGGTCCTCGACATCGTTCTTACGGGCTCCGCCGGACGCCGGCGGGGAGGCGGGCTGCTCGGTCACGGTGGTGATCCTTTCCTGGAAGCGGGTCACAGGCCGCGGCGGGTGCCGCCGTCGCCCAGGCACAGCCCGGCCGTGCCGCTCTGCATGAGGGTGTGGACGAAGAGGAGCTCGGCGCCGCTGCCGTCGGCGGCGGCGATGCGGTGCGGGGTGAGCGAGTCGAAGTGCGCCGCGTCGCCCGGGTCCAGCAGCTGCACCGTCTCGCCGAGCGTGAGCCGCAGCCGCCCCTTGAGCACGTACAGCCACTCCTCGCCGGGATGCACCCGCACCAGCCCGGCCTGGCCGTCGTGCGGTGGCACGAACACCCGCAGCGCCTGCATGGCCCGGCCGGGGCCGCCCATCGGCCAGTACGTCCAGCCGCCGGCCTCCGAGGGCTCGGCGTCGCTCCCGCGGAACACCGGCTGCCGCTCCGGCGCGGTCTCGCCGAGCAGGTCGGATACCGTGGTGGTGTACGTCCGCGCCAGGGAGAGCAGCATCGGCAGCGAGGGCTGGCGGCGCCCGGTCTCCAGGCGTGAGAGGTGCGCGGGCGACAGACCGACCCGCCGGGCCGCGGTCTCCAGCGTGAGCCCCGCGCGACGCCGCAGGTCACGCAGGCGGGGCGCGACGACGGGCAGCTCGTCGGCCGCGCCGGCGGACCCGTTCTCCAGGGGTTCGGTCATATCTCTGGTATAGCCAGCCCGAGCCCATCGGGCAAAAGTTTTGCCTCTGAGGCAAAGACGGCCAAAGGGGGTGCCGTGAAGCGCCCCTCCCGCTTCCTCTCCTGTGAACTCCCGGGAAACTTCCCGCACTTGGATTGACAGGGGCATGTCTACGCGCGTCATGCTGTACGCCATGAGAATCCCCCCACGGATCACCCGGATCGGCGCCCTCGGCGCCCTCGCCTCGGCCCTGTTCCTCGCGGGCCCCGCCGCCGTCGCCGCCACGCCCGCGGCCGCCCCCGCCGCGGTGGCGTACGCGGCGCCCGTGCACGCGGCCGCCGTCGGCGACATCTGCTACTCGAAGCTGCCCGGCGAGGCCCACGAGACCCTGGACCTCATCGAAAAGGGCGGCCCCTACCCCTATCCGCAGGACGGCGGCGTCTTCTCCAACCGGGAGGGCGTCCTGCCGCAGCAGTCCAGCGGCTACTACCACGAGTACACCGTCGAGACCCCGGGCTCCCCGGACCGCGGCGCCCGCCGCATCGTCACCGGCGAGCAGACCGACGAGGACTACTACACCTCCGACCACTACGCGTCCTTCGACCTGGTGGACCGCGGCTGCTGAGCGGCTCGGGACCAGTGCGGCGGCCGGGGCGGTGCCCCGGCCGCCGCCGCGTTCTGCCCGGCGTGCCGGGCCGCGCGGGCGCCGCCCGGCAGCCAAGTCGCACCCCCCGCTGAGGGATTGTCAGCGGTTGCCGGTAGCGTTTCGGTGGAAACAGCGACCGGGCGGGCATCGGCGGCAAAGCAGCCTCAAGGCGGCGACCTGCGGCGGAGCCCGACCACCGGCGCATCGGAACAGTCCCTGGGGGCACGGCGGCGACGCCGTGTGCGGGGCGGACCATGAAAGGGCGGCGAGCTGTCGTGTACCGCTGGGAGATCACCCGGGCCGCACTGGCTCAGCGCGTTTTCGCCATCGTCCGCAGCGAGACGTACGACGAGGCCAGCGCCACGGCCGACACGCTGCTGTCGGCCGGCATCACCAGCCTGGAGATCTCTCTGACGACGCCGTTCGCGCTGGAGGCGGTCACCACGCTCACCCGCGAGCTGGGCGACGACGCGATCATAGGCGCGGGCACGGTCCTGGACGCGGCCTCCGCGCGGATGGCCGTGGACGCGGGCGCCCGCTTCCTCGTCTCCCCCCACCTGGACGCCGAGGTGATCGGCACGGGCCATCGGTACGGCGTCCCGGTCTTCGCCGGCGTCGCCACGCCCACCGAAATGGTGCGCGCCCTGGAGCTGGGCGCCGACGCCCTGAAGCTCTTCCCGGCCTCCGGATACGGACCCGGCTGGCTCAAGGACGTCCGCGCGGCGCTGCCGCAGGCGCCGCTGCTGCCGACGGGCGGCGTGACGGTCGAGAGCGCCCCGGAGTGGATCGCCGCCGGAGCGGTCGCGGTCGGCATGGGCTCCGAGCTCTCCGCGGGCGACCGCGACACGGTCACCAAGCGCGCCGCGGCCCTCCTCCCGCTGCTCGCCGCCGCCGCTCCGCCGTCCAAGACCCCGGGGCTCGGCTCGCTGGATCTGTACGACGCCTGAGCGGGACGGCCGCGTCTGCCGGTACTACGCCGCGTCTGCCGGTACTACGCCGCGCCTGCCGGTACTACGGCTCCTCAAATCCCCCCGCGCAGCATCCGGGAGAGCCCCAGCGCCGCCGTGCGGACGGCCGGGGCGAGCTGGGCCGGGCGGAAACGGGCGCGGGGGACGGCGACGGAGATCGCGGCCACGGCGTCGCCGCCCGCGAAGACCGGCGCCGCGATGCAGCTGACGCCGAGCACCGCCTCCTGCTCCTCGTAGGCCAGCCCGGACACCTGCGTCTTCTCCAGCGCCATCCGCAGCCGCGCCGGATCGGTGAGCGAGTGCGGCGTCAGGCTCGGCAGCGGCCGCGCCAGTACGTCCTCGGTCAGCTCCGTACCGCAGAACGCCAGCAGCGCCTTGCCCACTCCGGTACAGCTCAGCGGCAGGCTGTGGCCGATGTGCGAGGGCAGTTGGAGCGCGTCGTGGCCGTGGATGCGCTCCAGGTAGACCACCTCCAGCCCCTCGCGCACGCCGAGGTGCACGGTCTCGCGGGTGGCCTCGAAGAGGTCTTGGAGGAACGGCAGCGCCGCCTCGCGCAGGTCCCGCCGCCGCGGCACGAGTGAGCCCAGCTCGAACAGCCTGCCGCCGAGCCGGTAGCGGGCGTCGTCCGTGCGCTCCAGCCAGCCCAGCCGTACGAGGTCCGCCGCGAGCCGGTGGACGGTCGGCTTGGGCAGGCCCGTGCGCTGCGCCAGTTCCGCGAGCCGGTACGGACCACCGGTCGGGCGGAAGGACTCCACGATCAGGGCGGCCTTGTCGAGCATGCTCGATGCTGCGTCGTTCCGTGTCACGGAACAAACATTGTCCGGTCCACGGCGCCACGTCTATACCGGAGCCGCACGCCCTCCCATTCCGCCGATCACCACGGCCGCCCCTCCCGAGCTGATCACCACGCCCGCCCCTCCCGCCGATCAGGAGACCGCTCCATGCCGACCCCACCCGAGCCCGTCCGCGCGGACGGTGTGCCGCCCGTCGTCGTCAAGGCCGCCGACATCCTGGCGGAGGCCGCCCGTACCGGCGTGCCCTGCGCCCCCGTACGCGGTCTGCTGCCCGAAGGCGACCTGGACACCGCGTACGCCGTCCAGCGGCTCACCATCGAGCGCGAACTCGCCGCCGGCGGCCGGATCGTCGGCCGCAAGACCGGCCTCACCTCGCCCGCGGTACAGGCCCAGCTCGGTGTGGACCGCCCGGACTTCGGCGCCCTGCTCGCCGCCATGGCGGTGCCCGAGGGCGAGCCGGTGGCGGCCGGGCGGCTGTTGCAGCCCAAGGTGGAGGCGGAGGTCGCGCTCGTCCTGGGCGCCGACCTGCCGCACCGGGACTGCACCGTCGCCGACGTGCTGCGTGCGACCGACTTCGCGCTGGCCGCGCTGGAGATCGTCGACAGCCGGGTGGCCGGCTGGGACATCTCGATCGTCGACACCGTCGCCGACAACGCCTCCTCCGGCCTCTTCGTGCTCGGCAGTGCCCCCGTGCCCGTGACGCAACTGGACCTGCGCGCGGTACGGATGACCATGACCCGCAATGGCGCGCAGGTCTCCGCGGGCACCGGCGCCGACTGCCTGGGCAGCCCGCTCAACGCCGCCGCCTGGCTGGCCTCCGCGCTCGCCGCGACGGGCGACCCGCTGCGGGCCGGCGACATCGTACTGACCGGCGCGCTCGGCCCGATGGCGACCGCGGCGCCGGGTGACGTCTTCGAGGCGCACATCTCGGGGCTGGGCTCGGTGACGACCCGGTTCGCAGCAGCGACGAACGCCGGGACGGAAGGAGAGCAGCGGTGAGCGAGCGCACCCCCGACGCGCGCACCAAGGTCGCGATCATCGGCTCCGGCAACATCGGCACCGACCTGATGATCAAGGTGCTGCGGCTCTCCGAGAGCCTGGAGGTCGTCGCGCTGGCCGGCATCGACCCCGATTCCGACGGCCTCGCCCGGGCCCGCCGCTTGAAGATCGCCACCACCCACGAAGGCGTCGAAGGGCTGGTGAAGCTCCCCGAGTTCGAGGACGTGACGATCGTCTTCGACGCCACCTCCGCCGGGGCGCACCGCCACCACGACGAGGCGCTGCGCGCCCTCGGCCGTACGGTGATCGACCTGACCCCGGCGGCGCTCGGCCCGTACGTCGTGCCGCCGGTCAACCTCGACGCGCATCTGGACGCGCCCAACGTCAACATGGTCACCTGCGGCGGCCAGGCCACCATCCCGGTCGTCGCCGCGGTCTCGGCCGTCACGCCGGTCCACTACGGCGAGATCGTCGCCTCGATCTCCTCGCGCTCCGCCGGGCCGGGCACCCGCGCGAACATCGACGAGTTCACCGGGACCACCGCCGCCGCCATCGAGCGGGTCGGCGGCGCGGCGCGCGGCAAGGCGGTGATCGTGCTCAACCCCGCCGAACCGCCGCTGATCATGCGGGACACCGTGCACTGCCTGGTGTCGGACGGCGACCGCGACACCCTCGCCGCGGCCGTGGCGGAGATGGTCGCGCGGGTCCAGGCGTACGTGCCCGGCTACCGGCTCAAGCAGGAAGTGCAGTTCGAGCAGGTCGTCGCCGGTGACCCGCTGCACGCGCTGCTGCCCGCGGCAGCCGCGTCCGGCGACGCCCTGAAGGTCTCCGTCTTCCTCGAAGTGGAGGGCGCGGCGCACTACCTCCCGGCCTACGCCGGGAACCTCGACATCATGACCTCGGCCGCGCTGCGCACCGCTGAGCGCATCGCCGCACACCGCACCAGCGAGGTGGCAGCACGATGACCGCGAACGGGACCGGCACCCCCGCCCTGTACGTCCAGGACGTCACCCTCCGGGACGGCATGCACGCCATCCGGCACCGCTACACCGTCGAGCAGGCCCGCGCCATCGCAGCGGCGCTGGACGCGGCCGGCGTCGGCGCCATCGAAATCGCCCACGGCGACGGCCTGTCGGGCTCCAGCATCACCTACGGCGTCGGCGCGCACACCGACTGGGAGTGGATCGAGGCCGTCACCGACGCGGCCCGGACCGCCGTACCGACCACCCTCCTGCTCCCCGGCATCGGCACCGTCCAGGACCTCAAGCAGGCGCACGCCCTCGGCATCCGCTCCGTACGCATCGCCACGCACTGCACCGAGGCCGACATCTCGGCCCAGCACATCGCGGCGGCCCGCGAACTCGGCATGGACGTGGCCGGGTTCCTGATGATGTCCCACATGGCCGAGCCCGCCGAACTCGCCCGCCAGGCCCAGCTGATGGAGTCCTACGGCGTGCAGTGCGTGTACGTCACCGACTCCGGCGGCCGGCTGACCATGGACGGCGTACGCGACCGCTTCCGCGCCTACCGCGACGTCCTCGACCCGGAGACCGGGCTCGGCATCCACGCCCACCACAACCTCGCGCTCGGCGTCGCCAACACCGTCGTCGCCGTGGAGCACGGCGCCACCCGCGTCGACGCCTCGCTGGCCGGCCAGGGCGCGGGCGCCGGCAACTGCCCGCTGGAGGCTTTCGTCGCCGTCGCGGACCTGATGGGCTGGGAGCACGGCTGCGACCTCTTCCCGCTGATGGACGCGGCCGACGACCTCGTGCGCCCGCTCCAGGACCGCGAGGTGCGGGTGGACCGGGAGACCCTGAGCCTGGGGTACGCGGGGGTCTACTCCAGCTTCCTGCGGCACGCCGAGACGGCCGCCGAACGGTACGGCCTGGACACCCGCACCATCCTCGTCGAGGTGGGCCGCCGGGGCCTGGTCGGCGGCCAGGAGGACATGATCACGGACGTCGCCCTGGACATGGTGGCGGCGCGGGGCTGACGGGCGTACGGCGAAGGGCCGGTGCCGCGCGCACCGGCCCTTCCGCCGCCTCACGGCAGCAGCGACTCCGCGATGTCCGCGCCGCGGGCGGTGCCGCCCTCGGCCCGTACCTCGGCGCGCAGGGCGGCCGAGCGGCGCGCCACCTCCGGGTCGGAGGTCAGCGCCAGCAGCGCGCCGCGCAGCGCCTCGGGCGTCGCGTCCGCGGTGTCGATCCGCCGGGCCACGCCGAGCGACACCAACTGGTCGGCGTTGCCGAACTGATCGGCCGCCTGCGGCACCGCGATCATCGGCACGCCCGTGTACAGCCCCTCACTGGACCCGCCCATCCCCGCGTGCGTCACGAACGCGTCGGCCTGCTCCAGGATCGCCAACTGCGGAACCCACGAACGCACTTCCACGTTCTGCGGGATGGGGCCCAACTCCGCCTGGTCCGTGTCCTTCCCGATCTGAAGCACCAGGTGCCAGCCCGGCAGCTCCCCGAAGGCCGCCAGGCACCGCCGGTAGAACTCCGGCTGCCGGGTGTAGGCCGAGCCCAGCGAGACCAGCAGGACGCGCTCGGCGCCGGCCGGGCGGGTCCAGCCGCCCTGGTCGCTGCGGTCGCCGAGGCACGGCCCGACGAAGGTCACCGCCTCGGTGTCCACGTCGTCGGCGTGCGGCTGCATGGCCCGCGGGATGGTCGCCACCGCCCGGGCGGGGCGCCCGGAGAAGGCGCCCGGTTCCAGCGTCGTGGCCCCGTTGCCGGCCAGCCAGTCGGCGAACTTCGCGAAGTAGGTGTCCGCCCCGGGGAGTGCCCGGATCTGCGCGTCGATGTCGTCCTCGCCCGTGCCGCTCCACCCCACGTACGTCGGCGAGATCTGGAGCGTGGGCCGCCCCTGGGACTCGGCCAGCGCGCGGCCCGCGTACCCGCCGATGTCGTACAGGTACAGGTCGGCGGGGTCGTCGTCGTACAGCTCGTGCAGCTGCGGCAGCATCTGGACGGCGTCGTCGAGGAAGGTGCTCATCCCCCCGACCGGGTCCTCGGGCCAGGCGCTGCCGGTCACCGGGGGGAGGCAGGAGCGGTACGGGCGCAGCTCGGCGCCGGTCGAGGTGACCAGGTCGCCCAGGAACGGGTCGTTGGCGTACGTGACGCGGTGGCCGCGGGCCACCAGCTCCCGGATGATCTCGATACCGGGCAGGGTGTGACTGATGACGGGATTGCCGATCATCGCGATGTGGGAAGTGCGGGAAGCCATGGAGGATCACTCGATTCAGATCTGCGGTGGGCAGGACAGGGCGGCCCGGCGCCTGATGATGCGGCGCGGGGCGGGCAGGCGGGCGGCGCGGCGGACGGAGCGCCGCCGGGGCCGTGTCAGCCGTAGATCTGGACCTGGTGGTAACCCATGCCGTCACCGTAATGTCGGGTGCCGGAAGTGACCAACCGATTTACCGAGGCCCAGCGGCCAGGGGGAGCGCACATGCAGGACATCGTCGAACTCACCGAGCTGGAACCGGGCTTCACCAGCGATCCGTATCCGCACTACGCCGCGCTGCGCGGCCGGGGGCCGGTGCACCGGGTGCGGCTGCCCGACGGCCGCGAGGTCTGGCTCGTCGTCGGCCACGAGGAGGCCAGGGCCGCGCTCGCCGACGCCCGGCTCAAGAAGGACTGGACGGCCCACCCCGAGTGGCGGCCGGAAGAGCACATCGGGTTCCTCGGCAACATGCTGCAGAGCGACCCGCCGCGCCACACCCGATTGCGGAAGCTGGTCGTCAGGGCCTTCACCGGCGGCGCTGTCGAGGCGCTGCGCCCGACCGTGCAGCGCATCACCGACGGCCTGATCGACGACATGCTCGCGAAGGCACCGGACGGCCGTGCCGACCTGATCGAGGCGCTCGCCTACCCGCTGCCCATGACGGTGATCTGCGAGCTGCTGGGCGTGCCGGACCTGGACCGGGAGCGATTCCGGCGCTGGTCGGACGCGTTCGTCAGCACCGACGGGCCGGGCGGCACGGGCGGCATCGAAGCGGAGATCACGCGCTACCTGGAGCAGCTCATCCAGGACAAGCGGCGCGAGCCGGGCCCCGACCTCTTCAGCGTGCTCATACGGACCACCGACGAGGACGGCGACCGGCTCTCCGGCGAGGAACTGGTGGGCATGGCCTTCCTTTTGCTGGTCGCCGGTCATGAAACCACCGTTGGCCTGATCGCCAACGGCATCCTCGCGCTGCTGCGCCACCCGGATCAGCTCGCCGCGCTGCGTGCCGACTTCGGGCTGCTGGACAACGCCGTCGAGGAGATGCTGCGGTACGACGGGCCGGTGGAGACCAGCACCTGGCGCTTCGCCGCCGAGCCGGTGGAGATCGGCGGCACGCTGCTGCCCGCCGGTGACGTCGTCGTTGTGGCGCTGGCCTCGGCCGCCCGGGAGCCCGGCCGGTTCGACGCGCCCGACCGCTTCGACATCACCCGCGAGACCCGCGGCCACCTGGCCTTCGGGCACGGCATCCACTACTGCGTGGGCGCACCGCTGGCCCGTATGGAGGGCCGCATCGCCGTCCGCACGCTCCTGGAGCGCTGCCCGGAGCTGGCCCTGGACGCCGACCCGGCCACGCTGCGGTGGCGCCCCGGCATGCTCATGCGCGGCCCGCTCGCCCTGCCGGTGCGCGTGCGGTGAACGGCCCGGCGGCGGGCGCCCGGGCGGGGTTCGGACAGAGGCTCTAAGCTCTGATCTTGCCGTTCCTCTCGGCACTGCCTCCAGCCCCGCCGCGTACAGGAGTCGCCATGAAGCGTGCCGTCACGCTCTCCGCCCTCGCCTGCCTTCTCGCCGCCACCGCCGCAGCGCCCACCGCGTTCGCCGGGGACGGCAAGCCGGACGCGTCCGCCACGCCGGGCGCGTCCGGCACTCCCGCCGCGCCGGCCGCCGCGGCCGCGAAGAAGAGGCCCGCGTACAAGCCGGCGCCCAGCCTCCTGGACACCGTGCCGCGCCGCGGCACCCTGCGGGTGTGCACCACCGGCGACTACCGACCCTTCACTTCCTGGGACCGGAAGACCGAGAAGTACAGCGGCATCGACATCGACATGGCACGTGACCTCGCCGAGAGCCTGGACGCCAAGGCCGAGTTCGTGCCCACCACGTGGGCGAGCCTGGTCGGTGACCTCAATGACGGGCGCTGCGACATAGCCGTCGGCGGCGTCTCCATCACCCTGCCGCGCGCCCGCAAGCTCGCCTTCAGTGAGCCGACCCGCACGGACGGCAAGACGCCGATCGTGCGCTGCGAGGACAAGGACAAGTACCGCACGCTGGAGGACATCGACAAGCCGGAGACGAGGGTTGTCGTCAACCCGGGCGGGACGAACGAGGAGTTCGCGCGGTCGCACCTCAAGAAGGCGACGATCAAGGTGCACAACGACAACAACACGATCTTCGACGAGATCGTCGCGGACCGGGCCGACGTGATGATGACCGACGCCAGCGAGACGCTCTACCAGGCCAAGCTCCACCCCGAGCTGTGCTCCGTGCACCCGGACAAGCCCTTCACCTTCGCCGAGAAGGCGTACGCGCTGCCGCGCAAGGACGTCCAGTTCAAGGAGTACGTCGACCAGTTCGTGCATCTGGCGACGCACGACGGCACGTACGAGAAGTACGAGGACGAGTGGATGAATTGACGCCCGGTGCGGCACGGTGCGGCGGGGCCCGACGCGGCGTCAGTCGTTCGCGTCGTACTGTTTCGCGCACGCCGCGCCCCACTGGCCCGGATAGTGGCGGTCGAGCGCGGTGAGCGCCTCGCCGAGGGCCGGGACCAGGATGCCGTACGGGTCGGTCAGCGGGTCGAAGTAGGGCCGGCCCGGCTGGGCCCCGGGGCGTGCCGGGCCGCTCGCGCTGCGGGCCGGCTCGGGGCCGAGCCAGGCGGCGGCCAGCGCCCGCGCCATCGCCGCCGACGGGTCGTCCTGCGCGAGCGGCCGGACGAGGCGGTGGTAGCGGCGGACCGGTGAGTCGTCGGAGAAGAGGACGTACTCGCGCACCGGGGCGCGCCGGACCAGGTCGAACGCCTCGCTCCGCGCGGCCCGGTCCGTCGTCCGCTCGAACACCCGGCTGAGGTACTCCGCCGCCGCGGGCAGGTCGCCCAGCGCCAGCGCGTGGTACGCGGCGACCGCCCCCTCGCCGTGGTCGCGCGCCCGCAGCCGCAGCGCGTCGTGCGCGTGCCGCCAGGTGAACGCGCCGGTCTCCGGCCGCTCGGCCAGTTCGCGCAGGAGCAGGTGGCGCAGCAGGGGATGCAGCTGATCGGTCTGGCCGTCCTGCACGGGCGGGGTGAGCAGCCCGTGCGTACGGAAGTGGGTCAGGGCGCCCTGCGCGCGGTCGTCCGTGTCGCCCCACAGCCCCCAGGCCGTGAACGCGTGGTCCAGGTCGACCGCCGCCGCGGCCCGCGGCAGCAGCTCCCGTACCTCGTCGGGCACGTCCCGCAGCAGCGTGTGCAGCAGATCGCCCGCGAAGTCCCAGCCCGTGCCCTCGGGCAGCGGCCCGGCCGGGGTGAGCAGCCGGCGCAGCCGGTACGCCCAGTCGGTGTCCGCGGGGAAGCGGGGCAGCGCGTCGAGGAGCGCCGCGACCGCGCCGGGGTGGCCGCGTGTCAGGTCGTGCACGAGGCGGCCGAGCCAGCCGGCAGGGCGCGCGACGGGCGGCCGGGGCAGCCCGCGGGTGCCGTCGAGCGTCTCCGCCGCCAGTTCGGTGACCTCGGCCAGGGACAGCCCGCCGAGCTGGGCGACGACCAGGTCGTCGGCCGTGCGGGTCTCCTGACGATGCGTCAGCCGCCAGTTGGTCAGCTGGAAGCGCAGGTCGGGCCCGGCCAGCTGCTCCGGGTCGACCTGCCGGGGCACGGTCCCGGCGGTGGCCACGGCCAGCAGCGGGTCCCAGGCCGGGGTGACGCCGCTGTCCAGCGCCCGGGCGTGGGCCAGCCCCTGCAGGAACGCCTCGCCCACCGGGCAGTCGGCGTTGTCCAGCAGCAGGAGGCAGTGCGTGGTGCGGCGGCGCGGGGAGCCGGCGCCGTAGGCCGTCCGCAGGTCCGAGAGCAGCGCCCGCAGCAGTACTTCGTCCACGATCCCGGCCTCGTCCGGGCGGCCCGCCAGCTGCCGCCGCAGATACCGCAGCAGGTCGCGGGCGCTGCCGCCGCTGCGCCGCGCGACGCCGGCCAGCGCCCGTTCCAAGTGCCGCAGCCGGAGCCGCGGTTCACCGGCCAGCCGCAGCACGGCGCCGACGCCGGGCGGCGGCGGTGCGTCCCCGAGCGCGTCCAGACTGCTCTGCAGGCCGGCCCGGACCGTACCGGGGACGTCGCCGAGCGGGAAGCGGCCCAGCACGCCGCGCGCCGACTCCGCCAGCTCCCTCATGGCACGCGGCGCGGGCGCGAGGGCGAATGCGGTGAGCAGCCCGGCGAAGGCCGGGAAGGCGAGCGCGGGATGCCGGGCGGTGTCCCGGTGGAACTGCCCGGCCGCCTCCAAGGCCACCTCGGTGATCGAGGTGTACGCACCGTCCAGGTCCAGCCAGGCCAGCGGCGCGTCCAGCTCCTGGGCGCGCGCCGACAGCTGCCGCAGCAACGTGGTCTTGCCGCCGCCCGGTGGCCCGAGGAAGAGGTAGGCGGGCAGCTCGCTGTGGGCGTGCGGGTCGCGGTGCAGCGCGTCCAGCACCGCCGTCTTCAGCAGCTTCTCGCCGCGCGCCCCGTCCGGCGCCGCGGCGGCGGGCCAGGGCGCGGGCGAGCCACCGTCGGGGACGCGGGGGCCGGGGAGGACGCCGGGCACCGGCGCCCGGCCGGCCGCGACCGGCGCGGCCGGCCTGGAAGGCGCCATCCGCGCGGCTGCTGTGAGGGTGCCGGACGCCGTCATGTGGGGCGACGACGCCGCCCGGCGCGGCGCCAGGGCGTCGGCGCGCCCGATCCCCAGCCGTACCAGCAGCGCGTCGTTCACCCAGGCGAACGCCCTGGCGTGGTCCGGCAGCCGGTCCGGGCCCGCCGGGTGGGAGATCCAGGCGGGGAAGTCCGGGGACCGGCCGACCAGTTCGTCCATCCGGCGGCCCACCGTCAGCCCGGTCTCCAGCAGTTCGGCGGTGGGGACGGTGTCGAACAGTATGGCCTTCGTCGCCGCGGGGAAGTCGAACTGCCGCAGCCGCTCGGGCACGTCGTGCTCGGCCGGGCGCGGCACGGCGCGCAGCAGCCCGCCGGAGAACACCTCGGCGAGGTGCGCGGTCTCGGCGGGCCAGGACACCGACTCCTGCACCAGCCGCATGGCCGGTACGGACACCGGCGCGAGCGCCGCGAGATGGGCGGCGAGGCGGTACGCCTCGGGCGAGACGGTGTCGCGGAACCGCAGCACGGCGGCGGTCGCCGCGTCGGTGCCGGGCGGCGGCGGGGGCGCCGCGGCGATGTCCGCGCCGAGGTCGCCGGCGGCGGGCGCGGTGCGCAGCAGGGGGAGTACGGCCGTGCCGCCGGGCGAGGCGACCAGCCGCGCCCACTCCGCGACGGAGGCGGGGCGCGGCGCCAGGACGGGGATCGGCACGCCCCGGAAGGACGCCAGCTCCGGGGGCAGCCCGGAGGCGGTGACCTGCCAGGTCGCGTTCGCCGATGCCCGGCCGCGCGAGGTCACCTCCCACCGGTCGGCGCGCACCCCGGAGCCCTTCCACATCTGCGGCGGCAGCACCTGGAGCACCGCGGTCGGGCCGCAGCGGCCCCACCCGGCGAGCACGTCCCCCATCTGGCCGCCGCGCCAGGCCGAGCCGATGCCGTCCGTGACGACCAGCACCATCGTGGCGCCGGAGGGGTCGGCCAGCACCCCCGGGTCGCCGTTGGCCGGGCCGTCACCGAACGGGCTGCTGCGCAGGCCGGGCCGCCCGCCGCCGCGGGTGTGCAGCCCGTACACCCGCACGTCCCGGAAGGCGCCGAGCCGTTCCAGTACGCCACGCAGCTCGCCGCAGAGCCGCTGCCACAGCAGCATCGACGTGCCGTCGTCGATGACCAGCGCCAGGTCCAGCCAGCGCTCGCGGGCCGGCAGGATCGCCACGTCCGGGAGCCCGGTCTCGGCCATCGCGTCGACCGTCGCCGCCTCGTCGACCTCGGTACGGACCGGGCTCGGGCGCTGCTGCTGGAGCGGGCGCAGCGCGCGGGAGAGGGCGAGCGCGTCGGTGCCGGCCCTGCCCTCGGGGGCGCGTACGGACACGGCCGGGCGGCCGCCGTCCCGGTCCGGTGAGGTCGCGCGGAGCGGGCCGCCGTGCAGGCCGTGCCCGGCGTCCGGGCGGCGGGGCGAGCGGGCGGGCGCCGCGGCGCGTGCCTCACGGCCGGGGGAGCGGGCGGGCAGTACCGGCTGCCCGTCCGGCGCGTCGGGCACCGACGGGTCGTCCGGCTCCGGCGGCGCCGCACCGTTCCCCGGCTCCGGGTCCGGCGCCGTGGCCGCGCCGTCCGGCGCGGGCAGCCGGGTGGCCAGCCAGAGCGCGTCCAGCAACTCCTGCGGCGACAGCGGCACTCCGCTGTCGCCCAGGATGCGGCGGGCCCGCTCCGGCATCGTGGTTACACCGTCCCGCCGAGCCGGTGCAGCACGGCCTTGCGTACCGCCTCGGCGTCGATGTCCACGCCGCCCGCGCGCAGGAAGACGGCGTTCAGCAGCTGGTCGGTGGCCAGCTCGCCGAGCGCGCGGCGGTTCAGGAACGCGGTGAGCAGGTCGTCGACCTCGGGCAGGATGTCCGGGCCGAGGTGCGCGGCGATGATCTCGCGCAGCCGGTTCTCGTCCGGGTCGGGCAGGTCGAGGCGGACGCAGCGGCGCAGGAAGGCGGGCGGGAAGTCCCGCTCGCCGTTGCTGGTGATCACCACGACGGGGAACTCCCGGCAGCGGACCCGGCCGCGGTGCACCGGCTCGGTCGCGCCCGGATCGGCGGTGAGCACGTCCACATCGGCCTGGTCCTCGGGCAGCCGGGCCAGCTCCGGGATCTCGAACTCGCCGCTCTCGAACACCGCGAGCAGGTCGTTGGGCAGGTCCACGTCGCCCTTGTCCAGCTCGTCGACCAGCAGCACGCGCGGCCGGTCACGGGGCGCGAGGGCGGTGCCGAGCGGGCCGAGCCGGACGAACGTACCGATGTGCGGCTCCGGTTCGTCCCGGTCGCGGCGGAGCGACGCCTCGCGCAGCCGGCCCACCGCGTCGTAGCGGTACAGCGCGTCCTGCAGCGTGGCGCGGCTGTTGACCGGCCAGTGCAGCACCCGGCCGAGCGACAGCTCGTGCGCGACGGCCTGCGCGAGCGAGGACTTGCCCGTACCGGGATGGCCTGTGACCAGCAGCGGGCGGCGCAGGTGCAGCGCGGCGCTCACCACGTCGGCCTGCTCCGGGCCGATCAGATACGGGCCGCCGCCAGGGCCCGCGGCGGACGTGTCCCTGCGCGCGTGGCCGAAGCGGCGCCACGGCGGCGCCTCGGGCATCGCGGGCCGGCGGGCCCGGCCGTCGCCGCGGAACAGCCGCCAGCCGTCCGCGGCGCCGGTGCCGCCGTCGTCGGCGGGCCGGGCGGGACCGGGGACGGCGGCGTCCGGGGGCTCGTGGGGGTCGGCGGGTGCTTTCTCGGTGCTCATGGCTCCCTGGACTTCCTACAGTTCCGCTCGCTCGGAGGGGTCGGTCAGATGCGCGGTCAGCGGCAGCGGACGGCCCGGATCGTCCCACACCAGGACCGGGCGGGCACGGTGGTCGTCGGGGGAGCGGCGGGCCTTCGCCCGGTACTCCCGTACGGCATCGGGGAGTTGGTGCACCCGCGAGGGCGGGTCGAGCGCGAAGAGCCGGTCGCCGTCCGCCGCCTGCTCCCCGCGGTCCCAGAGCAGTACCGGTACTCCGCAGGCCAGGCACCACGTCGCGGTCCTGGCGCGGGTGCCGTGCGGCGTGCCGACCACCACGACGGACGCGTCCAGGTCCTCGTCGAGCAGCCCGGCCACCCGGCCCGGGTCGTCGTGCGCCGCGTCCAGCCGCACCGCGCCCTTCTTGCCCAGCGCCCGCCACCGGCGCCGCCACACGCCGTCGCTGTCGGCCAGCCGCCGGATGCTGGGGCAGCGCAGCACCATCGGATAGCGGGTGCCGACGACCTTGGGCGGCAGCGGGCCCTCGCCCGCGGCGTCCAGGGAGTCCAGGTCGATCTCCAGGTCGCCGTGTTCCACGATCAGTTCGACCGCCGGCCACGCCTGCCCGACCGAGGCGCCGGCCAGCCGGTCCAGATGCTTGTGCAGGATTCCGACGATCTCGGCCGGGGTCAGCGGGTCGGCGCCCGCGCCCGCGGCGGGCTGCAGCCGCCCGTCGCCCACGTCCGTCCAGAACCCCACGTCGTACCGGCGGGTGCGGCCGTGGCCCGTGCCGCCGGTCAGCTCGACCACCAGCCGCGGCGGCGCGCTCACCGCGGCCTGCGCCCACTGGTCCGCGTCGGCCCGCCGGTCGGCGAGGGTGCCCGCGTCGATGCCGAGGTGGCCCGCCATCCGCTCGTTCCACAGCCGCAGTTCGGTGCGTTGCGCGAGCGGGCTGCCGAGCGCGGCGACGAACTCCACCGCGCGCAGCAGCGCCGGCACGCCCGGCGAACCGGCCGGCACCTGCCGCCCGTCGCCCGCGCGGCTCTCCAGCGCGCTCACCCAGCGCCGCGCGTACGCGGCGAAGACCTTCGGGTCGCTGAGCCCCGTACCGTCCACCACCTCGTCCGGCAGCGGATACGGGAAGGCGCTGCGGGTGGCCTCCGGGACCCGCCGGCGGACGTCGTCGGGGAGCGTGCCGAGCAGCTGGAGCAGCGCCTGCTCCTCCCACGGGGACATCCAGTGGTCCGTCAGGCGCGGGGTGAGCCGGGCCAGGTCGCGCAGCGCGCGGGCGCTCACCGGGTCGTACGGCGCGAGCACCTCGGCCAGCGCGGGCACCGCCCGGTCAACGGTGACCAGCACCTCCGTCCACTCCTCCAGGGTCGGCAGCGAGCCGTCCTCGGGGTGCGGCAGCCGGCACCGCTCGGCGAAGCGCGCCGCGTGCTTGCGGAGGTGCGCCTCGTCGGGCAGCGCGCGGTCCAGCAGGAGGCGCAGGTCCTCGCGGAGCCGGTCGGGGGTGCGCTGCTGCGGTACCGGGTCGGCGCAGTCCGCGAGCAGGGCGCGGGCGCCCGCGGCGATCAGCTCCTCCTTGATGACCTGCCAGGAGAAGGACCAGCTCAGCCGGGTGGTCATGGCGGGGTCGTAGGGGCCGGTGCCGTGCGTGACCATGGCGGCGACCAGCCCGACCGCGCGGTGGTCGGCCACCGACCAGACCGGGCCGCCGCTGTAACCGCCGCGGATGGCCGCGCCGGTGGGCCGCCCGTGCACATAGCCGATGCCGCCCTCGACGGAGGCGATCCGGCCGTACGCGGTGTGCTCGGGGTCGCCGGTGCCGTACCGGGCGCGAACGGTCTGGGCACCGGCCATCGCGGTCCAGCGGGGCGGCGTGACGCCGGACGGCGGGTCGGCGGTCAGCTCCAGTACGGCGAGGTCGCCGCGCCAGCGCCGGGCGCCGGGCGGCACGGGGCAGTGCCGCTCGGGGAACTGCTCGTCCCGCGGCGGTATCCAGTGGGTGAGCCGGGCGGTGCCGCGAGTGTCCCCGGCGGCACCGGGGAAGCCCACCGTCAGCTCCACCGTGCCGGGGTGGGAATGCTCCAGCCGGTCCCGGCCGGCGGCGAGATTGACGACGTGGGCGCAGGTGAGGACATGCCGGGAGGTGAGGCAGACACCGGCGCCGACCGTGCGGACGCCGCTCCGCGGCATCGCGCGGAGCCCGGCCGAGTACGCGCCGAGCGCACTGCCGCCGACCGGGCCGGCGGCGAACGGCGCGGCGGCGAACGGAGCCCGCACGGCGGTCCGTTCTCCGCCCCCCGGGCCGTCCTCGTCCGCCCCGTACACCGTGACCAGCCCGGCCCGCTCGTCCGGCGCCGCGTCCTCCCCGGCGCCCTCCGCGCCGGCGCCGAACCACCGCACCCTCAGCCTTCCTGGGGCGCGGTGCCCGGCAGCCGCCAGCTGGCGGTGATCTTCATGGCGGCCTGTGCGCTGCCCCCGGCGATGCCGAGCTTGAGGTCCTGCCCGATCTGCACGCCGAACTCCACGGACAGCTCCTGCGGCGGCCGCTCGGTGCGCGCGACGGAGTCGTGCACTTCCTGGAGCAGCGGCCCGAGCGGGCTGAGCACCGCCCGCAGCCCGTCCCCGGCGAGCGCGGCCACCCGGTCGGCACCACGGCCCACCGGCTCGACGGTGCCGGCCCCGTCGGGCAGATCCGCCCGGGCGGCGGGCACGACGGCCGCCGGCGTGCCGACGGGAGCGAGGGCGAGGCGGACCAACGTGCGGTCGGACAATTGCAGTTCGGCGTACTCCGGCATCCCCCCATTGTGCCGCCTGCGCCCCTTGTGGCTATCCGTTTCTCGTGATCGGGGCGGGTCGTCGCGGCTGCTGCGGGCGCGGACCGAGGGGCGCGCGCCGGGCGCCGGCGAGCGGGCCGGGCCCGCGATGACTTCAGTGGCATAATGTCCGGACAATGTGACCTCTGGACTTCCCGTCATGGGCGTGGGCGGATACGCTCGGCCGCGTGGGGAAACGCGAAGCAGTCACCGAGGGCGCCGGCAGCCCTGTCCAGTTCAGCGTCGACCGGAGCAGCCCGGTGCCGCTGTACTTCCAGCTGTCCCAGCAGCTGGAGGCCGCGATCGAGACCGGCAAGCTGGCCCCCGGCAGCCTGCTCGGGAACGAGATCGAGCTCGCGGGGCGGCTGGGGCTGTCCCGGCCGACCGTCCGGCAGGCCATCCAGTCGCTGGTGGACAAGGGGCTGCTCGTCCGCCGCCGCGGCATCGGCACGCAGGTCGTGCACAGTCAGGTCAAGCGCCCGCTGGAGCTGAGCAGCCTCTACGACGACCTGGAGGCGGCCGGCCAGAAGCCCGCCACGAAGGTGCTGCTCAACACCACCACCGAGGCCACCGCCGAGGTCGCCGCCGCGCTCGGCGTCGCCGAGGGCGCGGAGGTCGCGCTCGTCGAGCGGCTCCGGCTCACCCACGGCGAGCCCATGGCGCACCTGCGCAACCACCTCCCGCTCGGGCTGATCACGCTGGAGACCGCACAGCTGGAGAGCACCGGCCTGTACCGCCTGATGCGCAATGCCGGGATCACCCTGCACAGCGCCCGGCAGGCGGTCGGCGCACGGGTGGCCGACGCGGCGGAGGCCGAGCGGCTGGCCGAGGAGGAGGGCGCCCCGCTGCTCACGATGCAGCGCACGACGTTCGACGACACGGGGCGGCCCGTCGAATTCGGCTCGCATGTCTACCGCGCCTCGCGTTACGCCTTCGAGTTCCAGCTCCTCGTACGGCCCTGAGTGCCCCTGAGTGTCCCGAGTGTCCTGAGCGCCCTGCCTCGTTGGGTAAGAATGTTCTGACAAACCATTGACGTGGTGTGTCGGGCGCCGCTAGAACTCCTCAAGCCGCAACCGGGCGGCGGGGGAGCGAAGGCGGTTCACGATGCGTACCGTGCGCACGACCCGTACGACCTGCCGGAGGACACGCGCCGCGGCGGCCGCGCTCGCCGCGCTCGCGCTCGCCGCCGGCTGCAGCGGCTCCGGAGGGAAGCAGTCCGAGGACGCCGCGTCCGGCGCTTCCGGGAAGGCCGCCGGGACGCCCCGCATGACCATCGGCATGGTCAGCCACTCCGGCGAGGGCGACACCTTCTGGGACATCGTCCAGACCGGCGCCGAGCAGGCGGCGAAGAAGGACAATGTGAAATTTCTCTACGCCGGCGACAAGGAGGGGTCGCGCCAGGCCGAGCTGGTCCGCAGCATGGTCGACCAGAAGGTCGACGGGCTGATCGTGACGCTCGCCAAGCCGCAGGCCCTGAAGTCGGCGGTTCGAGCGGCCGAGCGGGCCGGCATTCCGGTGCTCACCATCAACTCCGGCGGCGAGTACTCCCGGCGGTACGGCGCCCTCACCCACATCGGCCAGGACGAGTCCGTCGCGGGCCGGGCGGTCGGCGACGAGCTGAACGAGCGGCACCGGAAGAAGGCCCTGTGCGTGATCCACGAGCAGGGCAACGTCTCGCTGGAGGACCGTTGCGCCGGGGTGAAGGAATCCTTCCGAGGTACGGTCGAGAATCTCAACGTCGACGGGACGAACGCGCCGTCCTCGCAGTCCTCCATCGAGGCGAAGCTCCAGGCGGACAAGGGCATCGACGCGATCGTCACGCTCGGCGCACCCATGGCGGCGATCTCGGTCAAGGCCCGGGACCAGGCCGGCAGCGCGGCGCAGCTCGCGACCTTCGACCTGAACGCCGCCGTGGTGAAGAGCCTGAAGGCGAAGGACATCACCTTCGTCGTCGACCAGCAGCCCTACCTCCAGGGGTACGAAGCGGTCGATCTGCTCTGGCTGAACCGGACCAATGGGAACGTACTGGGCGGCGGCCGCCCGGTGCTCACCGGCCCGGCCATCGTCACCGGCGAGGACGTACCCGCGCTGGAGAAGTACACCGCCCGCGGGACCCGCTGACCCCGGGACCAGCGGGCATAACGGATACTTGGCGGTTGGGCCCGATCCGTCGGGCCCGCGGAATGACTACGGACAGTGAGAACCGACGAGAAGGGCACGACCTCGTGGCAAGGGTTCGGACAGGGGCACGCGCGCTGGGCGCCGTGCTGGCAGGGGTGCTCGGCCTGGCCCTGGCGGGCTGCAGCGCCACCGGCGGCAAGCGGGCCGAGGACGCGCGCCAGGCGCAGGTGGCCGGTGGCCGGGCGGCCGTGAACACCCCGAAGTGGACCTTCGCCATGGTCAGCCACTCGGGCGACGGCGACACCTTCTGGGACATCGTGCAGAACGGCGCCAAGCAGGCCGCCGCCAAGGACAACATCAAGTTCGTCTACGGGCACGACGAGGAGGCCAACCGGCAGGCCCAGCTCGTGCAGTCCTACATCGACCAGAAGGTCGACGGGCTGATCGTCACGCTCGCCAAGCCCGACGCCATGAAGGGCGTACTGGCCAAGGCCGAGAAGGCCGGCATCCCGGTGATCACCGTGAACTCCGGCTCCGAGGTCTCCGAGAAGTACGGCGCGCTCACCCACGTCGGCCAGGACGAGTCCATCGCCGGTGAGGCGGTCGGCGAGGAGCTGAACAAGCGCCACAAGAAGAAGGCCCTGTGCGTCCTGCACGAGCAGGGCAACGTCGGCCACGAGCAGCGTTGCGATGGCGCGCAGAAGACCTTCAAGGGCACGCTGAAGAAGCTGTACGTCGAGGGCACGAACATGCCCGACGTGCAGTCCTCCATCGAGTCCCAGCTGCAGGCCGACCCGAAGATCGACTCCGTGGTCACGCTGGGCGCCCCCTTCGCGCCCACCGCCGTGAAGGCCAGGGACCAGGCGAACAGCAAGGCCGAGATCGACACCTTCGACCTCAACGCGCAGGTCGCCCAGGGACTGCAGGACGGCTCGCTGGGCTTCGCCGTCGACCAGCAGCCCTACCTCCAGGGCTACCAGGCGGTCGACCTGCTCTGGCTGTACAAGTACAACTCCGACGTCCTCGGCGGCGGCCGACCCGTGCTCACCGGACCCCAGGTGGTCACCAAGAAGGACGCCGGCGCGCTGGCCGAATACACGAAGCGGGGGACCCGATGAGCAGCACCGCGGCACCACCGGCGGAACCGCACGACACCGAGCCGGCCGGCGGCCCGGACGAGCGGCTCGTGCACCGCTCGCTCGCCCGCCGCCTGATGGGCCGCCCCGAGCTGGGCGCGGTGGTCGGCGCGATCGCCGTCTTCCTGTTCTTCTCGTTCGCGGCCGACACCTTCCTGCAGACCGACAGCCTCTCGACGGTGCTGTACGCGTCCTCGACGATCGGCATCATGGCCGTGCCGGTCGCGCTGCTGATGATCGGCGGCGAGTTCGACCTGTCGGCCGGCGTCATGGTCGTCAGCTCCGCGCTGATCTCCTCGATGTTCAGCTACCAGATGACGGCGAACGCCTGGGTGGGCGTCGGGGTGTCCCTGCTGGTCACCCTCGCCATCGGGGTCTTCAACGGCTTCCTGCTGACCCGTACGAAGCTGCCCAGCTTCATCATCACGCTCGGCACGTTCTTCATGCTGACCGGCCTGAACCTCGGCTTCACCAAGCTGATCAGCGGCACGGTCTCCACGAAGTCCATCGCCGACATGGAGGGCTTCGAGTCCGCCCGGGTGCTCTTCGCCTCGCACCTCACGATCGGCGGCGTGGACATCCAGGTCACGATCCTGTGGTGGATCGCGCTGATCGCGCTCGCCACCTGGATCCTGCTGCGTACGCGGGTGGGCAACTGGATCTTCGCGGTGGGCGGCAACGCGGACGCGGCCCGCGCGGTCGGCGTCCCGGTCACCAAGACCAAGATCGGCCTGTACATGGGCGTCGCCTTCGCCGCCTGGATCTCGGGGCAGCACCTGCTGTTCTCCTACGACGCGATCCAGTCCGGCGACGGCGTCGGCAACGAGTTCCTCTACATCATCGCGGCGGCCGTCGGCGGCTGCCTGATGACCGGCGGCTACGGCTCGGCGATCGGCGCCGCGGTCGGCGCCTTCATCTTCGGCATGACCAGCAAGGGCATCGTGTACGCCCAGTGGAACCCGGACTGGTACAAGTTCTTCCTCGGCGCGATGCTGCTGCTCGCCACGCTGCTGAACGCCTGGGTCCGCAAGCGCGCGGAGGCGAGCAAATGAGTACTGCGACCGACCACGACGCCCGTACGGAGGCCCGTACGCCGCTCGTCGAGCTGAGCGACGTCAGCAAGTACTACGGCAACGTCAAGGCCCTCGAAGGGGTCTCGCTGGAGGTGCACGCGGGGGAGATCTCCTGCGTGCTCGGCGACAACGGCGCCGGCAAGTCCACCCTCATCAAGATCATCGCAGGGCTGCACCAGCACGACGCCGGCTCCTTCACGATCGAGGGCGAGGAGGCCCGGCTCTCCTCCCCGCGCGAGGCGCTGGACCGCGGCATCGCCACTGTCTACCAGGACCTCGCCGTCGTCCCCCTGATGCCGGTCTGGCGCAACTTCTTCCTCGGCTCCGAGCCGACGAAGGGCGTCGGCCCCTTCAAGCACCTCGACGCCCGCGCGATGCGCGAGACCACCCGCTCCGAGCTGCTGCGGATGGGCATCGACCTGCGCGACGTCGACCAGCCGATCGGCACCCTCTCCGGCGGCGAGCGGCAGTGCGTGGCCATCGCCCGCGCCGTCTACTTCGGCGCCAAGGTCCTCGTACTGGACGAGCCCACGGCGGCGCTCGGCGTCAAGCAGTCCGGCGTGGTCCTCAAGTACGTCGCCGCCGCCCGGGACGCGGGCCTCGGCGTCGTCCTGATCACCCACAACCCGCACCACGCCTACCTCGTCGGCGACCGCTTCGTCCTGCTCAAGCGCGGCACGATGGCCGGCAGCCACCTCAAGCCGGAGATCGCGCTGGAGGAGCTGACCCGCCAGATGGCCGGCGGCAGCGAACTGGAGCAGCTCAGCCACGAACTGGAGCGCGCGCCGTCCCCGGAGCACCTCGGCGGCCACCCCAGGCACTGAGGCCGGGCGTACGGGTACCGGTGGCGGGGTACCGGTGCGGCGCGCGGGACGGCTTCCGCGGGGGCGCCGGTCCCCGGCGGTAGCTTCGCCGGTACCAGGGTCCGGTGACCCCGCGGCGCGCCCGCGCCGAGTACCGCACACGCACAGGAGGCACCACATGACCAGCGACCGGAGCGGCGAGACCACCATGCGCGCGATCAGCCAGGACGCGCTCGGCGGCCCGGACGTCCTGCGGATGTCCGAGGTGGCGCGGCCGCGGCCGCTGCCGACCGAGGTGCTGGTACGGGTGCACGCCGCGGGCGTGAACCCGATCGACTACAAGACCCGCCAGAGCGGCGGCCTCGGCGTCCTCGGCGATCCGCCGTTCACCGTCGGCTGGGACGTCTCCGGCGTCGTGGAAGAGGTGGGCTTCGGCGTCCACACCCTCGCGGTCGGCGACGAGGTGTACGGGATGCCGTGGTTCCCGCGCGAGGCCGGCGCCTACGCCGAGTACGTCACGGCCCCCTCCCGGCAGTTCGCCCGCAAGCCGGCCCTGCTGAACCACGAGCACGCCGCCGCCGTGCCGCTGGCCGCGCTCACCGCCTGGCAGACGCTGGTCGACGCGGCCCGTGTGACCGCCGGGCAGCGGGTGCTGATCCACGCGGCGGCCGGCGGCGTCGGCCACTTCGCCGTGCAGTTCGCCAAGCACCTCGGCGCCCATGTCATCGGCACCGCGAGCGCCGCCAAGCACGACTGGCTGCGCGGCCTGGGCGCCGACGAGCTGGTCGACTACACCGCCGTACGGTTCGAGGACGAGATCCGGGACGTCGACGTCGTCATCGACCTGGTCGGCGACGACAAGGACGACACCAGCACCCGGTCGCTGCGCACCCTGCGCGCCGGCGGCACGCTCATCGCCGTGCCCTCGGGCGTCTCGCCGGAGCTGGTGGAGGCGGCCCGCGCCCAGGGGGTGCGCGCGAGCGGCTACCTCGTGGAGCCGGACGGCCCGGCCCTCACGAAGATCGCCGAGCTTATCGACAAGGGCGTGGTCAAGGTCGAGGTGGAGGACGTACTCCCGCTGGAACACGCCGCCGAGGCGCACCGCCGCGGCGAACAGGGCCGCACCCGCGGCAAGCTCGTCCTGAAGGTCCGGGACTGACGGTCCGGGACTGACGCGGGGCCGCCGCTGTCACTCCTGGTTGCCCGCGGGAAGCATCACCACCGAGCCCGCGTGCACGGTGATCCGTGCCGGTACGAGGGCGGTGGCCTCGGCCGGGGACTCGCCGGTACCCGGGTTGCGGGCGTAGCGCGGGTGCGCGCCACCGCTGAGCTGGAGGCGGATGCGGTGCCCTGCGGCGAAGCGGTGGGCGGTGGAGCTCATCGCCACGGTGACCGCCGACGGTGCCTGCCCGTCGGCCCGCAGCCGGACCAGCCCGTCGCAGACGTTGGTGGAACGGTCGCGCGCGTCCACGTCGCACAGGCGGGCGAAGACGTCCGCGTGGCCGGTGTCCGTGGAGATCCGCAGCCGCGCGGAGACCGGGCCGAGCACGTCGACGGGCTCGGTCAGCGGCGGGCCGGTGAACGTCAGGACGTCCTCCCGCGCCTCCAGGGCCCCGTTGTCGCGGGGACCTGCGCCGGGGGAGAGCAGCGGCCCGCCCACGGAAGGGGTGGGGTCGGCGGGGTCGTAACGGACGGACGCCAGCGGCGCGGAGTCCGTCGGGGGCTGCCGGGTGAGGGTCCCGTGCGCGGCGGGGAACCAGGCGGTCGTGGCGGGGGCCGGCGGCCAGTCGTCGAGGTCCCGCCAGGCGCCTTCGCCGCCGACGTGCACGCGTACGGGGGTGGGGCGCAGCCCTTCGGAGTCCCCGCACAGGTGCGCGCGCAGCCAGCCGAGGCTCTCGGCGAAGACCTCGGGCCAGCCCTGTTGCATCGCGGAGGTGTGCGTCCAGGGGCCGACGAGCAGGGCGGTCGCGCAGCCGGCCCGACGCAGCCGGTGGTACTGCGCGAAGGTCTGGTCGGCGAGCGCGTCGTGCCACCCGGTGGTCAGCGCGGTGGGCACGCTCGACCGCTCCGCGGCCGCCGCCGCGGACGTGCCGTGCCAGTGCGGGTCGTCGGCGTCCGGGTGCGTCATCGCGTCGTCCAGCCAGGGCACGTCCCCGAGCGCCGGTACGTACGCCTTGCGCAGCGGCAGCGCCGTGGTGATCTCGCGCAGCCGGCGCTTCAGGCGCAGCATCGCGCGTACGAGGGGCACCGTCCCCCGGTGCTGGTACGTCATGCCCGCGCCGACGGCGAGCGCGTTCTCCAGGTGGAACGCGCCGCCCGCGTGGAAGAAGGCGTGCGGATCGTGCAGGCCGGCCTGTACCACCATCGCCTTCAGCTCCGGTGGCGGATCGAGCGCGAGCGCCCACTGCACGTACCCCAGATAGCTGGGGCCGACCGTGCCCAGCGTGCCGGTGAACCAGGGCTGCCGCCGCAGCCAGGCCACCGTGGCCCGGCCGTCGGCGGCCTCGTCGCGCCACGGGTCGAACCGGCCGCCCGAGCCGCCGGTGCCGCGGCAGCTCTGCAGGACCACGTGGAAGCCCTGTTCGGCGAAGAGCATCCCGTACATGGGTGACCAGGGCAGGCCCCGTCCGTAGGGCGAGCGCACGAGAAGGGTGGGGAAGTCGCCCGCCGCGCGGGGGAAGTAGTGGTCCGTCAGCAAGGGACTGCCGTCCGCCGCCGGTACCACGAGCCCCGGCTCCCAGCCGATTTCGTGCCGCTTGGCCGGGAGGCCGCGCCAGGTCGCCCGCATCATCCGTGCGGACAGCGGCGGCTTCCCCGAAGGCGCGGTCCACTCCGGTCTCGCCACGACGCCGTGCGTGTGCGGTGTCATCGTTCCCCCTCGTTCCCCTGTTTCATTTCCGTACACTGTACGGGAATCACTGTACGAGAATGGCCGGAGGCAACGGAAGGCGAAGAGCATGACCCGTCGTGAGGGAGCCGGCGCCGCGGGCGTCGACCCGCAGCAGCTCTGGCTGGGCACGGCCCGGACCGGCCGGGGCCGCAAGCCCGCCTTCAGCCGCGAGGCGATCACGGCCGCGGCCGTCGCCCTCGCGGACGCCGAGGGGCTGGACGCGGTCACCATGCGGCGCGTCGCCGCCGAGGTCGGCGCCGGCGTCATGTCGCTCTACGGCTACGCGCCCGACAAGGAGACGCTGCTGGAGCTGATGGTCGACCACGTCAGCGGCGAACTCCCGACGGACGGGCCCCTCAGCGGCGACTGGCGCAGCGACCTGAAGGCCATCGGCCACCTCCAGCGCGCCCTGATGCTCCGTCACCCCTGGCTGCCCGCCGCGCTGACCACCCGCCGCACGCCCGGCCCGCACGCGCTGGCCTTTCTGGAACACGCGCTCGCGGCCCTGCGGCCCACCCGGCTGGACGGCGCCGCGAAGCTGGAGGTCTTCAGCCAGCTCACCGGCTTCGTCGCCGGGCACGTCGGGTACGAGATCGCGCGGTCCGCGGCCGCGGAAGCGCCCGGCCGGGCCGCGGCCGAGGCCCGCTACCTCGCCGCCGTCGCCGCCGACGGCCACCACCCGGAGCTCGCCGCGGCCCTCGCCGCGCCCGGCCGCCCGCTCGCCCCCGACGCCACCTTCACCCGGTTCCTCGACCGGCTGATCGACGGCCTCGACACCGGCTGATCCTGTTCTTGAAGTACGCGCGTCAGCCGGACCCGCGTCAGCCGGACCCGCGGCGGGTGTCGACCGCCCGCCGGGTGTCCTCGTCGACCAGGTCCGAGTTGATCGCCTGGGCGGCCTGCACCCCGGCCGCCGCGGCGCCGATGACCTGGTCGGACAGGGCCGTGACGTTCCCGGCCACCCACACCCCCGGCACGTCCGTCGCCCCCGAGTCGGCCGCGCGGACGGAGCTGCCCACCACCTCCCCGGACGACCGCTCTTCCTCGGCGGACAGCCCGAGGGAGGCGAGGAGCCCGGCGCGCGCGGTGAACCGCGGCTCCACCACCAGGGCCTGACAGGGCACCCGCCGCCCGTCCGCCAGCCGCACGCCTGCCAGCCCGCCGTCCGCCACCTCCAGATCCGTCACCCGCCCCGGCACCACGGCGACGCCCCGGGCGGCCAGCCGCTCGTACTCCTCGGCGTCGGGCTCCGGCGAGACGTGCAGCAGCAGCGTCACGTCGGTGCTCCACTGCCGCCACATCAGGGCCTGCCGGCATGCGAGCGGGCCCGTGGCCAGCACCGCGATCGCCCGGTCGCGGGCTTCCCAGCCGTGGCAGTACGGGCAGTGCAGCACGTCCCGCCCCCACCGCTCCGCCATCCCCGGCACCTCGGGCAGCTCGTCGACCAGGCCGGTCGCCACGAGCAGCCGGCGGGCCGCGACCGGCGGGCCCGCTTCCAGGAGGACGCGGAAGCCGCCGCCCTCCTGCCGCTCGGCCGCCACCGCCTCGCCCGCCACGATCTCGCCGCCGTACCCGGTCACCTCGGCGCGGCCGGCCGCGAGCAGCTCCGCGGGCGGCGTGCCGTCGCGGGTCAGGAAGTTGTGCGTACGGTCCGCCGTCGCGTTGCGCGGCCGGCCGTCGTCGATCACCAGTACCGAACGGCGCGCCCGCACCAGGGCCAGCGCCCCGCTCAGCCCGGCGGCACCACCGCCGACCACCACGACGTCGTACCGCCGTTCCTCCTGCGCCTGCGCGACCATGGTCCGACTCTCTTCCGGTAAATCGGGTGCTCCGACCGGACGGCCATTGCTACCTTCCGCGCCATGTCTTCCCTTCAGAGAACACCCGGCGGGCCCGTCACCGCAGCCGATGTCGAGGAAGCCGTGCGGCTGGCGGTCACCGCCCTGCGCGGCGCGGAAGGGGCGGACTGGAGCGCGCGGGCCGGTGCCCTGGAGTGGGACTGCTGGGAGACCGCCGAGCACCTCGCCGACGACCTCTTCTCCTACGCCGCCCAGCTCGGCCCGGCGCGTCCGCCGGCGGACACGCACGTACCTTTCGCGTGGACGCGGCAGCGGCCGGGCGGCCCGGCGAACGTCGTCTTCGCCGACCGTGAGGCCGGCCCGACGGGACTGCTGCAAGTACTGGAGGCGAGCGGCGCGCTGCTGGCGGCCATCGTCCGCACGACGCCGCCGGAGAAGCGCGCCTTCCACGTCTACGGTGTGTCCGACGCCACGGGCTTCGCGGCCATGGGCGTCGTCGAGACGCTGGTGCACACGCACGACATCGCCGAGAGCCTCGGCCTGCCGTGGACGCCGCCCGACGGGCTGTGCGACCGGACACTGGCCCGGATCTTCCCCGACGCCCCGCCGGTCACCGACCGCTGGTCCGCGCTCCTGTGGTGCACGGGCCGCATCGCACTCCCCGGCCACCCGCGCCGCACGTCGTGGCAGTGGGACGGCAGGCCCCGGGAGATCGCGGCACCCTGACCCCCGGTCGGTCCCCGGCGGCTGGTCCTGCCCGGGAACACGAGCCGGCGCGGCCCGGGAACAGAGGGGTGCCGGCCCCCCGAAGGAGGCCGGCACCGGAGTGGGGCGCGACGTTACTTGTTGGCGCACTGCCCGTCTGCGGGGTTCAGCAGCCCGACCACGTCGACGGAGAGACCGCAGGCGTTGACCGGCACGTGGATCGGTACCTGGATGGTGTTGCCGGAGATCACGCCCGGCGAGTGGCTGCTGCTGCCCTGGGCGCCCGAGTCGGCAGCGGCGGCGCCGGCGCTGCCGACGAGGGCGGCGGTGGCCAGAATGGCCGCGGCTGCGGCGGTACGGATGCGCATAGCGTTCTCCTCACAGAGGGCGGAACATCAACGGTTCCCATCACAACCCACGGGTGGCCGCGGGGCCCGTCGGATTCGGCCGTCAGGGGCACACGGTCCCGAAAAAACGCCTGTGACCAGGGCTTTCTCGCGGCCCGTCAGGCGCCGCCCGGGCCCGCCGGGGGCCCCGCACCCGGGTTTCCCGGACGGCGAGCACCGGCCGGGAAACCCGCTCCCGGGCGAACCCCCTTTGTCCAGCGGGCAGTTGGCGGCCGCACCGGAGCGGCCGGGCCGGGTGCGCCGCCACCCGGTGCGCGCCGGCGCAGACGGTTCCCGGGTTCGCCGTACTTTGAGAAAGGCCACAGGTCAGAGGGTTGCGGTGCGCCGCGGGGCGGCTTTGATGCACAATCGCACGGCGGGTGGGCTGTGCCCGCCCGGACGCCAGCCGAGGCCATGGCCTCCCGAGACCGCACAGGGACGAGACGAGCCGAGCATGAGTACGTACCGGGACAGGGTGCACCGTGGATCGGCGCGGGCCACCGTGCTGCGCACGGTCGGCACCCGCGAGCGGCGCTCGCACCTCAGCGCGCCCCGCGTGCCCACCGTCGGCATCGACATCGGCGGGACGAAGGTCATGGCGGGCGTCGTGGACGCCGACGGGAACATCCTGGAGAAGGTCCGCACCGAGACGCCGGACAAGTCCAAGAGCCCCCAGGTCGTCGAGGACACCATCACCGAGCTGGTGCTGGACCTCTCCGACCGGCACGACGTGCACGCCGTGGGCATCGGCGCGGCCGGCTGGGTCGACGCCGACCGCAGCCGCGTCCTCTTCGCCCCCCACCTGAACTGGCGGAACGAGCCGCTGCGCGACCGCCTCGCGGGCCGCCTCGCGGTCCCCGTCATGGTCGACAACGACGCCAATACGGCCGCCTGGGCCGAGTGGCGCTTCGGCGCCGGGCGCAACGAGGACCACCTCGTGATGATCACGCTCGGGACCGGGATCGGCGGCGCGATCCTGGAGGACGGGCAGGTCAAGCGGGGCAAGTACGGGGTCGCCGGCGAGTTCGGGCACATGCAGGTGGTGCCCGGCGGGCACCGCTGCCCGTGCGGCAACCGCGGCTGCTGGGAGCAGTACAGCTCCGGCAACGCCCTGGTGCGCGAGGCGCGCGAGCTGGCGGCCGCCGACTCCCCGGTCGCGTACAACATCATCGAGCGGGTCAAGGGCAACATCCCCGACATCACCGGGCCGCTGATCACCGAGCTGGCCCGCGAGGGCGACGCGATGTGCGTCGAGCTGTTCGCCGAGATCGGCCAGTGGCTGGGCGTGGGCATCGCCAACCTCGCCGCGGCCCTCGACCCCTCCTGCTTCGTCATCGGCGGCGGCGTCAGCGCGGCGGACGACCTGCTCATCGGCCCGGCCCGGGACGCCTTCCGGCGCACCCTCACAGGCCGCGGCTACCGCCCCGAGGCCCGCATCGCCCGGGCCCAGCTCGGCCCCGAGGCCGGTATGGTCGGCGCCGCCGACCTCGCCCGGCTGGTGGCCCGCCGCTTCCGCCGCGCCAACCGCCGCCGCGTCGAGCGGTACGAACGCTATGAGCGGACCGGCCGCCGATGACCGACCTGGAACAGGCACCCGTGACCGACCACCCCGAGCGCCACGACCGCTCCGAGTACCCCGACCGGGACGCGCGCGACGACGTCCCCGCGGCGGGCGACGGCGGGGTGCACGCGCCCCCGCCGAGCCGCCGGCGCCGCTGGCTCACCGCCGTCGTCGTCTTCCTGCTGATCGCCATCCCGGCCGGCTACCTCGCGCTCTCCGCCGCGCAGAGCCGGGACAGCGGCCAGGAGAAGGAGGAGCGGGCCAAGATGGCGGGGCTCACCTGGCAGTGGCCCTCCAAGGTGCAGCGGCGGATCTACGACGTGCCGATCCCGTCGTACTCGTATCCGGTCGCGTACTTCGAGACCAACTCCTTCAAGACCAGCTCGCTCTACGTGACGTTCCGCACGTCCCAGGACGGCCTGGACCAGTTCCTGGCGCACTACGGGCGCACCCGCGATGACCTGCGCAAGGACGTCGCCACGATCTCGCCGGAGCAGGCGGCGCGGGTCAAGTGGGACTTCACGGTCGGGGACGGCTACGCGGGCCTGGTCCACAAGGAGAAGGCGCCGCGGCCCTCGCAGCGGATCACGGTCGACTTCGCCGAGGACGGCCACCCCGTGGTGTACATCGTGTCCACGACACGGTTCTGACGGGGCGCGTCGGGCTCCGGGCCCGGCGCGGACGGTCGGGTTCCGGTGGCGAAACTCTGATGAAGAATGCCGCCCGGAGCACCTGCGGGCGATCCCGGCCAGCCGGTTATGAGCCGATTCTGCTGCCATGACCGACTCTTCCGGCCGGAGCGTTGCCCGATTACTGACCCGGGTGTCAGGAGTGGGCGGTTTGATTGGGTAGCGTGGCCGGGTGAGCGAGAAGACCCTGCAGCACCGGATCGACGGCCCCGACGACGCACCCGTACTTGTCCTCGGCGCCTCGCTGGGCACCACCTGGCACATGTGGGACCGGCAGATACCCGAACTGACCCGTCAGTGGCGCGTCGTCCGCTTCGACCTCCCGGGCCACGGCGGATCACCCGCCTACCCCGCCGCCTCGGTCGCCGACCTGGCCGATCGGGTGATCGCCACCCTCGACGGCCTCGGCATCGACCGCTTCGGTTACGCCGGCTGCGCCATGGGCGGCGCCATCGGCGCCCAGCTCGCGCTCGCCCACCCCCAGCGCCTCACCTCGCTCGCGCTGGTCTCGGCATCGCCCCGGTTCGGCACCGCCGACGCCTGGCGGCAGCGCGGTGTGGTGATCCGTACGAACGGCCTGGACCCGATCGCCCGCACCGCGCCCGAGCACTGGTTCACGCCCGGCTTCGCCGCCGCCCAGCCCGCCATCGTCGAGTGGGCCGTGCAGATGGTGCGCACCACCGACCCCGGCTGCTACATCGCGGCCTGCGAGGCGCTGGCCGCCTTCGACGTCCGGAGCGAGCTCGGCAGGATCTCCGCGCCCACCCTCGTGGTCGTCGGCTCCGACGACCTGATCACCCCGACCGCCGACGCGCGCACCCTGGTCGCCGGGATACCGGACGCGGGCCTCGCCCTGGTGCCCGGCACCTCGCACCTCGCCCCCGTCGAGCAGCCCGCCGCCATCACCGAGCTGCTCATCCGGCACTTCTCCACCGCCTGGCAGGACAAGCCGGCCGGGCAGGCCGCGCTCGGCGCCACCCCGCCCAAGCCCGTCCTCACCCCGAAGCCGGCGCAGCAGGCGCAGCCCCAGCCGCCGGTCGTCGCCATCGAGCCGGCCGCCGAGCAGCCCGAGATGGTCGGCACCGACTCCTACGACGCGGGCATGAAGGTCCGCCGCGAGGTGCTGGGGGACGCGCACGTGGACCGCGCGGCGGCCGCCGCCGACGAGTTCACCGGCGACTTCCAGGACTTTTTGACCCGCAACGTCTGGGGCGAGGTGTGGACCCGCTCGGGCCTGGACCGCCGCACCCGCAGCGTCATCACGCTCACCGCGCTGATCACCAGCGGCCACCTCGACGACCTGGCCGTGCACGTCCGCGCCGCGCTCCGCAACGGCCTCACCCCCGCGGAGATCAAGGAGACGCTGATCCACACCGCGGTCTACGGCGGCGTGCCGGCCGCGGGCGCGGCCTTCACCATCGCGCAGCGCGTCATCCGCGAGGAGACCACGCCGGAGGACTGAGCGCCGGAGCCCGAGCCCGGTCGCGGATTCGCACGGCTCCGCGCGGCAAGATGGGGCCATGGAACTGGAACTCACCAAGAAGACGCACGCCTGCGTCCGGCTGGCCAAGGACGGGCGGACGCTGGTCATCGATCCCGGTGGCTTCAGCGAGCAGGACGCGGCCGTGGGCGCCGACGCGATCCTGATCACCCACGAGCACCCCGACCACTTCGCCGAGGACCGGCTGCGGGCGGCCATGGAGGCCAACCCGGCCGCCGAGATCTGGACGCTCGCCTCGGTCGCCGAGCAGATCTCGGCGGCGTTCCCGGGCCGGGTGCACACCGTCGGCGAGGGCGACACCTTCACGGCCGCCGGCTTCGAGGTGGAGGTGCACGGGCAGCTGCACGCCGTGATCCACCCCGACATCCCGCGGGTCACCAACGTCGGCTACTTCGTCGACGGCTCGGTCTTCCACCCCGGCGACGCGCTCACCGTCCCCGGCCGCCCGGTCGACACCCTCCTGCTGCCCGTGCACGCGCCCTGGAACAAGGTGGCGGAGATCATCGACTACCTGCGCGAGGTCAAGCCGCGGCACGCCATCGACGTCCACGACAGCCTCCTCCAGGAGCACGCCCGGCCGATCTACGACCGCATGATCGGCCAGCTCGGCGGCACCGACCACGGCCGCCTCGCGCCTGGTCAGGCGGCCGCGCTCGGCTGAGGACGGCGACTGTCACAGGCGGGCGGTAGGTTGGCACTCATGCGCATCGCGACCTGGAACGTCAATTCGATCACCGCCCGCCTGCCCCGGCTGCTGGCCTGGCTGGAGACCACCGGCACGGACGTGCTGTGCATCCAGGAGGCCAAGTGCTCCAAGGAGCAGTTCCCCTTCGACGAGCTGCGCGAGCTGGGGTACGAAGCGGCGGTGCACGCCACGGGCCGGTGGAACGGCGTGGCCGTGCTGTCCAGGGTCGGCCTGGCGGACGTGGTCGAGGGCCTGCCCGGTGATCCGACGTACGACGGCGTGGCCGAGCCGCGCGCCGTCTCGGCGACCTGCGGACCGGTCCGCGTCTGGTCGGTCTATGTGCCCAACGGCCGCGAGGTCGAGCACCCGCACTACGCCTACAAGCTCCAGTGGTTCGAGGCGCTGAAGGCCGCGATCGCGGGCGACGCGGGAGGCGACCGCCCGTTCGCGGTCCTCGGCGACTACAACGTCGCGCCGACGGACGACGACGTCTACGACACGGCCGCCTTCGAGGGCGCCACGCACGTCACCCCGGCCGAGCGGGCGGCCCTCGCCGACCTGCGCGGCGCGGGCCTGACGGACGTCGTGCCGCGCCCCCTGAAGTACGACCACCCCTTCACGTACTGGGACTACCGCCAGCTCTGCTTCCCGAAGAACCGCGGAATGCGCATCGACCTGGTCTATGGCAACGAGCCGTTCGCCAAGGCGGTCTCCGACGCCTACGTCGACCGCGAGCAGCGCAAGGGCAAGGGCGCCTCGGACCACGCGCCGGTGGTCGTCGACCTGGACGTGTGACGGGACGGATGACGCGCCTGGCCGGCCGGGGCACGCCGCCCCGGCCGGCCTCGCCTCACGGCACGAGCTTGCGCAGCTCCACCGACTCCGCGAGCGCCTTCAGCCCCTCGTCGCCGGGGTGCAGATGGTCGCCGCTGTCGTACGCCGGCAGCATCCGCTGCGGCCGCTGCGGGTCGCGGATCACCGCGTCGAAGTCCAGCACGGCGTCCACGGCCCCGCCGCTGTCACGGACGAAGGCGTTGACCGCCTGCCGCCGCTGGTCGACCTCCGGGTAGCAGTCGGCGTACCCCTCGCACGGCGCGACCGTCGCGGCCACCACCCGCAGGCCCCGCTCGTGCGCCCGCCGCGCGATGGCCCGCAGCCCGGTGATCACCTCGGCCGCCGAGGTGCCCGCGCGCACGTCGTTGATCCCCTCGAAGACCACGACTGTACGGGCCGAGGTCTGGGCCAGTACGTCGCGCTCCAGCCGGTGCTGGGCGCTGACCCCGCCGGTGTCGGTGCTGATGCCGTCGCCCTGGTAGCGGTCGGTGACGATGCGGTTCGCCGAGATGCCGTGGTTGATCACGCCGTACTTGGGCAGCGCGCTCTGCTGCTGGAAGCGGCGGGCGAGCACGTCGGGCCAGCGCCGGTTGGCGCCGCTGGTCGACTTCACCCCGTCGGTGATCGAGTCGCCCAGGGCCACGATCGAGCCCGGGCCGCCGGTGACATCGACGCCGGAGAGGAACGGCCAGGTCGTGAGGGTGCCGGTGTAGGCCGCGCCGCCCGCGTCGCCGGTCCGGTCGCCGCTGCCGGGGGCGCTCACGTACGACCGCTGGATCGCCTCCTTGTGCACGGGCGCCGCGCCCACCGGTCCCGCGAGGTGGAAGCTGACCAGCAGATTGGTGTCGGCGGGCACGGCGAAGCGCACGGGGTCGCTGAACGCCTGGGCGCCGGCGGGGATGCGCGTGCCGCGCTGTCCGCCGAAGGTGAGCGGCACGGGCTTGCCCGCCGCCTGCGCGCCGCTGCCCTGGACGGCCACGCTCGCCGCGCCGATGGCGACGGGGGTGGCCGCGAAGGTGTTCTCCAGCCGGACGCGGGCCTGCCTGCCGCCCGCCCCGGCGTGCACCACCAGCCGCAGCGTCTGGTCCCGCCACGGCCCGACCTTGGTGTACCCGGCGCTGCTGGCCGCCCAGCTGCCGGTCCAGCCGGGCGTGGCCCGGCGCAGCGCCGCGGCGAAGACGTGCAGGTCGCGGTCGGGGCCCGGGTCCTTGGGCAGGACGACCGAGCGGACCTGGCGGCCGGGGCGCACCGGCACCGTCACCGCGTACAGGCGTACCGTTTCCGCGCGCTGCCCGGCCGCGGAGTTCAGGTGCGGCAGCGCCACCGCCTTGGTGCTGAGCGGGCCGGTCCGCCAGTCCGGCGCGGTCAGCTCGTACGTGCTGCGCGAGCCGTCCTGGTACTGGACCGTGCCGGTGCCGGTGGCGTCCCCGCCGGTCCCGGCGACCAGGAAGGACAGCGCGGTGCCGGAGCCGCTCAGCCGGACGGCCTGGCCGTCGGCCCGTACGTTGTCCGGCGTGCCGGGCGTGGTACGCGGCCAGGTCAGCCGGGTCGCGTCGAGGGCCAGCGACCGGCCGGGCGTCCAGCCGGCCGCGGCGAGGTCCTGGGCGGACAGGGAGCCGCCGGCGCCGTCGAAGTCCGCAGCGCCGGATCTGGTGTCGTCGCTCACCGCCTTGTTGTCGAAGAGTCTCGCCAACGGCTGCGGCTCCGCCGCGCGTTGCTGACCGGCGGCGGCCGGGACGGCGGTCCCCGCGACCGTGAGGGCGAGAGCGAGCGGAACGGTTGTGCCCCATCGTCGTACGCGCATCAGTCGGCTCCTTCGGTGGCGGCTGCGCCACGGGGTGAGCGTGATCCGGTCCATCAGACACAAGCGCCATGAACGTAAGGAGACGGCAGAGGGGCGTCAAGGGAGGTGTGGCGACCGGATGACGCGGGACGCCGCGCGCCTGTGGCCGCCGCCCGGGCGGGAGTGGGACCCTCACCCCATGAACATGTCTTTCCTGGACAAGTGGCGCAAGCATCCGGAAGCGGTCCGTTCCGCCGCGGCGCCGGCACCGGGGGACGAGGACGCGGAGGGCATCGCCGATCTGCTGGCGGAGTGTGATCTGCTGCGCGCGCAGGCCGCGGGGGCCGGGGTGGAACTGGACGATTCGGTGGGCTCGTTGGAGGCGCTGGACCAGCTGCTGCCCGCCTGGCGGTCGGACCCGGAGATCGCGCCCTGGCTGGGCAACGACGTGGGCCTCTACCTCGGTACGGTCCTGGTGCGCACGGTCCCCGGGGCCCGCTGGAAGATCTGGCCCGGCGGCGAGCCCGTCGTCCGGCTGTCCTCGGGCCGCGAGATCGATGTGGTGACGGCCGGTCAGGAGTGGGCGGACAGCGGCGCGCCCGAGCTCTCCCAGCTCTACGCCGAGGTCGCGGAGAGCTGAGCGCCCGTGTCGTCACCCCGGACGGACGCGCGCCTCACACGAACGCGATGTCGTACGCCAGCTGCCAGCGGTCGGCCCGTACGACGATGTCCGAGGTCTCCACCGCGCGGCCGTCCGCGTCGAAGTGCGTGCGCTCCACGACCGTGACACAGCTGCCCGGCGGGCAGCCCAGCGCCTCCGCCTCGGCGCTGGCTGCGGGCCGGGAGCCCACCCGCTCCTCGGCGCGCACCACCCGGATCCCGATCGCCGCCATCCGCCCGCGCACGCCGCGGCGCGCGTAGGGCCCGTGCTCCGGGAAGACCACGTCCGTGCCCTCGGTGATCGCCAGCGGTTCCCAGCTGGTCGCGAGCTGCACGGGCCGGCGCCCTGCGAGGTACTCGTACTGCGAGCAGACCACGCTGTCGCCGGGCGTGATGACCAGCCTCCGCGCCACCGGCTCCGTCGCCGCCTCGGTCGTGGACGTCGCCTCCCACGTCAACGGCGTGTCCTCAGGACAATTCGCATGGGTGATACTCGCGGCGAAGGGCGAGTCGACGGCGCCCGTGGAGCGCAGCAGTACGCCCAGCGGCGCCCGGTCCGCGACGAACACGCCGCGCCCGAACTGCCCTTCCGCGTAACCCGCCGCCTTCAGTATCCGCACCGCCCGGTCCACGGTCTGGTCGCTGGCTTCGTACGCCCGCTTCAGCTCGGCGCGGGAGGGGATGCGGGCGCCGACGGCGAGGACGCCCTCGTCGATCTGCCGCCGCAGGTCGTCGGCGATGCGCTGGAAAACAGGCCGGTGCTCACCCATGCCCGACAGGCTAGGTACGCAGGCTTCTCATGTGTACCTAGGGGGTGCGGTGCCTCGTCCCGCGTGTCCCCGAGCGCCGAACCGGGGGCATTTGGGGTAGTTTGCGAACTCTCCGCTGTACGGACGTGCCGGACGAGAGTGAGCAGGGCTGCATATGGCCGGTGACGCGCTGATCGAGATGCGCCGGGTCAACAAGTACTACGGGAAGCTCCACGTCCTCCAGGACATCGACCTCACCGTCGGCCGCGGCGAGGTGGTCGTCGTCATCGGCCCCTCCGGCTCCGGCAAGTCGACCCTCTGCCGCACGATCAACCGCCTCGAACCGATCCACTCCGGCACCATCACCCTGGACGGCCACCCGCTCCCCGAGGAGGGCCGCGAGCTGGCCCGGCTGCGCGCCGACGTCGGCATGGTCTTCCAGTCCTTCAACCTCTTCGCACACAAGACCGTGCTGGCCAACATCACGCTCGCGCCGCTGAAGGTCCGCAGGACCGGCAAGGAGGCGGCCGAGCGGCGGGCCCGCGAACTCCTGGACCGGGTAGGGCTCGCCTCGCAGGCCGACAAGTACCCCGCGCAGCTCTCCGGCGGTCAGCAGCAGCGCGTGGCCATCGCCCGCGCGCTGGCCATGGAACCCAAGGCGCTCCTCTTCGACGAGCCCACCTCGGCGCTCGACCCGGAGATGATCAACGAGGTGCTGGAGGTCATGCGGCAGCTCGCCCGGGACGGCATGACGATGGTCGTGGTCACCCACGAGATGGGCTTCGCCCGCTCCGCCGCCAACCGCGTGGTCTTCATGGCGGACGGGGCGATCGTGGAGGACCGCACCCCCGAGGAGTTCTTCACCCACCCGGAGAGCGACCGCGCCAAGGACTTCCTCTCCAAGATCCTCAAGCACTGAGCGGGGGCCGGCAGTGAAGCAGATCCGACGGGCCGCGGCGGCCCCCCTCCTGATCGTCCTGGCCGTCCTGGCCGTCCTCGCCGCCGCCTGCGGCAAGCCCGGCAGCCCGCCCGCCAAGGGCCCGCGCGGCGACGAGCTCCCGAAGTACCCCGTGCAGACCCGCTTCCGGCTCGCCGACTCGCCCACCTGGCAGCAGGCGAAGCGCCGCGGCCACCTGGTCGTCGGCGTCAAGGAGGACCAGCCGTACCTGGGCGAACGCGATCCGTCCTCCGGCGCGTACCGCGGCTTCGACATCGAGATCGCCAAGATGCTCTCCGCCGCGCTCGGTTTCGACCCCAAGACCCTCACCTACAAGACGATCGCCTCGGCCAACCGCGAGACGGCCGTGCAGAACGGCCAGATCGACTACTACGTCGGCACCTACACCATCAACGACCTGCGCAAGAAACAGGTCGGCTTCGCGGGCCCGTACTACATGGCGGGCCAGAGCCTGCTGGTGCGCAAGGACGAGCACGACATCAAGGGCCCGAAGGACCTGGCGGGCAAGCGGGTCTGCTCCGCCGCGGGCTCCACCCCGTACCAGCGCATCAAGGCCGACTACCCCAAGGCCGTGCTCGTCGCGTACGACACCTACTCCGTCTGCGTCGACAACCTGCTCACCTTCCAGGTCGACGCGGTCACCACCGACGACGCGATCCTGCTCGGCTACGCCGCCAAGGCGCCCGACGAGATGAAGCTGGTCGGCAAGCCGTTCTCGAAGGAGCCGTACGGGGTCGGCGTGCCCCTCAAGGACCCCGCGCTGCGCTTCGCGCTGGACGACGCGCTCGCCGCCGACGAGAAGAACGGCACCTGGAAGCGGGCCTACGACGCCACCCTCGGGCTGTCCGGAGTGCCCGCACCGAAGCCGCCCAGGATCGACCGCTACACGGCGAGCTGAGGGAGCCACCGACACCCATGGACGTACTGACCCACAACTGGTCCCTCTACGGCAAGGGCCTGCTCGGCACCGTCGAGCTCACCGTCTTCGCCTCGTTGCTCGCCCTCGTGCTCGGCGTGATCATGGCCGGCTTCCGGGTCGCGCCGGTCGGCTCGCTGCGCACCTTCGGCACGGTGTGGGTGACGGTGCTCCGCAACACCCCGCTCACCCTGCTCTTCTTCGCGGTCCTGCTCGGCCTGCCGCGCTTCGGCCTGGTACTGCCCTTCGACGTCTTCGCGATCCTCGCGCTCGGCTGCTACACCTCGGCGTTCATCTGCGAGGCGGTGCGCTCGGGCATCAACACCGTGCCCGTGGGCCAGGGCGAGGCGGCCCGGAGCCTGGGCATGACCTTCGGGCAGACGCTGGGCACGGTGGTGCTGCCGCAGGCGTTCCGTACGGTCATCCCGCCCGTCGGCTCCACGCTGATCGCGCTGGCCAAGAACTCCGCGATCGCCGGCTCCTTCAGCGTCGTCGAGCTGCTCGGCACGTACAAGACGCTCAACGAGCTGGGCTACAGCATCATCTGGTCCTTCCTCTGGATCGCCGTCGGCTACCTGATCGTGACCCTGACCATCAGCGCGCTGTTCAACGTGCTGGAGAAGCGCTGGGGAGTCGCCCGATGACCGGTACCGCCCTCTACGACGTACCGGGCCCGAGGACCCGCGGCCGGCACCGCCTCTACGGTGTCGTGGCGACGCTCGTCATCCTCGCCGTCCTCGCCTGGGCGGTGTATCTCCTCATCGACACCGGGCAGTTCAGCGCGCGCAAGTGGACGCCCTTCGAGTACCAGGGCATCCAGGAGCTGCTGCTGAGGGGGCTGGGCAACACCCTCAAGGCGTTCGCGATCGCGGCGGTGCTCTCCCTGGCCCTGGGCGCGGTACTGGCCGCCGGGCGGCTCTCCTGGCACCGGCCGGTCCGCTGGCTGGCCACCCTGCTGGTGGAGTTCTTCCGCGCCATGCCCGTACTGGTGATGATCTTCTTCATCTACGTGGCGCTGCGGGCCGAGCCGCTGACCGCGCTGGTCGTCGGCCTCACGCTCTACAACGGCTCGGTGCTCGCCGAGGTCTTCCGCACCGGCGTGCACGCCGTCGAGCGCGGCCAGCACGAGGCGGCGTACGCGCTGGGGATGCGCAAGACGCAGGTCATGACGCACGTACTGGTCCCGCAGGCGGTCCGCGCGATGCTGCCCACGATCATCAGCCAGCTGGTCGTCGCGCTGAAGGACACCTCGCTCGGCTTCCTCATCACCTACGAGGAGTTCCTGCACGCGGGCCGGCTGATCGCCTCCAACCTCGACTACGACCTGCCGTTCATCCCCGTCGTCCTGGTCATCTCGCCGATCTACATCGGGATGTGCATGCTGCTGTCCTGGTTCGCCCACTGGATCGGCCGGCGGCAGCGCCGCAACCCGAAGGTCGAGGGGAAAGTGGGCGCCGCCGAGCCGGGCACGCTGCTGCCGGGCACGCCACAGCTGTGACGTGCCAGGCGATGCGTACTGGTGACGCCGCGTCAGTCCCGTACCGGTACCGACACCCACGACGGGTCGTCGGCCGGCGAGGAGAAGGTGAGCTGCGCGCCGTCCGGGTTGTGCTCGATGTAGAGCGGGTCGACGGAGTCCACGACCACCGCGAGCCGGTGCCCGGCCGGCACGTCGTACGCCGTGGAGAACAGGTCCAGGTCCACGCCGAACGGCTTGCCCGGCTGCTTGTCGTGGAAGGTGAACGGCGCGTGCGTGACGAGCTTGCCGGTGCCGAGCGGGCCCACGTCGTAGAGGTAGGCGATCGCGGTGCCGCTCTCGGCGGTGCTGGTCATCGTGGTGTGCACCTTGGCCGTGCCGCGCACCCGCTGCTGGTTCTCGTACGGCGCGGACTGCCAGACGGCGGCGGCCGAGCGGGGCAGCAGCGGTATCGACGCCATCGGCGGGACCTTGAAGAACTGGTCCAGCATGCTGGAGAGGAAGATCGTGCCGCCGTTCGCGCCGGAGTCGCGGTTCGTGGCGATGCCGTGCGTGCCGTTCAGCGGGATGCGCCGCTGGCCGGAGGGCACGTCCTTCCAGCTCGCGTACCCCTCGTACGCGCCGGTGGAGCGGGACTTGAGCTGGACAGGGGACTCCCGGTCGACGCCGTTGTCGGCGCCCTTGAGGTAGTGGTCGAACCAGCGCTTGGTGTCGGTCCAGGTGTCGTTGGGCAGCCCGAGCAGGCCGGTGGCCTCGGCGGTGGCGTGGTCGCCGGGCCGGAACTCCAGCCGCTTGGGGCCCTTGAGCTTGTCGAAGAAGTCGGCGTACTGGTTCGGCGGGAAGATCGAGTCGCCCCAGGCGTTGCCCATCATGATCGCCGCGCCGTTGGCGTTGATCCTTTCGAGGTAGGTCGCGGGGGAGCGCTTCTTCCCCCACGCGATCATCTCGTCCTCCTTGGCCAGGTTGGAGCCGAGGAAGTCCTTCATGATGGTCCGGAGTTCGGCGCTGGGGCGTCCGGTGATCTCGCCCGCGCCGGCCAGCAGCCCGGCGGCCTGGGCGTGCTGGGTGCGCCCGCTGTAGATCGAGTCGATCAGGTCGGCCCAGCCGCTGAGCGCCGCGACCGCCTTGATGCGCGGATCGAACGCCGAGGCCAGCAGGCTGATCCCGGCGCCGTAACTGACCCCGCCCATGCCGACCTTCGCCGGGTCCGCGGGGGTGTGCGCGAGCGCCCAGTCGACGACCTTGCGGGCGTCGGCGACGTCCTGCGGGCCCGCCGTCTCGATGTTCCCGCCGGACTGCCAGAAGCCGCGCGAGTTGTACCCGACGACGACGTACCCGGAGTCCGCCAGCTTCTTCGCCTGCGCCATGTATTCGATCTGCGGCATGCCCCAGCTGGTGGGCAGCACGATCACCGGGTACTTCTTGCTGCCGTCGGCGTCGCCGGGCGTGAAGACGTTCGCCTTGAGGGTGATGCCGCCGTCGCCCTCGATGTCGACGAACTTCACGGACGCGGGGGCGGTGGCGGCGGCCGGGGCCGCCTGGGCGGCGGGGGCCGTGGCCGTGAGGGTGGTGGCGAGGACGGCCGCGGAGACGGTGCCGATCGCGGCGCGCAGTGTCGTACGGGAGGGCGTCATCTACTGCTCCAGGTCGCGGTGGGGGAGTGGAGAGGGGAGTGACCGGTGGCACCGGTACCGAAGTGACTGGAGAGTAGGGCGAGTTCGTTACCGGTGGTAACCCGTCGGTAGGTTACGCATGGGTAAAGATCTCGTGGCAGCGGCCCTTCGGTGCCCTGTCGCCCCCGAAGAGCCGCAGGTAGGCTCCGGCTCCTGGCTCGAACCCGATGGAGGGAAGGCACAGATGACGCATGTCCGACGCCTGTCGGTGCTGGCCGTGACGGCCGCACTGGCCGGCTCGCTGGCCTCCGTACCGGCCAGTGCCCGGCCCACGGCGGCCCCCGCGACCGAAGCCCCGCCCAAGTCCCCGGTCGCCGTGGGCTCCGGCGGCGCGGTCTCCAGCGTCGACCCCGACGCCTCGGCGGCCGGCATCGAGGTGCTGAAGAAGGGCGGCAACGCCGTGGACGCGGCGGTCGCCACCGCGGCGGCCCTGGGCGTCACCGAGCCGTACTCCTCCGGCATCGGGGGCGGCGGCTACTTCGTCTACTACAACGCCAAGAAGCGCTCCGTGCAGACGATCGACGGCCGCGAGACCGCGCCGCTGACCGCCGACAAGGACCTCTTCCTGGAGAACGGCAAGCCGATCCCGTTCAACGAGGCCGTCACCAGCGGCCTGGGCGTCGGCACCCCCGGCACGCCCGCCACCTGGGACACCGCGCTGGACAAGTGGGGCAGCCGCTCGCTCGGCCAGGTCCTCGCGCCCGCCACCCGCATCGCCCGCGACGGCTTCACCGTCGACGAGACCTTCCGGAAGCAGACCGCCGACAACGCCGACCGGTTCCGCGACTTCCCCGCCACCGCGAAGCTGTTCCTGCCCGGCGGGCAGCCCCCGGCCGTCGGCTCCACGCTGCACAACCCCGATCTGGCGCGCACCTACGACGAGTTGGCGAAGAAGGGTGTGGACGCGCTGTACGGCGGACGGCTGGGCGAGGACATCGTCCGCACCGTCGAGCAGCCGCCCGTGCGGGAGGGCGCCACCCGCAAGGTGCGGCCCGGCGACCTGACCGCCGCCGACCTGGACGCGTACGGGACGAAGGTCCAGGCGCCGACGAAGACGAAGTACCGCGGCCTGGACGTGTACGGCATGGCGCCGTCCTCCTCCGGCGGCACGAGCGTGGCCGAAGCGCTCAACATCCTGGAGAACTACGACGTATCCAAGCTGAGCGAGAAGCAGTATCTGCACCGCTACATCGAGGCGAGCCGGATCGCGTTCGCCGACCGCGGCCGCTGGGTCGGCGACCCGGCCGCGCAGCAGGTGCCCACCAAGGAACTCACCTCGCAGAAGTTCGCCGACTCGCGGGCCTGCCTGATCAAGGGCGACGCGGTGCTCAAGAGCCCGCTCGCGCCCGGCGATCCGCGCCACCCGAAGCCCTGCGAGGACGGTGACAAGGCCGCGCCCACGACCTACGAGGGCGAGAACACCACCCACCTCACCGCCGCCGACAAGTGGGGCAACGTCGTCGCCTACACGCTCACCATCGAGCAGACCGGCGGCAGCGGCATCACCGTGCCCGGCCGCGGCTTCCTCCTCAACAACGAGCTGACCGACTTCTCCTTCGCCCCGGCGGCGCCCGGCGTCCCCGACCCGAACCTCCCCGGCCCCGCCAAGCGCCCCCGCTCCTCCATCTCGCCGACCGTCGTCCTCGACCACGGCAAGCCGGTCCTGGCCGTCGGCTCGCCCGGCGGAGCCACCATCATCACGACAGTTCTGCAGACGCTTCTCGGCCACCTCGACCGCGGCCTGCCGCTCGTCGACGCCATCGCCGCGCCGCGCGCCAGCCAGCGCAACGCCGCGCAGACGGAGCTCGAACCGGGGCTGTACGACAGCAAGCTGCGGGCGGAACTGGAGGCGCTCGGCCACTCGTTCAAGGAAAACCCCGAGATCGGCGCGGCCACCGGCGTCCAGCGGCTGTCCGACGGGCGCTGGCTCGCGGCTGCCGAGAAGGTCCGCCGCGGCGGCGGCTCGGCCATGGTCGTCCACCCCGAAGGCCACACGAACAACCGCTGACCGTATACGGAACAACCGTCTCCGGCGCCTCGTCACGGCCGGAGACGGTTGAAGCCGACTCGCACACGTGGTTACGCTGCGCATCTCCGTCGGAACGGAACGTCAGTGCGAGAGGCGGCGTGAGGCAGTGGGGGACAGGTTCGAGGGACTGGCCGAACAGGCCAGAGCATTGCGCGACGGCGACACCACATCGGCCGAACTGGTCGGGCGGTCGCTGGAGCGCATCGAAGCGACCAGGGGCACCGTCAACGCCTTCCGGCTGGTGCGGGCCGAGGCGGCGCTCGCCGAGGCCGAGGCGGCCGACCGCAGGCTCGCGGCGGGGGAGCGGCTGCCGCTGCTCGGCGTGCCGGTCGCGGTCAAGGACGACACCGATGTGGCGGGCGAGCCCACCGCGTTCGGCTGCGCGGGCACGTTCCCGCCCAAGGCCGCCGACTCCGAGGTGGTACGGCGGCTGCGCGCGGCCGGCGCGATCGTCGTCGGCAAGACCAACGCCTGCGAGCTGGGCCAGTGGCCGTTCACCGAGGGCCCGGCCTTCGGCGACACCCGCAACCCGTGGAGCCCGGCGCACACCCCCGGCGGCTCATCCGGCGGCTCGGCCGCCGCGGTCGCCGCCGGGCTGGTGCCGGCCGCGCTCGGCACGGACGGCGCGGGCTCGGTCCGCATCCCCGCGGCCTGGACCCACCTGGTCGGCATCAAGCCGCAGCGCGGCCGGATCTCCACCTGGCCGGAGCCGGAGGCGTTCCAGGGCATCACCGGCATAGGCCCGCTGGCCCGCACGGTCGAGGACGCGGCGCTGCTGCTGGACGTCTCCAGCGGCAGCCACCGGCACGACCTGCACCGCCCGCCGCCGGTCGCGGTCGGCGCCGCGGTCGGCCGGGACCCGGGACGGCTGCGCATCGCGCTCTCCTGGAAGGCCGCCTGGACCGGTACGCCGCGCCCGCTCCATCCCGAAGTGCGCGCCGCCGTCGCGGACATCGCCCGCACCCTCGCCCGCCTCGGCCACCTCGTCGAGGAGGCCGAGCCGGACTACGGGCTCATCGGCCTGTCCTTCGTGCCGCGCGCGACCACGGGCGTACGGGAGTGGACCCAGCGGGTGCCGGACCGCTCCCTGCTGGACCGCAGGACCCGGGAAGCGGCGCGGCTGGGCCGGCTGCTGAGCGGGCGCGCGCTGCGGCTCGCGCGGGCCGCCGAGGCGCGGCAGCAGCAGCGGGTGGGCGCGGTGTTCGGCCGGTACGACGTCGTGCTGACCCCGACCACGGCCACGCCGCCGCCCCGGATCGGCACGCTCGCCGCGATGAACGGCTGGCGCACCGACCGGGCGATGATCGCGGCCTGCCCGTACGCCTGGCCGTGGAACGTGCTCGGCTGGCCGGGCGTCAGCGTGCCCGCGGGCTTCAGCTCGGGCGGACTGCCGCTCGGCGCCCAGCTGCTGGGCCCCGAGGGCGGCGAGCCCCGGCTCGTCTCGCTCGCCTCCCAGCTGGAGGACGACCTGCGGTGGCACGAGAAGTGGCCGCTCCTGAGGGCCTGTGACTGAGGGCCTATGGCTGAGGGCCTATGGCTGAGGGCCTGTGACTGAGGGCCGGGGCGCCAGGCCCCGGGTGCTCAGCCCAGCAGCTTGAGGATCGCGTCGGTGGTGTCGGTCTCGCCCAGCCGCGGGAAGATCTTCTCCACGCTGTTGCGGTGCGCGTCCGCGTCCATGTCCGTCACGGCGTCGGTCGCGACCGTCACGTGGTAGCCGTGCTCGTACGCGCTGCGCGCCGTGGACTCCACGCCGATGCTGGTCGCGATGCCGGCGAGCACGATCTGCGTGACGCCGAGGCGGCGCAGCTCCATGTCCAGCGCCGTGCCGTGGAAGGCGCCCCAGGTCTGCTTCGTGACGAGCAGGTCCGACGGCTGCCGGTCCAGCTCGGGTACCAGCTCGGCCCAGTCGGCCGGCGGGTTGCCGGCGCGGGCGGGGCCCTCCGTGCGGCCGGGCGCGCCGCCGGTGACGTTCACCAGCACGACGGGCAGGCCGCGGTCGCGGAACGCGGCGGCCAGCCGTGCGCCCCGGTCGATGACCTCGGCGGCGGGGTGTGCTGTGGGCAGCGCGGCGATGCCCTTCTGCAGGTCGATCAGGACCAGCGCGGTCTTCGGGGTCGAGCGTGGTGGCGGTCATCGTTCAGTTCTCCGTCAGTCGTTTCAGCAGCGCGGCGGCCTCGGCCAGTACGCGCTGTTCCTCGGGGGTGGTGTGCTCGGCGATGGCCGCGGTGAGCCAGTTCTGCTTGGCCCGCCGGACGTCGGCCAGTACGCGCCGGCCCTCGTCGGTGAGCGCGAGGACGGCCTGCCGGCCGTCGGTGGGGTGCGGGCTGCGGGCGACGACGCCGCGCTCCTCCAGGGCGGCCAGCGTCACCCGCATCGACTGCGGGCGCACCAGCTCGGCCCGGGCCAGCGCCGCGGTGGTGGCGGGCCCGTCGCGGTCCAGCCGGGCGCAGACCGCGCGCTGGGTGGGCGTGAGGCCCCCGTTCGGCGACTCGGCGCGCAGCCGGCGCATCAGCAGTCCGACGGCCGCGCTGAGGTCCGTGACGAGCTGCTCGGGAGCTGTCCCTTTCGTCGGCATGTCGCCAGCCTAAAAACTCGGCAGGCAAACTTGCAAGTTTGCCTGCCGTTCATGCCGATCGCGCCGTTGTTCCGCGATCGCGGAACCCTCGCCCCGGCAGTGGTGGAAAACTCCCTGTAGTCGTTCCGTGACAGACGGGGCGGCGCATGGCTGATGTGCAACCGAGGGACCGGTGCGGCAGCGCACGGTGACCCTGGGGGGAGAGAACGGCATGGCAGAGACGCAACTGCGAGATGCTTTAGGGGAGTTCGCGTACTTCCTGCGCACGCTGACGGAGGCGCTGGACGCGACCGAGGGCTGGTACGGCGTCTTCCTGCAGCGCGACCCGGCGGGGCTGCGGGCCTTTCTGGAGGGGCGCGAGGTGCCGCCCTGGGACGTGGTCCAGTCGCTGCTCGACGACCTGGCCGGGCGGCGCGGCGCGCAGGCGGCGGGGGAGGCGGGGGCGTGTGCCCGGCAGCTGCACGCCGCGGCGGTCGCCGCGTACGACGCGCTGCGCGGCCCGGCGGAGCTCCGCGACCGCCTCGACGCGACGCTCGGCGAACTCCGCGACGCGACCCGCCGCGAGCGTGACCTGCGCACCGGCCTCGAGCACGCGGCGCCCGGTACCGAGACGGACGCGCTGACCTGCGGACTCGCCTGGGCCGCCGACGGCCTGGCCCGTGCGCGGGCCCGCGTGCAGGAGCTCCGGGCCCGCATCGAGGGCAATGAGTGGGCGGAGGGGCCGCCGCTCGTGGTGGGTCACCTCGCGCCGCACGAGCCGGCGGCGGACCCGGCGGAGAAGGCGGCCGTGGCGGAGTCCGCCGACGCCGGGGACGGTGGCCGGGGGCGGAAATCCGCCAAGGAGCGGGCCGGGGAGGCGCGCGGGTCTGGTACCGCTCAGGTGCCTTCGGCATCCCTCCCGCCCCATGCGCGGCAGGCCGTGGCCACCGCCGTGACCCATCTCGCGGAGCTGCGGGCCGCCGGGCGCGGCGGTGAGGCGCACGCCGTCCTGTGCGCCGCGGCGCGCCGTCCCGCCCAGGAACTGCCGTACATCGCCGAGGAACTGGAGTGGAACGGCCTCGACGCCGATGTGCCCATCCTGCTGTGGGAGGTGGCCGGACTGCCGCCCGGTCCGCTCGCCGCCGCGGCGGGCGCGCTGGCCGCGGCGGGTCGCGGCCAGGACTGCGCGAGCCTGCTGCGGCAGGGCGTGTCCCGGCCGGTCGCGGAGGTGGGGGTCGCCGCACTGGCGTTGCGGGAGGCGGGCCGTACGGCCGAGGCGCGGGAGCTGCTGGCCGCGATGGTCCGGGCGAGAACCGCGGCGGAGGCGGCCGGCCTCGCGGGGGCCACGAGCCTCCCGGAGGTCCTGCTGCCGATGCTGCTGGAGGCCGCGGCCGAAGTGTCGGAGCACCGCTGCCGCGACCTCGTCCACGCGCTGCGGACGGCCGGCGTGCCCGACCGCCTCACCGGCGCCGGCTGACCCGTCCGCACCACGGCTCACAGCGGCTCGTACAGCAGTTCCCGCAGGGCACGGAATCCGCCGCGCGGCGCGGCAGAGATGGTCTTGCCAGCGTGCGGAACGCGGCCTACGGTCACCTCCACACGCGTAGAGCACTCGCGAACCGGTTGTCTGACGCCCTGGCAAAGGAGCAGCTCATGGCCGATGTTGTACGTGCCGCACTGGTGCAGGCGACCTGGACGGGCGACACCGAGTCGATGATCGCCAAGCATGAGGAGCACGCCCGTGCGGCGGCCGCCCAGGGCGCGAAGGTGATCGGCTTCCAGGAGGTCTTCAACGCCCCGTACTTCTGCCAGGTCCAGGAGCCGGAGCACTACCGCTGGGCCGAGCCGGTGCCCGACGGCCCGACCGTCCGCCGGATGCAGGACCTGGCCCGCGAGACCGGCATGGTGATCGTCGTCCCGGTCTTCGAGGTCGAGCAGTCCGGCTTCTACTACAACTCCGCGGTCGTCATCGACGCCGACGGCACGGTCCTCGGCACGTACCGCAAGCACCACATCCCGCAGCTCAAGGGCTTCTGGGAGAAGTACTACTTCAAACCGGGCAACAAAGGCTGGCCGGTGTTCGACACCGCGGTCGGCAAGGTCGGCGTCTACATCTGTTACGACCGGCACTTCCCCGAGGGCTGGCGCCAGCTCGGCCTGAACGGCGCCCAGGTCGTCTTCAACCCCTCCGCCACCTCCCGCGGCCTGTCCTCCCACCTCTGGCAGCTGGAGCAGCCGGCCGCCGCGGTCGCCAACGAGTACTTCGTCGCCGCGATCAACCGCGTGGGCGTCGAGGAGTACGGCGACAACGACTTCTACGGCACCAGCTACTTCGTCGATCCGCGCGGGCAGTTCGTCGGCGACGTGGCCAGCGACAGCAAGGAGGAACTGGTCGTCCGCGACCTGGACTTCGGGCTGATCGACGAGGTCCGGCAGCAGTGGGCGTTCTACCGCGACCGCCGCCCCGACGCGTACGAGGGGCTGGTGCAGCCGTGACCCACTACGTCGACGACGCCGCCCACCTGCACGCCCGGCACCGCTCCGTACTGCCCGAGTGGCTGAGCCTGCTCTACGACCGCCCCATCGAGCTGACGCACGGCGAGGGCCGGCACGTCTGGGACTCCGAGGGCAACCGCTACCTCGACTTCTTCGGCGGCATCCTCACCACGATGACCGCGCACGCGCTGCCCGAGGTCACCAAGGCGGTCGCCGAGCAGGCCGGACGCATCATCCACACCTCGACCCTCTACCTCTCCCGCCCGATGGTGGACCTGGCGGAGCGGATCGTGGCGCTCTCCGGCATCCCCGACGCGCGGGTCTTCTTCACCACCTCCGGTACGGAGGCCAACGACGCGGCCCTGCTGCTGGCGACCACGTACCGCCGCTCGAACCAGATCCTGGCGATGCGCAACAGCTACCACGGCCGGTCCTTCTCGGCCGTCGGCATCACCGGTAACCAGAGCTGGTCGCCGACCAGCCTCTCGCCGCTGCAGACGCTGTGGGTGCACGGCGGGGTGCGCAGCCGCGGCCCGTACGCGCACCTCACGGACGCCCAGTACATCGAGGCGTGCGTCGCGGACCTGAAGGACATGCTCCAGCAGACCGCGGGCGGCGTGGCCGCGCTGATCGCCGAGCCCATCCAGGGTGTCGGCGGCTTCACGGCCCCGCCCGACGGCCTGTACGCGGCGTTCCGAGAGGTACTGGCCGAGCGCGGCATCCTGTGGATCAGCGACGAGGTGCAGACCGGCTGGGGCCGTACGGGTGAGCACTTCTGGGGCTGGCAGGCGCACGCCGCGAGCGGCCCGCCCGACATGCTGACCTTCGCCAAGGGCATCGGCAACGGCATGTCCATCGGCGGCGTGGTCGCCCGCGCCGAGGTGATGAACTGCCTCTCCGCCAACTCCATCTCCACCTTCGGCGGCAGCCCGGTCACCATGGCCGCCGGCCTGGCCAACCTCACCTACCTCCTCGAACACGACCTCCAGGGCAACGCCCGGCGCGTCGGCGGCCTGCTCATCGAGCGGCTGCGGGCGGTGGCCGCGGGCCTGGACATCGTGCGCGAGGTGCGCGGGCGGGGCCTGATGATCGGCATCGAGCTGGTCGAGCCGGGCACGGACGAGCCGTCGCCGCGGGCCGCCGCGGCCGTCACCGAGGCCGCCCGGGAGCGCGGGCTCCTCATCGGCAAGGGCGGCCTGAACGGCGCGGCCCTGCGCATCGCGCCCCCGCTCTCGCTGACCGTCGCGGAGGCCGAGGAGGGCGCGGGGCTCCTCGCGGAGGCGTTGCGGGTGGCGGCCGGCTGATCGCCGTGGGGGTTCGCGCAGCGCCCCGTAAGGGGCGCGGGGAACTGCGCGCTCAGCCACAGCGCAGCTGAGCCCGGCCACCGGCGCGATCTCCCACGGCGGTGGGCCCGGCATTCGCGTCAGCAGCGGTCGCGCCGGCCGGCCCGACCGCTGATCATCGGAGGTATGGCCATACCTCCGATGGCCGCCCTGCGGCCCATGCTCGCCACGCCCGGCCCGCTGCCCGCCGACGGCCCGGACCCGGCCTGGGCGTACGAGGTGAAGTGGGACGGGGTGCGCTGCCTCGCGAACGTACCGGGCGACGGGTCCGTGCGGCTCGTCACCCGCGCGGGCAACGACGCCACCCGGACCTACCCCGAGCTCACGGCCCTCGGCGACGCGCTGCGCGGCCGGTCCGCCGTCCTGGACGGCGAGGTCGTCGTGCTGGACGCGGAGGGGCGCCCCGACTTCGGGCGGCTCCAGCGCCGTATGAACGTCGCGGACGCGCGCCGCACCGCCCGGCTGCTGACCGACCACCCCGTCCACCTGGTCCTCTTCGACGTGCTGTACCTGGACGGGCGGCCGCTGCTGGAGGCCCCGTACGAGGAGCGCAGGGAGGCGCTGGCGGGCCTGGAGCTGGCGGCACCGGAATGGTCGACCCCGGGGCACGTCGTGGGGAAGGGGGCCGAGGTGTGGGAGACGACGCTGCGCAACGGCCTGGAAGGCGTGATCGCCAAGCGGCTCGGCTCCGTCTACACCCCGGGCGTCCGGTCCGCCGACTGGCGCAAGACCAAACACGTGCGCACCCTCGATGTCGTCATCGGCGGCTGGTGGGAGGGGCGCGGTGGAATCGCCGGGCTGCCCGGTTCGGTACTCGCGGGGATCGAGGAGGCGGGCGGGCGGCTGCGGTACGCGGGCTCGGTCGGCTCCGGCCTCTCGGACCGCGAACGGCGGGAGCTGGCCCGGTACTTCGAGGTCCTCGCGCGCGACACCTCGCCGTTCGCCGGGCCGGTCGAGGTGCCGGGCGCGCGCTGGCTGGAGCCGCGGCTGGTCGCCGAGGTCGGCTACTCCGGCTGGACGGCGGCGGGCCGGCTGCGCCACCCGACCTGGCACCGGCTCCGGCCCGACCTCACCCGGCTGGACTGACCGCCGGCAGGCGCTTCACTGCCACCGGTCGAACGCGTCGAGGACGGTCATGATCCCGTCCTCCCAGGTGGGGAAGTAGCCGCGGATCTGGGAGAGCGACACCGCCGGCCGGCGTTGCCGGCCGTCCATCGCGTACACGACGTGGTTGCCGCCCGTCGTGGACACCTGCCCCACCCTGGTGAAGCCGCAGTCGTTCGGGTCCGGGTCGGTACAGACGAAGAGGAAGTGGTCCGGCATGCCGGGTTCCGGAGCGAGCGGGACGAGGAAGAGGCCCCTCCGCTCCACCTCGCGCCGCACGCGGCGATCGATCCTGGATACGTCCACTGTCGCCATGGCAAGCCCCCGTGCTCACTCCGGCCACCACACTGATGGTCCGTCACATTCTGCGCGGCAGCCGCGGCGGACACAAGAAGGAGTCGTCAAGTCGCGCTCACGGAGCGAGAGTCGACCCCCTAGCGCTTGATGCGCGGCAGCCGCTTCGCCCGGTTGAGGTTGATCAGCGGGCCGAGCAGGTCGCCGTACCGTTCGCGGCGCTCCGCGATGTCGTCGATGAGGAAGTGCAGGTCCGCCGGGTCCGCGCAGCCGGCGATCTCGTCCCAGGTCACCGGTGTGGAGACGGTCGGCTCGGCGCGGGCGCGCACCGTGTACGGGGCCGCCGTGGTCTTCGCCGCGCTGTTCTGGCTGAAGTCGATGAAGACCTTGCCGGGCCGCAGAGCCTTGGTCATCCGGTGCACCACCTGCTCGGGCAGCGCCCGCTCCGCCTCCACCGCGATGTCCTTGGCGTACGCGGTGACCTCCTCCGACGGCGTCGGCTCGACCGGCACGAGCAGGTGCAGCCCCTTGGACCCGGAGGTCTTGGCGTACACGTGCAGGCCGTCGGCCGACAGCCGCTCGCGCAGCCACCCGGCGACCGCGCAGCAGTCGACGATCGTGGCCGGCGCGCCGGGGTCCAGGTCCAGCACCATCCGGTCGGCCACGCCCGGCTCGTCCTTGCGCCACTGCGGGGTGTGCAGCTCCACGACGAGGTTGGCCGCCCACATCAGGGACGCGGTGTCCTGCAGCACCACCTGGCGGCCGGTCTTGCCGCTCCGGCGCGTCAGATCGACGGTCTTCACCCAGGCGGGCGTACCGGGGGGCACGTTCTTGGTGAAGAACGTCTCGCCGTCCGGGCCGTCCGGGTACCGCAGGAAGGAGACCGGGCGGTCGTAGAGGTGGGCGAGCATCGCGCCCGCGGTCAGCGCGTAGTAGTGCAGCACCTCGCCCTTCGTGGTCCCGGTGGCCGGGTAGAGCACCTTGTCCAGGCGGGTGACCGTCAGCCGGCGTCCCTCGATCTCGGTGATCGGCATACCCTGAGAGTCCCACGAATCGTGACATAAGGGACGAACGATCGAACGCTAAGGGACGCACGCATGAGATCCATCTGGAACGGGTCGATCTCCTTCGGCCTGGTCAGCATCCCGGTGAAGATGTACAGCGCGACGGACAGCGCCTCGGCGGTCTCCTTCGTCCAGATCCATGAGAAGGACGGCGGCCGCATCCGCTACCGCAAGGTGTGCGAGCTGGACGGCGAGGAGGTGCCCCAGGACGAGATCGGCAAGGGGTACCAGGCCGCCTCCGACATGATCGTCCCGCTCACCGACGCCGACCTGGCCCAGCTGCCGCTGCCCACCGCCAAGACGCTGACCATCCTCGCGTTCGTCGACGCCGCCGGCATCGATCCGCTGCAGATGGACAAGGCGTACTACCTCGGTGCGAACGGCCCGTCCGCCGCCAAGCCGTACGTCCTGCTGCGGGACGCGCTGGTGCACCACCAGAAGGTGGCCATCGGCAAGGTCGCGCTGCGCAACCGCGAGACGCTGGCCATGCTGCGCGTCCACGACGACGCGATCGTGATGCACGCGCTGCTGTGGCCCGACCAGATCCGCTCCCCGGCCGGCCTCGCGCCCAAGGAGGACGTCCAGATCCGGGACAACGAACTCACCCTCGCCGAGACCCTGATGGACTCGCTCGGCGAGCTGGACCAGGACGAGCTGCACGACGACTACCGGGACGCGGTCGAGGAGCTGGTCACCGCGAAGCTGGAGGGCGGCGAGCCGGCCGTGCCCTCGGAGGGCCCCCGGCGCGGCGGCAAGGTCATCGACCTGATGGCGGCCCTGGAGGACAGCGTCCGGGCGGCCCAGGAGGGGCGCGGCGGCGGCGCGGAAGCCGAGGAGGGCACGGGCGCCTCCGTCACGCGGCTGCGCCGTAAGTCCGGAGACTCCGGAGACTCCGAAGAGGGCGAAGAGGCGGAGGAGGCCGCGGAGGGCACCGGCGGCGCGGAACGGAGGGCCCGCAAGGCCCCGGCGCGTACGGCCGCGAAGACGACGGGCAAGAAGACCGCGGCGAAGAAGTCGACCGCCGCGAGGACGACCGCATCGAAGGCCACTGCCGCGAAGACGACCGCCGCGAAGACGGGTGCGTCGAAGAAGGGCGCGGCCACCGGTCAGGACGGCTCGGCCAAGAAGGCGGCGGCGAAGAAGAGCCCGGCGAAGAAGACCGCGTCACGCCGCAAGGCGGGCTGAGCGGCCGGTCCGGACGGCGGACCCGGAGGCGTACCGGTACGGAAGGCGGGGCGGGGTCCCGGCCCCGCTGGTGCGCCGTGCGGCGCGTCGGTCGATGCGGTGCGCGTGACTGTTCACGTGCCCGCGAGGACCGCCCGTACGGTCTTGCCACCACCGCGGTCCGCGGTGACGTCGAACTGCCGGGACAGCAGTCCCACGATGGCCATTCCCCGGCCGCCGACCGCCTCTTCGGTGAGCGGCTGGACGGTGGGGGTGCGCGGGCTGTCGTCGTGCACCTCGATGGTGACGCCGCTCGCGGCGGCACTGAGGCGCAGCCGGCAGCGGCTGTTGCCGTGCCGCACCGCGTTCGTGACCAGCTCGGACACGATGAGTACCGCTTCGTCCACCCGGCCCGACACCCCGTCGGGCATCTCCGGATGGCCGAGGAAGCCGCTGGTCAACCTCCTGGCCCAGCGGGCCGACGCGACCTCCCGCGGCAACGCGTATTCGACGCGTGCGGCGCGGTTCCTGTTCGCGTGCATGGGTCTCACTCCCTCCTTCAACGGTGGCGGAGGGCATACGGTCAGCGCGTCGACCCCTCCACCGTGGCCGGTGCGATCACGCACGGCCTGCCGACGGGAGCGGTCATTCCCGCTCGAACACGCCCCAACCATCGAGAACCCGTTTGCCGACCCGCTGTGACGGAGTGAACACCCGCACCTCAGGGGGCGCCCGGCGCTCAAGGGCGTACCCGCTCCCGGAGCGGGCACCCTGAGGGTCACCGGCGCACGCCCCACGGCGGACGGATCAAGCCGATCATGGCGGACCCGCGGCGCCGCGTGTCGGCTCCGTGCGGCCCGACGCGGCCCGCCGCCCGGCCCCCGGTGCCACCCACCGGGCCCCCGGCTCGCCCGTACTGCGAACGATGGTTTACTATTCAAAGGAAGTGAGGGACGGCGACGCACCGCCGCTGACCTCGCTCTCCGGCGCCCCCGCGGTATCCGCGGACGCGCCCCTCACACCAGCCCCGGCCGGCTTCCCCCGTCTGGCCGGGGCTTCCCCCTTTCCCGACGCGGGTGCGCCGAACGGCCTACGCGGCACCCCGCCAACGGCCTACGCGGCGTCCCGCCAACGCCCTGCGCACGCGACCGGTACCGACCTACGCTGCCGGTATGAGTGCACACTTTGACGTTGTCGTCCTCGGCGCGGGCCCCGGTGGCTACGTCGCCGCGATCCGCGCGGCCCAGCTCGGCCGCAGCGTGGCCGTCATCGAGGAGAAGTACTGGGGCGGGGTCTGCCTGAACGTGGGCTGCATCCCCTCCAAGGCCCTGCTGCGCAACGCCGAGCTGGCGCAGCTGTTCACGCAGGAGGCCAAGACCTTCGGCATCCGGGCCAGTGGCGAGGTGACCTTCGACTACGGCGCTGCCTACACCCGCAGCCGCAAGGTCGCGGACGGGCGCGTCAAGGGCGTGCACTACCTCATGAAGAAGAACAAGATCACGCAGTACGAGGGCCGCGGCACCTTCGCCGACCCGCACACCCTCCAGGTCGCGCTCTCCGACGGCGGCTCCGAGACCGTCACGTTCGACCACTGCATCATCGCCGCGGGCGCCACCACCAAGCTGCTGCCGGGCACCTCCCTGAGCGAGCGGGTGGTGACCTACGAGGAGCAGATCCTCAGCGACGAGCTGCCCCGCAGCATCATCATCGCGGGCGCCGGCGCGATCGGCGTGGAGTTCGCGTACGTACTGCGCAGCTACGGCGTGGACGTCACCATCGTGGAGTTCCTGGACCGGCTGGTCCCGCTGGAGGACGCCGAGGTCTCCGCCGAACTGGCCAAGCGGTACAAGCGCCTGGGCATCAACCTCCTCACCTCCACCCGCGTCGAGGCCATCGACGACGACGGTAGCGGCAGCGTGAAGGTGCACGTCAGCACCGGCGGGCAGCGGCAGACCCTGGAGGCCGACAAGGTCCTCCAGGCGATCGGCTTCCAGCCGCGCGTCGAGGGCTACGGCCTGGAGAACACCGGCGTACGGCTCACCGAGCGCGGCGCCATCGACGTCGACGGCCGCTGCCGTACGAACGTCCCGCACCTCTTCGCCATCGGCGACGTCACCGCGAAGCTGATGCTCGCGCACGCCGCCGAGTCCATGGGCATCGTCGCCGCCGAGACGATCGCGGACGCGGAGACCATGGAGCTGGAGTACGTCATGATCCCGCGCGCGACGTACTGCCAGCCGCAGATCGCCAGCTTCGGGTGGACCGAGGCGCAGGCCCGGGAGCAGGGCTTCGACGTCCAGGTCGCCAAGTTCCCGTTCACCGCGAACGGCAAGGCGCACGGCCTCGGCGACAGCGTCGGCTTCGTGAAGATCCTCAGCGACGCCCGCTACGGCGAACTCCTCGGCGCCCACCTCATCGGCCCCGAAGTCACCGAACTGCTACCGGAACTGACGCTGGCTCAGCAGTGGGACCTGACCGTCCACGAGGTGGCCCGCAACGTCCACGCACACCCGACGCTCGGCGAGGCGGTCAAGGAGGCCGTGCACGGGCTCGCGGGGCACATGATCAATATGTGAGAAGCCGGGCCATACCCCCTGGTCGCGGCACTCCGTGCCCCGCCGTGGCCGAGCCGAAAACGAGCGGCGGCGCGGCGGGGTCCGGCGACACTGAGGCATGTCCAGTGTGTCCCGGGGGAGCCGCCCGTACCGGCTGCGCGATCATCCGCTCCGCGTCCGCCTCGGCCCGCTCGCGAGCACGCTGCGGGACGTGTTCGGCTGCCTCGGGGTGATCGTGACCGCGGTACTGGTCTCGCTGCTGTGCGTGCTGCTATCGCAGCAGTTCCCGCAACTCGCGGAGATCTCCCCTTGAGAGGGCGGCAGGCCCGCCCCTTGAGCGACGCGTGGCGCTCTACGCCCGTAGATCTCCACACTCCTGACACTCCTTCACACCACAAAGGTCACACCGTGGTGATGCCGGAGTGGCAGCATGCCTGCGGCCGACAGACCGTCGGCCGGCCTCGGCCCGCGCTCCCCCACGTATCCGCGCGGGCCGGCCCACGCGCATGGGGGAGAGGACACCACTCGTGGACATATCCCGTACCGCCACTCGGCGCAGAATCGTCACGGCACTCACAGGTACAGCGCTGCTCGCCCTGGCCGTCCAGGTACCGGCCACCGCGGCCCCCGAGCCCGCCCCTCCGCACCGCATCACCGCCACCGCGTACGACACCACCACGTACGACGACACGTACTACAAGGACGCGCTCGGCAAGACCGGTCCCGCGCTCAAGTCCGCGCTGCACACGATCATCAGCTCCGGCGTCAGCAAACTCAGCTACAGCCAGGTCTGGGACGCCCTGAAGGTCACCGACCAGGACCCGAAGAACTCCGCGAACGTCATCCTGCTCTACACCGGCCGCTCGCAGAGCAAGGACGACAACGGCGGCGACCCCGACCAGTGGAACCGCGAGCACGTCTGGGCCAAGTCGCACGGCGACTTCGGCACCGCCACCGGGCCCGGCACCGACATCCACCACCTGCGCCCGGCCGACGTGTCGGTCAACAGCACCCGCGGCAACAAGGACTTCGACAACGGCGGCAGCGAGGTCGGCGAGGCGCCCGGCAACTACACCGACGGCGACTCCTTCGAGCCCCGCGACGCGGTCAAGGGCGACGTGGCCCGCATGATCCTCTACATGGCCGTCCGCTACGACGGGGACGACGGCTTCGCCGACCTGGAGCCCAACGACAAGGTCGACAACGGCTCGGCCCCCGCCATCGGCCGGCTCAGCGTCCTCAAGACCTGGAGCGAGCAGGACCCGCCGGACGACTTCGAAAAGAACCGCAACGAGGTCATCTTCGACAAGTACCAGCACAACCGGAACCCGTTCATCGACCACCCGGAGTGGGTCAACGACATCTGGTGACCGTACGCGGTCAGGGGTGGTGGCCGCCCGCCGCGGCCACCATCCGGCCTCCCCGCTTGCGCATGTGATCGCTGTACGAATAACGGGCGGTCAAATTCTCGTTGCTGATCTGTTGGAAACGGTCAGGAAGTGGCACGCTCTGTCCGTCCCAACTGCTGGTTCACAACAGGAGGGGCTGGTTCCGTGTGTGCGCGCGGACCATGTACCGCCTCGTACCACCCGCACCACTCCGTACGACTCGTATGAGCGGGCGGCCGCTACCCATGGCCGTCCACCCCCCTCGACGGGCCGCCACCCCGCGGCCCCGTACCAAGGAGACCGCGTGAGAGGCTCTGCCCACAGACGTAAGTCCGCCCTCCGTGCCGCTGCCCTGGTCGCTTCGGCGGCCACGGTCGTGCTCGGCGTACAGAGCGCCCCGGCCGGCGCCCAGAGCGCCGAGAAGACCGGTGCCGTCGCCCTGTCGGCCGGCCAGCGCGCCGCTGCCGTCAAGGACGCCCAGTCCGGCGCCGCCGCCACCGCCCGCGCCATCGGCCTCGGCGGCAAGGAGAAGCTGGTCGCCCGGGACGTCATCAAGGATGCCGACGGCACGGTGCACACCCGCTACGAGCGGACCTACGACGGCCTGCCGGTCCTCGGCGGCGACCTCGTCGTGCACGAGAAGAAGAACGGCGACCGCAAGGTCACCAAGGCGGTGAAGGCACGAATAGCCGTGCCGACCACCACGGCCGAACTGCCCGCGGCGAGCGCCGAGAAGAGCGCGCTGAAGACCTCGGCGGCCGAGAAGAACACGAAGACCGATGCGAAGCAGGCGCCGCGCAAGGTGATCTGGGCCGCCGACGGCAAGCCCGTGCTCGCCTACGAGACCGTCGTCAAGGGCGTCCAGAAGGACGGCACCCCCAGCGAACTGCACGTCGTCACCGACGCGGCCACCGGCAAGCAGCTCTTCGCCGACGAGCGCATCGAGACCGGCACCGGCACCGGTGACTACAACGGCACGGTCTCCCTCGGTACCACGTCCACCGGCTCCGGCTACGACCTCAAGGACGGCGCCCGCGGCGGCCACCGGACCTACGACCTGAACCAGGGCACCTCCGGCACCGGCACCCTCTTCCACGACGCCGACGACGTCTGGGGCGGCGGCCGCCAGTCCGCCGCCGTCGACGCCCACTACGGCGCCGCCACCACCTGGGACTTCTACAAGAACGTGCTGGGCCGCTCCGGCATCAAGAACGACGGCGTCGCCTCGTACTCGCGCGTCCACTACGGCAACGCGTACGTCAACGCCTTCTGGTCCGACAGCTGCTTCTGCATGACCTACGGGGACGGCACGGGCAACGCCAACCCGCTGACGTCGCTGGACGTGGCGGCGCACGAAATGAGCCACGGCGTCACCTCCAACACCGCGGGGCTGCGCTACAGCGGCGAGTCCGGCGGCCTCAACGAGGCCACCTCGGACATGTTCGGCACCTCCGTCGAGTGGTACGCGCAGAACGCCAGCGACCCGGGCGACTACCTCATCGGCGAGAAGATCGACATCAACGGTGACGGCAGCCCGCTGCGCTACATGGACAAGCCCAGCAAGGACGGCGCCTCGCGCGACTCCTGGTCCAAGGACCTGGGCCGGATCGACGTCCACTACTCCTCGGGCCCGGCCAACCACTGGTACTACCTGCTCTCCGAGGGCAGCGGCGCCAAGACCATCAACGGCGTGAGCTACAACAGCCCGACCTACGACGGCAAGGCGGTCAGCGGGATCGGCCGCGCCAAGGTCGAGAAGATCTGGTACCGGGCGCTCACCACGTACATGACGTCCACGACCAACTACGCGGCGGCCCGCACCGCCACGCTCTCGGCCGCGAGTGACCTCTACGGTGGCTCCAGCGCCGAGTACCAGGCCGTGAACGCCGCCTGGGCCGCGATCAACGTGCGCTGACACCGTGCGCTGAGCCGGCACACCCCGGTACGGCCACTTCTCGATCACTCGTCCGGGTGACTACTCCGGTATCCCGCTTTTCGGTCCACCGGTTGGGTAGTCCCCCGAGGCACGCCGGGGGGCGCGGGCATCCGCAAGGGTGCCCGCCATGCCCGCCCCCCGGCACCGTCGAGAAAGGCCGGGGACCCGTGACACAACCCTTCCACCTGCCGGATTTCTACACGCCGTATCCGGCACGCCTGAACCCACACCTCGAAGCGGCCCGCACGCACAGCAGGCAATGGGCGCGCGAGATGAACATGCTCGAGGGGTCCGGCATCTGGGAGCAACGGGACCTCGACGCGCACGACTACGCACTGCTGTGCGCCTACACCCACCCCGACTGCACCGCCGACGACCTCGCCCTGGTCACCGACTGGTATGTCTGGGTCTTCTTCTTCGACGACCACTTCCTGGAGACCTTCAAGCGCTCCGGTGACCGCGAGGGCGGCAAGGCGTATCTCGACCGGCTGCCCGCCTTCATGCCGATGGACCTCGCGGAGGGGATGCCCGAGCCGACCAACCCGGTGGAGGCCGGCCTCGCCGACCTGTGGGCCCGCACGGTCCCCGCGATGTCCCCGAAGTGGCGCGAGCGCTTCTCGGAGAGCACGGTCAACCTGCTCAACGAATCCCTCTGGGAGCTGTCGAACATCAACGCCCACCGGGTGGCGAACCCGGTGGAGTACATCGAGATGCGCCGCAAGGTCGGCGGCGCGCCCTGGTCCGCCGGACTCATCGAGTACGCGGCCAGGGCCGAGGTCCCGGACCGCGTCGCCGCCTCCCGGCCGCTGCGGGTGCTGCGCGACGCCTTCTCCGACGCCGTGCACCTGCGCAACGACATCTTCTCCTACCAGCGCGAGGTCGAGGACGAGGGTGAGCTGAGCAACGGCATCCTGGTCCTCGAGCGGTTCCTGGACTGCTCGACCCAGGAGGCCGCCGAGGCGGTCAACGACCTGCTGACCTCACGCCTCCAGCAGTTCGAGCACACCACGCTCACCGAACTGGAGCCGCTCTTCGCGGAGTACGCGCTCGCGCCGGACGAGCAGGCCAGAGTCCTCGCGTACGTCAAGGGTCTGCAGGACTGGCAGTCCGGCGGCCAGGAATGGCACATGGTCTCCAGCCGGTACATGAACGGCGCGGGGGAGGGCACGGCCCCCGCGGCCCCGCGCCGCTTCTTCTCGCTGCCGCTGGGCGCCCTGGGCCTGGCCGCGCTGGACGTCACGCCGGCGGCGCCGACCACGGCGCGCGCCGAGGCCGCCCGCGCCCGCACCTTCACACACGTACCGTTCCAGAAGGTCGGCCCCTCCCGGCTGCCGGACTTCAAGCAGCCGCTGCCCGGCCGGCTCTGCCGGCACCTGGACACCTCCCGGAAGCACCTCGTCGAGTGGGCCCACCGGATGGGCATCCTGGAGGAGCAGCCCGGCATCCCCGGCTCGCAGGTGTGGACCGAGGAGAAGCTTCTCGACTACGACCTGCCGCTCTGCTCGGCCGGCCTGGACCCCGACGCCACCCTGGAGGAGCTCGACCTCAGCTCCGCGTGGCTCGCCTGGGGGACGTACGGCGACGACTACTACCCCGTGGTGTTCGGGCGCCGCGGCGACCTGGCCGGGGCCAAGGCGATGGACGAGCGGCTGGCCGCCTGCATGCCGCTGGACTGCACCCCGCCCCCGCCGGCCACCCACGCGCTGGAGCGCGGCCTGGCCGACCTGTGGCAGCGCACGGCGGGCCCGATGAGCGCGGAGAACCGCCGCCGCTTCCACGACGCGGTGCGCGTGATGACCAGGAGCTGGCTCTGGGAGCTGGACAACATGGTGCAGAACCGCATCCCCGACCCCGTCGACTACATCGAGATGCGGCGCCACACCTTCGGCTCCGACATGACGATGAGCCTGTCCCGGATCAGCCACGGCAATTCCGTCCCCGGCGAGATCTACGAGAGCGGGCCGTGGCGCGCCCTGGAGAACGCCGTCATCGACTACGCCTGCCTGCTCAACGACGTCTTCTCGTACCAGAAGGAGATCGAGTACGAGGGCGAGGTGCACAACGCGATCCTGGTCGTGCAGAACTTCTTCGACGTCGACTACCCGACGGGGCTGCGCATCGTCGATGACCTCATGAACAGCAGACTGGACCAGTTCGAGCACATCGTGGCGAACGAACTGCCGGTCCTCTACGACGACTTCGGCCTGGGGGAGGACGCCAGGAAGGGTCTCGACACCTACATCGCGGAGCTGCGCGACTGGATGTCCGGCATCCTCAAGTGGCACTACGACTGCCGGCGCTACAAGGAGTCGGACCTCGTCCGGCACCACGCGGCGGAGCGGCCCGGCGGCGGCTCCGGCGCGGCCGGCGGCCGGCGCCCGCCGGTCCCCACCGGCATCGGCACCTCGGCGTTCCGGGTCCCGCGGCCCGAGCCCGTCGGCTGAGGTTCGGTCCCGCGGTCCGGGCCTGTCGGCTGACGCGCGGACGGCCCGCCGGCGCGCAGCCGGCGGGCCATCACGGCTCTCAGGGCAGGATCTTCTCCATTGCCGCCTGCCCTTCGGTGGCCAGTTTGCGGCGTGCCCATTCCAGATTCTTGGGCGTCAGGTCACGCCCGGTGGCCATCACCAGGTCCTCGGGGGTGGCGTCGGCCGACGGACCGCTGTGCAGGCTGCGGTCCGGAGTGGTGAGATCCTCGGGCTCGGGCCGCGATTGCTTGTCCATGCCGCCTCCTCGCGCCTCACGGTGTTCCTCCATCTTTGCCGCAGATGGGCCGGTATGCACACCGAAGGCGGATCGGCGGCCGCCGCGGTGACCGTACGTACGCATCGCTCGCCGACCGTCACGGATTGTCGAAGCCCGAGCGGGCAATCCCCGGGTGGAGTAACCCGCTCGTTCCGGTGGGTCAACGACGGCGGTATTGCCCGGTCGGGTGTCATGCTTCTACCGTCTGTGGATCCGGCCGGGTTCTACGGGTGTAGACCGGCCGCGACGCGGTGTCAGGGACGGCAGGGGTGGGTCGGTGCCCGGGCGACGATGCGCGTGGGCTGCTTCTGCCGCTCCGGTCAGTGCCGGAGTGCCGGCGGTGGAAGGGGACAGGACTGTGAGTCGTACGGTCATCCGTGGCGGGCTGGTCATCACCGCCGCCGACGAGATCCACGCCGATGTGCTGGTCGAGGGCGGCCGGGTGGTCGCGCTGGCCGCGAACGGCCCGGAATACGCGCTCGGCTGGTCGGAATCGGCCGACCGGGTCATCGACGCCACCGGCAAGTACGTCATCCCGGGCGGCGTGGACGCGCACACGCACATGGACTTCCCGTTCGGCGGGACCGCCTCCTGCGACACCTTCGAGACCGGCACCCGGGCGGCGGCCTGGGGCGGCACGACCACCATCATCGACTTCGCCGTGCAGTCCCGCGGGAAATCGCTGCGCGACGGCCTCGACCAGTGGCACGCGAAATCCGACGCGCAATGCGCCGTCGACTACGCGTTCCACATGATTCTCTCCGACGTGAACGAGCACACCCTCAAGGAAATGGACCTGCTGGTGGCGGAGGGGGTGACCTCCTTCAAATTGTTCACGGCCTATCCGGGGGTGTTCTACAGCGACGACGGACAGATCCTGCGCGCCATGCAGCGGGCCGCCGGGAACGGCGGACTGGTGATGATGCACGCGGAGAACGGCATCGCCATCGACGTCCTCGTCGAACAGGCGCTGGCCGAGGGCAGGACCGATCCGCGTTACCACGGCGAGGTGCGGCGCGCGCTGCTGGAGGCCGAGGCCACACACCGTACGATCCAGCTCGCCAGGGTCGCCGGCGCGCCGCTCTACGTCGTCCACGTATCCGCCGAGGAAGCCGTCGCGGAACTGACGCAGGCCCGCGACAAAGGACTCCCCGTATTCGGCGAGACCTGCCCGCAGTACCTCTTCCTCTCCACCGACAATCTCGCCGAGCCCGATTTCGAGGGCGCGAAATACGTCTGCAGTACTCCGCTGCGGCCGCGCGAACACCAGGCGGCGCTCTGGCGCGGCCTGCGCACCAATGACCTCCAGGTCGTCTCCACCGACCACTGCCCCTTCTGTTTCCGCGGCCAGAAAGAGCTCGGCCGCGGCGACTTCTCGAAAATCCCGAACGGCATGCCCGGCGTCGAGAACCGCATGGACCTGCTCCACCAGGCCGTACTGGACGGCCACCTCACCCGCCGCCGCTGGATCGAGATCGCCTGCGCCGCGCCCGCCCGGATGTTCGGGCTGTATCCGAAGAAGGGCACGATCACGCCCGGCGCCGACGCCGACATCGTCATCTACGACCCGCACGCCGAGCAGGTCATGTCGGCCGAAACCCACCACATGAACGTGGACTACTCCGCGTACGAGGGGCGACGGGTGACCGGTCAGGTGGAGACTGTCCTCTCCCGCGGCGAACTGGTCATCGACCGCCGGGAGTTCACCGGCCGCGCGGGCCACGGACAGTACGTGCCGCGGGCGACCTCCCAGTACCTCTCCTGAGCCGGGCCGCAAGGCCCGCACCCGGGACGTCAGTCATCACCGGCTCTACACCAGGGAGTTGAAGCGATGGACTTTGGAGTCGTCCTGCAGACCGACCCGCCCGGCTCGGCCGTGGTCGGGCTCATGCGCCGCGCCGAACGGCAGGGCTTCCGCTACGGCTGGACCTTCGACTCCGCCGTGCTCTGGCAGGAGCCCTTCGTCATCCACGGCCGCATCCTCGAACACACCGAGCGGCTGACCGTGGGCACCATGGTCACCAACCCCGGCACCCGCACCTGGGAGGTCACCGCCTCCACCTTCGCCACCCTGAACGAGATGTACGGCAACCGCACGGTCTGCGGCATCGGCCGCGGCGACTCGGCGATGCGGGTCGCAGGGCGCCGCCCGAACACCCTCGCCCGCCTCGGCGAGGCCATCCCCGTCATCCGCGACCTCGCCGAGGGCCGCGAGGCCGTCGTGGACGGCAAGCCGCTGCGGCTGCCGTGGGTCCGCGACGGGAAGCTGCCCGTCTGGATGGCCGCGTACGGTCCCAAGGCGCTGGCCATGGCCGGCCGGCTCGCCGACGGCTTCATCCTCCAGCTCGCCGACCCCTTCCTGGCCGAGTGGATGATCAAGGCGGTACGGAACGCGGCCACCGAGGCCGGGCGCGACCCGGACGCGCTGACGATCTGCGTGGCGGCGCCCGCGTACGTCGGCGGCGACCTGGCACACGCCCGCGAGCAGTGCCGGTGGTTCGGCGGCATGGTCGGCAACCACGTCGCGGACCTGGTGAGCCGGTACGGCGAGCACTCCGGCATGGTCCCCGAGGAGCTGACCGCGTACATCAAGACCCGCGAGGGCTACGACTACGCGCACCACGGCCGCGCCGACAACCCCGACACCGCCTTCGTCCCCGACGAGATCGTCGACCGCTTCTGCCTCCTCGGCCCACCCGAGGCGCACCTCGACAAGCTCCGTGCCCTGCGCGCGTTGGGCGTCGACCAATTCGCCCTCTACGCGATGCACGACGCGAAGGAAGCCACGATCGACGCGTACGGCGAGCACGTCATCCCGGTGCTGGCGGCGGAGTGAACACGCCCACGGCGTCGGCGGACAGCCGGGACGACGGCCACCCGGACCCGGACGGCCGCATCGAGCTGCCGCCGGACGCGATACCCGCCGACGGCCGCTTCGCCAACGCCGATCTGCGCCCCGTACCGGCCGCCGACCGGCACTGGACCACGTACAACTTCGCCGCCCTCTGGGTCGGCATGGCCCACAACATCCCCTCCTGGACGCTGGCCTCCGGCCTGGTCGCGCTGGGCATGGACTGGAGACAGGCCGTGTTCACCATCGCCCTCGCCAACGTCATCGTCCTGCTGCCGATGCTGCTCACCGGTCATGCGGGACCCAAGTACGGCATCCCCTTCCCGGTCCTCGCCCGCGCGTCCTTCGGGCTGCGCGGTGCGAACCTCCCCGCCCTCGTACGGGCCGCCGTCGCCTGCTGCTGGTTCGGCATCCAGACCTGGATCGGCGGCCAGGGCATCTACATCCTGCTCGGCAAGATCTTCGGCGGCGGCTGGGCCGCGGCGACGCCCGTCGCCGGGTACCCCTGGACCCTCTGGCTCTGCTTCGCCGTCTTCTGGGCGCTCGAACTCGCCATCATCGCGCGCGGCATGGAGACCCTGCGCCGCTTCGAGAACTGGGCGGCTCCCTTCGTCCTCATCGGCGCGGTGGCCCTCCTCGCCTGGATCGCCGCAAAGGCAGGCGGCCTCGGCCCCCTCCTGGACCAGCCGGGCACGCTGGGCTGGGGCCCGGACTTCTGGCGGGTCTTCTTCCCGTCCCTGATGGGGATGATCGGCTTCTGGGCGACGCTGTCCCTCAACATCCCCGATTTCACGCGCTTCGGGGCCGGACAGCGGGCCCAGGTCTGGGGGCAGACGCTCGGACTGCCCACCACCATGACGGCCTTCGCGCTGCTCTCCGTGCTGGTGACCTCCGGCTCGCAGGCCGTGTACGGCGCGCCGATCTGGGACCCGGTCGCCCTCGCCGGCAAGGCCGACAACGTCTTCGGCCTGCTCTTCGCCCTCGTCACGGTCCTCATCGCGACGATCAGCGTCAACATCGCGGCCAACGTGGTCTCCCCGGCGTACGACCTGGCCAACCTCGCCCCGCGCTTCCTCACCTTCCGCAGCGGCGCGCTGATCACCGGCGTGATCGGCGTCCTGGTCCTCCCGTGGAAGCTCACCGCCACGCCCGAGCTGTACATCTTCACCTGGCTCGGAGTGGTCGGCGGCCTCCTCGGCACCGTCGCCGGCGTCCTCATCGCGGATTACTGGATCATCCGCCGGACCGTTCTCGACCTCGCCGACCTGTACCGTCCGGGCGGCCGTTACTGGTACCGAGGCGGCTGGAACTGGCGCGCCGTCCTCGCCTTCGCCGTCGGCGGACTGCTGGCAGTCGGCGGCTCGTACTCCGCTCCGGGAAAGGGCCCCTTCCCCGCCGACGGCCTGCTCCCCTTCCTCCGCCCTCTCGCGGACTACGGCTGGGCGGTGGGACTCTGCGCGTCGCTGGTGCTGTACACGGCGCTGATGGCTCGGCGTCGGGAGGGGTGACTGCCGGCCTGGAGGCACTGGAGAGACTGGCCGGCGCACGGGCCCGACGTGCGTGGGGTCAGCCGCGGACGCCGAAGTCGACGCGGTCGGCGAGGCCGGCGGCGGCAAAGGCGGCGATGAGCTCGTCGCGGCCCTCGGTGAAGTGGGCCCAGCTGTCGTAGTGGACGGGGACCACGCGGCCGGCGTCGAGGATCTTCGCGGCCTCTGCGGCCTGGGCGCTGTCCAGGACGATCAGCCCGCCGTCGAAGACCTCGGAGAAGCGGGGCGCTCCGGCGAAGAGCAGGGCCGTGTCCACCGGGGCGAAGCGCCCGGCGATCTCCTTGACCGCGTCGAGAGAGGCGTTGTCGCCGCTGACGTAGACGGTGGGCAGGCCCTCGCCGGTCAGGACGAACCCGACGACCTCGCCGCAGATCGGCTCGACCTCCTCGCGCTTGCCGGGGCCGTGGATGGCGGGCACGCCGGTCACCGTGACCGTGCCGGGCCCGCCGTCCCGGCGCTCGAGCTCGATCGACTGCCAGTCGGCGAGGCCGGCGGCCGCCTCTCCGAGACGCTCCCCGCCGCCCGGGGTGGTGAGTGTCAGCGGGACGTCGGCGAGCAGGGCGCGGCCGGAGGTGTCGAGGTTGTCGGCGTGCTCGTCGTGCGAGAGCAGCACCACGTCGACGCGGCCGAGATCGGCCGGGCTGCCGTCAGCCGCCGCGGTCTTGGTCAGCATGACGGCCGGTGCCGGGTGGTCGCCGGGGCCGTCGAAGGTCGGGTCGGTGAGAAAGCGCAGGCCGCCGTACTCGAAGAGGGCAGTCGGGCCGCCGAAGACGCGGACGGGGAAGGCGGCGGTCTGCAGGATCGGGGAAGACACGAAAGAAGTTCCTCACGGATAGGTTGCGTGTTAACCGTGAGTGGACTGTAGGCGTGACTCACGGATGAGTGCAACCCGTACCATGAGAAGCGTGGAAGAGTTCATGAGGGAAGAAGCAGCCTTGCCGTCGGCGCCGGGCGAGGCGGAGCACCCCGCCCTGGCCCTGGTCAACAGCGCCGTCGCACTGCCCGGCGGGCACACCGCCGACCTCCTGGGCACTCCGGCGCAGGCCGAGCAGTGGCTGGAGCAACGCGACCTCGCCCCGGCCGGCGCCGGCCTGGCGGAGGTCTGCGCGACGCAGCTGCGCTCACTGCGCGAACAGGTCAGGTCGCTCCTGGCCTCCCGTGTCGCCGGGCAGCCCGCCCTGCCCGCCGCCGTCACGGCGATCAACGACGCGATGACCCGCGTACCCACCGCATCCCTCCTGCTGTGGGACGAGAAGACCGGCCCCTACCGCGCCGCGCCCCACCCCACCACCGCGATCGTCGAGCACGCCCTGGCGGTCATCGCCGCCGACGCCGCCGACCTGCTCACGTCCCCCGACGCCGCCCGCCTGACCGCCTGCGCCTCCCCGCCCTGCAACCGCTTCCTGCTCAAGCACGGGCGCCGCCAGTGGTGCTCGACCCGCTGCGGCGACCGCGCCCGCGCCGCCCGCGCCTACGCCCGCCGCACCGCGATGGAGTGACGACGCCACATCGCCGGCCGGTGGGACACGACAGCACCTGGTGTCCGAGCCAGGACTCCGGGGCCGTGAAGGCGCGGGAACTAGGGAGTGCTGCTCGGGATCACGCAGTTCTTCGGTTGTTCGTGGCCGGTGGGCCAGCCCAGGCCGACGAACTTCAGCTTGCCGAGGCCGCTTCGGCCCGGGTCCAGCTCGACGACCGCGGCCGGCTTGTCGTACGCGTTGCCCCCGCTGGTCAGGCAGATCAGGCCGCTCGTGCCCTGGACCCGGTGGCGGGACTGGAGCAGGGACCACTGCCTGCCGACGTCCTCACGGCTGGGCACGGCCTCGGCGCCGCCCTTCTGCGCCTGGTGCAGCGCCTTGCCGATGGTCATGAGGCCGTCGTACACCAGCATCGTCCGGGAGTCCTGCAGGTTCGGGTCGGAGCCGAGCCGTACGCCCTCGCTGCGCGTGCTCTCGATCCGCTTCTTCAGGGTGGTCAGGGCCGCCATGGGCTCGGTGAGGTACTGGGGGAGCTCCGCCGCGGTGGGCTTGCGGTCGTGGCCCGCGTCCCACTTCCGGTTCCAGTCGGCCAGTTCGGTACGCCAGGCGTCCGGATGCGCGGGGGCTGCGTACTGCACCGTCACCTTCGGCCTGCCGTCCGTGCCGCGCAGTTGTTCCCAGTTCTTCTCCGTCATGTCCTGCCGCAGCGAGGCCGCGTCGGAGCCGCTGACGATGGTGTAGTGCCGGTTCTTGCAGTCCACCTGGGCGAGCTTGAGCGCGAAGATGCGCAGATGCAGCGTGCGGCCCGCGAAGTACACCGTGTCGGCGCCGGAGTCGCAGATGTTGTTGGCCGTCTGGGCGAATTGGTTACCGGTCGAGCCCGCCTCGTCGATGGCCGGGGACTCGAAGGGCATCGCGGCGGGGCCGGCCGGGCCCTTCTCCTTGATCCCGCTGAACGCCTTCGCCAGCGACTCGTTGTATCCGTCGCTGCGCTGGTCGTAGACCAGCACGGTCCTGCGGTTCTGCCGACCCCGTTCGCCGTTGAAGTTGGCCAGCGCCTGGGCCGCGTCGTGGTTGGTGGGGAGGATCCGGGCGAGGCCCGGGAAGCGCAGCTTCGCCGTCCCGTCCGTCCGGTCCTCGTTCGCGATCCGGTCCCCGCTGATCCGCGAGGCGAGTACCGGGATCTTGCGCTCCGTCAGCCGCTTGACGGCTTTCTCCGTGTCACCGAGGCTGAGGTTGAAGCCCGTGACGGCGCGCAGCCGGTCCTCGGGCGAGTCGGCCATTTGCAGCAGGGTGTCCACCACCTGCTCCTGCTGCTTGTAGTCCCGCCCGGGGTTGGCCAGCATCAGCCGGATCTTCGGCGGCTCTCCCTCGCCCTCGTTGGCCTGCCGCTGCCCCAGATACGCGCCCTGGAGGTCGCTGCGCATCTGCCGGCGCAGCGCCGCCCTGTCCGACTGGAGCGGCAGCATCACCGCCACCGTGACGTGCGGCTGGCCGTCGATCTTCTTGTTCTGGCGGGCGATGGCGCGGGACACGTCGGCGATCTCCGCCGTGCCGAAGTCGTAACCCTCGCCGTTGACGCCGATGCACTCGTCACCGACCCGCTCGATGCCGTCGGCACAGGTGTCCAGCTTGTGGGTGATGACCACAGCGAGCCACCCGCAGCCGGCCAACGCCCCCACGGCCAGCAGCGCGTAGAGGAACTTCTTCCATATGGGCATCCCCGTTATCTCCTTCGCCCCAGCTGCTCTGTGCAGGTGCAGCGCAGCAACGGCTGCTCGTTCGCCGCCAGGCCGCTCCAGTGGGTCGCCGTCTTGCTGAGCTGTCCCGCGCCGTCGAACTCCATGATCGAGAGCAGCTCCAGCAGCTTGGCGAGTGTGCGGGCCGTCTCCTTTCCGGTCGGTCTGGTCCGTTCCTCGCACAGCCACACCGCGTGCAGCAGCTGGTCGACGGTGCGGCGCAGCGCCGGACCGTCCACCGCCACCAGGCCCTGCGCGCGCTCCCGCCGGGCATCCGCACCGCCCGGATACGGCGCCTGCGCGATCTCCAGCAGCTCCGCGCACCACTCCTGGGGGCGCCCGGGCAGCGTGGCCGCCAGATGGCGGGCCACGTCGTCCGCACCGCCGGAGACCAGGTGGTGGTTCATCCGGTGCGCCGTGACCGAGCGGAACGCCCCGCCGCCCGGCGCCTCCTCACCCACCGCCGCGCGGAGCGCGTAGTGGTCCCGCAGCAGGTGATGATCGGCGTACCAGGCGGCGGCGCCGGGGCGCAGCCCGTACAGCCGGTGTACGAGCAGCTGGCGCAGCCCGAAGTCCCCGATGAAGTGCCGTTCGCAGCTGGGCCACCCGGTGTCGGTGAGCAGCTGCGACACATGATGCACCGTCAAGTGGTGTACGCGGCCCGACTGATGGTGCCGGAGCAGGACATCCGCGCACTCCTCGTCATGTGCCACCGACAGATGCGTGAGCAGGTCCAGCCACTGGTCGCGGTGCTCGCTCGGCAGCCCCACCGGCAGCTGGTCCAGGATCAGCTCCTGGAGCAGTACTTCCGTCACCGGCCGCTCGGTGGTGCCGTCGCCGGGGAGCAGCAGCGGGGCGGCCAGGAGGTCCCGGTCGTTGGCGTCCACGGGCATCCGGAAGGCCGCGGCAGCGGCGGCGAGCCGGATCACCGTGTGCGGCCGTCCGCCGCTCAGCCGTGCCACGGCGGCGTCGATGCGGCGGCGGTTCGCGCCGCCCTCCGGCTCCGCGCGCGTCTGCCGGCGCTCGGTCTCCTGGCGCAGCTGGTCCCCGGTGAGGAACGGCATCCGCAACAGCAGTACTCCGTCGGCCAGCGGCGCCCGGTCCGGCCCGCCGTCCGTGCGCCGGGACCACGCGGGCGGACCGCCGTTGGCGAGCCGGAACTCCGCCGGCGGCACCACCTCCTCCGGCGGCAGGCCGCCGTGCAGGAAGGCGCCGCCGTCCGCCCGGAGCGCCGTGCCCACGATCACCACGCGGTCGCGCTGCCCGCCCCGGCGGTCGGTGAGCACGGCGCACAACAGCCGCTCTCCCAGCGGCGATACGGCGTGGTCCAACAGCAGCCCGGGGCGGCCGACCCTGCTCAGCCAGCCGAACGCCGAGGCGTACGCCGCCTCGAGATCCTCGCGCAGCGCCCGGAAGAGGAAGCCTTCGGCCAGCTCGCGTGCCTCGCCGCCGGCCTTGAAGTCGGCGGCGAGATTGCTCAGCCCGTGCTTGGGCTGACCCGCCGCGCCCGGATACGCGCCGTAGATGCGTTCCAGTTCCACCCTGCCGCGGGGCGCCAGGCGCTCGAAGAGGGCGTCCAGCAGCGCGTTGCTCACGGCGGCGGAGTACGGATCGAGCTCTTCCCCGGACAGGGTCGTCAGCAGATTCCGGACGGTCCCGCGGATCACGCCCTTCCAGAAGTCGCCGCCACCCAGGCCGCGGAGACGCCCCTTCTGGGGCAGCTCCTCGTACCGTTCGACCTCCGTCGCGACCGCCTCAGGGGTGCCCTCGGCGGCACCCGTCGCGATCACCGCGAGGCCCGCGAAGAGCCGGGGGAACGCGAACGAGCCGCCCGTACCCTGCCAGGTGCTCAGCCGCCGGGCGACCTCGGCCAGCGCCTCGGTCGCATCCGAGCGGGCGCCCGGCTCCGGCTCCGCCCGGTCCGCGTACACCGGCGAGCCGCTGTCCAGATAGATCACCGGCACCTTGGTGGCGAACCGGTCCCGCACCGCGCGCAACAGCCGCCCCTTGCCCATGCCGGGGCCGCCGGTGAGGAGTACTACCGGCAGGTCGGGACCGTACAGTGGCTCCCGCCCGCTGCCCGACGGCGACCGCCCGAACAGCCGCGCAAAGAAGCCCTCCTCGCTGAGCAGCTTCTCGAACCCCAAATCGTCACGCACGAACTCCTCCCCCATGGAGCGCTCTCCCGCCCGGGAACGGGTGATGACCGGTTCGCCGGCTGGCCGGGTGACTGGTTGGCCGGTTGGTCTGTGACCGGTGACCGGTGTGCCGGAAAGAGGCTAGTGGAACGCGCACCCATTCTTCGGGGTAATGAGGCCCATGGGGAAGGGAGCGGAGTGGGTTGCTTTACCGCGGAGTTGGGGGTGACGACGCGCCAGGCCATGGGGCCGAGCCGAGATCAGCCCGCCGGCGGTGCGAAGTGGTTTCGCGCCGCCGGCGGGCTGCCCCCCGTGGATTCCGCGTCAGTACGCGATGCGGTCGGTCTTGGCCAGCCACGCGTCGAACGGCTCCGTGCGGTTGGGCAGGTCCAGGTGCTGGACCGCCATGGGCCACATCGACGAGGGCTTCTTCTCGAACAGGTCGTAGAACTTGCGGTCGTCGAAGCCGGCCACCGCGGCGTCGTGCCGGTCGGCGGAGTAGATGATCCGGTCGACGCGCGCCCACAGCGAGGAGGACAGACACATCGGGCACGGCTCGCACGAGGTGACCAGGGTGCAGCCTTCGAGGGAGAAGGTGTTCAGCTCCTTGCAGGCGTTGCGCAGCGCGGTGACCTCGGCGTGCGCCACGGGGTCCAGGGTCGAGGTGACCTGGTTGTTGCCGGTGGCGACGACCTCGCCGTTCTTGGCGACCAGGGCGCCGAACGGGCCGCCGCCGTTGGCCACGCTGGTGGTTGCCAGCAGGATTGCCTGCTGCATCCAGGCCTGCTCGACGTCCTGGGCGTTGGTTTCCTGGGCCTGAGCGGTCATGGTGGTGCTCCTTCGCGAAGAGAGAGGGTGGGTGTGGGGTGCCGCCCTGCGTGCGGGGAAAAGGCGCAGGTGGGACAGCACGGCGCGCCCCCCTCCTGCTCATCGCAAGGCGCCCTGGGGCTTCGCGACTTGACGCCAAGTACACAGGCAGGGGCTGGAACCAGCCAGGGATGGAAGGCATGAAAGCATGGGCCGACCGAAACGCGATCTTCGTAGATTCCTACATGAGCCGGTCCCGGGCCGGTCAGGGGCCGGTCCCGGGCCGGTCAGGAGCCGGTCAGGGGCCGGTCCTGGGCGAAGGTCCGGAGCAGGTCCGCCGCGACGCTCACCGCGATCGTGGCCGGTTCCTTGCCGCTGATCTCGGGGAGGCCGATCGGGGTCTTGATCCGGTCGATGGTGGCGTCGTCGTGGCCGCCCTCGGTGGACAGGCGCTTGCGGAAGCGGGCCCATTTGGCGGCCGAGCCGATCAGCCCGATCGAGCCGAGACCGGTGGTGCGCAGGGCCGCGTCGCACAGTGCGGCGTCCTCGGCGTGGTCATGCGTCATGATCAGGATGTGGGTGCCGGGCGCCAGCTCCGCGAGCACCTCTTCCGGGAGCAGCGGTGTGTGGTGCACGTGGACCTGTGCCACCGCGTCCGTACGCAGCACGGCGAGCCGCTCGTCCGTGAGCATGTCGGGGCGGCTGTCGACCAGGTGCAGATCGACGTCGTGGCGGGCCAGGATGCGGGCCAGTTCGTAGCCGACGTGCCCGACGCCGAAGATCGCCACCGCCGGGACCACCGGCAGCGGTTCGAGCAGCACGCTGACGGCTCCGCCGCAGCACTGCACGCCGTGCTTGCCGGTGACCTTGTCGTTGAGGGCGAAGTCCATCAGCTCCGGCTCCGGACCGGCCGAACCGATCAGCTCGCGGGCCCGGTCGACCGCGACGGCCTCGATGTTGCCGCCGCCGATCGAACCCCACGTCTCGGTCCGGCCCACGACGAGCTTCGCACCGGCCTTGCGGGGCGCGTGACCGCGCACGGTCGCGACGGTCACGAGCACGCCGGTCTCCCGGCGGGCCCGCAACCGCGCGACCGCGGCCACCCAGGTCATGTCAGGCATTGCTCAAGGCGCTCGCAGTGACGGGGGCTTCGGTGCCGCTGCTCCCCGTGTCTCCGCCGCGAGCCGCTTCGATGGCCCAGTACACCGCCTCCGGGGTCGCGGGGGAGGCGAGGTCCACGCTGACTCCCGTGGGCCCGAACGCCGCGGCGGCCTGCCGCAACGCTTCGCGCACCGAGAACGCCAGCATCAGCGGAGGCTCACCCACCGCCTTGGACCCGAAGACCGCGCCCTCCTCGGTGGCGTTCTCCAGCAGCGTGACGTTGAACTCCTCGGGCATCTCCGAGAAGCTCGGCAGCTTGTAGGTGCTGGCGGCCTGGGTCTGCAGCCGGCCGCGGTTCGGGCCGTCACTGGTGTCCCAGCGCAGGTCCTCCAGCGTCAGCCAGCCCGCGCCCTGCACGAAGCCGCCCTCGACCTGACCGATGTCGATCATCGGGGAGAGGCTGTCGCCGACGTCGTGGACGATGTCGACGCGACGGATGCGGTACGCGCCCGTAAAGCCGTCCACCTCCACCTCGGTCGCGGCGGCGCCATGGGCGAAGTACTTGAACGGCGAGCCCCGGAACGTTTTCGCGTCCCAGTGCAGGCCCTCGGTCCGGTAGTACCCGGCAGCCGACAGCTGAACGCGCTGGAAGTACGCGGTGCGCACCAGGTCGTCCCAGGCCAGCTCCGCGTCGCTGCCCAGGGCGCGTGCGACGCCCTCGACGATGCGGACGTCCGAGGCGTTCGCGCCGAGCTGGGTGCCGGCCACCTGCAGCAGCCGCTCGCGCAGCTGCTCACAGGCGTTCTTGATCGCGCCACCGTTGAGGTCGGCGCCGGAACTGGCCGCGGTGGCCGAGGTGTTGGGCACCTTGTCCGTACGCGTCGGGGCGAGGCGCACCTTGTGCAGCGGAATGCCCAGCGTGGTCGCGGCCACCTGCAGCATCTTGGTGTGCAGGCCCTGGCCCATCTCGGTGCCGCCGTGGTTGATCAGGACCGAGCCGTCCTTGTAGATCAGCACCAGCGCGCCGCCCTGATTGAAGGCGGTGAGGTTGAACGAGATGCCGAACTTGATGCCGGTGATCGCGAGGGCCCGCTTGGTGTGCGGGTGCGCGGCGTTGAAAGCCGCGATCTCACGCTTGCGGTCGGCGATGCCGGCGTCGTCCTGGACCTGCTGCCAGACGGTGGAGATCCGTTCGGGCTGCGTGACCGGCTGTCCGTACGGCGTCGTCTGGCCCTGGCCCGGCCGGTAGAAGTTGCGCTCCCGCAGCTCCATGGGGTCCAGGCCGAGCTGCGGCGCGACGCGGCCCAGGATGTCCTCGATCACCAGCATGCCCTGCGGCCCGCCGAAGCCGCGGAAGGCGGTGTTGGAGACCGTGTGGGTCTTGGCGATGCGACCGGCGACGCGCGCGTTGGGAATCCAGTACGTGTTGTCGATGTGGCACAGCGCGCGGGCCAGGACCGGCTCGGACAGGTCCAGGCTCCAACCGCCGTCCGCGGTCAGGGTGGCGTCGAGGGCCTGGATGCGGCCCTCGGCGTCGAAGCCGATCTTCCACGTGGAGTGGAAACCGTGCCGCTTGCCGGACATGGTCAGGTCCTGGGTCCGGTTGAGCCGGAACCGGACCGGCCGGCCGGTCAGCTTGGCGCCGAGCGCGGCGACGGCCGCGAAGCCGTGCGGCTGCATCTCCTTGCCGCCGAAGCCGCCGCCCATCCGCAGGCACTGCACCGTCACCTCGTGGCTCGGCACACCGAGCACGTGGGAGACGATTTCCTGGGTCTCCGAGGGGTGCTGGGTGCTGCTCTGGATGAACACCTGCCCGTTCTCGTCGATCTGGGCGAGCGCCGCGTGCGTCTCCAGGTAGAAGTGCTCCTGACCGGCGAACTGGAACTCGCCGGTGAAGACGTGCGCGGAGTCGGCGAAGCCGGCGTCGATGTCACCGGTCTCCATGAGGGGCTGGGCACCGTGATAGCTGCCGGCCGCGATCGCGTCCTGGAGCGTGACGAGGGAGGGCTGCTCGTCGAGCTCCACCTCGACGGCCGCCGCACCGAGCCGGGCCGCCTCCAGGGTCTCGCCGAGCACCCAGGCGACCGCGTGGCCGTGGAACATGACCTCGTCGGGGAAGAGCGGTTCGTCGTGCTTCATGCCGGCGTCGTTGACGCCGGGCACGTCGGCACCGGTCAGCACGCGGACCACACCGGGCACGGCGAGCGCGGGCTCGGTGCGCAGCGCGGTGATCCGGCCGTGCGCCTTCATGACCTGGACCGGGTAGGCGTGCAGCACGTCCTTGGTGCGGTGGATCAGGTCGTCTGTGTAGAGCGCGGTACCGGTGACGTGCAGGCCGGCGCTCTCGTGCGGCATCGGAACGCCGACTACCGGCTTTTCGGGAATCTCGGACAGATGACTCATGACGACACCGCCTCGGTGGTCTGTGCGTGCAGCTTCAGCAGGCTCTGGCCGAGCATCGCGGAACGGTAGAGATCGCTGGCGCGGTGATCGCTCATCGGCGTGCCTTCACCGCGCAGCACCCGGGCCGCGGCCTCGACGGTCTCCGTCACCCACGGCTTGCCCTCCAGGGCCGCCTCGGTGGCGAGCGCGCGGATCGGGGTGGCGGCCACGCCGCCCAGACCTATGCGGGCCTTGCGGACGATTCCGCCCTCGATGTCGAGCGCGAAGCCGACCGCGACGCTGGAGATGTCGTCGAAGCGCCGCTTGGCGATCTTGTGGAAGGCCGTGACCGGCGACAGCGGCCGCGGAATGCGCACCGCGCGGATCAGCTCGTCGGGGCGGCGCACGCTCTGCCGGTAACCGGTGAAGTAGTCCGCCAGCGGGACCACGCGCTCGCCGTCGGCGTCGGCGAGCACCAGCGACGCCTCAAGGGCCAGCAGTACCGGCGGACTGTCGCCGATGGGCGAGCCGGTACCCAGGTTGCCGCCGAGGGTCGCACCGTTGCGGATCAGCCGGGACGCGAACTGCGGGAACAGCTCGGCAAGAAGAGGTACTTCACCGTCGAGCTTGCGCTCGATCTCGGTGAGCGTCAGCGCGGCGCCGATCTCGATGTAATCGGATTCGACGCGCAGCTCCCGCATTTCGGCGAGCCGGTCGATGGCGACCACGCATTCCGCGCGCCGGGAACGGATGTTCACCTCGACGCCGAAGTCGGTGGAGCCGGCGACGACGACCGCTTCGGGCCGCTCGCGCAGCAACTGCAGCGTCTCGGAAAGGGTGTTCTTCCGTACGAACGCCTTGTCGTCCTGGGAGTACTCAGTGGCGACCGGCTCCGGCGGGGACTGCTCGCGGCGTTGCGCCAGCGGGTCGTCCTCGGCGGGCTCACCCACGGCGAACGCGGCATCGCGAATCGGACGGTAACCGGTGCAACGGCACAGGTTTCCGCTCAGCGAGTGCAGATCGAATCCATTCGGACCGTGCTCACCGTCGACCTCATCGGCTTTTTCCGAGCCCTCGTGCGCGCAGCGGTCCGGCCGGTAGTACTCGGAGGCCATGCTGCAGATGAACCCCGGTGTGCAGTAACCGCATTGGGAGCCGCCGCGGACCGCCATCTCTTCCTGCACCGGGTGCAGCGCGGGCGGCGTGCCGGGTGCGCCGGCGGTGGCGAGGCCTTCGGAGGTGATGACCTCCTGGCCGTCGAGCGCCGCGGCCGGGACGAGGCAGGCGTTGACCGCCACCCAGTCGGTCGGCTTGTTCACCCCGGGGCGGGCCACCAGGACCGAACAGGCGCCGCACTCGCCCTCGGCGCAGCCCTCCTTGGTGCCGGTGAGTCCCCGCTCGCGCAGGAAATCCAGCACCGTGGTGTGGGGGGCGGCCGGTGAAATGGGGGTTTCTTTCCCGTTGACCGTGATCCGTGCCGCTACCATGGCACATCCTCATTTCGGCGCGCGGTCGATATGGTTGTCCTAGTCGCCATTTCAGGAGCTTTCTATTTCGAGATGGCACAGCTCAAATAGCCGCCGCGTGAATCGGCACGGCGCAAGAATCCGCAGCGCTGATCAGCGCGCGGCGACGTGCCGCAGGCGGTGACGGAAAGAAGATGCCGGGGCCGCGAAACGGGCACGCCGGAAGAAGGGCTGCTCAGCAGCCGTGTGCTACACGACCCGGGATCCAGGCGGTCCGGAGAGCGAGGCGATGCAGGTCGAAGAGGGTGGACATTCGACTTCGCCTCCTTCCGGCAGCTCACGAGTCACGAGTCAGTGCAGTTGACGCTACGTTGCCGCAGAACCATTGGTCAAGGCCCCTGCGGCTTTACAGGTTTGGCGCTACGGCACCCGGGTTCGACAGTCCTACGGCACCCGAGCCCTGCGGCACCCGAGCCCTGCGGCACCCGAGCCCTACGGCACCCGGGTCGTCCACTCCGGGGAGCTGAACTTGGCGGTCGCCAGTTCGCGGGCGCGGGCGAACTCCTCCTCCGTGACCGTGCCGTCCGTGCCGCCGTAGCGGGCGCGGAAGGAGGTGATCATGCGGTCGATGACCTGGGCGCGGGGGAGGCCGGTCTGGCGGCGCAGCGGGTCCACCCGCTTCTTGGCGCTGGTGGTGCCCTTGTCGGAGAGCTTCTCCTTGCCGATGCGGAGCACCTCGACCATCTTGTCCGCGTCGATGTCGTAGGACATCGTCACGTGGTGCAGGACGGCGCCGGAGCCCGCCACGATGCGCTTCTGGGCCGCGCCGGCGATCTTCCCGGCGTCCGTGGCGATGTCGTTGAGCGGCTTGTACCAGGCGTTGATGCCCATGTCGCCGAGCGCCCCGAGTACCCAGTCGTCGAGGTACGCGTAGTTCTCCGCGAAGGTCAGGCCGTGCACGAGGGACTCGGGGACGCAGAGCGAGTACGTGATCGTGTTGCCAGGCTCGACGTACATCGCGCCGCCGCCGCTGATCCGCCGGACGACCGTGACGCCGTGCTTCTCGGCGCCCGCGGGGTCCACTTCGTTGCGCAGCGACTGGAAGCTGCCGATGATCACGGCGGGGCGGTCCCACTCCCAGACGCGGAGCGTCGGCGGGCGCCGCCCCTCGGCGACCTCGGTGGTCAGTACTTCGTCGAGCGCCATGTGCAGCGCGGGCGCCTGCGGCGGCTCGTGGATGATCTGCCAGTCGTAGTCGGTCCAGTCGGTGGCCTGGGCGACGGCCCGGCGGACCGCGACGCCGACCGACTCGGCGGTGAAGCCGATCATGGCGACGTCCTCGGGCAGGGCGGCCTCGATACGGTCGGCCAGGCCGCGGGTGCCGGTGTCGGCGGGCGCGCCTTCCAAGGCCGCGTTGATGGCCGGCAGCGCGTCGTCCGGCTCCAGGAAGAAGTCACCGGCGACGCGGACGTGGCGCAGCACGCCGTCCGCGACCTCCAGGTCGACGACGACCAGCTTGCCGCCGGGCACCTTGTACTCACCGTGATGCCTGCTCTGCACGGCGCTCATCCTCCACGTCTCCGCGGCCGTCCGACCGGCCGGCCGCCGGGTCAACCGTAACGCCGCCACCGGCATTCCCCGTCAAAGGGGGGCAAGCCTGTCGGCGGTCACGGGTGCAAATCGGCCAGCAGCCGGGGGAGCGCCTCGCCGATCGGGTCGCGGACGATCTCGTCGGCGAGGTCGTCGTACGGGGTCGGCTCGGCGTTGACGATGATCAGGCGGGCGCCGTGGTCGGCGGCCAGGGCGTGTCTTTTGGATCAGCCCGGACCAGGTCGCGGCGTCTGGTGCGGTGCATCGCAAGGCGGAGCGTCGCCCTCGGACTGGGTGTCCGTGGGTGATGCGACAACGCCGCGAGGTGCTGTGCCAGGCGTCGCGGCCCCGGGATGATCCGAAAGACACGCCCTAGGCCCGCGAGGGATGCGGCGGGCTGGACGGACAGGCTCGTGCCGACCGCGAGGAAGACGTCGCAGTTCTTCGCCACTGTGATCGCCGCGCCCAGTACCTCCGGGTCCAGGATCTCGCCGAACATCACGGTCGCCGACTTCATGATCCCGCCGCAGTCGAGGCACGCGGGGTCCGGGTCGCCCGCGGTCACCCGGGCCAGCGCGTCGGCCATCGGCGTCCGGGCGCGGCATTCGGTGCAGACCGCGGTGCGGGCGGTGCCGTGCAGCTCCAGGACCTTGCGGTCGGGCATCCCGGCGAGCTGGTGCAGCCCGTCGACGTTCTGCGTGATCACGCGGACGGGGACGCCGGAGCGCTCCAGGCGGGTGACGGCCTCGTGCGCGGCGTTCGGCTTCGCGCGCAGCGCCGGGCCGTCCCGCCGCATCAGCCAGGACCGGCGCCGGATCTCGGGGTCGTTCATGTAGTACGCGTACGTGACGAGCTTCTCGGCGTCCGGGTCGCGGCGCCACACGCCGTTCGGCCCGCGGTAGTCGGGGATGCCGGAGTCGGTGGAGATCCCGGCACCGCTGAGGATCGCGACGCTCATGCCGCCAGCGTACGCGGGGCGGGGTGGGGGACTTGGCCGGGTTGTCGGGTGCGGTTATTTAGATGTAACCAGAAACTGCCCAAGATCCGGGACAGCCTCTTGCCGGTCGTCTGTATGCGAAATACGGTCTGCTGCATTCGTTCCTGGTGATCGTTCGCGATGCGTTCTTGATGATCGTTCGGGAGGTAGCGTCACGTGCGCCGAACAGCGGCTGTTCCGCTGGCAGTTGGGCTGGTGATCAGCGCCGCGGGGTGCGGGTCGCTCACCTCCGCCGCCACCGAGGTGGGCGGGGTCCGGATGACCGACCACCGCCCCACGAAGGACGGCGGCACGCTCACCGTCGCCCTCAAGTCCGACCCCGACAAGCTCGATCCGACCCTCGCGCAGACCCTCGTCGGCCGCACCGTCTTCGCCGGCATGTGCGAGAAGCTGTACGACACCGACCGCGCGGGCAAGGTCGTGCCGCAGCTGGCGACCGCCCTGCCGAAGACCTCCGACGCCGGCCGGACCGTGACCATCCCGGTCCGCCACGGCGTGACGTTCAGCGACGGCACCCGCCTCGACGCGCCCGCCGTCGCCCGGTCCCTGGAACGTCATCGCACCCTCCCCGGCTCCGCCCGCGCCACCGAACTCGGCCCGCTGGTCAAGGCCGAGGCCGCCGGACGGTACACCGTCCGCATTCGCCTGAAGACGCCGTACGTCCCGCTCACCGGCGTGCTCGCCGACCGCGCCGGGATGGTCATGTCCCCGCGTGCGCTCGCGAAGTACGGCAAGAACTTCACCAACCACCCGTCCTGCGTCGGCCCGTTCAAGTACGTCGAACGCGTCGCGGGCGACCGCATCGTGCTCACGAAGGACCCCCGGTACTACGACGCGGACAAGGTCCACCTGAACCGCGTCGTCTACAAGACCATCACCGACGGCGGCGTCCGGCTGGCGAACCTGCGCTCCGGCGATGTGCAGGTCGGCGACCAGATGGGCCCGGTGGAGGTGCAGAGCTCGCTCACCGAACCGCAGCTCCAGCTCTTCAACTCGCCCTCGCTCGGTTACCAAGGCCTCGGCTTCAACATCGGAAACGTGCACGGGACGGGGGAGAAGCCCGGGAAGCTGCGCACGGTGCTCGCCCGCGACCCGCGCGTCCGCGAAGCCTTCGCGCTCGCCCTGGATCGCAAGCTGATCAACAAGGTCGTCTTCCAGGGCATGTACGAGCCGGCCTGCGGCCCCGTCTCGCCGGAGTCGGCCATCGCGCCGGGGCCCGCCGACTGCCCGGAGCGCGACCTGCCGCGCGCGAAGAAGCTGCTCAAGGAGGCGGGCGTCAGGCTCCCGGTTCCGATCGAGCTGAAGGTCTCCACCTCGCCCGAGGACAGCCGCCTCGGCCAGGTGATCCAGGCGATGGCGCGCGAGGCCGGTTTCGACGTACGGCTGCGGCCCATGGAGTACGCCACGCTCCTGGAGGAGACCGACGCCGGGCAGTTCGACGCATACGTCAGCGGCTGGTCCGGGCGGCTCGACCCGGACGGCAACATCGCCTCCTTCGTCGGCACGGCAGGAGCGATGAACACGTACGGCATCTCCGACCCGGCGATCGACCGGCTGATCGCCGAGGGGCGTACTACTGCCGACCGGACCGGCCGCGCCCGTGTCTACACGCAACTCGCCGACCGTATAAGCGATCAGCACGCGCTGATCTACCTCTACCGGCAGAAGAACTACGTCGTGGCGCGGAAGAACGTGGCAGGCGTGCGGGTCTACGGCGACGGCCTGGTGCGCGTGAAGAACGCGGGGTACGCCCGATGAACTGCTTCATGGATGCGGGGTACGCCCGATGAGCCGTTACCTCCTCACCCGGCTGCGCCAGTCCCTGATCACGCTCTTCCTCGTCAGCGTCGTCGTCTTCGCCGGCATCCGCGCGCTGCCCGGCGACCCGGCCCTCGCGCTGGCGGGCGAGGAGCGCAGCCCCGAGGCGCTGGCCGCGATCCGCGAGGCGTACGGGCTGAACGACAACATCGTGGTCCAGTACGGGCGGTTCGTCGGCCACGCCCTCACCGGCGACCTCGGCACCTCGGCCCGCACCGGCCTGCCCGTCCTGGATTCCATACTGAACGCCCTCCCCGTGACGCTCGAACTGGCCGCGCTCTCCCTCCTCCTGGCGGTCGTCCTCGGCATCGGGACGGGCGTACTGGCGGCCGTGCGGCGCGGAAAGGCGACGGAGTGGCTGGCCAACGCCGTCGCCCTGCTGGGGCTCTCCGTCCCCACCTTCTGGCTCGGCATCGTCCTCGTACTCGCCTTCGCGATCGCCGTACCGGTCTTCGCGGCGTCCGGTTACGTGCCGTTCGGCACGGACCCGGTCGACAATCTGCGGCGCATGGTGCTGCCGGCCGTCGTCCTCGGCTCCGGGCTCGCGGCCGTCGTGATGCGGCAGACCCGCGGCGCGATGCTCGACAGCCTGTCGGCGGACTACGTGCGCACCGCCCGCGCCAAGGGACTGTCACGCCGTCAGGTCATCGGTGGGCACGCGCTGCGCAACAGCCTGGTGACCGTGGTGACCGTCCTCGGCCTCCAGCTCGGACACCTCATCTCCGGCGCCGTCGTCACCGAGCAGATCTTCGTCCTGCCCGGCTTCGGCAAGCTCACCATCGACGCGGTCTTCACGCGCGACTACACGATGCTCCAGGGCGTGGTGCTGTGCACCTCCGCCGCCTACATCCTCGTCAACCTCGCGGTCGATGTGCTCTATTCGGTCATCGACCCGCGCATCCGGCTCGGAGGTGCCCGATGACCGCCACTCCGGACACCCCGGTCGCGCCCGCCGCGCCGCCCGCGCCCGCCGCCGGCACGCCGCGCCCCGGCACCCTGCGCACCCGGCTGCGCGCCCTGCGCAGGAACCGGCTCGCCCTCACCGGCGCGGTGATCGCCGCCGTCTTCGTACTGGCGGCGCTCTGCGCCCCGCTGCTCGCCCCGTACGACCCGGCAGGCCCGGACTTCGATGCCGCGCTGGCACCGCCCTCCTGGGCGCACTGGCTCGGCACCGACGACCTCGGCCGCGACCAGCTCTCCCGGGTGATCTACGGCGCCCGCGCGTCCATGCAGGTGGGCCTGCTCGCCGTGGTACTGGCCTTCGTCATCGGCGTACCGCTGGGTCTGGCCGCCGGGTACTACGGCACGTACGCCGACTCCGCGGTCTCCCGGCTCACCGACACCCTGCTCGCCTTCCCCTTCCTCGTCCTCGCGGTCGGGCTGGCGGCGGTCCTCGGCCCGTCCCTGCTCAACGCCACCCTCGCCATCGGCATCTCGCAGGTACCGGCCGTCATCCGCATCGCACGCGCCGAGACGCTGCGCCTGAAACACCTGGACTACGTGGGCGCCGCGATCGTCAACGGCGGCGGCGACGGCACCGTACTCGTCCGGCACATCCTCCCCAACGCGACCTCGGCGCTGATCGTCCAGGCCACCGTCGGCATCCCCGCCGCGATCATCGGCGAGGCGCTGCTCAGCTTCCTCGGCCTCGGTGTCCAGCCCCCGGCCCCCTCGCTCGGCGTGATGCTCGCCGGCGCCCAGCCCTTCCTCGGCCCCGCGCCCTGGATGGCGGTCTTCCCCGGCCTCGCCATCGTCGCCGCGACGCTGGCCTTCAACCTGCTCGGCGACGGACTGCGCGACGTCCTCGACCCCCGCGGAGGCACCCGATGAGCACCCCGCACCAGGCTCCTGACGTGCCCGGCGCACCCGTACTGAGCGTCCGCGACCTGTCCGTCTCCTTCCGCTCCGACACCCGTACCGTGCACGCCGTCGACTCCCTCTCGTACGACGTGGCGGCCGGTGAAGTCCTCGCCATCGTCGGCGAGTCGGGCTGCGGCAAGTCCGTCACCTCCATGGCCGTCATGGGCCTGCTGCCGTCCACCGCGACCGTCACCGGGTCCGTCCGGCTCGGCGGCCGGGAGCTGGCCGGGGCGGACGAGAAGGAGCTGGCGAAGGTCCGCGGCAAGGACCTCGCGATGATCTTCCAGGAGCCGATGACCTCGCTGAACCCGGTCCTCACCGTCGGCCGCCAGATCGGCGAGGTACTCCGCCGCCACCAGGGCCTGACCCGCAAGGAGGCGAAGGAGAGAGCCGTCGAACTGCTCGGCCTGGTCGGCATCCCCGCGCCGGAGCGCCGCGTGGCGGAGTACCCGCACCAGCTCAGCGGCGGTATGCGGCAGCGCGTCATGATCGCCGTCGCGGTGGCCTGCGACCCGGCCGTCCTCATCGCCGACGAGCCGACCACCGCGCTGGACGTCACCGTCCAGGCCGGCATCCTCGAGGTCCTCCAGTCGCTGCGCGAGCGCCTGGGCACCGCCATCGTGTTGATCACCCACGACCTGGGCGTGGTCGCCGACGCGGCGGACCGGGTGCTGGTGATGTACGCGGGCCGGGCCGTCGAACAGGCCCCGGTAGACGAGCTGTTCGCCGCGCCCCGGCACCCGTATACGCGCGGCCTCCTGGGGGCAGTACTGCGGCCGGGCCAGGAAGGGAAGCGCCGGCTGCCGGAGATCCCCGGACTGGTACCGAGCCTGACCGCCCAGCCGGACGCCTGCACCTTCGCCGACCGCTGTGCGCACGCCGACGAGCGGTGCGGGACGGCGCGGCCGCCGCTGACACCGGAGTCCGGCCACCGCGTGGCGTGCTGGCACCCCGCCGCGACACCCGCCGCGACACCCACCGCCACGCCCGCCACCGCGCACGAGGAGGCCGCCGGATGAGCGCCGCACATGAGATACCGGCCGCGCGTGACGGCGGGGCCGACGTGCCTCCCGTACTCGAAGTACGCGACCTGGAGCGGCACTTCGCCTCCTCCGGAGGCGCCGTCCGTGCCGTGGACGGTGTCAGCCTGACCATCGCGCGCGGCGAAGTGCTCGGCCTGGTGGGGGAGTCGGGCAGCGGCAAGACCACGGTCGGCCGCTGCGTGGTCCGCCTCGACGAGCCGACCGGCGGCCGCATCGCCCTGAAGGGCACCGACATCACCCACCTCTCGCGCCGCGCCATGCGCCCGTTGCGTACCGATGTCCACCTGGTCTTCCAGGACCCGTCCTCCTCGCTCGACCCCCGCATGACCATCGGGCAGATCGTCGCCGAGCCGCTGCGGCTGCACCGCCTGGTACCGAGGTCCGGCCTCCGGGCCCGCGTCGAGGAGCTGCTCGGCCAGGTCGGGCTGCGCCCCGAACACGCCGACCGGCACCCGCACGAGCTCTCCGGCGGCCAGCGCCAGCGAATCTCCCTCGCCCGCGCGCTCTCCGTCGCCCCTGACCTGCTGATCGCGGACGAGCCGACCTCGGCGCTGGACGTCTCCGTGCAGGCGTCGGTCCTCAACCTCCTCGCCGACCTGCAGCGGGACCGCGGCTTCGGCTGCCTGTTCATCACCCACGACCTGGCCGCCGTGGAGTTCCTGGCGGACCGGATCGCCGTGATGTACCTGGGCCGGATCGTCGAGGAGGCGCCGACGGCCCGGCTCTTCGCCGAGCCCCTCCATCCGTACACACAGGCGCTCCTGTCAGCGGCCCCCGTACCGGACCCGGTCGCCCAGCGCACCCGCGAACGCATCGTCCTGCACGGCGACCTCCCGAGCCCACTCACCCCACCCCCGGGCTGCCACTTCCACACCCGCTGCCCGGCAGCGGTGGACCGCTGCCGCACGGAAGTCCCGCAGCTACGGGAGCTACCGGGGGCCCGCAGGGTTTCCTGCCACTTGGTGGACGATTCCGCCCCTCCACTCGAAGGCCGAAGCCCAGCCAAATCAAGCCCGTCGGCTTGAAGACGAAGCCCAGCAAAATCAAGCCCGTCCGGCGATTGAGGACGAGCCCGCAGGGCGATCCCTGGCGCGCCACGGCACCACCCGCACGATCCGCAGAACCGCGACCACAAGGGAGCCACGTGTTTACGACCCGCCCCACCCTCCAGGGAACCTTCGGCATGGCCTCGACCACCCACTGGCTGGCATCCCAGTCCGCCATGGCGGTCCTGGAGGGCGGCGGCAACGCCTACGACGCCGCGGTCACCGCCGGCTTCGTACTGCACGTCGTCGAGCCGCACCTGAACGGCCCGGCCGGCGAGGTCCCGATCATCCTCGCCCCGGCCGACGGCCCCGTACAGGTGCTGTGCGGCCAGGGTCCAGCGCCGGCCGGCGCGACCGTCGCGCACTACACCTCGCTCGGCCTGGACCTCGTCCCCGGTACGGGCCCGCTCGCCGCCGCCGTACCGGGCGCGTTCGACGCCTGGCTGCTGCTGCTCCGCGACCACGGCACGAAGACGCTCGCCGAGGTCCTCTCGTACGCCATCGGTTACGCGCGCGACGGGCACCCGGCCGTCGACCGGGTCGGCGAGACCGTGGAGACCGTCCGCGAGCTCTTCGAGAACGAGTGGCCGACCTCGGCCGAGATCTACCTCCCCGGCGGCCGCTCCGTGGCCCCCGGCGGACTTCTGCGGAACCGGCCGCTCGCCGACACCTGGGAGCGGCTGATCCGCGAGGCCGAGGCGGCGGGCCCCGGCCGCGAGGCGCAGATCGACGCGGCCCGCCGCGTCTGGCGCGAGGGCTTCATCGGCGAGGCGATGGCCGCGTTCGCCGCGCGCCCCGCCATGGACACCTCCGGGGAGCGGCACGCCGGCACGCTCACGGGTGACGACCTCGCCGCCTTCCGTGCCACGTACGAGGAGCCGGTCACGTACGACTGGAACGGCTGGACCGTCGCCAAGGCGGGCGCCTGGTCCCAGGGTCCGGCCCTCCTCCAGCAGCTCGCGCTGCTCCCCGAGGAGCTGCCCGCCTACGGCAGCCCCGAGTACGTGCACCGGCTCATCGAGGGCACCAAGCTCGCCATGGCCGACCGCGAGGCGTGGTACGGCGACGCGGAGGGCGCGGGCGCGACCGACGTACCGCTGGGAACCCTGCTCTCGGCCGGGTACAACGCCGAGCGCAGGGCGCTGATCGACGGCACCGCTTCGTACGAGCTGCGCCCCGGCCGACCGGACGGCCGCGCCCCGCGCCTCAGCAAGCACGCCACCGCCGTCGCCGCCGGCGAGCCCGGCTTCGACGCGCTGGGCGTCTCCGGCGCGGGCGAGCCGACCGTCGCGACCGGCACCGGTATCGGCACCGGGGGCGCGGGCAAGGCCGCCGTCGCCCCCGAGGTCGACCGCAGCGGGGCCACCCGGGGCGACACCTGCCACATCGACATCGTCGACCGCTGGGGCAACATGGTCTCGGCCACGCCCTCCGGGGGCTGGCTGCAGTCCAACCCGGTGATCCCGGGCCTCGGCTTCCCGCTCGGTACGCGGCTGCAGATGGCCTGGCTGGAGGAGGGGCTGCCCAACTCCCTCACCCCGGGCCGCCGCCCGCGCACGACCCTCACCCCGTCCCTGGCGCTGCGCGACGGGGTGCCGGTGATGGCCTTCGGTACGCCGGGCGGTGACCAGCAGGACCAGTGGCAGCTGCACTTCTTCCTGGCCGTGGCGCAGCGCGAACCCGTACGCGGCGGCCTCGACCTCCAGGGCGCGATCGACGCGCCGAACTGGCACACCGACTCCTTCCCCGGGTCCTTCTTCCCGCGCGCCATGCGGCCGGGGAGCGTGACGGTGGAGTCCCGCATCGGCGAGGAGGTCGTCGCGGGGCTGCGGGAGCGCGGCCACGACGTGACCGTCGGCGACGCCTGGTCCGAGGGCCGACTGTGCGCGGTCGCCCGCGACCCGGAGACCGGCGTACTCTCCGCCGCCGCGAACCCGCGGGGGATGCAGGGGTACGCGGTGGGACGCTGACCCCCGGACACCGGCCGGCCACAGCAGGTCACCGCAGGTCACCGCGGGGCGAACGCGTGCACCTGGGGTTCATCTGGATTCCAGGTGCCGTGTCAGTGGTCCGTGCTTCCATGGAGACATGATCGAAGCAATTCCTGCGATTCCTGCAAACAACGACGACAGGACGGACAGGGCGGACAGGACGGACAGGACGGACAGGGCAGGCATGGACGACAGGGCGGCGGACGTGACGGGCCCGGCCGGGACGGCCGAGGCCGTGCTCGCGGCCGTCGACCTCGACGCCGTCGAGAAGGCCGTCCGCGAGGCCGCGGCGGCCGAGATCCTGCCCCGCTTCCGGCAGCTCGCCGCCCACGAGGTGGTGGAGAAGAACGGCCCGCACGACCTGGTCACCATCGCCGACCAGCGCGCCGAGGAGCACCTCACGGTAGCCCTCACGGCCCTGCTCCCCGGCTCGGCCGTGGTGGGCGAGGAGGCGGTGCACGCCGACCCCGCCGTACTGGACGCGCTGCACGGCGACGCGCCCGTGTGGATCGTGGACCCGGTCGACGGCACGCGGCAGTTCGTGCACGGCGACCCCGGTTTCGCGACCCTGGTCGCGCTCGCCCACCGCGGCGAGCTGCTGGCCTCCTGGACGTACGCACCGGCGCTGGAGGAGATGGCCGTCGCGGTGCGCGGCGGCGGCGCCCGGCTGAACGGCCGCCGGCTCCGTGCCGGCGCGCCGCACGAGGGCAAGACCCTCGAAGTCGCCATGTCCCACCACGACTTCACCACCGTCGCCGAGAAGCGCGCGCTGTCCGGCCTGGTCTGCGAGGGCGTCGCGCCCCGCCCCTGCGGCTCGGCGGGCCTGGAGTACCTGGCCGTCGCCCGCGGCACCCTGGAGGCCACGGCGTTCACATGGGAGAACGCCTGGGACCACGCGGCGGGCCTGCTGCTCGTCCAGGAGGCGGGCGGCGTGAGCATGACCCTCTCCGGCGCGCCGTTCCGGATATCCGGGGGCAACACCCTGCCGTTCACCGCGGCGCGGGACGCGGCCACCGCCCGGCGTATCCTCGATCTGCTCGCAGAGCCCGTGTCGTCTCCCTGACCGAAGTCCGACCCCAGTCCGACCGAAGTGAGGTCACAGGCTCTCAGCCGCCGACTGATCCTCGAAGAGGAGGATCGATACGAGGGGAGTGGCGCAGGTGCCGACGATGCTCGATGCCGTGGTGATCGGAGCCGGACCGAACGGCCTGACCGCGGCGGTCGAACTGGCCCGCCGGGGCATGTCCGTCGAGGTCTTCGAAGCGCGGGACACGATCGGCGGTGGCGCGCGTACGGAGGAGCTGACGCTCCCCGGCTTCCGGCACGACCCGTGCGCGGCCGTGCATCCGACCGGGATCGGCTCGCCCGCCTTCCGCGACCTCCCCCTGGAGCGCTACGGCCTGGAGTGGCTGCACCCCGAACTGCCCATGGCGCACCCCTTCCCGGACGGCAGCGCCGCCGTGCTGTCCCGCTCCGTGGGCGAGACCGCGCGGTCCTTCGGCGTCCGCGACGCCGGCCCGTACCGCCGCCTGGTCGACCCCTTCCGCGGCAAGTGGGACACGCTCGCGCGCGACATGATGCGCGGCGTCCTCGAAGGGTTCCCGCGCGACCCGGTGACCCTCGCCCGCTTCGGCCTGGCCGGCATCCCGCCGGTGGCCGTGCTGAACCGCCGCTTCCACGACGAGAAGGCGCGCGCCGTCTTCGCCGGCTGCGCGGCGCACGTCATCCACCCGCTCACCGGCATCGCCACCGGCGCCATCGCCCTGACTTTCATGCTGGCGGCGCACGCGTACGGCTGGCCCATCGCCCGCGGCGGCTCCCAGGCCATCCCGGACGCGCTCGCCGGGTACCTCCGTGACCAGGGCGGCGTGATCCACACGGACTACGAGGTCAAGCGACTGGACGACCTGCCGCCCGCCCGCGCGTACATCTTCGACACCTCGCCGACGGCGCTGGCCCGCATCGCGGGGCTCGGCAACGCCTTCAGCTCGTACCGCTACGGCCCCTCCGCCTTCAAGATCGACTATGCGCTGTCCGGACCCGTCCCGTGGACCTCCGAGGAGGCGCGCCGCGCCGGTACGGTCCATGTCGGCCCCACCGAGGGCGACATCGGCCGCGCGCTGCGCGACGCCCACGAGGGCCGCGCCCCCGAGCGCCCGTTCCTCATCACCTCGCAGCCCAGCCTGATCGACCCCTCCCGCGCCCCCGAGGGCAAGCACACCTTCTGGGCGTACGGCCACGCCCCCAACGGCTGGACGGGCGACCTCACCGACGCCATCGAGCGCCAGCTGGAACGCTTCGCCCCCGGCTTCCGCGACCTCGTACTGGCCCGCGCGACCGCCGGCCCGCCCGAACTGGCCGCACGCAACGCCAACTACGTCGGCGGCGACATCGGCGTCGGCGCCTTCTCCGGCCTCCAGACCCTGCTCCGCCCCAAGCCCCGCCGCATCCCGTACACCACCACCCACCCCGCCGTCTTCCTCTGCTCCTCGGCCACCCCACCGGGCGGCGGCGTCCACGGCATGTGCGGCCACAACGCGGCAAAGGCCGCCTGGCGCCGCATCAGGGAGACCCGGGGCTGAGCGGCGCGCGGATGCGCCATGATGCCCGTAGGTCCGGCAACGCCGGCACTCCGCACTCGGGATGCTCAGCCCGGCCGAGTGCAAGATGCGCGCAATGCCGTTGACGTAAGGAACCCAGCAAGCCAACTCCACGAATCTCGGGGCAGACACCGGAATATCCACCCGTACCGGGACACGTCAATATCCACCAGGCGGACGCCATATTTATCTGGATATCCCGATGGTCGCTCCGAAGCGCAGGGTGGAAATGAGTCAGTAGTTGGTCGTCGGGTTCGCCGAGTTCGAAGGCATGTAGCCCAGCGTGGGGCGGGGGCCGCTATTTCGAGTGCGCGGTTCAGGTGCTCCGGCCGGGAAGTGGCGGCTTCGGCTTCCACTCATTTAACATGTCTCGCTCGGCCTGTTCATTGCACAGTCCGCGCCTGCAAGTGCCACACCGGGGGGAATCTTGTCCGATTTGTACGTCGACTATGCCATGCTGAAGCGAGTGCGGCGCAACATGGCTCACATCGGAGAGGTGCTCGACAAGCCTGCGCGAGCCATGGAAAAGGTGGACGCGAAGGCTATGGGGGCGGCCGAGCTGGAGCGACGCATGGACGAGTTCGGCGATGAGTGGTCCTACGGCTTCGGGCAACTGCGTAAGTTCACCAAGGGTGCCGTGGAAGCGCTCGACCAGATCCAGAAGAAGTTCGACGATATGGACAGGGATCTGGCGGCGGCGCTTTCGAAGGCGGCGAAGAAGAAGTGAGCGCACCGACGGTCGACGATTTTCCCATTCTAGGATTTGTGCCGTGCCCCGGCGACTACGAAATAGCCAAGGATGTCGCCAGGCAGGTCCGTGGAACTGCCGAAGCCCTCGGTGAGATTTCCCGGGTACTGAAGGGTGCGGATCAAGGTGAATGGCGCGGGAAAGCGGCTGATTCGTTCCGTGCCTTGCTGGCCGACGATTTCCGCCCCAAGGTCGCTGAGGCGTACAGCGCATTCTCTACGGCAAGGAATGTGCTCGGCGACTGGGCTGAATACATGCACAGTCACCAGAAGCGTGCACGTGCCCTCGAGTCCGAGGCACACGACATCAAGAAGTCTGACGCCGAGAAGGACGGTAAGGGCGGGTCCGGCGAAGGGAAAGGCGCATCGTCCGGCTCAGGCGACGACGCCCTTGCCGATGTCAAGCGTCGCGCCCGCGAACTGCACGCCGCGTACGAGGAGGAAGGTGCCAGGTCCGCCTCCCGCCTGAAGAAGGCGCTCGATGAAGCGCCCAACGAACCCGGGTTCTGGGAGAAGTTGGGTGATACGGTCGGTGACGCCCTGGAAGACCTGGCGGATGCCGTCATGGATCCGATGGGCACGCTCAAAGAGCTGGCGCCGCTGTTCAAGACCCTCGGTGATGTCGCCGGATTCCTCAGCACGGTCACCGGATTCCTCGCGCTGGTGCCCGGTCTGCAGTTCCTGGGGGCTGCTTCCCTGGCGCTCGCGGGTGTCGCGCTCGTGGCGCACTACCTGTCTGCGGTCGGTACGACCGGTAGTTTCGTGAAGGCTCTGGCCACCAAGGACGTCATTCTCGACGCGGTCGGCTTCGGACTCGGCAAGGTCGGCGCACGGTTGGGCGACGAGATACTCAGCGCAGCCAAGGCGAGCGGGCAGCAGCCGAGGATGGTCAAGCAGCTCGGCGGGCTGTTGGCGGCGCAGGAAGTACCACAGGGTTACTTCCAGTTCGCCAGAGGTACGGCGCGGGCGGCCGACGGAGCCGAGTACTCCATGGGGCACAGCGAATTCGTCATGCGGACCGGCCAGTACTTCACCACCTGGACCGGCGATGCCTTCACCGCTGAAGGCTCACAGGACTCCATCGAAACCGCAGGCAAGCTCCTGAAGTGGGACTTCGGCCCGCTGACCAACAAGGACACGGTGGCGCCATGGGCAAACTAGCCGCTGGACGAGTCCACTTGTACACACCAGGTGACTGGTTCGATCTGCTGGCCGACAGCCCGGATCGCGAAGCCACCCGGTCCCGGTGTGCCGAGCTCGTCCGACTCACCTATCCGGATGTGGCGGCCACGCGACGTGCGGAATTCACAGACGCTCTGTTGCAGTGGCACGACACGCTCTACGCCGATGGCGTGCTGATGTACGGGATCATCACTGCTCCGCTGCCGAGCACCGGCGCGCAGGCGGCCTGGCAGATCTACGCGGGTGTCGTCGAGGTTCCGGACAACCCCAGCGACCTCGATCTGGGGGAGCTGATGACCAAGCTGTTCGCCGAGAACTACCATGCCGCGCCGTCCTACACCGAGGCGTACACCACCGACATGGGCATGGGCTTCGGCTTTGTCGCCCAGCCGTTCCTGCCCGTCCCGGAAGGACCCGGCCCCGTCCCGGAAGGACCCGGCCACGTCCCGGAAGGACTCGGCGAAGGCGTCGGCGTGCCTTCGGTGCCCATCGGACTTGCCGGTGCGCTGGCCTGTCCTTCGGAGGGTGGCAGAGGACTGCTGGTCATCGGCACCAGCCTGGCTGCCGACCAGGCGTGGGAGCTGGCCGGTCTCGTGGCGGTAATCGGTGGGCGGTCCGTCTTCGCGGACAGTCAGTAGTCGGCGGAACCGGCAGAGCGTACACACAGCAGAAGACGTAAAGGAGTACCTCATGACCACCGCGGACAGCCTCGCGGCGGCCCGGCGAAGGCGGGGCGAGCCGTATCCGGCGCCTGAACCCGTCCAGGCGTATCCGAACCGAGCTGCCCTGTTGCGGGAACGGGCGCAGGCTCTCGAATCTCTGGTGCGCGAGGACTTCTCCCGGCTGCGTGGGCTCGGCTTTCTGGGCTGCGCAGCACTACTGGTGGCCGCGGTCGCGCTCGGCGCGGGCAGTGTGACGGACGCGGTGCAGGCGGGTGCCGACGGCGAGGGCGGGCGGTTGGGGCAGAACTTGCTCGGCTTCGCCGGGACCGTTGTGATTGCAGGCGCCGCGCTGCTGGGATTGCGGTCCATCCGGTCGCGGGACCGGCTGCGGTGGCAGCGCATCCGGGCCTGGTACGTGCTGGAGCGTATCCCCGCGGCCCGCGCTCTGCCGGCAGGTGACATACCGGCCGAGTTGGAGCCGGCGGATCAGCGTCCCCGGGTTCTCGACCGCTACGTCCGCGACCGCGGCCTGCACCTGCGTGGCAACCTCGGCGGCATCGCGGTCCTCGCCTGTGCCGTCTTCTTCCTGGTCGTCCTGGCGAACGGAGACACGGCCTCCTCGACCACGGTCATGGGTGCCACCGCTCTGTTCACCGCCGGGGCGCTGGCCTGGCAGGTCACGGCGAAGTACGCCCGACGCTACCGCTGGTCCGGCGAGCGGGAGTCCGCACAGGGAACGGAACGCAACCGCGGGATTTTCCGGGAGCGCCTCACCGTGCCGGAGGCCGGTGAGCCGTCCGGTACAAATCGGTCCTACCGTGTCGTCGCCCTCATGATCGCCCCGACCGTCGTCGTCCTCGGCGCGGTCTGTATGGTCCGCCCGCGCACCGCGGCCAACCTCGGGGTCGCCGCAGCCGGGGCGCTGGGCATCGTCATCCTGCTGCTGCCCTTCGTCCTGGTGGCACGCCTGCGTGAACGCCGGGCCCGGCGCGCGGCGGCCCGCACCGCAGAGGCGGCCCTCCCCGCCGGGACCGCCCCGTACGCAGTGAGCTTCGGCCTGAACGAGGACGTAGCCCATGACACGGAAGCAGCCACCTGGGACCGCGGCCCCGCCCGAGCCGGCGCCGCAGCACTGACCGCCTCGGCCATCCACCTGCGCGGCCCAGCCGGCGAAGCCCTGGACATCGCCCTGGCCGACGTCCTCGGCGCGGTGCACTCCGCCCCGGCCCCCTGGCTGGGCGACGGCTCACTGGACCTGCATCTGCACTCGGGTGAGGCCATCGAGCTTTGCACACCCCAGCACAGGCAGTTGGCGACCGGTCTGGCCTCGGCGGGTGTTCGGGTGCTGCGGGCCTAGTTTTGGGACAGCCCGCTGGATAGCGCGCATCAGGGCGAACGAAGGTTCTGACCGGGATCCGGTCGGGACCTTCGTCGTCGTCCGGTCTCGGTTCTGGTCCCGGATGCGACCCTGCGGCGGCCGCGTCCGCTGCGCCATGATGCCCGTATGAGCAAGGCCGAGTACGAGTACGAGTACGACGAGGGCGTGCGGTTGACGCTCGTCCTTGGGGACATCACCGAGCAGGACGTGGACGCCGTCGTGAATGCCGCCAACTCCTCGCTGCTGGGCGGCGGGGGAGTGGACGGGGCGATCCACCGGCGGGGCGGGCCGCGGATCCTGGAGGAGTGCCGGGCGCTGCGCGCGTCGCGGTACGGGCGCGGGCTGCCCACCGGGCAGGCGGTGGCGACCACGGCGGGCGCGCTGCCGGCCCGTTGGGTCGTGCACACGGTCGGGCCGGTGTACTCACGCGAGGAGGACCGGTCCGCGCTGCTCGCGTCCTGCTATCGCGAGTCGCTGGGGGTGGCGGTGGGGCTCGGTGCCCGTACGGTCGCCTTCCCGGCGATCTCGACGGGCGTGTACGGGTGGCCGCTGGACGACGGCGCGCGGATCGCCGTGCGGACGGTGCGTGAGGTGATCGCCCGCGGCATAGGTCCGCTGGACGAGGTCCGCTTCGTCGTCTTCGACGACCGGGGGCAGGAGGCGTTCGCGGCGGCGCTGGAGGCGTGAACGGGCGCCGGGGCCGGTCACGGAGGCCGGGTGCGATCGCGGAAGCCGGGTGCGGACGCGGAAGCCGCGGGTCGGTGGCCGGTGGCCGGTGGCTCACGTCCATGTCGGATTCTCGCCAGCCACCGGGCGCCGCCTGCGAAATCCTTGAGACATGCACACCGACACCGAGCGGTGCGTACGCGCCGTGCAGTCCAAGGACGCCCGCTTCGACGGGTGGTTCTTCACCGCCGTCACCACGACGAAGATCTACTGCCGGCCCAGCTGCCCGGTGGTACCTCCCAAGCCCGCCAACATGCGTTTCTACCCCAGCGCCGCCGCCGCGCAGCAGGCCGGCTTCCGTGCCTGCAAGCGGTGCCGGCCCGACGCCAGCCCCGGCTCCCCGCAGTGGAACGAGCGGGCCGACGCGGTCGCGCGGGCCATGCGGCTGATCGGCGACGGCGTCGTGGACCGGGACGGGGTGCCGGGCCTGGCCGCGCGGCTGGGCTACAGCCCGCGCCAGGTCGAGCGCCAGCTGCTGGCCGAGCTGGGCGCCGGGCCGCTGGCCCTCGCCCGGGCCCAGCGCGCGCAGACCGCCCGGCTGCTCATCGAGACCAGCGCGCTGCCGATGGCGGAGATCGCGTTCGCCGCCGGGTTCGCCAGTATTCGGACCTTCAACGACATCGTGCGGGAGGTCTTCGCGCTGTCGCCGAGCGAGCTGCGGCAGCGCGCCCGGCCGGTCGCCGCTCGCGCAGAAGACGCTCGCGCAGAAGACGCTCGCCCCGAAGGCGCACCGGCGCTCACCACCCTCGCCCTCCGCCTCCCCTTCCGTAAGCCGCTGTGCCCCGACAACCTCTTCGGGCACCTCGCCGCCACCGCCGTCCCCGGCGTGGAGGAGTGGCGGGACGGCGCGTACCGCCGCACCCTGCGCCTCCCGTACGGACACGGCATCGTGGCGCTCACCCCGCGCCCCGACCACATCGACTGCCGGCTGTCCCTGACCGACCTGCGCGACCTGGCCGGGGCCATCGCGCGCTGCCGCCGGATGCTCGACCTGGACGCCGACCCCGAGGCGGTCGACGCGCTGCTGGCGGACGATCCGGTACTGGCGCCGCTGATCGCCAAGGCGCCGGGGCGGCGGGTGCCGCGCACCGTGGACGCGGACGAGTTCGCCGTACGGGCGGTGATCGGGCAGCAGGTGTCGACGGCGGCGGCGCGTACGCACGCGGGGCGGCTGGCCGCGGCGTACGGGGAGCGGATCGAGGACCCCGAGGGGGGCCTCACCCACCTCTTCCCGAGCGCGGCCGCGCTGGCGGAGCTGGACCCGGAGACCCTCGCGATGCCGCGCACCCGGCGCGCCACGCTCACCGGCCTGGTCGCCGCGCTGGCCGACGGGGACCTCCAGCTCGGCCCCGGCAGCGACCGCGAGCGGGCCCGCGCCCGCCTCGCCGAACTGCCCGGCTTCGGGCCCTGGACCATCGAGTGCATCGCGATGCGGGCGCTCGGCGACCCCGACGCGTTCACCGCCACCGACCTCGGCGTGCGCCGCGCGGCACAGGGCCTGGGGCTGCCCGGCACGCCGGCCGCGCTGGTCGCCCGGGCCGCCGCCTGGCGCCCCTGGCGCGCGTACGCGGTCCAGTACCTCTGGGCCACGGACGACCACCCGATCAACCACCTCCCCGCCAAGTGAGGGAAGCACCATGCCTGTTCACACGCATGAGGGAAACACCCTGCCGGTTCACACCCACGCCACCCACGCCACCCACGCCACCCACGCCACCCACGCCGTCATGACCGGCACGCCCGTCGGGCCGCTCACGCTGGTCGCCCGGGACGGCGCGCTCACCGGCCTGTACATGACCGATCAGCGGCACCGGCCGCCGCAGGAGACCTTCGGGCACCCGGAGGAGCCGGCGGCCGAGCCCTTCGCCACCGCGATCCGGCAGCTGCGGGCGTACTTCGCCGGCGAGCTGACCGCCTTCGACCTGCCGCTCCGGCTCGACGGGACGCCGTTCCAGCGGCGCGTGTGGGCGGCGCTGTGCGAGATCCCGTACGGCGGCACCGTCTCGTACGGCGAGCTGGCCGACCGGCTCGGCAAGCCGTCGGCCGCCCGCGCGGTCGGGCTGGCCAACGGCAAGAACCCGATCGGCATCATCGTGCCCTGCCACCGCGTCGTCGGCGCGGGCGGCGGCCTGACCGGCTACGGCGGCGGCCTGGACCGCAAGCGCCATCTGCTGGACTTCGAGCGGGAGGTGGCGACGGCAGCGTGACGGTGGCCGCGTCGGCCGCGCGATGGCGGGCGCGGGCTACGCCGGGCGCCGGGGCGGTACGCCGTCCTCCAGCTCGGCGGGCCCGTGGCCGTCCGCCAACGCGTCCAGCGCGGCGCGCAGCCGCAGTCCCATCGGCCCGTCCACATAGCCGCCCAGCTCCGCCGGGTCCACCAGGCGCCAGGAGAGCAGCTCCTCCTCCTGGAGCCGGATCGCGGCGAGCCGCGTCTCGTCCAGTACCCCGCCGTCGAAGAGGTACGACACCAGCGGCGGCCGCTCCTTGCCGCGCACCCAGTCAACGGCCAGCAGCCGGCCCGGCTCGATGTCCAGGCCGATCTCCTCGGCGGTCTCCCGGCGGGCCGCCTGCCGCGGCGACTCGCCCTGGTCGGACTCCACCGTCCCGCCGGGCAGGATCCAGGTGTCCTTGTAGTTGGGCTCGACGAGCAGGACGCGTCCGGCCGCGTCGCGGAAAATGGTGCCGGCGCCCGCGAGCACCCGGGGCAGGCTTGCGATGTAAGCGGCGTAATCCAAGGTCATGTTCGGGATCCTAGGAGACCCGTCGGACACCTCCGGCCTCATTCGACCTCGTCCGGCACGTGCGGTACGGATGTTCAGGTGTCAGGGCAGCCGGCCGCCAGCCGGTACGTCCGCTCGGCCAGTTCGCTGATCCGTACGCCGTCGAAGCCGAAGACGGCGGTGCGCAGGCGGTCGTGGAGCGGCTCCGTCCACTGGGGCGGGATCGCCGCCGCGCCGCACAGCACGCCCGCCACCGAGCCGGCCGTCGCGCCGTTGGAGTCGGTGTCCAGGCCGCCGCGTACGGTCAGCGCGATCGTGGAGGTGAAGTCGCCCTCGCCGTAGAGCAGTCCGGCGGTGAGCACGGCGGCGTTGCGGACCACGTGGATCCAGTGCAGGTGGCCGACCTCGCGCTCCATCTCGGTGAGCGTGTCCGACCAGCCGACGCCCGACTCGTACAGCGCCGCGGTGTGCCGGACCGTGCGGGCCAGCTTGCTGCCCGCGGGGATACGGGCGAGTGCCGCGTCGACGGCCTCGCGCGGCCCGCTCGCCTCGAACGCCGCGGCGATCAGCGCGGCCGCCCACATCGCGCCGTAGACGCCGTTGCCGGTGTGCGAGAGGACCGCGTCCCTGCGGGCCAGCGCGGCCGCCCGGCGGGGCTGCCCGGGGGACACCCAGCCGTACACGTCCGCCCTGATCAGCGCGCCGATCCACTCCTGGTACGGATTGTCGGTGGTGGCGGCGAGCGGGGGCTGGATGCCGGTGGCGAGGTTGCGGTACGCGGCCCGCTCGGCGGTGAAGGTCTGCAGGTACGGCAGCCGGCGCAGCCAGAGGGTGCCGAGCTGTTCGGTGGTGAAGTCCGTGCCGTGGGTCTCCAGCAGGTCCAGTACGAGCACGGAGTAGTCGATGTCGTCGTCGCGGCAGCTGCCGTCGACCCGGCCGCGTACGCACGCTCGCCATTCGGGGCGCAGCCAGGACTCCTCGGGGCCGGGCGGCGGGGGCGGTGCGGGGAGGTAGTCAGTGAGCGGCAGTGCGCCGGTCCGGCGCAGGTACTGGTCGATGCGCTCGCGGGTCCACAGGTCGCCGTGCTCGATGGGCTTGCCCAGCATGTTCCCGGCGATCCGGCCGAGCCAGCCGCCGTGTATCCGGTCGGCGAGGCCGGGCGGCCGGGCGGCGGCTGCGGGCCCACTGTTCTGCGACGGCGTCATGGCTCCAGGTGTACCGAAGTGCGGGGCGGCGTGAACAGGCACAACACGCCGATCTGGGAGCGCGAATATCCGCTTCGCGGTATCGTAAATCCGCTTCCCGGAAAACGTCACTCTGTTCTCCGGGTTCCGCGCCGGATAGGGTCACACCGGCGCGACGGCCAGTTCGGAAGCAAGGGGAAACAGGGTGGCGGACGCAGCAAGGACAGACACAGCACACGTGCTGATCGCCGCGGACAAGTTCAAGGGCTCGCTGACGGCCGTCCAGGTCGCCGAGCACGTCACGGCGGGCCTGCGGCGTGCCGTACCGGGCCTCTCCGTGGCGGCCGTCCCGGTCGCGGACGGCGGCGACGGCACGGTCGCGGCGGCGCTGGCCGCCGGTTTCACCCGGCACGAGGCGCGGGTCACCGGACCCACCGGCACGCCCGTCACGGCCACGTTCGCGCTGCGCGCCGACGGTACGGCCGTGGTGGAGATGGCCGAGGCGTCGGGCCTGCAGCACCTGCCGGACGGCGTCTTCGCGCCGCTGACGGCCACCACGTACGGCACCGGCGAGCTGCTGCTGGCCGCGCTGGACGCGGGCGCGCGCAGCATCGTCTTCGGCGTGGGCGGCAGCGCCACGAACGACGGCGGCGCGGGGATGCTCGCGGCGCTCGGCGCGCGCTTCCTGGACCGGGCGGGGGAGCCGGTCGCGCCGGGCGGCGGGCCGCTCGCGACCCTCGCGACCGCCGACCTGAGCGGCCTCGACGCGCGGCTGGCCGGCACGGAGATCGTGCTGGCCAGCGACGTGGACAACCCACTGACCGGCCCGAAGGGCGCGCCCGCGGTCTACGGCCCGCAGAAGGGCGCGAGCGAGGCGGACGTCGCCACGCTGGACGCGGCGCTGGCGCATTACGCGAAGGTGCTGGAAGCGGCGGTGGGGCCGAAGGCGGCCTCGTACGCGGTGGCGCCCGGCGCGGGCGCGGCGGGCGGCATCGGGTACGGCGCGCTGGTCGGGCTGGGCGCGACGTTCCGGCCCGGCATCGACGTCATGCTCGACGTGCTCGGGTTCGGCCCGGCGCTGGAGCGCGCCACATTCGTGATTACCGGCGAGGGCTCGCTGGACGAGCAGACGCTGCACGGGAAGGCACCGGCGGGCGTGGCCGCGGCGGCGCGCGCCCGCGGCCTGGCCGTCGTGGCGGTCTGCGGCCGCCTGCTCCTTCCGCCGTCGGCGCTCCTCCAGGCCGGAATCGAGCGGGCGTACCCCTTGACGGCCCTGGAGCCGGACCCGGCCCGCTGCATGGCCGAGGCGGGCCCGCTCCTGGAGCAGGCGGCAGAATCCCTGGCGCGGGACTTCCTGGCGTAGCCAAATCAAGCCCCTCCGGCCAAATCAAGCCCCTTCGGCGATTGAGGAGCGGGGTCCGGGGCAGAGCCCCGTGCGTACGGCCCGCAGGGCGGGGCCGGGCCTGGGGAAGGATGCCCCGGACCCGCCCCTTCCCGAAACCGGGGCTGCGCCCCTGGACCCCGATCGCCCTCCGGGCTCGTCCTCAAACGCCGGACGGGCTGGATATGCGGAAGGCCCGGTACGAACGCAAGGTTCGTACCGGGCCTTCCGTACGTCGGCCACCCGCCGCCGGAACTACGGCAGCTGCGCTGCCCGCGCCTCGCGGCGGTTGTCGCGGAACGTGTTCACCCGGCGGGCCGTCGCGAAGAGCGGGATCATCGCGCCCGTCACGACCTGCAGCGCGCAGCCGGTCTGCAGGAGCAGCTGGCCGGCCGGCGCGTCCAGCGCCCACGCCGCGAGCATGCCCATGCTCAGCACGATCCAGGAGAGCATCGCCACCGCGAGCCGCCCGCGCGGCTTCGGGTACTCCACCCGGCTCACCATCAGCCACGCCACGCCGATGATCGCGAGCAGCGTCGGCAGGAACGGCAGCTCCAGCAGCACGATCGCCACGACGGTCAGCGCCCCGAAGGGGCTCGGCATGCCCTGGAACATGCCGTTCGGCACCGTCACGCAGGAGAAGCGGGCGAGGCGGAGGATCACCGCCAGCAGCACCACCACCGCCGCGACCACCGAGACCCGCTGGTTCGCGTCCTGGGCGACCATGCCCCAGGTCACCACGAAGTACGCGGGCGCCAGGCCGAAGCTGATCAGGTCGGAGAGGTTGTCGAGCTCGGCCCCCATCGCCGAGGCCCGCAGCTTGCGCGCGACCAGCCCGTCGAACAGGTCGAAGACCGACGCGAGCAGCATCAGGATCACGGCCATCGCGGCGCTGTGCCGCGCCATGCCGCCGTCCTCCGTGCCCGTGAGGTGCGGGATCAGGACGCCGGTGGTCGTGAAGTAGACGGCCATGAAGCCGCAGATCGCGTTGCCGAGGGTGAGCGTGTCCGCTATCGACAGCCGCGTCGACAGCGGCATGTCGTCGTCCTCCTCCTCGGCCGCCCAGCCCGCCTGGGTATCGGGATCAATCACGGTCAAGACGAGTCACCCCCGCTGTGGTGGCCTGGCCGACCTCGACCGCGGCCTCGACGCCCTCGGGCAGGTACACGTCCACACGCGAGCCGAAGCGGATCAGACCGATGCGCTCGCCCTGCTCGACCTTGGTGCCCTCCGGGACGTACGGAACGATGCGGCGGGCCACCGCACCGGCGATCTGCACCATCTCCACGTCACCGAGCTCGGTGTCGAAGTGCCAGACGACCCGCTCGTTGTTCTCGCTCTCCTTGTTGAACGCCGGGACGAAGCCGCCGGGGATGTGCTCGACGGACGTGACCGTGCCGGCCAGCGGGGCGCGGTTCACGTGGACGTTCAGCGGGCTCATGAAGATCGCGACGCGGGTGCGCCCGTCCTTCCACGGCATGATGCTCTGCACCACGCCGTCGGCCGGGGAGATGACGCGGCCCTGAGCGATGTCGCGCTCGGGGTCGCGGAAGAACCACAGCATGCCCGCCGCCAGAGCGGTGGCGGGCACGGCGACGGCGGCCCAGCGTCCCGAGCGCCGGGAGCGGGCCAGGCTGACCGCTGCCGTCGCGACGGTCGGCAGGAGCCACGGCGACGCTCCGCGCGCGAGGCGGACGCGACCGCGGTGTGCAGAGGATTGGCTGTGGGGCATGGATGACCTTCGTAGCGGAGGATGCCGCGTAGGAATGGGGGACGGCGGCTTTCCGGGGATGCTATCGGGTGCGAGCGGCAACTGGCCAAGAGCCAACGCCAATCCGTGGCCGAAGTCCGGTCACGGGGTGTGATCTTCTTCTCGAAGAAAACACCCCGAAACGGACATTCACCCCTGGATGCGGTACTCCTCCAGTAGCCGGCGCCCGATGATCATTTTCTGGATCTCAGCGGTACCTTCACCGATGAGCAACATGGGCGCCTCGCGGTACAGGCGTTCGATTTCATATTCCTTGGAGAAGCCGTAACCGCCGTGGATGCGGAAGGCGTCCTCCACGACCTCCTTGCAGTACTCGGAGGCGAGGTACTTCGCCATGCCCGCCTCCAGGTCATTCCGCTGGCCGGAGTCCTTCTTGCGGGCGGCGTTGACCATCATCGCATGGGCCGCTTCGACCTTTGTCGCCATTTCGGCCAATTTGAACTGGATGGCCTGATGCTTTGCGATCGGTTTGCCGAAGGTGTGCCGCTGCTGGGCATAGTCCACGCCCAGTTCGAACGCACGCTGCGCGACGCCACAGCCACGCGCCGCGACATTCACCCGGCCGACCTCGACGCCGTCCATCATGTGATAGAAACCACGTCCGGTCTCGCCGCCGAGCACGCGGTTCGCCGGGATCCGGAGGTCCTGCATGATGAGCTCGGTCGTGTCGACGCCCTTGTAGCCCATCTTCTCGATCTTGCCGGGGATGGTGAGTCCCGGGCGGACCTCGCCGAAGCCGGGCTCCTTCTCCACGAGGAAGGTCGTCATCGACTTGTGCGGGGCCGTGCCCTCGGGGTGGCCCTCGTCCGTCTTGCAGAGGACCGCGACCAGCGTGGACGAACCGCCGTTCGTCAGCCACATCTTCTGACCATTGAGGACGTACTCGTCGCCGTCCTTCACACCCTTGGACGAGATCGCCGACACGTCCGAGCCGAGCGCCGGCTCCGACATCGAGAAGGCGCCCCGTATCTCACCGGCCGCCATCTTCGGCAGGAAGTAGTCCTTCTGCTCCTGCGTGCCGTGCTGCTTGAGCATGTAGGCGACGATGAAATGGGTGTTGATGATGCCGGACACCGACATCCAGCCGCGGGCGATCTCCTCGACCGTCAGGGCGTACGTCAGCAGCGACTCGCCGAGACCGCCGTACTCCTCGGGGATCATCAGCCCGAAGACGCCGAGCTCCTTGAGCCCCTCGACGATCTGCGTCGGGTACTCGTCCTTGTGCTCCAGCCCGGTCGCGACCGGAAGGATCTCCTTGTCCACGAAATCGCGGACGGTGGAGAGGATTTCCCGCTGGATGTCCGTCAGACCCTCGGTCTGTGCCAGGCGCGCCATCGCTACTTCTCCTTGACCTGAAGCTCGGGGCGGCCGGGCTGCTCGCCGCCGCGCTCCTTGATGTACGTGGCCGTCGGCACCATCACCTTGCGCCGGAAGACGCAGACGAGCGTGCCGTCCTGCTTGTAGCCCTTGGTCTCGACGTACACGATGCCGCGGTCGTTCTTCGACCTCGACGGCGTCTTGTCCAGCACGGTCGTCTCGCCGTAGATCGTGTCGCCGTGGAAGGTCGGCGCCACGTGCTTGAGCGACTCGATCTCCAGGTTGGCGATGGCCTTCCCGGACACGTCCGGCACGGACATGCCGAGCAGGAGCGAGTAGATGTAGTTCCCGACCACCACGTTCTTGCCGAAGTCGGTCGTGGACTCGGCGTAATTGCTGTCCATGTGGAGCGGGTGGTGGTTCATGGTGAGCAGACAGAAGAGGTGGTCGTCGTACTCGGTGACCGTCTTGCCGGGCCAGTGCTTGTACACGTCCCCGACGGTGAACTCTTCGTAGGTGCGGCCGAACTGCATCTCAGGCCTCCGGGGCTTCGAACTTGGACGTGCGCTGCATGCCTGCGGCACGCCCCTTGCCCGAGATGACGAGCGCCATCTTGCGGCTGGCCTCGTCGATCATCTCGTCGCCGAGCATCGCGGAGCCCTTCTTGCCGCCCGCCTCGGACGTGCAGTACTCGTACGCGTCCAGGATCAGCTCGGCGTGGTCGAAGTCCTCCTGGGAGGGCGAGAAGACCTCGTTGGCGGCGTCGACCTGGCCGGGGTGCAGCACCCACTTGCCGTCGAAGCCGAGAGCGGCGGCGCGGTTCGCGACCTCGCGGTAGCCGTCGACGTTCTTGATCTGGAGGTAAGGACCGTCGATCGCCTGGAGGTTGTTGGCGCGGGCGGCCATCAGGATCTTCATCAGGATGAAGTGGTAGGCGTCGGCCGGGTAGCCGGGCGGCTGCTCGCCGACGACCAGGGACTTCATGTTGATGGAGGCCATGAAGTCGGCCGGGCCGAAGATGATCGTCTCGACGCGCGGGGAGGCCTGCGCGATCGCGTTGACGTTGTTGAGGCCCTGGGCGTTCTCGATCTGCGCCTCGATGCCGATCTTGCCGACCTCGAAGCCCATCGTCTTCTCGATCTGGGTCAGCAGGAAGTCGAGCGCCACGACCTGGTCGGCGCTCTGCACCTTCGGCAGCATGATGCAGTCGAGGTTCTGGCCCGCGCCCTCGACGACGGTCACGACGTCGCGGTACGTCCACTCGGTCGTCCAGTCGTTGACCCGCACGACGCGCGTCTTGCCCGTCCAGTCGCCCTCGTTGAGGAACTTGACGATGGTGTGCCGGGCCTCCGGCTTGGCCAGCGGCGCGCAGGCGTCCTCCAAGTCCAGAAAGACCTGGTCGGCGGCCAGGCCCTGGGCCTTCTCCAGGAAGCGCGGGTTGCTGCCGGGCACCGCGAGGCAGGAGCGGCGCGGACGCAGACGGTTCACGGGACCGTTCACGGGGCTGGTCATGCGGGGACCTCCAGGGGATCGAGCTTGTTCGCGGTACGGATCTCGTCGACGATACGGCCGATGATCTCCGTGATACCGAAGTCCTTCGGGGTGAAAACGGCGGCGACACCGGCCTCGCGCAGCGCTGCCGCGTCCGCCGAGGGGATGATGCCGCCGACGATGACGGGCATGTCGTCCACGCCCGTGCGGCGCAGCCGGGCGAGCACGTCCGGCACCAGCTCGGCGTGCGAGCCGGAGAGGATGGACAGGCCGACGCAGTGCACGTCCTCGGCGACGGCCGCCGAGACGATCTGCTCGGGCGTCAGCCGGATGCCCTGGTAGACCACTTCGAAGCCGGCGTCGCGGGCCCGTACGGCGATCTGCTCGGCGCCGTTGCTGTGCCCGTCCAGGCCGGGCTTGCCGACCAGGAGGCGCAGCTTGCCGCTGCCGAGCTCTGCGGCGGTGCGGGCGACCTTCTCGCGGACGGCCGCGAGCGGGGTGCCCTGCTCGGCGGCGACCGCCAGCGGGGCGCTGGAGACGCCCGTGGGCGCCCGGAACTCACCGAAGACGTCCCGGAGGGCCCAGGCCCACTCCCCGGTCGTCACACCGGCCCTGGCGCACTCCAGAGTGGCCGCGAAGAGGTTGGTGTCCCCGGCCGCCGCCTTCTTCAGCGCCGACAGGGCCTCCTGCGCCCGGTGCTCGTCCCGGGAGTCGCGCCACTCGTGCAGCGCCTGCACCACCCGCGCCTCGTTCTCCGGGTCGACCGTCATGATGGCGGTGTCCAGGTCGGCGGTGAGCGGGTTGGGCTCGGTGGACTCGTAGCAGTTGACGCCGACGATCTTCTCCTCGCCGGCCTCGATCCGGCCGCGCCGCTCCGCGTGCGAGGCGACCAGCTGCGACTTCAGGTAGCCGGACTCCACGGCGGCCATCGCGCCGCCCATCTCCTGGATCCGGTCGATCTCGGCCAGGCACTCCTCGACCAGCGCGTCCACCTTGGCCTCGATGACGTGCGACCCGGCGAAGATGTCCTCGTACTCCAGCAGGTCCGACTCGTGCGCGAGGACCTGCTGGATACGGAGGCTCCACTGCTGGTCCCAGGGGCGGGGCAGGCCCAGCGCCTCGTTCCAGGCGGGCAGCTGCACGGCGCGGGCGCGGGCGTCCTTGGAGAGCGTGACGGCCAGCATTTCGAGGACGATCCGCTGGACGTTGTTCTCGGGCTGCGCCTCGGTCAGGCCCAGAGAGTTGACCTGGACGCCGTACCGGAAGCGGCGCTGCTTGGGGTTCTCGATGCCGTACCGCTCGCGGGTGATCTTGTCCCAGATGCGGCCGAAGGCGCGCATCTTGCACATCTCCTCGACGAAGCGGACGCCCGCGTTCACGAAGAAGGAGATCCGCGCGACCACGTCACCGAACTTCTCGGGCGGCACCTGCCCGGAGTCCCGTACGGCGTCCAGCACCGCGACGGCGGTGGACATCGCGTACGCGATCTCCTGCACCGGCGTGGCCCCGGCCTCCTGCAGGTGGTAGCTGCAGATGTTGATCGGGTTCCACTTCGGGATATGGGCGACCGTGTACGTGATCATGTCGGTGGTCAGCCGGAGACTCGGTCCCGGCGGGAAGACGTGCGTCCCGCGCGACAGGTACTCCTTCACGATGTCGTTCTGCGTGGTCCCGGACAGCTTGGTGATGTCCGCGCCCTGCTCCTCGGCGACCACCTCGTACAGCGCCAGCAGCCACATGGCGGTGGCGTTGATGGTCATCGAGGTGTTCATCTGCTCCAGCGGGATGTCCTGGAACAGCCGGCGCATGTCGCCGAGGTGGGAGACCGGGACCCCGACCCGCCCGACCTCGCCGCGGGCGAGGACGTGGTCGGGGTCGTAACCGGTCTGCGTCGGGAGGTCGAACGCGACCGACAGGCCGGTCTGGCCCTTGGCGAGGTTACGCCGGTACAGCTCGTTGGACGCCTCGGCGGTCGAGTGTCCCGCGTATGTCCGCATCAGCCACGGACGATCCTTCTGACGCTCAGTCATGAGTGTGGTCTCCCAGACGTTTCCGTCGTTCCGTCGGCTCAGACGTTCCGGAAGCGATTGATGGCGTCGATGTGCTTCGCGCGCTTCTCGTGGTCGCGCACGCCCATGCCCTCCTCGGGGGCCAGCGCGAGGACGCCGACCTTGCCCTGGTGGAGGTTGCGGTGCACGTCGTACGCGGCCTGGCCGGTCTCCTCCAGGGAGTACGTCTTCGACAGCGTCGGGTGGATCTTGCCCTTGGCGATCAGGCGGTTGGCCTCCCACGCCTCGCGGTAGTTGGCGAAGTGCGAGCCGATGATGCGCTTCAGCGACATCCACAGGTAGCGGTTGTCGTACTCGTGCATGTAGCCCGAGGTCGAGGCGCAGGTGGTGATCGTGCCGCCCTTGCGGGTGACGTAGACCGATGCGCCGAAGGTCTCGCGGCCGGGGTGCTCGAAGACGATGTCGATGTCCTCGCCGCCGGTCAGCTCGCGGATGCGCTTGCCGAAGCGCTTCCACTCCTTCGGGTCCTGGGTGCTCTCGTCCTTCCAGAACTTGTAGCCCTCGGCCTTGCGGTCGATGATCGCCTCGGCGCCCATCTTCCGGCAGATCTCCGCCTTGTCCTCGCTGGAGACGACGCAGATCGGGTTGGCGCCGCCGGCCAGCGCGAACTGGGTGGCGTAGGAGCCCAGGCCGCCGGAGGCGCCCCAGATGAGGACGTTGTCGCCCTGCTTCATGCCGGCGCCGTTGCGGGAGACCAGCTGGCGGTACGCGGTGGAGTTCACCAGGCCGGGGGCCGCCGCCTCCTCCCAGGTCAGGTGGTCCGGCTTGGGCATCAGCTGGTTGGACTTCACGAGCGCGATCTCGGCGAGGCCACCGAAGTTGGTCTCGAAGCCCCAGATGCGCTGCTCGGGGTCGAGCATCGTGTCGTTGTGGCCGTCGGAGGACTCCAGCTCCACCGAGAGGCAGTGCGCGACGACCTCGTCGCCGGGGTGCCAGGAGTTCACGCCGGGGCCGGTACGCAGCACGACGCCGGCCAGGTCGGAGCCGATGACGTGGTACGGCAGGTCGTGGCGCTTGCTGAGCGGCGACATCTTGCCGTACCGCTCCAGGAAGGAGAAGGTCGACACCGGCTCGAAGATCGAGGTCCAGACGGAGTTGTAGTTGACCGAGGACGCCATGACGGCGACCAGGGCCTCGCCCGGGCCGAGCTCCGGCACCGGCACCTCTTCGAGGTGCAGCGACTTGCGCGGGTCCTTGTCCCGGCTGGCGAGGCCGGCGAACATCTCGGCCTCGTCCTTGTGCACGGTGATCGCGCGGTACGACTCGGGGATGGACAGGTTCGCGAAGTCTTCGCGCTTGCTGTCGGGTGCGACGATCGCATCCAGAATGTGGTTCACGGTATGCCTCCGGCGAAGCACGCTTGGGGAACGGCTGAGGGAACGTCGGGGGTGGTGCGAAGGCGGTGCCGTCGGTTCGGCTGTGTGGTGCTCGGCAGGCGCGGGTGTGCGCGGGAGGTTGCCTGTGACGCAGGCATCCGGGCGCGCGGACCAGTGGTTCGCGGGGACAACCGGTACGCCGAAGATCGGGTGTACCGGCCGCCCGGACAACATCAACGTATGACACCGCGTGCCAGCCGACAAGGCACTCGGTGCCAACAATTTCTCTCAGATGTCATCCATGCGGCACGCATGAGCAACATAAATCACCGCGAAAGCGGACGATCCGCCGCGGTTGAGGGTGGCACGTGACGTTTGTTACTCGTGGGTCGCACAGCAAGGCGCCGCCATGTCCAGGACATGACGGCGCCTTGCTGTGCGACCCGCTGTTCAGTTCTTGTGCTCGCGCAGCGCCTTCTGGATCGTGCGCATGACCTCGCTGAGCGGGGCGTCCGTACGGGCCACCGTCACCAGCACCTCGCCCTCCCGGTCCGCCGTCGCGGCGGGCGGCGGGGTCGCGGGCGTACGCCCTGCGCCGATGCCCGTGCCGAACGTCTCGCGGACGATCGCGAAAGCGTGGTCGAGCTGCGTCTCCACGTCCCCCTGCGCGCCGGCCCGCAGCCAGCGCCGCAGTACGTGGTTGTGCGCGGTGACCACCGCGGAAGCGGCGACCTCGGCGAGCAGCGGGTCGTCGTTGCCCTCGCGGTGCGCGCCCTCGTCGAAGTGACCCAGCAGGTAGCGCGTGAAGAGGCGTTCGTACCGGGCCACCGAGGCGATCTCCGCCTCGCGCAGCGTGGGCACCTCGCGGGTCAGGCGGTAGCGGGCCACCGCCACGGCCGGCGAGGCCGCGTACATCCGCATGACCTCTTTGATGCCGCGGCACACCGTGTCCAGCGGGTTCTCGTGCGCGGGCGCCGCGTCCAGCACCGCCTCGGCCCGTACGAGGGTGTCGTCGTGGTCGGGGAAGATCGCCTCTTCCTTGGAGCGGAAGTGGCGGAAGAACGTCCGCCGCGCGACGCCCGCCGCCGCGGCGATCTCGTCGACGGTCGTCGCTTCGTAGCCCTTGGTCGCGAACAGCTCCATCGCCGCCGCCGCCAATTCGCGGCGCATCTTGAGCCGCTGGGCGGCCGCGCGGCGCGAGCCGGGCGTGGGGGTGTCGGGACCGTCTGAAGGCTGCGTACGAGCGGGCTGGGACATGTGGGGACGGTACTTCATAATCCCGCGGCCTGCGCCATTCGCCCGGGGGGCGGGCGGCCGGGAGGCCGCCGACGGGCCGCCTCCCGGTTCGAGCAGCCCGCCCCAGCCGCCCCCGGCGTCAGCGCTTGGCGTACTCACGGAAGCCGCGGCCGGTCTTGCGGCCGAGGCAGCCCGCGGCGACGAGGTGCTCCAGGAGCGTCGCGGGGGCCAGGCCCGGGTCGCGGAACTCCTGGTGCAGCACCTTCTCGATGGCCAGCGAGACGTCCAGGCCCACCACGTCGAGCAGTTCGAACGGGCCCATCGGATAGCCGCCGCCCAGCTTCATCGCGGCGTCGATGTCGTCCGGCGAGGCGTAGTGCTCCTGGACCATCTTCACCGCGTTGTTCAGGTACGGGAACAGCAGCGCGTTCACGATGAAGCCCGCCCGGTCGCCGCAGTCCACCGGGTGCTTGCGGACCTTGGCGCACACCGCGCGCACCGTCGCGTGCACGTCGTCGGCCGTCAGGACCGTCCGCACGACCTCCACCAGCTTCATGGCGGGCGCCGGGTTGAAGAAGTGCATCCCGATGACGTCCTGCGGGCGCGAGGTGGCCCGCGCACAGGCCACGACCGGCAGCGAGGAGGTCGTGGTGGCCAGCACCGCGCCCGGCTTGCAGATCTTGTCCAGCGTCCCGAACAGCTGCTGCTTGATCTCCAGGTCCTCGGCCACCGCCTCGACGGCCAGGTCCACCTCGGCGAAGGCGTCCAGCGAGTCCGCCGGCGTGATCGCCGCGAGCGCCGCGTCCCGGGCCTCCTCGGTCATCCGGCCCTTGGCCACCGACCGGCCCAGCGACTTCTCGATCCGGGCCTTGGCCTTCTCCGCCTTCTCCTGGCTGCGCGCGGCCAGCACGACCTGGAAGCCGGACTTCGCGAAGACCTCCGCGATGCCGCTCGCCATCGTCCCGGAACCGGCCACGCCGACGCTGCGCACGGTGCGCGAGCCGGCCTGCTCGTGCTGGTCGGCGGGGGTCTCGGCGTCCGGCACGACGGCGTCGCTGCCGGGCGTCTCGTACGTGTAGAAGCCGCGGCCCGCCTTGCGGCCCGTCAGCCCCGCCTCGGCGAGCTGGCCGAGGATGGGCGCCGGCGCGTGCAGCCGGTCGTGCGAGGCCGCGTACATCGCCTGCAGGACGGTACGGGCGGTGTCGATGCCAATGAGGTCCAGCAGCGCGAGCGGCCCCATGGGCAGCCCGCAGCCCAGGCGCATCGCCGCGTCGATGTCCTCACGGGTCGCGTACTTCGACTCGTACATCGCGGCGGCCTGGTTCAGGTATCCGAAGAGCAGGCCGTCGGCGACGAAGCCGGGGCGGTCGCCCACCGCGATCGGGTCCTTGCCCAGCTCGCGGGCCAGCTCGGTGACGGCGGCCACGGCCGTGGGCGCGGTCAGCACGGAGGAGGCCACCTCGACCAGCTTCATGGCCGGCGCGGGGTTGAAGAAGTGCAGACCGAGCACGCGCTCGGGGTGCTGGGAGTCGGCGGCCAGCCGGGTCACCGAGAGGGAGTTGGTGCCGGTGGCCAGCACGGTGTCCGGGCGGACGATGCCGTCCAGGGCCGTGATGATCTGCCGCTTGAGCTCGTAGTCCTCCGGCACCACCTCGATGACGAGGTCGGCCTCCGCGGCGGCCTGCAGATCGGAGAAGGTGCGGAAGCGGGCCAGCACGTCGGCCCGCTCGCGCTCGGTGATCCGCTCGCGGCGCACGGCACGGGCGGTGGAGGCCTCCAGCGCGGTGACCGAGCGGCGGACCGCGGCGTCGTCGATGTCGATGCCGATGACCTCGCGGCCGGCGCGGGCGAGCACCTCGGCGATGCCGGTACCCATCGTGCCGAGACCGACGACGGCGACGGTGGCGATGCCGGATGCGGCGGTGGCGGGGGACAGGGTCGAATCAGGGGTGGACGAGAGGCCCATCGCGAGACTCCTGAGGGTGTTCCCCTGCGGGCAGGGGAGAAGTGACGACTGAGGGGAGCGCACACGCGGTCGACGCGGTCGAGGGGCGCGTACGGAGGGAGCTGCGCGGCGGACCCTGTCCCGGGGTCACTGCCGGTCACTCGGCTGTGTGTCGTGCTGTGCGGTGCCGAACCGACTTCACTCATGGCGGCTGCGTCACCAGGCCGCCGGAGCAGGGGTGCTGCTCGTGCCAGCAGATTAACTCGCGGGTAACGGCAAGCGCCAGGGGGAAAAGGGGGAATTAATCTGTGGCGCGGGCCACGCCGAGGCAGCGGGGGAGGAGCACCGCAAATGGAAGACCGATTCCACGAGTTGACCGACCGAGTACGGGGCGAGCTGCGGTCGCCGGCCGATCTCGTCACCTACGAACGCCTGCTGGCCCTCGCCCGCAAGAACACCCCCGCGGGCAGAGAAGAGCTGGCCAGGATGCTCACGGCGGTCGAGCGCCCGCTCTGGACACGCGAGATCGCCGCCTTCTCCCTCGGTTGCGCCGGCGACCGTCGCGCCTTCGAGACGCTCGTCCTGCTGCTGAACTACCGCGACCCGGTCCGCTGCGCCACCGCCGCGCACGCCCTGGCCCGCCTCGGCGACCCCCGTACGGCCCGCGCCGCCGCCGCCCTCGCCACCAACCCCCTCCGCACGGCCTATGCCCTGCACCCCGTACGCCTCCTCGCCGACCTCCGCGCCCCGGAGTCCGTCCCGGCCCTGATCGCCACTCTCGAACGCCTCCTCACCCCGCACACCCCGTACTGGCGCGTCGCCCTGGCCTGCGTGGAGGGCCTCGGCGCCCTCGGCGACCCGCGCGCCGTCCCGGCCCTCACCGCGGCCCTGGACCACCCCCGCCTGGCGGCCGCGGCGGCGGCGTCCCTCGCGCGACTGGACACCGGGGCCGGCTGAGCCGGGGCCGGGGCGCGGGCTCACAGGAGGGTGAGCTGCGTGGGCGTGTCAGTGGCGGCCGGGGTGCGCTGGGGCGGGACGCGGCGGTGGGCGGCGGCGTGGGACGGGCCGATGCCGTACTCGGTGGCCAGCTCGTGGACCTGGCGGGTGATCCGCCGTTGGTACCACTTGGGGGCGTACGCGCCGCCCGCGTACAGCTGCTCGTACCGCCGCACCAGGTGCGGGTGGTGCTCGCCCAGCCAGGCCATGAACCACTCGCGGGCGCCCGGCCGGAGGTGCAGCACCAGCGGCGTCACGGAGGACGCGCCGGCCGCCGCGACGGCCCGTACGGTGGCGCGCAGCTGGTCGGGATGGTCGCCCAGGAAGGGGATGACCGGGGCCATCAGGACGCCGCATCCGATGCCGTGCCCGGTCAGGGTGCGCACCGTGTCCAGGCGGCGCTCCGGGGACGGCGTGCCGGGCTCGACCGTGCGCCACAGCTCGCGGTCCAGGAAGCCGACCGACATCGAGATGCCGACATCGGTGACCTCGGCGGCCGAGCGCAGCAGGTCCAGGTCGCGGAGGATCAGCGTGCCCTTGGTGAGGATGGAGAAGGGGTTCGCGTGCTCCCGGAGGGTCTCGATGATGCCGGGCATCAGTTGATACCGGCCCTCCGCCCGCTGGTAGCAGTCGACGTTCGTGCCCATGGCGATGTGGTCGCCGCGCCAGCGTCTGCCGGACAGCTCGCGTCTCAGCAGGTCGGGCGCGTTGACCTTCACCACGATCTGGCTGTCGAAGCCGAGGCCGGTGTCCAGGTCGAGGTAGCTGTGCGTACGCCTGGCGAAGCAGTACACGCAGGCGTGAGTGCACCCTCTGTACGGGTTTACCGTCCATTCGAACGGCATACGGGAGGCGCCCGGCACGCGGTTCACGATCGAACGGGCGCGTACCTCATGGAAGGTCACCCCGCGGAACTCCGGGGTGTCGATGGTCCGGCTGACCACGTCCGTACCGAAGAGCGCGGCCGTGCGCGGCGGGCCCGACGGGTCCGCCGTGTGCTCGCTCAGATTCTCCCAGCGCATCGCGCCTCCTCTTGGGTGGTGCCGGCCCCCGCTCGAGATAATAGAACAAGCGTTCCCTTTATTGCTGTCAACCCGGATTTGGGCGCGCCGCGCCGGAGTGGTTGGCTTGCCCCGCACAGCGCACGAGCAGCGAGCGAGCACCGGAGGGCAGCACACATGGGCCAGGTCGAAGCCACCACGCAGCGGGAGATCGCGGCGAAGCCGGAGGACGTCTTCGACGCGCTCGCGGACTACTCCGGCACCCGCCCGAAGCTGCTGCCCGAGCACTTCAGCGAGTACGAGGTCCGCGAGGGCGGCGACGGCAAGGGCACCCTGGTGCACTGGAAGCTCCAGGCGACCAGCAAGCGCGTCCGCGACTGCCTGCTGGAGGTCGACGAGCCGGCCGACGGGCAGCTCGTCGAGAAGGACCGCAACTCCTCGATGGTGACCACCTGGACCGTCACCCCCGCGGGCGAGAACCGCGCCCGGGTCACCGTCACCACCACCTGGCAGGGCGCGGGCGGCGTCGGCGGCTTCTTCGAGCGGACCTTCGCGCCCAAGGGCCTCGGCCGGATCTACGACGCGATCCTCGCCAACCTCGCGGCGCACGTGGAGAAGTGACGCTCCCAAAGGCTCTGGAGGGCTCACCGGATCGGGTGGTTTTCCGTCGTGCCCGCATGACGTGGGACGCCCGTGGTCCGGGAGCTAAAGCCCTGATGAGGGCCTGATACGGCGCTCCCGTAAGGCCGTTGAAGGCGGTCCCGCCCCGAACGCTCCGATTCCTCACGCTTGATCGCAGTTGTCGCCCGATGCGAGAACAGGGCGCGGCACAGGCGTGACGAGGGGAGCAGCACGTGGGCGGGACCATCCTGGCGGAGCCGGACGAGAGGTCGGGTCCGCCGGCGTCCGGAGCGGTGACGGCCGTACCGGACACCGGCGGCCCTCCGGAGCCCGGTCACGCGCCTGAGCGGCCCGGACCCCGCCGCTTCCGCCCGGTACTGCTCCTCGGCCTGCTCCCCGCGCTGCTGCTCGCGGCGCTCGGCCAGACGATCGTCGCCGCCCCGCTCCCGGAGATCGCGGGCGCACTGCGCGCGCCGGACCGGATGTCCTGGGCGGTGACGTCGTACCTCCTCGCCGCGGCCGTCGGCCTGCCGCTCCTCGGCAGGCTGGGCGACCACCTGGGCCGCAAGCCGGCCCTCCTCCTCGCGCTCCTGGTCTTCATCGCCGGCGCTGCGTCGGCCGGCCAGGCGCGCACGATGGGCGAACTGACCGCCTTCCGCGCGGTCCAGGGCTTCGGCGCCGGTGGCGTCATGGCCGGCGTACAGGCCGCCCTCGCCGCACTCGTGCCACCGCGCGCACGCGGTCGCGCCCTCGGGCTGGCCGCTGCCGTCTTCGGGCTCGCCGCCGTCGCGGGCCCGGTGCTCGGCGGCCTCCTCGCCGACCACGCCTCCTGGCGCTGGTGCTTCACCCTCAACGTCCCTGTAGGGGCAGCCGTCTTCCTCGTCCTCGCCGTCGCGCTGAGGCTGCCCCGGGCGGCCCGCCGCCCGCGGCCGGACATCCTCGGCGTCCTGCTGCTCGCCGTCCTCGCCGCCTGCCTTGCCCTGCTGGTCAGTTGGGGCGGTACGTCGTACGCCTGGGACTCGCGCGTCGTCCTCGGGCTCGGCTGCGGCGCGCTCGGCAGCGCCCTGCTCTTCGTGGCCGTCGAACACTTCGCCGCCGAACCGATCCTGCCGCTCGGCCTCCTCCGCGACCCGGTCTTCCGCGTCACCGGCCCGGTCGGCGCCGTCCTCGGCATCGCCCTCCACGGGGCCGCAGGCCACATCCCGGCCTTCCCGCACGCGGCCGGCGGCGCCTCGGCCACCGGGGCGGGGCTGCTCATGCTGCCCATGACCTGCGCCGCCGTGCTCGCCGCCGCCGTCGCGGCCCGCCTCATCGGCCGTACCGGACACCACCGGGTCTTCGCCGTACTGGGCTGCGCGCTGGCCGCCGAGGGCATGTGGCTGCTGTCCCATCTGCGCGCCGACACCGGCCGCGCCACGTACGGCCTCTGGACGGGCATCCTCGGCCTCGGTCTCGGCTTCGTCCTGGCCGTCCTCGCGCACGCCGTACGGCGCTCCGCACGGCGTACCGGCCGCACCACCACCCCCGGCGCCTACGTCCGGCAGCTCGGCGGCAGCGCCGGCGTAGCCGTCCTGGTGGCCGTCCTGGCCGCCGTCCTGGCCGAGCGCGCGGCCCGCCCCCTCACCGTGCCGGGCCCGCTGCACGACGGCCCCGTCGCCGCGTACCTCCAGGCCGTGCCCGGCACCTTCCGTTACCTCGTGCCCGTGCTCCTCATCGGGCTCCTGCTCGCCTTCTTCCTCAAGGAGAACCCCCTGGTGACCCACGCTCCCCACTCCCCGCACGGCCCGCACAGCACACTCGGTGAGGGGAGCGCGGAGGCCGTCGCGACCGTCCCCGCCGCCCGCACCGCGCCCGCCGCGGCGCCGTACACCCCGGCCGGCGTCCCGGTCTGCGGCACCGTGCAGCACCACGACGGCTCCGTCGTCCCGCGCGCCGCGCTCACCCTCATCGACGTCTCCGGCCGGCAGATCGGACGCGGCGCGACCGGCGAGGACGGTCGGTACGCGCTGAGCACCCCGGGCACCGGCGCCTACGTACTGATCGCGTCGGCCGGCGGCCACCAGCCGCAGGCCGTCAGCGTCACGGTCGGGGACCGGCCCGTCGACCTGGACGTGGTGCTGGGCGGCGCGGGACGGCTCGCGGGCACGGTCACCACGGCCGACGGCACGCCCGTGCGCGACGCCATGGTGACGCTGACGGACGTGCGCGGCGAGGTCGTGGCGACGACGCGCAGCGGGCGCGAGGGCGGGTACGTGATCGGCGAGCTGGTGGCGGGGGAGTACACGCTCGCCTCCAGCGCCCCCGCGTTCCGGCCCGCCGCGCTCCCGGTGACCGTCCAGGCGTCCCGCGAGACCCGGCAGGATGTCGAGCTGGCAGGCGGCGCCGTGCTGCGCGGTACCGTACGGGCCGGTGGCGGGCGGCCCGTTGAGGACGCCCGGGTCACGCTCCTGGACGCGGGCGGCAATGTCGTGGACACCGCGACCACGGGGCCTGACGGCCTGTTCCGGTTCGTGGACCTGGCGGCCGGCGAGTACACCGTCATCGCCGCGGGCTATCCGCCGGTCGCCACGGTCCTCCAGGTCGCGGGCGGCGGCCGCACGGAACGCGATCTCCAACTGGGGCACGAGGACTGACCCCTGGGCCGATGGGCGCTTCTGAGGGCGCGGCCGGGTGCGCTCACGGCCGCGCGTACTCCCGGAGTGCACGCGCATCCGCGGCGCGCACGAGGCGGAAATATGCACCCTCGTGCGTCCGCGGCCACCGCGCGGCGCTCCTTTCCGCTACGGTCCCGTGCCCATGGACGACCGTCGTCCATGGGGCCACAGGGAGGGCTGCGCAGTGCTGAGCGAGCACGTTCGTCCGGGAGTAATGCGAGGCAGCACGGCCTGTGCCCCGGGTGCCGCACTTCGTGGAATGCGCCCCGCCGGGCAGCGTGTGGCCGTACCGTGGTAGCGGGACGCAGATCATGCGTACGCGTACGAAGGAGCAACCGCCCATGGAGCGTGGCCCGTCGCACGGCGACGACATGGTGAGCGCGGCACCAGGGGTGCCCGCGCCGCGGGACCCCGAGCCCGGCCGGATCCCCCTGGCCGTCGTCGTGGTCGACGCCCGCGGTCTGGTGTCCCACTGGAGCCGGGGCGCACGCCGGCTCTTCGGCCCCTCGCGCGAGGAGGCGGTGGGCGCGCCCGCCGTGGACCTGATGCCCGTCTCGGGCGCGCTCGGTTCGGACGAATGGCACAGCGCGGACGGCGCCGAGGACCCGCACGGCCCCGACCTGGAGTCCGCGCTCGGCGGCGAGACGTCGTATCCACGCGCCGGACGGGCCCGTACGACGGACCCGGAGCGCGGCCGCGTCGACCTGCTGTGGTGGGCGTATCCCCTGGTCGGACCGGGGGACGAGCGGCTGCTCGTGCTGGCGGCCGACGCCGGTCAGCTGCACGGCGAGAGCGCGGAACAGGACGCGCGGGACCGCGAGCGATTCGCGCCAGGTTTCGCGCTGCACACGGACTTCCCCGGCTCCCACGACCTGGCCCGGCGGCTGCCCGAGATCCTGCCGAGCATGAGCCCGCAGGAGAGCGCCCGCATCGTCTCCCAGGTACTCGAACTGGGCTATCCCGTACTGGAGATCAGCCAGCAGGAGCGCTTTCCGGTCACGCCCGACTGGGGCGTGCCCCGGCGCGTCGAGCGGCGGGCGCGGCTGCTGCGCACCGCCGCCGAGGCCGCCGACCCGCAGACCGCCGCGGCGGCCGCCGCCGAGCTGGAGTCCGACCTCGAATACGCCGCGGTCCGCGAGCGCCTGGAGTTCCTGAACGAGGTCTCGGGCCGCATCGGTTCCTCCCTCGACCTGGCCCGCACGATCCAGGAGGTCAGCGAGGCGGTCGTACCGCGCTTCACCGACGTCGCCGGCACGTATCTGCGCGAGCAGGTCATCGCCGGCGAGGGCTTCCCCGACGGTCCGCCGGACAGCACGACCATGTGGCACCGCGTCGCGGTGGAGCACAACGACGAGCCGGGCCGCTGGGACGACGTGGTGCCGGTCGGCGAGTCCATGCCGTTCCCCGCCCACACGCCGTTCTTCCAGTGCATGACCAGCGGCCAGCCCGTGCTGATCCCGCGGATCAGCGAGGAGATGGGCAACGCCATCGCGGCGCAGTTCGAGAAGCGCGACATCAGCCCGCTGATCAACCTGCGCTCCATGCTGGTCGTGCCCCTGAAGGCGCGGAACGTCGTACTGGGCTTCATGATCCTGCTGCGCCACCCGGAGCGTACGGAATTCAACGACATGGACCGGGTCACGGGCGCCGAACTGGCCGCCCGCGCGGGCCTCGTGCTCGACAACGCCCGCATGTACACGTACCAGGAGAACGTCGCGGAGACGCTGCAGGACAGCATGCTCCCGCACATCGAGCCCCGGATGGCGGGCTGCGACACCGCCACCCGCTATCTGCCCGGCACCCGCCTCGGCCGGGTCGGCGGCGACTGGTTCGACACGATCAAGCTGCCCGGCTCCCGTACGGCGCTGGTGGTCGGCGACGTCATGGGGCACGGCCTCAACTCCGCCGCGATGATGGGCCAGTTGCGTACGGCCGTGCAGACGATGGCCGCCATCGACATGCAGCCGGCGCAGCTGCTGCGCAGCCTGGACGACCTCGCCCAGCGCCTCGGCGACAACTACCTCGCGACGTGTCTGTACGTCGTCTACGACCCGATCGAGTCCCGGCTGACCATCGCCAACGCCGGGCACATCCCACCGGTGATCGTGCGCGCCGCCGACGGCCGCAGCGAGCTGCTCGACCTGCCGACGGGCGCGCCGATCGGCGTCGGCGGCGTGCCGTTCGACGCGGTGACCGTGCCCGTCGCGCCCGGCGACCGGCTGGTGCTGTGCACGGACGGGCTGGTCGAGGTGCGGGGCGAGGACATCGGCGTCGGGCTCGCGGCGCTCGCGGAGTCCGCGGCGCACCCGGCCGCCTCCATGGACGAAGCCTGCGACACGATCATCCGCGCGCTCGCGACGACGTTGAACCAGGGCCGGGGCGGCCGCAAGGACGACGTGGCGCTGCTGATGGCCCGGCTGAACGGCATCGAGCGCGCGGACGTCGCGGAGTGGCGGCTGCCGATAGCGGCCGAGGAGGTCTCCCGGGCCCGGAGGCTGGTCCGCGGCCAACTGGCCGCCTGGGGCCTGGAGTCCGCGGCAGACACCGCCGAGCTGCTGGTCAGCGAGGTCGTGACCAATGCCGTACGGCACGCCCACACCCAGCACGTCGTGTTGCGCCTGGTGCGTACGGACGCGCTGCTGTGCGAGGTGTCGGACGACGACCACAGCCTGCCGCAGCTGCTGAGCGTGGGTGACGAGGACGAATTCGGGCGCGGGCTGCGGGTGGTGAGCCGGCTGGCCCATGAGTGGGGTACGAGCCGGACGTCCACGGGCAAGACGGTGTGGTTCGAACAGTCGCTGCCGCGCGTGCGACGCGCATCACGCTAGCGGGTGCGACGCGCATCACGTTCGAACATTGGGTGAAACAGCGGCTATCACTCCTGAAAGAACCGTTACCACTCTTGCGGCCTGCCGAGCGTCGGCAGTAGCAATTGGCCATGAGCGCATCGAGCCACGATCCGACGGCATGGGAAGGCTTCTGGCGCGATGCGCCGACGGGCGAGGGCGAGGTCTTCTGGGACACCGCACCGTCCCTGGCGGTCGCCCGCCATCTCCCGCTCTTCGCCGAGCACTTCGACCCGGCGCTGCCGGTGATCGATCTGGGCTGCGGGAATGGTACGCAGACCCGCTTCCTGGCCGGACAGTACCCACGCGCGATCGGTATTGACGTCTCGGCGTCCGCAATTGATCGGGCCCGTAGGGAGGACCCTGACCGGGTGGCCGAATTTCGCCAGGTGGACGCGGCGGACGCCGGGCAGATACGGGCGCTGCACGAGGACGTGGGCGAGGCGAACGTCTACATGCGCGGCGTCCTGCACCAGTGCGCCCCCGAGGACCGGCCGCGCATCGTCGAGAACATCGCCCGCCTCCTCGGCAAGCACGGCCGGCTCTTCCTCGTCGAGCTGTCCGAGGACGCCAAGGACGTCCTGATGGCCCTGGCACAGCGCCCCGAGGGGCCCCCGGCCAGGATCCGCGCGATCTTCTCCCACGGCATCGCGCCCGCCGAGATGCCCGACGGCGTCATCCCGGAGCTGCTGGCCGGCCAGGGCCTGGAGACGGCCGGCTCCGGCCGCCTCCCGCTGATCACCACCGAGATCCGTCCCGACGGCACCCCGGTCGAGGTCCCCACCAACTGGCTGGTGGCGAGACCGCGGGTGGCGTGAGAGGCCGCCTCCGCCGGGCGGCGGCACGCGCGTCTCCTCGGCCCGGGGTCTGTGCCCCGCGCACGACACGCACTACTTTTGGGCACAGCTTCCTACGGTGGATCGGTGGATCGGTGGGCCGGTGGCCGGTGAGCCGGTGGATCGGTGGTCCTACTGGAGACGACGAGGTTCGGGACGCCCATGTCATCAGTGCGCAGTGACCTCCGGCAGCGCAGAGCCGCGCTGGAGAGCGAATGGTCCCGCTGGGTTCCGGAGCTGCGCGCGGCCCGGCGGGCGCTGGACGGGAAGGCGCCGCTGCGCCCCGAGGTGACCGACTCCTGGGTCCGCTCGCTGCACACGGTGGACCCCGGCGTCGGCAGCGCCCCGGTCACCGACGGCGGCGAGGTACGCCCCCGCTGGGCCGACTCCCCGCTGCGCCGCCCGGTCAGCGATCTCGCGGACGAGCTGAACAGCATCGCGGACGACGCGGGCTTCGTCGCGGGCGTCACCGACGAGTCCGGCACGCTGCTGTGGACCTGCGGCGGCCGCGTCATGCGACGCCGCGCCGAGCAGGTCAACTTCGCGCCCGGCGGCCGCTGGGACGAGACCGCCATGGGCACCAACGCCCTCTCCCTCGCGCTGCGCACCGGCCGCCCCAGCGCCGTCTTCTCCGCCGAGCACCTGGTCGCCGCGCTGCACGGCTGGGCCTGTTACTGCGCCCCGATCCACGCCCCCGACGGCCGCATCCTCGGCGTCCTGGACCTCTCCACCACCTGGGACCGCTCGCATCCGCTGGCCATGTCGACCGTCCGCAGTCTGGTGTCCACGATCGAGACCCGGCTCCGGGCCGATCTCGGCGGGCGGCAGCGAAGCGGTACGGATGCGAACAGCGCGGCCGGCGTACGGCTGACCTGCCTCGGCGCCGAGGAGGCCGTGCGCGCCGGCGCCCGGCTGCGGCTGCGCCCCCGCCAGCTGGAGATCCTCACCCTGCTCGCGCTGGAACCCGCGGGCTACACCCCCGAACGGCTGCGGGACGCGCTGTACGGCGAACGCCCGGTGACCGCCTCCACCTTCAAAGCGGAGGTCTCCCACCTGCGCCGCGCCCTCGGCGGCGCGATCACCACCCGCACGTACACCCTGACCACCCCGCTCGCCTGTGACGCCGTCCAGGTACTGCGGGCACTGGAGGCGGGCGACACCGACGCCGCACTCGCCCGCTACCGGGGCCCGCTGCTGCCGCACTCCGAGGCGCCGGGCATCCTCGCCTGGCGCGAGCACCTGGAGGTCGCCGTCCGCGAGGCCGTCCTGACCAGCCCCGTACCGGAGCACGCCCTCACCTACGGCGCACGCGCCCCGCACGACGCCGAGATCCACCAGCACGCGCTGCGCGTCCTGCCCCCGCACGACCCCCGCCGCGCCCTCGCGGCAGGCCGCCTGAGCACAGCACTCCGCGACTGACGCCAACCTTTCGCCAACCTCACCGCGTGAGGGTGTGCCGCACCCGCATCCGTACTCCCCGAGGAGCGCCGACAATGGTGTACGCGCAGCCCGGTACAGAAGGCAGCATCGTCAGCTTCAAGCAGCGTTACGACAATTTCATCGGCGGCGACTGGGTCGCCCCGGTCAAGGGCCAGTACTTCGACAACCCCTCGCCGGTGGACGGCCGGACGTTCACCCAGGTCGCGCGGTCCACGGCGGCCGACGTCGACCTCGCGCTGGACGCCGCGCACGCGGCGGCCGCGAAGTGGAGCCGCACCTCGACCACGGAGCGGGCCAACATCCTCAACAAGATCGCCGACCGCATCGAGGAGCATCTCGAGAAGCTCGCGGTCGCCGAGACCTGGGAGAACGGCAAGCCGGTCCGCGAGACCCTGGCCGCCGACCTGCCGCTGGCCGTGGACCACTTCCGCTACTTCGCGGGCGCCGTGCGCGGCCAGGAAGGGTCGATCTCGGAGATCGACGCCGACACCGTCGCGTACCACTTCCACGAGCCGCTCGGCGTGGTCGGCCAGATCATCCCGTGGAACTTCCCGCTGCTGATGGCCACCTGGAAGCTCGCGCCCGCCCTCGCGGCCGGCAACTGCGTGGTCATCAAGCCCGCCGAGCAGACCCCCGCCAGCATCCTGGTCCTCATGGAGCTGATCGCCGACCTGCTGCCGCCGGGCGTGGTCAACGTCGTCAACGGCTTCGGCGTGGAAGCCGGCAAGCCGCTGGCGTCCAGCCCGCGGATCGCCAAGGTGGCGTTCACCGGCGAGACCACGACCGGGCGCCTGATCATGCAGTACGCCAGCGAGAACATCATCCCGGTCACGCTGGAGCTGGGCGGCAAGAGCCCGAACATCTTCCTGCCCGATGTGATGGCCGCCGACGACGACTTCCTGGACAAGGCCGTCGAGGGCTTCGTGATGTTCGCGCTGAATCAGGGCGAGGTCTGCACCTGTCCGTCCCGCGCCCTGATCCACGCCTCGATCTACGACGAGTTCATGGCCCGCTGCGTGGAGCGGACGAAGGCCATCACCAGCGGCAGCCCGCTCGACCCGGCGACCATGATCGGCGCGCAGGCCAGCAACGACCAGTTCGAGAAGATCCTCTCCTACATCGACATCGGCAAGAAGGAGGGCGCCGAGCTGGTCACCGGCGGCTCCTCGCGCACCGTGCCCGGCCACGAGGGCGGCTACTACATCGAGCCGACCATCTTCCGCGGCACCAACGACATGCGGATCTTCCAGGAGGAGATCTTCGGCCCGGTCGTCTCGGTCACCACGTACGACTCGGTCGACGAGGCCCTGAAGATCGCCAACGACACGCTGTACGGCCTGGGCGCCGGCGTCTGGTCCCGGGACGGCAACACCGCCTACCGCCTCGGCCGCGAGATCAAGGCGGGCCGGGTGTGGACCAACTGCTACCACGCGTACCCGGCGCACGCGGCGTTCGGCGGGTACAAGAATTCCGGCATCGGCCGCGAGAACCACAAGATGATGCTCGACCACTACCAGCAGACCAAGAATCTGCTGGTCAGCTACTCGGCGAAGAAGCTCGGGTTCTTCTGATGGGCGGCCTCACCCGACGCGTCGACCTGACGCCGGCCGCCGAGGATCTCGTGCGCCGGCTGACGGAGACCCACGGTCCGGTGATGTTCCACCAGTCCGGCGGCTGCTGCGACGGCAGCGCCCCGATGTGCTACCCGCGCGGTGAGTTCCGGGTCGGCGGCGCCGACGTCCTCCTCGGTCACGTCTTCGGCGACGACGTGCCCTTCTGGATGAGCGCCGACCAGTACACCTACTGGCGGCACACCCACCTCACCGTCGACGTGGTGCCGGGCAGGGGCAGCGGCTTCTCGCTGGAGGCCCCCGAGGGGGTCCGCTTCCTCATCCGCTCCCGGCTGCTCACCGACGAGGAGCTGGCGCACATCGACGCCGAGCCGCCGCTCCCCACGGGAGCCGACACGTCCGGCTGAGAGCCCGCCTTCGTACGCGGCCGCGCGCCTTCGGGCCGCGCGGCCGCGTACGTGGTGTGCGTACGTCACGCGGGCAGCGGACGTTCGTACACGACGTGCTTCATCACGAGCGTGGAGCTGAGCCGCTGCACGCCCGGGAGCGTCGCCAGCTTCTCGTCGTAGAGCCGCTGGAAGGCCGGCAGGTCGGCGCTGACGATGCGCAGCAGGTAGTCGGGGTCGCCGAAGAGGCGCTGCGCCTGCAGCACCTGGGGGATGTCCGCGACGGCCTCCTCGAAGGCGGAGACGGTACTGCGGTCCTCCTGGCGCATGGTCACGAAGACGAGCGCCTCGAACTTCAGCCCGACCGCCTCGGCGTCCACGACCGCGCGGTAGCCGTGGATCGCGCCGCTGCGCTCCAGCTCCCGCAGCCGGCGGTGGCACGGCGAGAGGCTGAGCCCCACCCGGCCCGCCAGCTCCGTGAGGGTCAGCCGCCCGTCCTCCTGCAGCTCGGAAAGGATCTTCCGGTCCATGTCGTCCATGGGGAGAATCCTTCCACAGGAAGCCCGCTGAGCAGCAATGTTTGGAAACACTTTCTGACACATCGCGACTATTCTTCTCAGGGAAAGCCGCACGACAGCAAAGAACTGAGAGAACCGCTCCATGGCCGCCAGCTCCATAGCCGCCTTCTGGGCCGTGTCCGCTCTCCTCGTCCTCGTACCGGGCGCGGACTGGGCGTACGCGATCACCGCCGGTCTCCGTGACCGGTCCGTCCTCCCGGCGGTCGGCGGCCTGCTGCTCGGCTATGTGGGACTCACCCTGGTGGTGGTCGCCGGCCTGGCAGCCGTGGTCGCGAGCAATCCGGCGGTACTCACCGCCCTGACGGTGCTCGGCGCCCTGTACCTGATGTGGCTCGGCGTCATGACACTGGTCCGGCCCGCGGCGCCCGCGTCGGCCGACGTCCCCGCCGACGCGGCCCCCGGAGCCAGGCTCCTCAAGGGCGCCGGCATCAGCGGACTCAACCCCAAGGCGCTGCTGCTCTTCGTGGCGCTGCTCCCGCAGTTCGCCGCCGCCCACGACAGCGGCAACGGCTGGCCGCTGGCGGCGCAGATCGCCGTACTGGGTCTGGTGCACATGGCCAACTGCGGAGCGGTCTACACGGGCGTCGGCGTGCTGGCCCGTACCGTCCTGCGCGCCCGGCCGGTCGTCGCCCGCGCTGTCACCCGCGTCTCGGGCGTCGCCATGCTCGCGATCGGCGCCCTGCTGCTGGTGGAGCGACTGACCGCCTGACCGCCTGAGCGAGGCGCGCATCGGCCACCGTCAGGCCGTGAAGCGCCGGACGTACCGCTTCTGCCACGGCGTCTCGACCGCATGGCGGTCATAGTTCCGGCGGACGAACTCCACCGCACGCTCCGGCGGTACGCCGTCCAGTACGGCGAGGCACGCCAGCGCCGTCCCCGTGCGCCCCCGGCCGCCGCCGCAGGCGAACTCGACCCGTTCGGCCCCGGCCCGGTCCCACGCCTCGCCGAGCGTCGCGCGGAGCTGCCGTCCGTCGCTGGGCAGCCAGAAGTCCGGCCAGCGCAGCCACCGCGCCTCCCAGGGCACCTCGGGCGGCTCCTTGCCGAGCAGATACACGGCGTACGACGGCACCGGCCCCGCCGGCATCGGCCGCCGCAGCCCGCGCCCCCGCACCAGCCGCCCTGACGGCAGCCGCAGCACCCCTGGACCGCCCTCGCTCCACGTCTCGTTCACCCACTCACCGTACTGGCGCGAGTCGCCCCGCGGGCGGTGCTCGCGGCCTTCGCCGCACGGCTCCGGGGACCGCCATCGGTCTGGACCTCCGGAGTTATCCACAGGCATGGTCGGAGCCTGCGCGGTCGCGTAACGTGCGGCTCATGAAGATCCTCATTTCCGCGGACATGGAAGGCGCCACCGGCGTGACCTGGCCTGCGGATGTGCTGCCGGGGACGAGTCAGTGGGAGCGCTGCCGTCACCTGTTCACCTCCGACGTCAATGCGGCGATCGCCGGATTCTTCGACGGCGGCGCCGACGACGTGCTCGTCAATGAGGCGCATTGGACGATGCGCAATCTGCTGCTGGAGCAGCTGGACGAGCGGGCGCAGATGCTGACCGGGCGGCACAAGTCGCTGAGCATGGTCGAGGGCGTGCAGCACGGCGACGTGGACGGCATAGCCTTCGTCGGCTATCACACGGGCGCCGGTACGGAAGGCGTGCTGGCGCACACCTACCTCGCCAATTCGATCACGGGCGTATGGGTCGACGGGACCCCGGCGAGCGAGGGCTATCTGAACGCGCTCGTGGTCGCGGAGTACGGCGTGCCGGTGGTCCTGGTGACCGGCGACGACCGGACGTGCGAGGACGCCAAGGGGTACGCACCCGGGGCGCGGGGCATCGCAGTGAAGGACTATGTGTCGCGGTATGCGGCGGTCTGTCGGCCGCCCGCGCGCACGGCCGCGGACATCCGGGCCGCGGCCCGGGAAGCGGCGGCGCTGGCGCGGCGGCACGAGCCCGTGCGGCGTGGTCCGTTCACCGTGGAAGTGGAGTTCGACGCCGAGCACTTGGTGGGCGCCGCCACCTGCGTGCCGGGCGTGGAGCGCAGCGGCACCCGCCGCGTCAGCTACGAAAGCCCGACCATGTACGAAGGTATCCGCTGCTTCAAGGCGGTCACCACCCTCGTCTCGTCCGCCGTGGAGGAGCAGTATGGCTGAGCAGATGATCGATGTGGAGGACGCGATCGCGGGCGAAAGACCCGCGCCGGGCATCCGCCGGGACAGCGCGGTGGATGCCCAGGCGCTGGACGAAGTGGTCCGCTTCACCTCCGAGCTGATCCGCATCGACACCACGAACCGCGGGAGCGGGGACTGCCAGGAGCGCCCGGCCGCCGAGTACGTCGCGGAGCGGCTGGCCGAGGCCGGGATCGAGCCCACCCTGCTGGAGCGCAGCCCGGGCCGGACGAACGTCGTGGCGCGTATCGAGGGCAGCGATCCGGGCGCCGACGCGCTGCTGGTGCACGGCCATCTGGACGTGGTGCCCGCCGCGCCGCACGACTGGAGCGTGCACCCGTTCTCCGGCGAGATTCGGGACGGCGTCGTCTGGGGCCGCGGCGCGATCGACATGAAGAACATGGACGCGATGGTGCTGGCCGCCGTGCGGGCCTGGGCGCGGGCCGGCGTCCGGCCTCGGCGGGACATCGTGCTGGCCTTCACCGCGGACGAGGAGGCCAGCGCCGAGGACGGCTCCGGCTTCCTCGCCGACGAGCATCCGGGCCTCTTCGAAGGGTGCACCGAAGGCATCAGCGAGTCGGGCGCCTTCACCTTCCACGCGGGCGACGGGATGCAGCTGTACCCCATCGCGGCGGGGGAGCGGGGCACGGCCTGGCTGAAGCTGACGGCGACGGGCACGGCGGGCCACGGCTCCAAGGTGAACGGCGCGAACGCGGTGAGCCGGCTCGCCGCCGCCATCGCCCGCATCGGCGAGCACGAGTGGCCGGTGCGGCTCACCCCCACCGTCCGCGCCGCGCTGCGCGAGCTGGCCGCGCTGCACGGCGTCGAGGCCCGGCTGGACGCCACCGATCCGCACGACCTCGCGCGCGACGTCGACGCGCTGCTCGCCGCGCTCGGCCCGGCCGCCGATCTGGTCGCGCCGACCGTGCGCAACAGCGCCAACCCGACGATGCTGGACGCCGGTTACAAGGTCAATGTGATCCCGGGAAGCGCCACCGCCTTCGTGGACGGGCGGGTGCTGCCCGGCGGCGAGGAGGAGTTCCGCACCACCCTCGACCGGCTCACGGGCCCCCATGTGGAGTGGGAGTTCCACCACGGCGAGGTGGCGCTGCAGGCCCCGGTGGACGCGCCGACGTACGCCGCGATGCGGGCCTCGATCGAGCGCTTCGACCCGCAGGCAAAGGTCGTGCCGTACTGCATGTCGGGGGGCACGGACGCCAAGCAGTTCTCCCGGCTGGGCATCATGGGGTACGGCTTCTCGCCCCTCAAGCTGCCCGAGGGCTTCGACTACCAGGCGCTCTTCCACGGCGTCGACGAGCGGGTGCCGGTGGAGGCACTGCACTTCGGCGTGCGGGTACTGGACGACTTCCTGGTGCGCAGCACGGGGTGACCGCGTCGGGCCGGACCGGGGGTGAGCGCCCCGGCCCGGGCGCCGCTGACATGGACCGGACTGACCGAACGGACTGAGAGGAACACCGCCATGGTGACCACGGCGCCCTACGGAGCCTGGCCGTCGCCCATCGACGCCCGGCTGGTCGCCGCCCACGACGGCCGCCCCGAGTACCTCGGCGTCGTGGGCGACGAGGTGTGGTGGACCGAGCCGCGCCCCGAGGAGGGCGGCCGCCGGGCGCTCGTCCGGCGCACGCCGGAGGGCGCGGAGGAGTCGGTGCTGCCCCCGCCGTGGAACGTCCGCAGCCGGGTCATCGAGTACGGCGGCCAGCCCTGGGCCGGCGCCCCGGACGCGGACGGCGCGCCCCTCGTCGTCTTCGTCCACTTCGCCGACCAGCGGCTGTACGCGTACGCGCCGGACGGCGGCGGCGAGCCGCGCCCGCTCACTCCGGTCTCCGCCGTCGGCGGCGGCCTGCGGTGGGTGGACCCGGTCGTGCTGCCGGAGCGCGGCGAAGTGTGGTGCGTGCTGGAGGAGTTCACGGGCGAGGGGCCGACCGACGTGCGCCGGGTGATCGCCGCCGTGCCGCTGGACGGCTCGGCCGCACAAGACCGGGGCGCCATACGGGAGTTGAGTGACGACCGGCACCGCTTCGTCACCGGGCCGCGGCTCTCCCCGGACGGCCGCCGCGCCGCCTGGATCGCCTGGGACCACCCCCGTATGCCGTGGGACGGCACGGTCGTCATGGTCGCCGAGGTGACGGAGGACGGCGCGTTCACCGGCGCCCGCGCCCTGGTCGGCGGCGAGGACGAGTCCGTCGCGCAGATCGAGTGGGCGGCGGACGGCTCACTGCTGTACGTCTCGGACACCGACGGCTGGTGGGAGCTGCGGAGCGCCGACCCGGACCCGGCGGCGGTACGAGCGGGAGCGGGGGACGGCACGGTGACCGGCCGGCGCCTGTATCCGGTCCAGCGGGAGGAGTTCGGCGGGCCGCTGTGGAAGGTCGGGCTGCGCTGGTTCCTGCCGCTGGAGGGCGGCACCATCGCCACGCTCCACGGCCACGGCACGAACTGCCTCGGCATACTGGACCCGGTCGCCGGCGAGCTGGTCGACGCGGTCGGGCCGTGGACGGAGTGGGCCCCCTCGCTCGCCGTGCACGGCACCCGCGTCATCGGCATCGCCGCCAGTCCGCGCAGCGCGTACGAGATCGTCGAGCTGGACACGCTGACGGGCCGCTCGCGGGTGATCGCCGCCCGGCACGTCGACGCGCTGGACCCCGCGTACTACCCCGAGCCGCAGATCCGCACGTTCACCGGCCCCGACGGCCGGGACATCCACGCCCACGTCCACCCGCCGCACAGCCCCACCCACGCTCCGCCGGACGGCGAGCCGGCCCCCTTCGTGGTGTGGGCGCACGGCGGCCCCACCGGCCACGCCCCGCTCGTCCTCGACCTGGAGATTGCCTACTTCACCTCGCGCGGCTTCGGCGTGGCGGAGGTCAACTACGGCGGCTCGACGGGGTACGGCAGGGAGTACCGCGAGCGGCTGCGCGAGCAGTGGGGCGTGGTGGACGTCGAGGACTGCGCCGCGGTCGCCCGGGCGCTGGCCGACGAGGGCACCGCCGACCGCTCCCGGCTCGCGATCCGGGGCGGCAGCGCCGGCGGCTGGACCACCGCGGCCTCGCTGACCGGCACCGACCTCTACGCCTGCGGCACGATCAGCTATCCGGTACTGGACCTGGCGGCCTGGGCCGGCGGCGAGACCCACGACTTCGAGTCGCAGTATCTGGAGTCGCTGGTCGGCCCGCTCGCCGAGGTCCCCGACCGGTACCGCGACCGCTCGCCGCTGCATCAGGCGGACCGGATCTCCGCGCCGTTCCTGCTGCTCCAGGGCCTGGACGACGTGATCTGCCCGCCCGCGCAGGCCGAGCGGTTCCTCGCCGAGGTCGCCCGCTGCGGCATCCCGCACGCGTATCTGTCCTTCGAGGGCGAGGGCCACGGCTTCCGCCGAGAGGACACCATCGTGCGCGCCGTCGAGGCCGAACTGTCCCTGTACGCGCAGACCTTCGGCATCGCGCGTACGGACGTGCCGACGCTGGAACTGGGCAAATGACCGTGCTGCGGGGGATCCGGCCGCCCCGGCTCCGGCCCGGCGACCGGGTGGCCGTCGTCGCGCCGAGCGGCCCGGTCGCCTCCGAGCGGCTGGACGCCGGCCTCGACATCCTGCGCGGCTGGGACCTCGACCCGGTACTGGTGCCGCATGTCCGCGCCGGACACGGGGAGTTGACGTACCTCGCGGCGCCGGACGAGCGCCGCGCGCGCGACCTCCAGGACGCCTGGTGCGACCCGGCGGTGGCGGCGGTGTTCGCGGCGCGCGGCGGGTACGGAGCCCAGCGCATGGTCGACCTGCTGGACTGGGAGGCGATACGGGCGGCGCCGCCCAAGCCGCTGATCGGCTTCAGCGATGTGACCGTCCTGCACGAGGCGTTCGCGCTGCGTGCCGGGGTGGCGACCCTGCACGGCCCGGCGGTGGCCGGCGAGATCTTCCTCAAGGACGAGCCGACCCGGGACCACCTGCGACGCACGCTCTTCACCCCCGAGGACCCGGCCGTCACGACCCTGGCCCCCGGCACGGCGCGCACGCTGATACCGGGCCGGGCGCGCGGCGTCACCTTCGGCGGCTGCCTGGCGCTGCTCGCGAGCGAGACGGGCACGCCGGGCGCCCGGCCGGACGCGGCGGGTGGCCTGTTGCTGCTGGAGGACGTGGGCGAGGCGCCGTACGCCATCGACCGCGCGCTGACCCAACTGCTCCGCTCCGGCACGCTGACCGGCGTGACCGGCGTCCTGCTCGGTTCCTGGGCACGCTGCGGCCCGTACGAGCGGGTCCGTGCGGTACTGACGGACCGGCTGGGCGGCCTCGGGGTACCGGTCGTCGAGGAATTCGGCTTCGGCCACGGCGACTCGGCACTGACGGTACCCCTGGGCGTACCGGCCACACTCGACGCGGACGCGTGCACCCTGACGTTCGACGTACCACCACTGACCTGACGACTCCGCCGGCGCGGGCCGTCAGCCGGGCTTGGCGGCGATGACCGTGTCGAGCATCGCGCGGGACGCCTGCAGCTCGCCGATGGCGCGGCTGATCCGCTCCCGTTCCTGCTCCAGCCGGGCGACGAGATCCGGACAGGTGGGCAGGAGACGGCCGTCGTCCGTACGGACGCAGGGCAGTACCTCTGCGATCAGCGAGGTCGTGAGCCCCGCCGCCAGCAGGCATCGGATACGGCGCACCGTTTCCACGTCCGCCTCGTCGTAGACCCGGTAACCACTCGGCAGTCGCCGCGGTGCCAGCAGGCCCTGCTGCTCGTAGTAGCGCAGCAGCCGCTCGTGGACTCCCGTACGCCGGACCATCTCCTTCATCCGCACGTGGTTCGCCTCCCGGCGCTGCTACTTGACTCTGACATTGGTGTCAGAGTTTAGCGTCGTCGCCATGAACGCTGAGCACTCACAGCACTCACAGCACGCCCTTCCCACCCCTCACCTCGACGTCGTCGTCCAGGGCAGCGGTCCCGCGCTGCTGCTCGCGCACGGTGCCGGTGGTGGCATCGCGGGCAACTTCGGTCTGGTCCTCGACGATCTCGCCCGCGACCACACCCTCATCGGCCCTCACTACCCGGGTGCGGGCGGCTCGCCTGTGGCCACCGAGCCGCTGGATCTGGACGTACTCGCCGACCAGCTGGTCGCCGCCGCTGTCGCGGCGGGGCAGGAGTCGTTCGCCGTACTCGGCGAATCGCTCGGGAGCGCCGTGGCCGTCCGGGTCGCCACCCGGCATCCCGCACGGGTCAGGGCGCTCGTCCTCACCGCCGGGTTCCCGGTCGCGGACCCGGTTCTGGCGCTGGCCGCGAACCTCATCAAGTCCCTGGCAGATGCGGGCCGTTGGGAAGAGGTGGCCCGACTCGCCTGCGTGTCGTGCTTGTCGCGGGCGGACCTGGCGGACCTGGCGCCGTCCGATCTCGACGCGCTGGTGGACCGGACCCTGGACGGGATGCCGCCGGGGATGGTGGACCACTTCGACCTGGTGTCCCGCGTGGACGTCCGGGCGGACCTCGGAAAGGTGTCCGCGCCCGCGCTGGTGGTGGCGCCGATGGGCGACAGGCTGGTCCTCCCGGACAGCTCGTACCGCTTGGCGGCCGGCATCGCGGGCGCCGAGCTGATCGAGCTGCCCGGCGCGGCCCACATCCTGAACGAGGCCGACCGCGCGACGTGGCTGCGGCACGTCCGAAAGTTCCTCGGCGCTCTCCCCGCGCCGGTCACTCTTGCCGAGCCCGTCAACTCCCCCGTGACCAGCGGTAACTGACTGGCAAGTAATATCTTCTGTCACCACCGTTGACATGTCCGAAATGCATGCCGGACCATGAGCGCGCCGTACTGACTGGTAGGTATGGCGTGTCTCTGTGGAGGTCAGCGTGTACCCAGCAGTGTCCCGCCCCGTTCTGCGCACGTCCCTCGCCCTGTTGGCAGCCGTCTCTCTGGCAAGCCCCCTCGCGCTCGCGGCGCCGGCGGCCGCGGTCGCCGATCCGTACGACGTCACCGCCCTGAAGCTGACCGTGCGGGCCGGCGACCGCGACTGCACGGTGGACGCCGATCTCTACCGCCCGGCCGGCGTCGACGCGGCGCACCCCGCGCCCGCCGTGCTGACCACCAACGGCTTCGGCGGCAGCAAGGCGGACGGCTCGACCGCCGCCACCGCCAAGGCCTTCGCCGAGCGCGGCTACGTCGGCCTGGCCTACTCCGGCCTGGGCTTCGGCAAGTCCGGCTGCCCGGTCTCGCTCGACGACCCGCGGATCGACGGTCAGGCGGCAAGTCAGCTCATCGACTTCCTCGCCGGTACGCGCACGGCGGACGACGGCACCCGCGTCGACTACGTCACGAAGGACAGCGGCGCCGGAAAGAGTGCCGATCCGCGCGTCGGGATGATCGGCGGGTCGTACGGCGGCGCGATCCAGCTGGCCACCGCCTCCGTCGATCACCGCGTGGACGCGCTCGTCCCCCTGATCACCTGGAACGACCTGGCCTACGCCTTGGACCCCAACAACGCCGACCAGCCGGCGGGCAGCGTCAGCAACGACGTACCCGGTGCGTACAAGCACCAGTGGACCAACGGGTTCTTCCTCATCGGCGAGGCGCAGGGGCTGCTGAACCCGAGCCTGGACCCGTCCCGGCTCGGCGGCGCCGGCTGTCTGCACTTCGTCGCCAAGGCGTGCGAGACCAAGCGCTGGCTGGACTCGGGCCGGTATACCGACGACAGTAAGCAGTCGATCCTCGACTACGCGCGCAGCGTCAGCCCCGTCTCGTACCTGAAGTCCGTCAAGGCACCGACGCTGCTGGTCCAGGGCCAGGCGGACAGCCTGTTCAACCTCAACGAGGCGGCGGCCACCTACCGGACGCTCACGGCGCAGGGCACCGAGGCCAAGATGATCTGGCAGTCCTGGGGCCACAGCGGCGGCATGACCGACCCGGCCTCCGGCGAACTGAATCTCGCCGAAGGCAACTTGGACACCAGCTACGTCGGGCAGCGCATCCTGGCCTGGTTCGACCGCTACCTCCAGCACAAGAAGGGCACCGACACCGGGCCCGCGTTCGCCTACTACCGGGACTGGATGCCGGTCGGGCAGACGTACGGCACGTCGGCCGCCTTCCCCGCGAGCGGCGACGCCTGGAAGCTGTACCTCTCCGGCGACGGCAAGCTCGTCGACAACCGGTCGAAGGTGGCGCGCGGCAGCCGCGAATACCGCAACGGGCTACTGCCCACCAGCCACTCGGAGAGCTCGCTGGCGGGGCTCATCGGGCTGAAGGACCCCGAGCCGTACGACCTCAAGGGCAGCTACCTGGGGTGGACCTCCGAGCCGGTCGAGGGCGCGCCCGTCGACGTGGTGGGCGCCCCGAAGGCGACCCTGAAGGTCGTCTCGCCGCGCACCGAGCGGGTGCAGAACTCCGGCGACGCGGCCGACAAGCTGGTCCTCTTCGCCAAGCTGTACGACATCGCGCCGGACGGCTCCAAGACGCTCGTGCACCGGCTCGTGGCGCCCGCGCGGGTGCCGGACGCGACCCGCCCTTTCACCGTCGAGCTGCCCGCCATCGTGCACCGCTACCAGCCGGGCCACCGCCTGCAGTTCGTCATCGCGGCGAGCGACACGGCGTACTACGGCAACCGCGGCATCAAGCCGGTCACGGTCACCAGTGCGCCGAACGACACGGGGACGCTCGAACTCCCGCTGGCGGGCCAGTAGCCGGTAGCCGGCAGCCAGTAGGCGGGCGGGTCAGTCCTCCGCCACCGTGATCGCCTGTACCGGGCAGGCGCGGGCTGCCTCGTGCACGAGGGGGTCGGCCGGGGCGTCCTCGGCGCGCGGCAGCAGCGCACTGAAGCCGTCGTCGTCCTGGGTGAAGGTCTTGGGCGCGGTGAGGGCGCACTGGCCCGCGCCGATACAGATGTCCTTGTCGATGCTGATGTGCTGGGTCGTCGGCATGGTCGGTCCCTGGAGTCCGTGGGTGGCTTGTGGGGGAGGGGCCGGCCCGGCGCGGTGGTGGTGCTGCCGTGTCGGGGACGGGGCCGGCCGGTGGAGCGGTGAGCGGTACTACGCGGGTCTGCGGTACTGCGCGGTGAGCGGTTCTACGGGGTCAACGACTACCAGGCGACGGGGAGTTCCACCATGCCCTGGAGGGTGTCGCCGGGCTTGAACGGGATCTCCTCGGCGGGTGCCGCGAGGCGCAGGCCGGGGAACCGGGCGAAGAGCGAGTGCAGCGCGATCTCCAGCTCGGCACGGGCGAGGTTCTGGCCCAGGCATTGGTGGATGCCGAAGCCGAAGGCGACGTGGTGCCGGGCGGAGCGGTCCCAGTCCAGCTCGTTCGGCGCGTCGTACGCCGTCTCGTCACGGTTGACGAGCGAGGTGGACAGCACCACGCCATCGCCGGCCTTCACGGTCACGCCGCCGACCTCGATGTCCTCGGTCGCCACCCGCAGCATCCCGTCCGCGATGGACAGGTACCGCAGCAGCTCCTCGACCGCGGTGGGCATGAGCGACGGGTCGGCGCGCAGCGCCGCCAGCTGCTCCGGGTGCTGGAGCAGCGTGAACGTGCCCAGCGAGATCATGTTGGCGGTCGTCTCGTGCCCGGCCACCAGCAGGATCATCGCCATGTTGACCAGCTCGTCGCGCGGCAGGTCGCCGGTGCGCAGCCGGTCGGCGATCAGCTCGTCGAGCAGCCCGTCGCCCGGCTCGGCCTCCTTCTGGGCGATCAGGCCGCCGAAGTACGCCTCCAGGTCGTTCCTGGCTTTCATGGAGTCGCTCGCGGCCGGGCCGCGCAGCAGGCGCCGCGACGCGTCCTCGAAGAACTCGTGGTCGGCGTACGGAACGCCGAGCAGCTCGCAGATGACCATGGACGGCACGGGCAGGGCGAACGCCGAGACCAGCTCGGCCGGCTGCCCGGCGGCCACCATGTCATCGAGCAGCCGGTCGACGATCTCCTGGATACGCGGTCGCATCGCCGCGATCCGCTTCAGCCCGAAGCTGGGGATCAGCATCCGGCGTTGGACGTTGTGCTCGGGGTCGTCGACGCCGAGGAGCGTGGCGCGGCTCCGCGGCTCCTTGCGCAGCGCCTCGAAGCGGGCGTTGGGCATCGGGAAGTCCGGGTTGAGCCGGTCCGACGACAGGCGCTGGTCGGTGAGCAGGGCGCGCGCCTCCGCGTGCCCTGTCACGACCCACACTTCCCGGCCGTCGTAGAGGTGGACACGGGCGAGCGGCCCCTGTTCGCGCAGGGGCTCATAGGCGGTGGGCGGGTGATAGGGACAGGCGCGGTCCTGCGGAAACGCGACCGTTTCCGCCACCGCTTCCGATATTGCTTCCGACACGGCGTACCTCCGGTGCAGTGACTCGGATGTGCTGCTTCTCATTTCATGCGATGTCGGTAGATGTCGCTACGTGAAGTTCGGCCAAGCGGGTTGGTATTGCCGCGAGTTGGCGGTCTCGTCTGGTAGGGGGCGGCTGAGCAGCGGGTACGGGAGGGGGCCCGGGTGCCGGCCACCTTGCGGGGTGCGGGGAAGGGGTGCCGACCCCTCCGCGGGGCCGCGCCTACGGGCCGGGCGTGGCCGAGATGCGTCGCATACGGCGAGCGGTTCGCGCCGTTCCGGACGCGCGCACCACCCGAAGCGGCACTCTTCTCGTAGATGGCACTCAGTGCCACACTGGCGGGATGAACGACGACGTGGGATACCGAGGTGACGCGACGGACCCGGTCTGGGCCGCGCTCGGCGGCCCGGCCGGACTGACCGGACGGGTGCGCTACGCCGGTGCGCGCGGGCTGCTGCCCGCGCGGCTGCCGGTCATGGACCTGGCCAGGACGACCGTCGCGGTCTGCGCACTGGCCGGCGCGGAACTCGCCGCGGCCCACACCGGCGGCCCCGTGCCCGCCGTGACCGTCGACGACGGCGCCGTGGCCACCGCCTTCCTCAGCGAACGCCACCTGCGCATCGACGGCCGGGCGCCCACGGCCTTCGCGCCGCTCTCCGGCTTCTGGCACACCGCCGACGGCCGACTGCGTACCCACGCCAACTACCCGCACCACCGCGACCGCCTGCTCGCCGCCCTCGGTCTGCCCGGCGACGCGGGACCCGAGGCGCTCGCGGCCGAGCTCGCGGGGCGGAGCGCCGAGGAGGTCGAGGAGACCGTGTACGCGGCGGGCGGCCTGGCCATCGCCGTACGGGACGCCAAGGAGTGGGCCGCCCACCCGCAGGGCGCCGCCGTGGCCCGCCGCCCGCTGCTCACCCTCGCGCCGCTCGGCGCCGCCACGCCGCCGGTCCGGCCGCCGGGCCTGGCCGGCGACCCCCTGCTGCCCGCCGCCGGGCTGCGCGTACTGGACCTGACGCGGGTGCTCGCCGGGCCGGTCGCCACCCGTACGCTCGCGCTGCTCGGCGCCGACGTACTGCGCATCGACGCGCCAGGGCTGCCGGAGAGCCGGGACACGCACGGCGACACCGGCTTCGGGAAGCGTTCCGCCGTACTGGATCTCGGCGCGCGGGCCGGGCGGGCGTCCTTCGAGGAGCTGCTCGCGCTCGCCGACGTGGTCGTCACCGGCTACCGCCCTGGCGCCCTGGACCGCTTCGGGCTGGCCCCGGAAGCGCTCGCCGAGCGCCGCCCCGGCATCGTTGTCGCGCGGCTGTCCGCATGGGGCGACTACGGCCCGTGGGGCGGCCGCCGCGGCTTCGACAGCCTCGTCCAGGCCGCCACCGGCATCGCCGTGACCGAGGCGGCGGCCGACGGCATGCCCGGCGTGCTGCCCGCCCAGGCGCTGGACCACGGCACCGGCTACCTGCTGGCCGCCGCGGTGCTGCGGGCGCTCACCGAGCGGTCCCGTACGGGCGGTTCGCGGCTGGCGACACTCGCCCTCACGCAGACCGCCGCGCTGCTCACCGACGTCCTGCCGCGGCGCGCGCCCGGCACCGCCGACGCGTTCGACCCGGAGGCCCGGCTCGCCGACGCCGACAGCCCCCTGGGCCGGCTGCGGCACGCCCTGCCGCCGGTCTCCTTCGCCAATGGCCCGGTCAACTGGTCGCGCCCGCCGAGTAATTGGGGCAGCGACGCGCCGACGTGGTGGTGAGTACCGGGGATCGGGCCCCGCTGCCGACCTCGGGGACAGCCGGGCTTCCGGCCCGGTCGGCCCCGGGGGCACGCGCTCCGGGGACACACCCCCCGGACGCACAGCGCACCCCGCACACCTGACCGATATCATCCGATGATGGCCGACGACCGACACCCCGCGCCCGCGTCCGTCGCCGCGGGGCAGCCCGACCCGTACCTCGCCCGCGGCCACCGCGTGGGCATCCGGCCGTTCCGGCGGGCGGACCGCGCGGAGTTCACCGCCCGGGCGCGGGAGAGCGCGGAGCTGCACCGGCCCTGGCTCTTCCCGCCCGCCGACGAGTCGTCCTACGACGCGTACTACGCCCGGCTGCAGGAGCCCTCGCGCGCGGGCTTCCTGATCTGCGGCCTCCAGGACGGCGGCCGGATCGCGGGCTACCTCACGATCAACAACATCGTGCAGGGCGGCTTCCGCTGCGGCGCGGCCGGCTACGGCGCCTTCGCGCACGCCGCGGGCCGCGGGCTGATGAGCGAGGGGCTGCAGCTGATCCTGCGGTACTCCTTCGGGCCGCTCGGCCTGCACCGCATCGAGGTCAACGTCCAGCCGGAGAACACCGCCTCGATCGCGCTCGCCCGCCGCAACGGCTTCCGGAAGGAGGGCTATTCGCCCGACTTCCTCTTCATCGACGGGGCCTGGCGGGACCACGAGCGCTGGGCCATCACCAGCGAGATGATGCCCCCGGAAGGCCCGTGATCCCCGCATCGCCGGCCCGCTCTCTCAGCGCCGTTTCCGGTTGATCTTCATCGTGTCCATGTCCGTGGCCGAGGAGCGCAGGTCGCGGTAGCCGTACCCGGCAGCGCGCAGCGCGTTCTCGGCCTTCTCCTCGGCGAGCGCGGCCGCCATCTCTTCGCCGTCCGCCGCGTCCGAGACGATGACGTACCGGTAGGCGAAGGATGTCATCGAGGGGTCGCACGCGAGTGCCCCTTCGGGCGTGAACTGCAGCTGCGCCAGGCCCTGCTCGTCGGCCTCGGCCCGCAGCCGCGCTCCGGCCTCCTCGGTCAGCCCGTCCCACTTGCCGCGCACGATCACGCGGTAGGTGTGCTCGGCGGCCATCTCGTCCGTCCTCGTGGCCATCTCGTCCGTCCTCGCCTTCGCCGTGCCGCACGCCAGCGGCATACGGGCTGCGTCATACGGTGTACGGGGCCAGCATCCATCATCCACCGGCGCCGTGTCGCGCGAATTGTTCGGGTTGTTCGCGAACTGTTTTTTGCGCAACCCTGACCGGAGGACGCCCTGTTCAGTACGGCCGGGAGCAGGTTCCATGGTCACCAGACGGCCGCCGTGACCAGGGCGGCCCCGTCCGACTGCGAGGCACTGTGGCCACGAGTGTGCGACGCACCACCCTCTCCCTGCCCGCGGCGGCCGTCGGCCCCGACAACCCGCTGCCCGCGCTGGCCGGCCCCCGTGACGTGCACCGCATCACCGTCCCCCAGGACGCGGGCGTGCCCGCCGACATGGCCCGGCAGCTCTCCTACCGGCCGCTGGACTCCCTCTTGCCCGTACGCCGCAGGGACGGTTACGGCCGCGACCGCACCCCTACCGACCTCGACGCGCTCGTGATCGAGAACGACCGGCTGCGCGCCACCGTCCTGCCGGGCCTCGGCGGCCGCGTCCACTCGCTGCACCACAAGCCCACAGGACGCGAACTGCTCTACCGCAACCCGGTGTTCCAGCCCGCCGACTTCGCGCTCAACGGCGCGTGGTTCTCCGGCGGCATCGAATGGAACATCGGCGCGACCGGGCACACCACGCTCTCCTGCGCTCCCGTGCACGCCGCGCGGGTGCCGGCACCGGACGGCGGCGAGATGCTGCGCCTGTGGGAGTGGGAGCGGCTGCGCGACCTGCCCTTCCAGGTCGACCTCTGGCTCCCGGACGGCTCCGACTTCCTGTACGTCGGTGTGCGCATTCTCAACCCCCACCACCACACCGCGCCCGTCTACTGGTGGTCCAACATCGCCGTCCCCGAGGACACGCGCACCCGCGTTCTCGCCCCCGCCGACGAGGCGTGGCACTTCGGGTACGAGCGCACGCTGCGCCGCGTCCCGGTCCCCGAGTCCGGCGGCGCCGACCGCACGTACCCGCTGCGCAGCGAGTACCCCGCCGACTACTTCTACGAGATCGCGCCCGGCGACCGCCGCTGGATCGCCTCCCTCGACGCCGACGGCCACGGCCTCGTGCACACCTCCACCGACACCCTGCGCGGCCGCAAGCTGTTCCTGTGGGGCGCGGGCCGGGCCGGGCGGCACTGGCAGGAGTGGCTGACCGAGCCGGGCACCCCCGGGTACGCGGAGATCCAGGCCGGGCTCGCGCGCACCCAGCTGGAGCACGTACCCCTCGACGCGGGCGCGGAGTTCGCGTGGCTGGAGGCGTACGGGCCGCTGGCCGCCGACCCGGAAGCGGTGCACGGGGCGGATTGGAGCGCGGCCCGTGGTGAGGTCGCGGACCGGCTCGAAACGGCGCTGCCGCGCGCCGACGTGGAAGCCGCGTACGCCGCCTGGCGGCCGTACGCCGACCTCGAACCGAAGGAGCGGCTCGCCACCGGCTCCGGCTGGGGCGCGCTGGAGGTGGCCCGCGCCGGGTACGACCTGCCGGGCACGCCGTTCACCGAGGACACCCTGGGCGAGGAACAACGGCCCTGGCTGGAACTGCTGCGCACCGGCGATCTCCCGCAGGGAAACCCGGAGGGACACCGGGGCGGGCACCCGGACGGGCACCCGGAAGGGCCGGGTCTGCCGGGCGCGTCGCTGGTCGCCCCACCCTGGCGCGACCTTCTCGAATCCGCGCGCCCGAGCCCCGCTTCCGACTACCACCTGGGCGTCGCCCAATGGCACGCGGGCGACCGCGCCCAGGCCGTCCGCAGCTGGGAACGCGCGCTCTCCCGCGGCCGCAGCTGCTGGCCGCTGTACTGCCTGGCGGTCGCGGAGGCCGCGGCGGGCGAGACGGCCCGGGCGGCGCAGCGGTACGCCGAAGCCGTCGCGTGCGCGGCCGAGGACACCGCGGAGGTGCGGCGCACCGTACTGCCCGCGCTCGCCCGGGAGGCGGTGCCCGCGCTGATCGCGGCGGACCGCGCCGACGACGCGGCGTCCGTCCTCGCCCGGCTGAGCCCGGCGGACCGCGCACGCGGCCGCTTCCGCCTGCTGACGGCTCAGGTCCTGCTCGCACAGGGCGACGTGGCCGGCGCCCGCGCGGTCTTCGACGAGGGCTTCGAGGTCGCGGACCTCCGGGAGGGCGACGAGACGCTGAGTGACACCTGGTACGCGATCGCCGAACGGCTCGTCGCCGGCGACGGCCCGGTCATGGATGAGGTACGCGCCCGGGCCCGCGCGGATCATCCGCTCCCCGAGCGGTACGAGTACCGTATGCGCCTGGCCTGAAAGAGGGCGCCCGGGGCCGTTCGTCACCCGTACGCGCGGCGAACGGAATGATCAGGCGGGGACACTCGTTGCACAGCAACATGAAGGCAATCACCACCGACAGCTATGGCGACCCCGATGTCCTCGCCCTCACCGACCAGCCCGACCCGAAGGTGGCGCCCGACTCGGTCCTGATCCGGGTCAAGGCGGCCGGCGTCAATCCGGTCGACTGGAAGATCCTCGCCGGCTACCTCGACCCGATCATGCACGTGCACTTCCCGCTGATCCCCGGGTGGGACGTGGCGGGCGTCGTCGAGGCGGTCGGCGCGGACGCCACCGAATACGAGGTCGGCGACGAGGTCATGGGGTACGTGCGCAAGGACGAGGTCCAGCACGGCACCTTCGCCGAGCTGGTCGCCGCGCCCGTGCGGACCCTCGCGCGCAAGCCGGCCGCGCTGGACTGGCGGCAGGCGGCCGGCCTCCCGCTGGCCGGGCTCACCGCGTACCAGGCGCTCAAGCGGCTGGGCGTGGGGCGCGGCGACACGGTGCTGGTGCACGCGGCGGCGGGCGGCGTCGGGGCGTTCGCCGTGCAGATCGCGGTCGCACAGGGCGCCCGGGTCATCGGCACGGCGAGCGAGCGCAACCACGACTTCCTGCGCTCGCTGGGCGCCGAGCCGGTGACCTATGGGGAGGGCCTCGCCGACCGGGTGCGCGAGCTGGCCCCGGACGGCGTGGACGCGGCGGCGGACTTCGTCGGCGGCGACGCGGTCGACGTCTCCCAGCAGGTACTGAAGGACCCGGCACGGGTGGCGTCGGTCGTCGACAACGAGGTCACCGGCAAGGGCGGCCACCTCGTGTGGGTGCGGCCGGACAGCGCCGACCTCACCGCGCTCGCCGAGCTCGCCGACGCCGGGAAGCTCACCGTCACCATCGACACGGCACTGCCGCTGGACCAGGCCGCCGAGGCGTTCCGCCGCAGCCAGTCCGGCCGCGCCCGCGGCAAGATCGTCCTCGACGTGTCCTGAAATCACGACCTGCCCCGAGAGCCCGTGTAAGCCGAGCCCGTACACAACGAGCTCGTACACAACACGGGCTCTGAGGCGCCGTCAGGTGATCGCCACCCGGTCCACGTACTCGAAGATCGAGCCGTCCGGGTGGCGGGCCACCATGTTGCGGCCGGCGGGGCCGGCGAGCGGGCCCGCGATGACCTGTCCGCCGACCGCCTTCAGGTCGTCCACCGCCTGGTCCACGTTCGACACCGCGATCGTCGCGGTGATCTTGCGGAGTACGGACAGCTCCGCCTCGGGGCCGCTCATCAGGAAGAAGCAGCCGACCGCGGCGACGGACACGCCACCGCGCTGGAAGCGCTGCGCCTGCGCGCCCGTCAGCCGTTCGTACACGGGAATCGCGGTGTCCAGGTCGTCGACGCACACGCGCAGTGAGGTACCGAGAATGTCCATGCGGAGGAGCCTAGTTGGCGTGGCCGGACAGCGCGATCATCCGACGAAGCCGCCAAAAGGACCTCCGGAAGGTCCTCACACGCGGCACAGGATTTCTCCGTGCAGCATGGAGAACCAGCCGTCCTCCCGGGCGCCCCACTCGCGCCAGGCGGCGCTGATCGCCCGCAGCTCCGCCTCGGTGGCGTGCCCGCCTTCGGTCGCCCGCCGTGCGTACGACGAGGACAGCGTGCGCTCCGCCCACAGGTCGCTCCACCAGGCGCGTTCCTCCGGCGTCGCGTAGCACCACGCGCTCGCCGTCGCCGTGACGGCCTCCGGGGCGAACCCCGCCGCCAGCGCCCAGGAGCGCAGCCGCCGCCCGGCGTCCGGCTCCCCGCCGTTGGCGCGGGCCACCCGCTCGTACAGGTCGAGCCACTCGTCCATGCCGGAGACCGACGGGTACCAGGTCATGGTGGCGTAGTCGCCGTCCCGTACCGCGACGATCCCGCCCGGCTTGGTGACCCGGCGCATCTCGCGCAGCGCCTGTACGGGGTCGCCGACGTGCTGCAGGACCTGGTGGGCGTGGACGACGCAGAAGGTGTCGTCCGGGTAGTCCAGTGCGTGGACATCGCCGACCGCGAAGTGGACGTTGGTCAGGCCGCGGTCGTCCGCGACGGCCCGGGCCTGCTCCAGTACGCCCGGCGCGTGCTCCAGGCCGGTCACCGAGCCGTCCGGCACCAGTGCCGCCAGGTCGGCGGTGATGGTGCCGGGACCGCAGCCGATGTCCAGGATCTTCATGTGCGGCTTGAGTGAATCCAGCAGGTAGGCCGCGGAGTTGGCGGCTGTGCGCCAGGTGTGCGAGCGCAGTACGGACTCGTGGTGACCGTGGGTGTAGACGGCGGACTCCTGCGACATGGCTGCTCCTTCGCATGCTCGATGCGGTCGTCAATGCGGTCGTCGATGCGGTCACGGCGCGGGGGTCGCGCCGTGATCACACCGTACGCCGCTATCTCGGATTATGAGAGCCCCGTCTCAGGATGTGATCGGCTCACTCCGGAAGCAGCCGATACACCACCAGCGCCTCGTTCTCCTTGTCGATCGTCAACTCCTGCGCTGCTGCGGTTACTTCGCCGTCGTACGCGAGGTCCGTGCCGGGTGCGAGGCCGCCGATCCGCAGCGTCCGCAGCCGTGCCTCGCTCAGGACGGGGGAGTGCCGCAGTGCGCCCGTCAGCGCCGCGGTGAGCAGTCGGGTGCGGGCCAGCCGGCCGCCGTGCACCATCCGTACGTCCAGCACGCCGTCCGCCAGGTCGTGCCGCCGTACCGGGGCCGAACCGAGCCCCCGGTAAGAGCAGTTGCCCACGAACAGCGTCCACAGCTCGCGCCGTCGGCCGTTGACCTCCACGGTCACCGGCTCCGCGGTGCGCAGCACCTGCCACGCGGCCAGCACTCCGGCCGGCCAGGCGCCGATCTTTCCGGCCCACTCCTCCCTGATCCGCACCAGCTCCGGGTAGGCGCCGATCGAGAAGGTGTTCAGGAAGTGCGTCGGCTCCTGCCGCGGCCCCGTGCGGAACCGCGCGAGGTCCACCGCGACGGCCTCACCGGTCTGCACCGCCCGGGCCGCCTCGGCCACGGTCTCCACGCCCAGGTCGTACGCGAAGTGGTTGTGCGTGCCGCCGGGCAGTACCGCCAGCGGTACGCCGTGCCGTGCCGCGACCGCCGCCGCCGCGTTGATCGTGCCGTCCCCGCCCAGCACGCCGAGCGCGCCCCCGCGTTCTGCGGCCCGCTCGGCCGCGGCCCGCAGCGCCTTGTCCAGCGGCTCCGCGCCCTGGTGGCCGCACTCGGTCACCTCGGCCCGCGGCAGCACGTCGTGGATGACCGGGGTCTGGTCGCTGTGCGCGCCGGTGCGCTGGCCCGAGCCCTGGTTGGTGACGACGAACAGCCCGTCGCCGTCCGGCAGCGCGGGCGCGTCGGCGCGCGGCCGGGCGGGCGGCGCCATCTGCGCGCGGGTCGGCGCGAAGCCGCGCACGGCGAAGGCCGCGCCCGCGCCGAGCGCGGCGCCCGCCAGCACGTCGCCCGGATAGTGCACGCCGGTGTAGACACGGGAGAAGGCGACCGAGGCGGCCAGCGGTGCCAGTGCCAGGCCCCACCACTTGTTCTCGAAGGCCACGCCCGTCGCGAACGCCGTGGCCGAGGCCGCATGCCCGGAGGGGAAGGACGTGGTGAAGGGCTGCCGCGCGAGCTGCCGTATCACCGGCACGGCGTCCAGGATCGGCCGCTCGCGGCGTACCGAGCGCTTGCCCAGGGTGTTCACGGTCAGGGACGCCACCGCCAGCGAGGCGACGCCGCGCAGCGCGGCCCGGCGCGCGGGCCGCCCGCCCAGCGCCGCCGCTCCCGCCGCCGCGCCCAGCCACAGCAGCCCGTGGTCGGCGGCGCGGCTCAGTTTGGGCAGCACCCGCTCGGCGCCGGGCCAGTGCCGGGTCGCGACCCCGTTGAACGTCCTGCGGTCCCACGTACTCAGTACAGTGCGCATGAGCCACATGTACCCCAGCGGGACCACCGCAGACGGTATGCGCCTGTCTGCCGGAGGAGTCACCGCAGACCCCACAGACCACACAGACGGCACAGGTGGCACAGACGGCACAGGCGGTGCGGACGGTAACGGCCCGTCGTCCGGACGGATCACCACCGACCCGGCGATCCGTCCGGCGCGGCCCGGCTGATGTCCGCCAGGGCCGAGTCGGGGTCCTGGTCCCGCGCCAGGTCACCGATGCTGACCATGCCCACCGGCGTGCCGTCCTGGACGACCGGCAGCCGCCGCACCGCGTTCCGGCGCAGCAGCGTCACCGCCGCCGAGACCGGCTCCTCGGGGCCGACCGTGACCGGTTCCGGGGTGCACACCGAGTGGCAGGGCACGCTGAGCGGGTCCACCCCGTCCGCCACCGCGCGCAGCACGATGTCCCGGTCTGTGACCACGCCCACCAGCTTGCCGCCCTCCGCCACCAGGACGTCTCCGATGTCGTGCGCGCGCATGAGCTGAGCCGCCTCCACCAGCGAAGCGTCGGGATGTACGGCTGTGACGGCCGGCGTCATGACTTCCCGTACCAACTGTGCCATTGCCTGATCGCCTTCTTCCTTCTCCTGCTCTCACGGCCGGCCTCCTGCAGGGGGAGTGCTGGCAGCAGTACCCAAGACGCTCCCGGCCATGCCCCTCGCGTGGTTCGATGGGCCGGTGATCAGACGTGGCGCGATGATCAGACGGCGCAGCGCGCGGGACCTGCCCGCGTGTGTACGCATCCTGCGCGCGGTGCACCTGCACAGCGGCTATCCGTACGCCTGGCCCGCCGACCCGGCGGGCTGGCTGACTCCGGAGGGGCTGACCGGCGCCTGGGTCGCCGAGGACGCGGACGGCCGCGTCGTGGGGCACGCCGCGCTGTGCGGGGGCGAGGTGAACCGGCTCTACGTCGCGCCGGCGGCGCGCGGCCGGGGCCTGGGCGACCGCCTGCTGGGCCACGTGACGGACGAGGCGGCGGCGCGCGGGCTGCGGCCCGTACTGGCCGTCAACGCCACGGACTCCGCCGCGATCGCGCTGTACGAACGGCGGGGCTGGCGGCCGGTGCGCACCGAACGCCAGGACTGGGGCGGGCCGGAGCCGGTCACCGTACGGCACTACGAAGCCCCACGGCACTACGAAGCCCCACGGCGCTGAGAAGCACCACTACGAAGCACCCACGACCGGTCGCCGGACGGTGGGCTGAAAAGCGGCTCGGCCCGGCGGTGGAGCGGCCGGCGGGCGGAATTCGTACGGAGTGAGTGGTGTGCGGTGCGCGCGGGCGGTTACCTGGGCGCCAGGCACGGCCGGTCGGCGGCCCCTCCGGTCCGGGCGCGGGACCGCTCGGCCCCAACGGACTTGAAGGGGGAAGGGTTTACGTAGGGGGCGTCCGGGCACGCGACTAACCGTGCTTCGGACCGGAGGCACGCCCGTGGAAGACCTTTCACGCTTCTCGGGCGCGCCTGCCTGGCCGCGCTTCCACGGGATCTGACGGACTCTGAGTCGACGGATCAGGGAGCCCAGACCATGCCCATGACATCCCAGGCCGAAGAACAGCACACCGCGATAGAACCCACGCCCGAGCAGCGCGCCGCGCGCCGGCGGCCCGACCAGGCACCGAGCCGGCCGCCCGGCAAGCCCGTACGCCGCACGAAGCCGCGTCGGGTCACGGCGGGCAAGGCCCCGCCGGGTGGCGGCAGCCGGCAGCGGGGGCGCCACTCCCACCACGACGCACCCGACACCGCGGCGGACTTCGAGCGGCTGTCCGCCCTCCCCGAAGGCCCCGAACGGGACGAGCTGCGGCGCCGCGTCGTCTGCGCCTGGCTGCCCATGTCCGAGCGGCTCGCGCTCCGTTTCCGCAACCGCGGCGAGTCCGCCGAGGACCTCCAGCAGGTGGCGGCGCTCGGCCTCGTGAAGGCCGTGGACCGGTACGACCCCGAGCGCGGCTGCGCGTTCGAGAGCTTCGCCGTGCCCACCATCGTGGGCGAGGTCAAGCGGCACTTCCGCGATCACATGTGGGGACTGCATGTACCGCGCCGCGTACAGGAGTTGCGCAACCGCGTCCGTACCGCGCGCCAGGAACTGACCCGCAGCGTGGACGACCGCGGACCCAGCCCCGAGGAGATCGCCGACCACACCGGCATGTCGCTGGAAGAGGTGCTGCTCGGCAGCCAGGCGCTGGAGAGCTTTACGACGCTGTCCCTGGACGCCGAACTGCCGGGCGCCGACGACGGTTACTCGCTCGCCGACACGCTCGGCGCCCCCGAGTCCGGCTTCGACCTCGTGCTGGACCGGGAGTCGGTCAAGCCCAAGCTGCGCAATCTGCCGGAGCGCGAGCGGGAGATCCTCTACATGCGGTTCTTCTGCGACATGACGCAGAGCCGGATCGCCGACCGGCTCGGCATCTCCCAGATGCACGTCTCGCGGATCATCAGCCGGACCTGCCGCCGCCTCGCCGACCAGGTCGGCGGCCGCCCGGAGGAGTACGCGGCCACCTGACGCCTGACGCCTGACGCCGGGACCGGCGCCCGTACCGTTCTCACCTGCTCTCACAGGACGGGCGCCGTGCTCACGGCCGGGTGTCGCGCAGCGCCAGTGCCAGGTGTCGCGACACCCGGTCCACGACACCGGCCTCCGCGAGGCTGAAGGCCCGGCGGGCCCCCGTACGGAAGAGCGTGAGCACACCCCGTACGGGGCCGCCCGCTTCCCGCAGCGGCACGCACAACAGGGAGGTGACCGAGGCGCGTACCAGCAGCGGCGCGCCCTGTGCGTCGTGCCCGAAGTCCGCCACGTCGTCGGGCCGCACCTGGAGGGAGGAGCCGCCGGTGCGGGCCGCGTCCTCGACGAGCGGACACCGCGCCGGGTCCTGCCCGGTGAGCGCCGCGGTGAGGTCCTCGCTGTCGTCCGGGCCGAGTACCAGGGTGCGGCGCAGGGCGCCGGGCCCGTCCGGCCCGTTCCCCTCCGCCGGCACCGTCTCGTCCAGTACCACCCAGTCGGCGAACCGGCCGGTCAGCTCCCGCACGGCCCGCTCCACCGCCGCCGGGGGAAGGCCCGGGTCCGGCGCCGGACCCACCGGCGGCCCGGACAGCAGCGCGGTGGTCGTGTCGTCGAGGAGGTCCATCAGCTCGGCGCCCTGCTTCACCTCCGCGAGGTGCGCGCGCTGCCCCTCCCCGCTGTCCCCCTGCTGTTCATCGCCGAGCCATATCCCGTTAATTGATGGTATTTCGTGCGAAGGGAACGCGCCGCGCCCGGTGTGGAAGACCGTGAGCACGGCCGTGCCCGGCTCCTGCGGCGGGCGCAGCGCCGTCATCGTCACGCGCAGCGGCTCGCCGGGCCCGTCGGGCGTGCGGAGCAGCCGGACGATCATGCTGCGATCGCCTTCGTTACGGGCCACGGCGGCGACCTGGGACCGGAAGGCCGCGCGCACCTCGGGGGCCAGCGAGCCGGTGAGCGGCCGCCCCGTCGCGTACCCCGCGCGCATCCCGAAGAGGATCGTCCCGGCGAAGTTCAGCCGCCGCACGACGGTGTCCGGATCCAGCAGCGCGACCACGCAGGGCGTCCGCTGGAACAGCGCCCGCAGCAGCTGCTGCTCCTCCGTCCCCGCCCGCGAGCCGTTGTTGCGGCCGGCCACCGCCAGCCCCTCGTACCGCGGCAGCAGCACGTCGACGACGTGCTGCAACTCGAAAAGGGCAGCGTCCAGCATCGGCTGCTGCTCCTGCGACGGCAGCGCCCGCGCGCTCCGCAACTCCTCCACGCGCTTGCGGAAATCCGCGAGATCTCCGCCCGCTGACTGCTCTACCCCGGCCATGCCCACACCGTATCCGGACCCGCCGCTACCGGCTCCGCCCGGAAGCCATCACGTCCGGAAGAGCCCCATGACGTCCGGAAAGAGCAGAGGTCATACCGCAATGAACGGAGGTCGTTCTGTGCGGGACGGGACGTGCGGGCCGGTCCCGGGAAACCGCCTCCCGAACGACGGGATACCGGCGTTTTCCGCGCCCGCCCGCCGGGCATCCGACTCCCTACGGGCCGGGCCTCCGACATATGCGGGCCGGCCGCGGCACAGCCTCTGCTGAACTGCACTGCCGCACCGCCGGCCCGGGGGCACCGACCGAGGACCGACAAGGACCGAGGGACTGACAAGCAATGGCGACCCACACCCTCTGCCCGGTGGACGAACCCGGCGACGCGCGGGGCTCGTCCGCCCGGAGCCTGGTGAACCTCGCGGACGTGGCCGCGCGGTGCACCCCGGACAGCTGCGGCGCCACCGCCACCGTCACCACCGGCGAAGCGGCCGCCGACCCGCCCGCCGCCGTCACCCATCCCGACCTGACCTCACTGGTCAGCGTCCAGTGGGAGTCCGGCGAAGGGCCCATCCAGGCCGCCCTGGCCTCCGGACACCCCGTCACCTCCGACGACCTGTTGCACGACGACCGGTGGCCCGCTTACCGCACCGAGGCGCTGGAGGCCGGCGTACGCTCCAGTACGACGCTGCCGTACCTGCGCGACGGACTGGCGGTCACCGTCACCGTCTACAGCTTCCGCCCCGGACTCACCGCGGACCCCGGCGACTGCGCGGCCGCCGCGCTCGGCGACCTCGCCGCCACCGGCCTGGCCCGCGACCGGAACTACCGCCGGGCGCTGGCGGAGGTCGGCCGGCTGGACGCCGCGCTCCGCTCACGCCCGGTCGTCGACCAGGCGTGCGGAATCATGATGTACGTACTGGGCTGCGACGCCGACGAGGCGTTCGGCATGCTGCGCCGGCTCTCCCAGCACACCAACCGCAAGCTCCACGACCTCGCCGCCGCCGTCGTCGAGACCCGCGGCCGCGGCCTGGAGCGGGAGCTGCGCGGCCTGCGCGACGAGAACGGCGGACGCGCCCGTGAGGAGAACGGCGGACGCGCCCGGGAGGCCCGCGGCGCCGAGCGGTGACGTGTCGCCGCGCGCGGCACCTCCGTGATCTGCAAGGGTGGTCGGGGCCCGTCGCCGCGCGGGCCCCGACCACCTGCCGTGGAGAGTGGAGGTACGGATGCAGCCGAGCGCCCTGGAGCCGCACCCGGATCCGGACCCGCCCATGGGGCTGCCCATCCTCCCGGAGCTGGCCGCGCACCTCGCCGCGGCGGCCGACCGCACTGACCCCGAACCGCCCGGCGGCGGCCTGCCCCTGCGCGCCGTCGCCTGCGGCTACTTCGAGCGCCGCGGCCTGGGGACCGCCGCCGAACGCGTGCTGGCCGGGCCCGGCGCCCCCGCCCTGCTGCTCGCGCTGCTCGCCGCGACCGGCGGCGACGTCGTACTGCCCCGCCCGTGCGCCGCGTGGTACGCCCCGCAGGCCCGGCTGCTGGGCCGCACCGTGCACCCGGCGCCGGTACCGGCCGAGTCCGGCGGCCTGCCGGACCCGTTCACCCTCCTGGAGGCCGTGCGCCGCGCCCGGGACACCGGCGGCGACCCGCGGGTGCTGCTGGTGTCCGTCGCCGACGACCCCACCGGCACTTGCCCGCCGCCCGAGCTGCTGCACGAGGTGTGCGAGGTGGCGGCCGACGAGGGGCTGTGGATCATCAGCGACGAGACTCGCCGCGACCTGCTGCACGACCCGCACGACACGGTCGTACTGAGCCCCGCCGAGATGCTGCCCGGCAACGTCGTCGTCCTCGCCGACCTGCGGGCCACGCTCGTACCGGCCTCCTGGCCCGCCGCGCTCGCCCGCTTCCCCGCCACCGACCCGGGCGAGGTGCTGCGCGCCGCCGCGCTCGATGCGCTGACCGGCCTCGCCACCCCGCTGCCGGGGCCGCTCGCCGCCGCCGTCGGCCACGCGCTGGGCGAGCCCGCCACCGTACGGGAGCGGATCGCCGCCGCGGCCCGGCTGCACGGCCGGCTCGCCGCCGGGCTGCAGGAGACGCTCACCGCCGCCGGTGCGGTCTGCCGCCCGCCGCACGCCGGCAGCCACCTCTACGCCGACCTCGAACCGCTCCGCCCCGCCTTCGCCGCCCGCGGCGTCACGGGACCGGCCGCGCTGGAACGGGCACTGGCCCGCTGGGCCGCCCGCGGCGGCCACCGCTTCGGCGACGATCCCAAGGCCCTGCGCGTCCGCCTCAGCACGGAGGCCCTGTTCGACCCGGACCCCGACCGCCGCAGACGCCTGCTGGCCGCCCCCGACCCGCTGGAAATCCCCGGAGTGGCGGAGGAACTCGCGGCCCTGGGCGAAGCGTTGGGAACAGCGAGGGGGACGGAGGGCTGACGGCCCGTCAGCCCGCTGGTCGAGTGCGTGCCCGGTGGTCGGGTGCGTCAAGGGCTACGTGAGGACGTACGTCAGATCGAGTGATCGTGCGGGCGGCGGAGGTGGCGGACGCGGCGCCAGGCCGCCGGGGCCGCGCTGAGCACGACCGTCAGGCCCACCGCCGCGACCACGCCCTGCCACGGCTTGCTGAAGAGCGAGCCGCCCAGTATGCCGATGAGCTGGTACGTCGCCGCCCAGGCCAGGCAGGCCGGCAGGTCGCCGCGGGCGAACCAGCGGACCGGCAGCTTCGCCAGCAGGCACGCCAGCATGATCGGGATGCGCCCGGCCGGCACCAGCCGGGAGAGCACGAGCACCAGCACGCCGTGCTCGTCCAGCCGCGTCCGGGCCTGCGCCAGCCGCTCCGGCGCCGACCGGTCGCGCAGCCGCTCCAGCCACCGCGAGCCGTTCTTCGACCGCACCCCGCGCGCGCCCAGCCAGTACAGCCCCATGTCGCCGAGGAACGCGGCGGCCGACGCGACGAGGAAGACCAGCAGCAGCGCGAACGGCGAGGTGTGGTGGAAGGCCACGGCGGCCGCCGAACTGACCAGCGCCCCGGTCGGCACCACCGGCACCAGCGAGCCGAGCACCACCAGCACGAAGAGCGACGGGTAACCGGCAGCCTGCTGCGTGGACTCCGGCGGGACCACGGTGGCCAGGGCCAGCGTCCAGGAAGCGCTCACCGGCCCGCCGCCAGCCGCACGGTGGCCCCGTGCTCCAGCCGGTGCACGGTCACCTCGGGCGCCACCAGCGCCGACTGCCGTACGAACTCCTGCCCCGGCGCGTGGAATTCGTGCGGCCGCACGGCGTCCATGCCGATCGGCCAGTACGTGCCGTAGTGCACCGGCACCGCGTCGCGCGGCGCGAGCCGGGCCGCCGCGACCGCCGCACGGCGCGCGTCCAGATGCCCGTGCCCGAGGAACGGACCCCAGCCGCCCACCGGCAGCAGCGCCACGTCGCACGGCCCGACCTCGTCCGCCATCCCGTCGAACAACCCGGTGTCACCCGCGAAGTACGTCGTCGCCGTGCCCCGGATCACATAGCCGAGCGCCGGCACGCGGTGCGGACCGTACGGCAGCCGCCGCCCGTCGTGCGCGGCGGTGACCGCCCGTACGGTGAGCGGGCCGACCTTGGTCTCCTCGCCCGGGCCGAGCTCCGTCACGGGCAGGTCGTGTGCGGCCGCGGTCCGGCGCAGCCCGGGCAGTGCCCGGGGCGCGCCGGGCGGCACGATCAGCCGCGTACCGGGCGCGAGGCGCGCGAGCGAGGGCGGGTGGAGGTGGTCAGCGTGCAGATGCGAGATCAGTACCGCATCCGCCACGGTGGCGCGGCCGTCGGGGACGGCCCCGCGCCGTCGCCGCAGATGCGCCAGGCGCCGCACGAACAGCGGGTCGGTCAGCAGCCGGGTCCCGGAGTCCTCGACCGTCGCGGTGGCATGTCCCCACCACGTGATCTCCACCGACACCGATGACCTCCGTACGCCGCGTATGCCCCGCCCATCGAGCCTACGCCCGAGCCGCGAAGGCTATGAACGCGGCAAACGCGTCCGGGCACACGTCGAGGGTGGGGCCCTCGGGGGCCTTGGAGTCCCGGATGTGGACGGTGGCGGGGCGGCTGGGGGCCACGGCGACCTCAACGCACTCGCCGCCGCTCGCGTCGCTGTAGCTGCTCTTGAACCACTTCAGATCGCTCATAGCTCATCCCTCAACTGTTTGATCAGCTTTGTCGATTCCTCCGGCCGGAGGGCCTGGCGCCCGATCATGGCATAGCGGCGCGCCAGCACTCCGACTTCTTCTGGTCGCGATACCAGAGTGCTATGCCCGTTGCCTTCTAGGTAGGCCAGGGTCGTCTGTTCCGGAGTCTCGATCACGGTCATGGGGCCGTAGAGCCCCGCATGCTCGCCCTGGCTCATCGGCATCACCTGGAGTACGACGTTGGGCCGCTGAGCGCACTCGATGAGGTGCTCGTACTGGCGCCGCATGACGTCCAGGCCGCCGAGCCGCCGCCGCAGCGCGGCCTCCTCATGGATGACGCTGATGCAGCACACCGGTTTGCGGTCGAGGAGCGCCCGGCGCTCCATCCGTGCCTTCGCCAGCGCCTCTGCGACAGGCCGCGGGCCGTGCGCAGGAGGCGCAGTACCTCCGCCAAGTACTGCTGCGCCGGGCTCAGGCCGGCCTTCTTCTTCGGCTGCGCCATTGCAGCCCCCCTCAACGTGGTTCAACGGTCGGTCAACGGTCCACGTGCAACCACTACCGAGCGTAGCCACCACCACTGACAGTGGACCCATGAACGCAGAAAGTCACCCCTGGCGGCAGCGGTTCACTTCCGTCCCCCAGTCCGTGGGCAGGGCCCGGCGGGCCGTACGGACCGCGCTGCTCGCGCACGGCGTCGCGCCGGACACGGCCGACACCGTCGTTCTCGTCGTGTCCGAACTCGCCGCGAACGCGGTCCGGCACGGCCGCGTACCCGGGCGGCTCTTCGAGGTCCGCATCGGGCTGGACGGCGAGAAGGAGATCACCGTGGAGGTGGCGGACGCGGGCGACGCCCGGCCCGCGCTCCGGGGGCCCACCGAGGACGCGGAGACCGGCCGCGGGCTCGTGCTCGTCGCGGCGCTGGCCGTCGCCTGGGGCGTGCGGGACCGGCAGATCGGCAAGACGGTGTGGGCGCGGATCGGCCGCTAACGCCGGCCGACGTCGGAACCGGGCGCGTCGATGACGTACACCCGGACCGTCCGGCCGCACGTCGGGTCCACCGTCTCGCGGTCCAGCCGCATACCGAGCTTGCGCATGATCCGTTCGGAGGCGTCGTTGCCGCGCTGCGCGATGCTGATGATCCGCTCCAGGCCCCGTTCGCGGAACCCGTAGTCCAGCGCGGCGCGTGCTGCCTCCGTGGCGATGCCCCGGCCCCAGTACGGCCGGCCCAGCCGCCAGCCGATCTCCACGGCGGGCAGCACCTCCGGCAGGAAGTGCGGCACGGACAGTCCGACGAAGCCCGCCAGCTCGCGGGAGTCGCGCAGCTCCACCGCGAACAGGCCGAAGCCCTCGATGTCCCACTCCTGTTCCCAGGAGGAGATCCCGGAGGCGGTCTGCGTCAGGCTGCGGGTCGCGCCGCTCCCGATCCAGCGCATCACTTCGGGGTCGGCGTTCACGGCCGCCATCGGCTGAAGGTCTCCGGGGAGCCAGCGGCGTAACGTGAGCCGCTGCGTGTGCAAAGTGATCACGCTTCATCCTGCCAAATCCGGCTACCGCGCCACCGCGCGGGAAGCTGTTTCCCGCCCACCACCTACCCCTGCCATGCGTCGTCCATCGCGGTCCGGTCCGTTCCGGCGCGTGTGGCACGCTGAGGCGCGTACCGGTGACACGTACCGGACATGCGTGAGGAAAGGTGAGGCGGAGTGCGGCGACCCCGATGGCGGAGCGCGGGCCGTGCCCTGCTGCGAGTGATCGCGGTCTGGGCGGTCTCGACCGTCGCCATGCTCGTGCTGGCCGGTGCGCTGCCCGATTTCCGGCTGCAGTCGGCGGACGGCGACAGCGCCACTCGGACCGCGGTGACCGCGGCGCTCGGCGCCGGCGCCTTCGGCCTGCTCGGCGCGCTGGTGTGGCCGCTGCTCGTACGCGCCCTGCTGCTCGTGCCCGCGCTCGTACTCGGCCTGCTGGTCTTCGCGCTCAACGGCTCGCTGCTGCTGGTCGCGCTCTGGCTGATCCCCGACGGGCGCGGCGCGGCCTCCCCGGAGACGGCCGTGGTGGTCGCCGCCGTGATGTCGGCGGTCTCCTCCGCCACCGGTGCGGCGCTCGCGGTGGGGGACGACGACGCGTATCGAAGGCGGCTGGCCCGGCTGGCCCTCCGGCGGCGCGCCTCGGTGGTGCAGGACCCGGCGGGCGCCCCGCCCGGCACGGTCTTCCTCCAGCTCGACGGGGTCGGGCACGACGTGCTCGTGGACGCGCTCGCGGGCCCCGACCCGCTCATGCCCACGGTCGCGGGCTGGGCCGGTGCGACCCACACGCTCACCCCCTGGCGCACCGACTGGTCCAGCCAGACCGGCGCCAGCCAGCTCGGCATCCTGCACGGCACCAACCACGACCTGCCCGCCTTCCGTTGGTACGAGAAGGAGACCGGCGAGGTCATCGTCAGCAACCGGCCGACCAGCGCCGCCGAGCTGCAGCGCCGCGCGATGGCCAGGACCGGCAGCGGCGGGCTGCTGGCCGTGGACGGCGCGAGCCGCGGCAACCTCTTCAGTGGCGGTGCGGAGCAGCTCGCGCTGGTGCTCTCGGTGGCCGCCCGCCGGGGCCGGTACAACCGCTCCCGGGCGGGCTACTTCGCGTACTTCTCCGACCCGGCGAACGCCACCCGCACCGCCGCCTCCTTCGTGGTCGAGGTGTGCCGGGAGATCGGGCAGTCGCTGCGGGCGCGCTTCCGGGAGGACGGGCCGCGGGTCAAGCGCGGCGGCCTCTACCCCTTCGTACGGGCCTTCGCGACGGTCGTCGAGCGGGATGTGGTGGTCGCCGCGGTGATCGGCGACATGCTCGTGGGGCGGACCGCGATCTACGCCGACCTGGTCGCGTACGACGAGGTCGCGCACCACTCCGGGCCGGAGAGCCGGGACGCGCGGCTGGTGCTGCGGCGGCTGGACCGGTCGCTCGCGCTGATCGCCAAGATCGCCCCGCACGCGCCGCGCCCGTACCGGATCGTGCTCCTCTCCGATCACGGGCAGAGCCCGGGCGAGACGTTCGCCGGGCGGTACGGGCTGACGCTGGAGGACCTGGTGCGGGCCGGCTGCGGGCTGCCGGTGTCGCGGCGGGCGCGCCGCTCCAGCCCCACCGGCGCCGAGGCCCGGAACACCGCGCGCGCCGCGCTGCGCCGCCCCGAGGAGGAGCCGGAGGAGACCACCCGGCGCGCCCGCCGGGCCGCCGAGCCGATCGTGCTGGCCTCCGGGAACCTCGGCCTGGTGTCCCTGCCCTCGATACCGGGCCGGGCGACCCGCGAGCAGATCGACCGCCGCAATCCGGCGCTGCTGAGCACGCTTGCCGAGCATCCGGGCATCGGCTTCCTGCTCGTACGGTCCGAGGAGCACGGCGCGGTCGTGCTCGGGCCGCGCGGGGGCGCGCACCACCTCGATACCGGTCGGGTCGTCGGCGAGGACCCGCTGGCGCCGTTCGGGCCGGGCGCGGCGGACGCGGTACGCCGTACCGACGGCTTCCCGCACGTCGCCGACATCATGATCAATTCCTCGTGCGACCCGGAGACGGGCGAGGTGCACGCCTTCGAGGAGCAGATCGGCTCGCACGGTGGCCTCGGCGGCCGGCAGTCCCACCCGTTCCTGCTCTGGCCCGAAGACCTCACGCCACCGGCGGCCGAGGGCACGGAACTGGTCGGCGCCGAGCGGATACACCAGGTGTTCCGGCGGTGGCTGGGGGAGGGCGGCGGACCGGGCGTACCGGTGGGCCCCGAGCCCCGCCCCAGTACGGAGGAAGCATCGACCGCCGCCGCGCCCCGACCCAGTACGGACGAAATCCGGCCGGGGGGTGTCGGGCCCGAAGCTTTTTCGTCCGGTGACGGCGCCACGCAGGACAAACGGCGCTGATTTGGAGGCGGCCTCCGGGGTCGCGGACCATGGTGGGGCGCCCGCAGCCACCCGGCCGGGCGCGGCGCGTGCCGGTGACCCCGGTACGCACGGAGCCCGGCGACCTCGGGCGCAGCGCACAAGAGAGAGCCACCACCCGCCATGCACGACCGGCACACCCGCCGCTTCGGTCTGGGGACCGCCACCGCCCTGGTGATGGGCAACATCATCGGCGGCGGGATCTTCCTGCTCCCCGCCTCGGTCGCCCCCTACGGCACCGTCAGCCTCGTCGCCTTCGGCGTCCTGACCGTGGGCGCCCTCGCGCTCGCGCTGGTCTTCGGGCGGCTCGCCCAGCGCCATCCGGACACCGGAGGGCCGTACGTCTACGCGCGCGAGGCGTTCGGCGACTTCGCCGGCTTCCTCTCCGCCTGGTCGTACTGGACCATGACCTGGGTCAGCAACGCGGCGCTCGCCGTGGCCGCCGTCGGCTACGTCCACGTGCTCTTCCCCGGCCACGCCTCCAAGGGCATGGACCTGGCCGTCGCGCTGATCGCCCTCTGGCTCCCGGCGATCTCGAACTTCGCCGGCACCCGCTACGTCGGCGCCGTGCAGCTGGTCTCCACGGTCCTCAAGTTCCTGCCGCTCCTCTTCATCGCGATCGCGGGCCTCTTCTTCTTCGACCCGCACAACCTCGGCTCCTTCCACGCGGGCAGCGGCAGCTCGCTCGGCGGTCTCTCGGCCGCCGCCGCGATCCTGCTGTACAGCTACGTCGGCGTGGAGTCCGCCGCGATGAGCGCGGGCGAGGTGCGCGACCCGCAGCGCAACGTCGGCCGGGCCACGGTCCTCGGCGTCATCGGCGCGGCCGTCGTCTACCTCCTCGGCACCGTCTCGGTCTTCGGCACCGTCCCGCACGACCAGCTGGTGAAGTCCCAGGCCCCGTTCTCCGACGCGATGAACGCGATGTTCGGCGGCACCTGGGGCGGCACGCTGATCGCCGCGGCCGCCGTCATCTCGATCGTCGGCGCGCTGAACGGCTGGACGCTGATGAGCGCGCAGTCCCCGTACGCCGCCGCCCAGGACGGCCTGTTCCCGGCCGCGTTCCAGAAGAAGCGGCGCGGCGTGCCGACCGTCGGCGTACTGGCCTCGACGATCCTGGCCACGGCCCTCACCGTGATCAACTACGTCTCCGGCGCCGGCGGCGTCTTCGAGATCCTGGTCCTGATCACGACGTTCTCGGCCACCGTGCCGTACCTGCTGGCCGCCGGCGCGCAGGTGTACTTCCTGCTCACCGGGCGCCGCGACGAGGTGCGCCCCGGCCGCTTCGCCCGCGACCTGGTCCTCGCGCTGGCCGCCTTCGGCTTCACCTTCTGGCTGGTGGCGGGCGCCGGATACGCGGCGATCTACCAGGGCGTCCTGTTCCTCTTCGCGGGCATCCTGGTGTACGCGTGGATGCGGGCGCGGCGGACGGTACGCGAGCGGGAGTCGGCGGAGGGCCTCCAGGCGGCCGAGGGCCCCGCGGCGGCCGGGGAGACGTCAGAGGGGATACTGCAGCCCTGACAGCATCCCGTCGCCAGGAGAGTTGAGCGCACCATGCCCCGTCGTAGCCTCGCCACCGCCCCGATCCTCGTCCTCAACGGCCCGAACCTGAACCTCCTCGGCCAGCGGCAGCCGGAGATCTACGGCTCCGACACCCTCGCCGACGTCGAGGCGCTGTGCGCCAAGGCGGCGGCCGTACACGGCGGCACGGTCGACTGCAGGCAGTCGAACCACGAGGGGCAGCTCGTCGACTGGATCCACGAGGCCCGGCTCAGCCACGCGGGCATCGTGATCAACCCGGCCGCGTACTCCCACACCTCCGTCGCGATCCTCGACGCGCTCAACGCCTGCGACGGGATGCCGGTCCTGGAGGTGCACATCTCCAACATCCACCACCGCGAGGAGTTCCGGCACCACTCCTACGTCTCGCACCGCGCCGACGGCGTCATCGCGGGCTGCGGCGTCCAGGGCTACGCGTTCGCGATCGACCGCGTGGCCACGCTGGTGGCCGCCGCGCACCAGTAACCCCCGCGGCGCGCCCGTCCGCACATTGGCGCGAAAGCGGGTTCGGCGTGCGAGGCTGGGGGAAATGCTGGAATCCAGCTCCGTAGGCGATGGCTGAGAGGCGGCGACATGGACAGTCAGGTGGATCCGCTCACCGACAAGGAGCTCGAGGACCGGCTGGCGGAGCTGCCCGGCTGGACGGTCGCCGACGACAAGCTGACCCGTACGTACAGCTTCGACAGCCACCTCCCGGCGGCCGCGATGGTCATCCACGTGGCCCAGATCCAGGAGGAGCTGGGCCACCACTCCGAACAGACGCTGGGCTACAACAAGCTGACCATCGCGGTGAACACGCACAGCGCCGGCGGCCGCGTCACCGAGAAGGACTTCGCCCTCGCACGGCGGATCGAAGACGTCGCAGCGGGCCACGGGGCCCGCTGACCCGCCCCCGCCCGGCGCGCGGCCCCGCCGCCCGCGTCAGCTCCGCGTTGAACTGCGCGCCGGTCAGCAGGGACAGGTGGGAGAACCACAGCCAGATCAGGAAGACCACCGGGCCCGCGAGCGACCCGTACAGCCGGTTGAAGGTGCCGACGTACGACGCGTACAGCGCGAAGCCCGCCGAGGAGACCAGCCACAGCAGGACCGCGAGGACACCGCCGGGCACCCCGCGCCGCACCCCGCGCGAGGCCGGCGGCCCCGAGCGGAACAGCACCAGTACCAGCACGGTCACCAGGCACAGCAGCAGCGGCCACTTGACCACGCTCCAGGTCACCTCGGCGGCCCGGCCCAGCCCCACGGCGCGCCCCATCGCGCGCGCCAGCGGCCCGCTGGCCAGCAGGGCCACCGCGCTGCCGATGAGTGAGGCGAGCAGCACCAGAGCCGTACCGAGGATGCGCGGCGCCTTGCGCCACGGCGGCCGGTCGTCCTTGACCCGGTGCATGGCGTGCAGCGCCCGCCGGAACACCGCGAGATAGCTGCACGAGGACCACACCGCGCTGACCGTCGCGCCGCCCACCACCAGCCAGGCGGCGGTGCGCTGGTGGGACATGGAGATCAGCGCGTGGTGCAGCGTGCCGCTGGACTGCGCCGGGGCGAGCGCGCTGATGTGCGCGATCAGCTGCCCGGTGGCGGGCGGGTCCGCCAGCCCGATCAGCGACACCGTGACGATCATGGCGGGCAGCAGCGCCAGCACCGAGTAGTACGTCAGGCTGGCCGCCCAGTCCGTCAGGTCGTCGCGCCACACGGACAGCGGCGTACGGCACAGCGCGGTCCGCCACTGCCGCCAGTCCGGCAGCGAGCGCACGACATCCTGTACCGCTCCCCGCACCGGCCCGGCCCGCTCCGGTGTCTGCTGTCCCGGTACCCGGCGCTCATCGCCGACCTCCATCGTGCTGGTCTTCCTTTCCGTACGGACCGTTCCGCTTGCGGCCCGCGCCCCATCCTGCCCCGTTCCGCGGCCTCTTCCGTACCGGCCCCTTGTCCACCGTGCCCGGCGAATGATCGGAAAACGGGAAAACCATCGCGCTTTGCGCGTGCCGTACCGGGACATCGGGACCGGAGCGTGCCCCAATGGGTACCGGGGCAGTGATGCCTGGCACGCATGTTCCGCGGTGCCGACCGAGAGGAGCGGACGGGTGCCCGAACCCGGCGATGCCCTCCTGGCCGTACGGGCCGGAGAGGGGGACGAGGGGGCGTTCGAGGTGCTCGTACGACGGCACGGCCCGCCGCTGCTGCGCCTGGCGACCCGGCTCCTGGGCAGCAGGACGGACGCGGAGGACGCGGTGCAGGACGCATTCGTCAACGCCTGGCGCCGCATCCCGGAATTCCGCGGCGATGCTTCCTTCTCGACCTGGATGTACCGCATCGTCACCAACCGCTGCCTGAACATCCTGCGGGCCCGCCGCCCCACCCAGGACCTCGGCTCGGTCCCCGAACCGCCCGCGCCCGAACACGCCTCGTCACCGGTCCGCGCGGCCGAGTCGCAGGCGGCGGTGCGCGCCCTGACCGACGCCATGCAGGGGCTCACCCCCGAACAGCGCGCCTGCTGGGTCCTGCGCGAACTGCAGGGGCTGCCCTACGACGAGATCGCCGAGATCGTCGGCAGCACGCACCAGGCGGTGCGCGCCAGGGTTTTCCGGGCACGCCGCTATCTGACGGAGGCGATGAGCTCATGGCGGTAGGAGACGCGTACGAGGGCGAGGATCCGGCACTGCCCTGCGGCCGCACGCTCTCGGAGGTCTGGGAGGCCGCGGAGGAGACGCCGGACGACCCGCACACCGCCGGCTGCCCGCACTGCCAGGAAGCGGTGGCGGAGCTCGGAGTACTGGACGACTACGTACGCCGGGCCCGGGGCGGCGACGCGGACGAGGCGGCCGAGGCGGCGGACGCGGCGGCCGCCGAACGGATCACGGCGCGGGTGATGGACCTGGTCAGGACCGACCTGCGGCCCGGCCGCACGCTGCCGCTGGGCGAGCCGGCGGACGACGCCTGGATCACCGAGGCGGCGGCCGCGAAAGCGTTCCGCGCGGCGGCCGAGGCGCTGCCCGCGGTGTTCGCGGGCAGCTGCAAGGTCACCCTGCAGGCGCCCGACGGGCCGGCGACGGTGAACATGGAGGTCGCGGCGGGCCTGGAGTGGCCGCTGCCGGAACTGGCGGAGCGGATCCGGGAACGGGTGCTCGCGGCGGCGGACGAGGTGGTCGGCATGTCCGTCTCCGCGGTCGACGTCACGGTAGTGGACCTCATCGACGCGGACGCGGGGGAGGAGCCGGCATGAGCGGCGCACATGGGGCCGAGGGCCCCGGCATGAGCGGTGCACATGGGGCCGAGGGTCCCGGCAGGACGGAACGCGAGCTGCGAGCACTGCTGCAGCGGACCGCGGCCGAGGCCGCCCGGGCCACGTCGGGGGTCGCATACCTCCGCCCCGGCCTCGGCGACCTGGTCCGCGGCGCGGTCCCGCTGCTCGCCCCCACCAACGGGCCGCGCGTCACGGGCGTACGCGCGGAACCGGGCGACGCACCGGGCCTGTGGCGACTACGGATCCACCTCGCCGTCCGCCGCGGCCATCGCGCGCTGGACGTGGTCCGCGCGGTACGCACGGACGTGACGGCCGCGGTCCAGCGAGCGTTCGCCCCGGAGGGCCCGGACCAGCACGGCATCGCGACGCTCACCGTCACGGTGACGGTGACGGACTTGGCGTGAACGGCGCATTGCAACGGAGACCACGGAGGCCACGGAGGCTCGCCCCATGAGCGATAGGCAACCACATCCGCACGCGCACTCCGGCCCTCACTCCCACTCCGATGGGCATGGACACGACACCACCCACCCCGACTGGGGAGACCTGGCTCCGGTGCTGGAGCGCGAGGCCGAACTCGCCACGCCCCTGTACGAACAGGTCACCGACTGGCTGCGCACGCTGCTCGGCGGGGCCGAGGAACGGGCCGCGGGGGAGGCGTCCGTACGCCGCGTCTGGGACGTCGGCTCCGGCCCCGGCGTCGTCACCTGCCTGCTGGCGCAGGCCTTCCCGCACGCCGAGGTGGTGGCGGTGGACCCGACGCCGGCACTGCTGGCCCGCGCCCGGGACCGCGCCGCCCGTCTCGGCCTCGGCGACCGGGTCGTCACCCACGAAGCGGAACTGCCCACCGGCATCACGGAGTTGGGCACGGCCGACCTCATCTGGACCAGCAAGGTGCTGCACCACGTCGGCGACCAGCGGGCCGCGGTGGCCCTGCTGGCCGGACGGCTGCGGCCCGGCGGTGTGCTCGCGGTGGCCGAGGGCGGGCTGCCCGACCGGGTACTGCCGCGCGACATCGGTATCGGCAGGCCCGGGCTGCAGGCCAGGCTGGACGCGGCGCAGGAGGAGTGGTTCGCGCGGATGCGGGCCGCGCTGCCGGGGTACCGGGAGACCGTCGAGGACTGGCCCGCGCTGCTGGCGGACGCGGGCCTCGCCGACACCGGCAGCCGCAGCTTCCTGCTCGACCTGCCGGCACCGCTGGACGGCGCCGCGCGCGACCACGTCGCGGCCCGGCTCTCCCGCGCCGCCGAACAGTACGGCGACCTACTGGACGACGCGGACCGCGCGACACTCGCCCGCCTCGCCGACCCGGAGGACGAGGCAGCCATCGCCCACCGCCCCGACGCCTTCCTCCTCACGGCCCGCACGGTCCACGCGGGACGCGCGGAGTGACGTACAGGACCAAGACCACGTGACGTTGCGTCAGTCGCCGGATTCGTCGCGAGACCCGTCCGCGCACACGAGAAAGCTGCGCGCCAGTATCCCGTTCCCCGATTCATCCAGCTTCGCTTCGTCGGCGGGGGAGAGGGAGAAGTCGGGGGCGACGGTGGGACAGGGCGAGAAGGGCCCGCCGTCCGGAGTGGGCGTGGAACCCACGGGCGTGGAGTCCATGGGAAACCATCCGAACTCCGGCTCAGGCGACACCGTCCCGCCCCCGCCATTGAGCCACAACGTCATTCCACCCCCACCAATCACCAACACGCCCCACACACCGATCAGCCACCGCTTCCCCCGCCCCGACATCGTGCCCCCTGGTTCCCCGACTCTGACTGCCGCCGATCGTACGACAGTTCGGACGGAGGAGGCGTGCAACCGAGTTGGCGCACACTGGCGGCGTACGCGCCGGGGTCGCTGCCGCTCGCGTGTCCTGTGGCGCGCGCCTTGGACTGCCGAGGTGGATCTCCGCTGCGCAGGACGCGGCCGCTGTCGTCATGTCGAACGGCCACGACAAGCAACGAGCGTTGTTACTACTGGACATGGCGGCGGGGCACCTGTCATCAGGGCGCCTCGACGGTGCGTTCACACTGGCCACACCGCCGCGGATGGTGCGCGAGTTCGACGATCGGCTGTACGGCGTGTACCGGTAGGCGCGAGAGGAGAGACCGGCCGTGAAATTGGGAATCACAGGGCATCGCGGGCTGTCGGACCTGGTCGAAAGACTGATCCGTGAGCGGCTTGCCGCCGAAGTACAGCAGGCACACATGGCGGGTAGTGAAATCCTCGTCGGCCTGGTTGATCGGCTCGTGGCCGTGTGGGATGGCAAACCGGCGCGCGATTACGGAGGGACGGCGGACGTCGTGGGGTACGCCCGGCGCATGGGCGTACCGGTCGACGTGGTGTGGCCTGCCGGCGCCTCGCGCGACTGAGGACGCAGAAAGCGCCCCGTCCCGGATCTTGCCGGGGCGGGGCGCTGCTGCTTGGAGGCGAACTGCCATGCGGACAGGAGATCAGGTCAAGGCGGCAATTGAGGGGAGTGGTCGTTGCGCCCGTTCGAGCTGTCCCACGGCTGCTCGCGGTCGGCAGCCGTCGTCGCTCCGGTCAGGGAACGATCACGTTGAAGGGCTGGTCGGCGTAGGCGCCCTTCACTCCTGTGTATACGCCGAGCTTCTGCGGGTCCTTTCCACAGACCCCCGACGGCCCCGAAGCGACCCGGATGTCGGCATTCCACTTGGCGCCGGGGCCGGTGGTTGCCACGGGGATGCTCTTCGCGAAGTCAACGTCCGGCGCGACCTTCAGGCAGTAACGTCCCGGGTTGACCTTTTCGACGCTCACGACCCCCTTGGATCTCCTGACCGTCCCGTCAGCGTTGACCACTGCGCCGGCCTGTGCGTAAGGCGCGTGAACCTTGGGCGCGTCGTCGGCATCGGCCGCTGTGGTGCCACCCACGATGGCGGCGAGCCCGGCGCTCGTCGCCCCCAGGAGCAGCAGAAACTTCTTTGTGCGCATGTAGCGTCCTTCACAACGAAGTTGACCGGTCACTCCAAGTGAGCGACCGGATTCATTGTGTGGCAGCTGGGCTTCTTGGGTGATCACCCCTGGGGGTGATGCTCAACGACGCGGAGTAACTAGTGCGGCGATAGTCAACTACCCATGTGCGTGGGGCATTTGGGTTCCGCTGAATGTGTGAGTTGCGAACGGAAAAGCGTATCTGCATCCCTGGGGGCGAACCCTGTTCCCTTCAGCCCGGCTCGTACCCGCCCCTTCCCGGAGGCCCATCTCGGAGGCTCACTCCATGCTGCGCACCGTGTCTCGTAGGCGTCGGGCCTCGGCGATCCGCTTTTCGTAGGTGGCCCCGAGGAGCAGTAGGAGCAGGCCGGCGGCGGCCAGCGGGACCCAGCGGGGGACGAGGCCGAGCACCTGGACTGCGGTGGGGGCGAGTTCGTGCAGCCCGACCAGTACGAGTACGGCGCCACCGAGGATGAGCGGTGCCTGCAGGCGTGCGCGTACCCCGATGACGGTGAGGAGCAGGGCGGTCGCGCCCAGGAGCAGCGGGCGTACCCAGTTCTCGTCGGTCCACGTGGCGGCGAGGCTGGGGAGCATCGTTGCGCCCAGCCCCGCCCCGTAGGCGGGCCAGGAGCCGGTCCCCGGGGTGCGCGTGCGGCGGCGGTGGCCGATGACCAGTGCGGCTGCCGTGACCGGGAGCGTGTACGCCTCGGGGGCGGTGATGTCCGCCAGCGCGAGGCGCACCCAGGAGGACGCGATGAGCAGGGCAGTTCCGGCGAGTGCGGCGCGGCGGCGGTCCGGGCGCAGCGCGATGGCCAGGCCCGCGACCCCGCTCACGGCGAGGGCGAGGCTCAGCGCGCCGGCGTGGGGGACGGTCAGGGCGAGGGCGGTTGCCGCAAGGGCATAGCCCGTACTCTCGACGGCCGTGGAGACCTGATCGCGCCCGGGGCTGCGGTGCCAGGCCGCCGCGGCACCGGCGGAGGCCAGGGCCACCGCGAGTACCGCGAACGCGGTGACGTGCCTGGGCAGGCCGGCGGTGGCGCCGGACGCGACCGCCTCGACCCCCAGGGCGAGGACGGCGAAGGCACCCGCGACACGCGCCGTCGCGCGCACGGTGGGCCGGGCGGTCGGCGCGGAAAGAACGTGGGCGAGGACGCCGGCCGACGCGGCGAAGGTCCCCCATACCGCGAGCACGGCGGCCCGGTCGGCCGACGACCACAGCAGGGCGAGCGTGCCGGTGGCAGCCATCACCAGAATCCGCGGTACGAGTGCGGCCTCCGGCCGGCGCACGACGTCCACCACCACGGCCATGGACGCCACGGTCGCGGCCGCCAGCACCCACCCGTACGGCAGCCCCAGCGCCACCGGCACCAGGAGCAGCGCGGGGACGGCAGCCAGTGCCTGGGCGTTGTGCAGGGCGCGCGCCAGCCGGTCCGTGTGCCGGTCGCCGACGGCACGGGCACGCAGTACGGCCATGGCGGCCAGGACGGCGGCGCACAACCAGAGCACGACCAGCGGCGCGGGCGCGAGCTGCCAGCTCCACGGTGCCGGGTGACCGTCGTACCAGAGCGCCACGCCGTGGGCGGCGGGGAGGAGCAGGGCGTGTACAAGTTCCGGCAGCACCGCAACGCCGGTCAGCAGCAGGGCAGTTGAGGCGGCGAACAGCTCTCCCACCGCAGCCGCGGCTCCGGGCGGCGCTGCGAACGGCCGCCCACCTCCGGCAGGCCGCCCACCTCCGGCCGATCCCTCACCTCCGGCCGGTTCCCCACCTCCGGCCGGTCCCTCACCTTCGGCCGGCTTCGCCCACCGGCCGCTCCGTGCGCAGGACGCCGCCGACCACACCGCGATGAGCGCCGCCGGTGCCGCGTATCCGGCCGCGGCCCACCCCGAGGGCATCAGGCACCGCAAGCCGGCGCCGATGGCCACGATCAACGCCACGACGGCCACACCCTCGGCGCCGGAGCGCAGCGCGAACGGCAGCGCGCGGAAGCCGCGGCACAGCGCCGTACCCAGCAGCGCCAGCAGACCCAGCGGCACCCAGGCCCGCATCACCTCGGCCGACGATGGGGCAACCATCGCGCACACCACCGCGAGCGCCCCGCCCAGCAGCGCCCATCCGCCGCCGACGGCACGGGCCCCCGTGGCCAGGATGGTGGCAGCCCGTTCGCCGCCCAGCCGGTCGCGGAATCCGGTATGCCCGGCGGCGGCGCGCGCCGTGAGTACGTACAGGGCCGCGAAGTCCACCGCGGCCGTGACGATCATCGCGGTCGCGTAGTCCTCGGCCGTTCCGCCCAACGCGGCGGCGGTCAGGGGGCCGGGCAGCAGTGCCATCAAGAACCCCGCGGGCAGCGGGAGCCGGAGCCGCTGCCACCAGCCGTAGCCCGCCGCGCCCACCGCCGTCAGCGCGGTGAGCACCGCCCAGTAGCCCGCCGTGCCGACGCGGTCCAGACCGGCGAGCCCGGCCTGCCGGGCCGCGTAGCCGTCAAGGAGTACCAGGGCGAGGCCCACCGCGGCCGACGCCTCGGCGGTGGCCATGAGCTGCCGCCGCCGCAGCGGACGGGGCAGTGCCAGCGCGCACGCGGTCAGCGCGAGCAGTACGGCGGCCCGCCCGCCGATGCCCAGCCGTCCCCAGCTCACCACGGTGAACACCAGCGCGGCCACGACGACCAGCACGCCACCGACGATCAGCAACGCGGTACGGGCGGACGGCGCGGAGATCTCTCGCCCCGATCCGCCCGTACCGCCGCCGCCCCCGCCGACGGGCGCGATCGCCGGCATTCCCGCGGATGCGGCCACCGGCGTTCGCGCAGGCGCGTCCCGGCGCGCCCGCAAGGCGGCCAGCAACTCGCCGTGCCGCCGCACCAGCCACTGCCTGCGTGCGTCCAGCGCGCTCAACTCATCTGTGACCTGCCACAACGCGAAGGCGTCCGGCCCGGTCAGGGGCAGTCGGCAACGGGTGCACCGGGCGGGCGGAGGTGACCCCAGAGGCGTTCCGCAGTCCGGGCACCCCGGTGATTCCATCTGCATGGCGCGAGTATGCGCAGCCCTGCCGACCACGGGCCTGAGTACGCGTACTCAACACGCCCCAGGTGCTCGTCGAGGTGTGCGTCGCGCGTCATGCTGCCCAGTGCGGCACCGAACGTGCTCCTACACCGCATCCGCTTTCGGGTTGACATTCTTCGCGAGGAGTTCGTTCATTTCCCCGTACGCCATCGACGCCTTGCTGTTGCTCTCGTCGTGGAAACGCATCAGGTAGTGGTACATCACGCCCACACATTTGTCGCGGCTCCGGTACTCCGCGTTCCCGGTGAGCTGCATGTCCTCGGAGATCTCCTTGATCGTTCCGTCGGGCATGGTGTAGAGCGGATGCCACACGAGGGTCACGGCGGGATTGAGCCGCTGGATCATGCGCAGTTGGGGGATCTCCTGCGCGATCAGGACGCTGTCGGGGTTGTAGGCCCGCAGGAACACGTGGACGGGGCCTGTCGCGCGCTCGACGAACGCGGTGGAGAGGACATTCCACAGGGGCGCCTGGAGCTTCCAGTTGGCGTGCAGCTCCAGCTGGTCCATGATCTTGCCGAGTCGGCTGAACTCCAGTGAGGTGTGGCCCTTTCCATGGGCGTAGACGCTCACGTCGAAGCCGCCCGACCAGAGTGCCAGGGTGGGAGTGGTGATCTTCAGATGGTCGCCCACGAGGTTGACGAGCTCCCGGTACCAGGTGTTCGAAGCCCGGAGCTTGCGCCGCTCCGCGGAGTCGATCGACTCGTCCGCTGACTGCCGGTTCAGCTTCTCCTGCTCGGCGACCCCGCCCAGCAGAAGCTGCCAGGCGCTCTCGGTCACGTCTGCCGGAAAGCCGCCCTCCTTCATCATCTTCTGGAATACGGGCCACTCGGGGTGATCCTGCGCCTTGGCCGCGTAGTGCTCGGTGGGTGCGTTGGCCGACGGTTTGCGGCGTTGCACTGTGTCGGTGCGCGCGGGCTCCGCGGCGCCCGCCACCGCCCGCTGGGCCGTCTGCTCGGCGGCCGGGGCGCTCCCGGACGTGACCCGCCGGGCGTTCTCCTCGGCGGCGACCTCATACCGGTCCGACGGGTCGGAGACCTTCAGCCCGTTGCCGTTGTCCGTACCCGAGACGGGGCCCTGCCGCTGCTGGACGACATGCGTGAGTTCATGGGCGAGCGTGTGACGGTCGCCGCCGCCCTCACCGAGCACGACGTGGCTGCCGGAGGTGTAGGCGCGGGCCCCGATCTCCTGCGCCGACTTCTTCGCGGCCGCGTCGTTGTGAATGCGGACGTCGCTGAAGTCGGTGCCGCCGAACCGCTCCTGCATGTCGTGGAGTTCCGGCCCTGGCAGGGGTCGGCCGGGACGGCTCAGCACGTCGTGCGCCGCCATCCGGCGCTGCGGGGGCGCCTCTTCCGGCGCGGCCATCCGGCGCTGCACCTGATCCTCCTCCACCGGGGCTTTCACCGGGGCCTCCGCCGGGGCTTTCGCCGGGGCCTCGTGATGACCGCAGGACGCCCCGTCCCCGTGAACGTGCCGCTGTACCTCCAGCAGATGGGCGACCGTGGCGTTACCGACCGAACGCTGCAGCGCCATGACGGACGCCGGGGAGTGTCCGCCCGGCAGCTGCCCGGCGAAAGCGGTCGCCGTCCGGGAGGCCTCGGCGGGCGGCAGCACGGCGGGCCTGCGCAGCTCGCTTCCCTGCCGCTGTGCAGCGCTCGCATCCTGCTTCCGCTCCCGCACGTACTCACTCCTCCGGTACTGCACGCCGCAAGCCTGTTGCCCGGCCCGTCGGTTCCCTGTCTAGACGGCATCGGCAGCGCGTGACAAGAGGCGTAAGGGCATGCGGCACGTCCTTGCGGGTACACCACGCGGCTCCCCCGGGCAGCCGCGAGCGTGCGGCTCCAGCGCGCCGGCCACTGGAGCCAGGGACACGACGGCGCCGGACACGACGGCGCCGCCGCTCGCCCGAAGGCGAACGGCGGCGCAGTAGCGGAAAACCCGCGAACCGCTCAGGCGGATTCGGGCTCAGGCCACGTCGAACGTGGCCGGGTCCGGGCCCAGGCGCTTGTCGGCGTTCAGGCCGGCGATCGTCTTCAGGTCGTCGGCGTCCAGCTCGAAGCCGAAGACGTCGAAGTTCTCCTTGATCCGGGACGGGGTCGCGGACTTGGGGATGACGACGTTGCCGAGCTGGAGATGCCAGCGCAGTACGACCTGGGCGGGGGTCTTGCCGTGCTTCTCGGCGATCGTGCCGATCGTGGCGTTCTCCAGGAGGCCCTTGCCCTGGCCCAGCGGCGACCACGCCTCGGTGGCGATGCCGTGCTCGGCGTGGAAGGCGCGGGTCTCGGCCTGCTGGAGCTCGGGGTGCAGCTCGATCTGGTTGACCGCGGGGACGACCGAGGTCTCGTTCAGCAGCCGCTGGAGGTGCGGCGGCTGGAAGTTGGAGACGCCGATGGCCTTGGCGCGGCCGTCCGCCTGGATCTTCTCGAACGCCCTGTAGGTGTCGACGTAGGTGTCACGGGCCGGCAGCGGCCAGTGGATCAGGTACAGGTCGACGTAGTCCAGGCCCAGCTTGGCGAGCGAAGCGTCGAACGCGCGCAGGGTGGAGTCGTAACCCTGCTCGGTGTTCCACAGCTTCGTCGTCACGAACAGCTCGTCACGGGCGATGCCGGATGCGGCGAGGGCCTTCCCCGTGCCCTCCTCGTTGCCGTAGATCGCGGCGGTGTCGATGCTGCGGTATCCGGCCTCCAGGGCGTGACCGACAGCGGTGAACGCCTCGTCGTCCGGGATCTGCCAGACACCGAAGCCGAGCTGCGGCATGGTGACGCCGTTGTTGAGGGTGATGTGGGGAACCTTGCTCACGAGCGAATCGGTCCTTTGGTCGGCGTACAGGTTCTAGAAGGCTCAACGATCATCCGTCGGCACGCATTCCCGCGCACGCCGACGGACTGAGCCGTCACCCGATCCGCCCCGGGGCCGCCGTTCGCGGCCATCCCGCTTACTCGTGCAGCCGTTCGAGGGGCGCCGAGTTACCGCTCGTACAGCGCCGCCACCTCGGCCTCGTACGCCGTCTCGATCGCCTTTCGCTTCAGCTTGAGCGACGGCGTCAGCAGGCCGTGCTCCTCGCTGAACTGGCTGGCCAGTATCCGGAACGTACGGATCGACTCGGCCTGCGAGACGAGCGTGTTCGCGGCGACCACGGCCCGCCGGATCTCGGTCTCCAGATCGGGGTCGCGCACCAGGTCGGTCGCCGGCAGGGACGGCTTGCCGCGCATCTGCAGCCAGTGCGTCACCGCCTCCGCGTCCAGCGTGACCAGCGCGGCGACGTACGGCCGGTCGTTGCCGATCACGATGCACTGGGCGACCAGCGGGTGCGCCCGCACCCGTTCCTCCAGCGGTACCGGCGAGATCGTCTTGCCGCCGGAGGTCACCAGGATCTCCTTCTTGCGGCCGATGATCGTGAGGTACCCGTCCTCGTCCAGCTGCCCGAGGTCGCCGGTGGCCAGCCAGCCGTCGTGCAGCACGGCGTCGGTGGCCTTGGGGTCGTTGAGGTAGCCCTGGAAGACCTGGCCGCCGTGCACCCACACCTCGTTGTCGTCCGCGATGTGCACGGTCGTACCGGGGATGGGCAGCCCGACCGTGCCGAACCGGGTCTGCTCGGGCGGGTTGGCGGTGGCCGCGGCGGTGGACTCCGTCAGGCCGTACCCCTCGTAGATCGTGACGCCCGCGCCCTCCCAGAAGAGGCCGAGCCGGCGCTCCATGGCCGAGCCGCCCGACATCGCGTGCCGGACCCGGCCGCCCATCGCCGCGCGGACCTTGCTGTAGACGAGCTTGTCGAACAGCTGGTGCTGCATGCGCAGGCCCGCGCCGGGCCCGGAACCGGTGCCGAACGCCTTGTGCTCCATCGCCTCGGCGTACCGCCGCGCCACGTCGACGGCCTTGTCGAACGGCCCGAGCTTGCCGTCCGCCTCGGCCTTCCGCCGCGCCGCCGCGAACACCTTTTCGAAGATGTAGGGCACCGCGAGGATGAAGCTCGGCTTGAAGGACTGCAGGTCGGGGAGGAGCGCGGTGGCCGAGAGGTTCGGCTGGTGGGCGAGCTTCACCCGGCCGCGGATCGCGGCGACCTGGACCATCCGCCCGAAGACGTGCGCCAGCGGCAGGAAGAGCAGGGTGGACGCCTCGTCGCCGGCCTTGGAGTGGAAGACCTGCTCGTACCGCTCGACGACGTTGTCGGCCTCGGCCATGAAGTTGGCGTGGCTGATCACGCAGCCCTTGGGGCGGCCGGTGGTGCCGGAGGTGTAGATGATCGTCGCGGGCGCGTCCGGGGTGACCGCCATCCGGTGCCGGTGCACGACGTCGTCCTCGATGTGCCGGCCGGCCTCGACCAGCTCGGCCACCGGGTCCGCGTCCAGCTGCCACAGCAGGCGCAGGTGCGGCAGCCGGTCGATGACCGACCCGATCGTCATGGCGTGGTCCTCGTGCTCGACCAGACAGGAGGAGACGGCCGAGTCGTGCAGCGTCCAGAAGACCTGCTCGGAGGAGGAGGTCGGGTACAGCGGTACCGACTGCGCGCCGACCGACCACAGGGCGAAGTCGAACAGCGTCCACTCGTAACGTGTCCGCGACATGATCCCGACCCGGTCGCCGAACCGCACGCCCTGGGCCAGCAGCCCCTTGGCGAGGGCCATGACCTCGTCGCGGAACTGGGCAGCGCTGACGTCCTGCCAGTGTCCCGCGTCGTCCTTACGGCAGAGCGCGACCCGGTCGGGGGCGGACTCCGCATTCTCGAAGACGGCGTCCGCCAGACCGCCGACCCGGGGCGCCGTCGCCAGTGGGGGGACGGTGTACTCGCGCAATGACCCGCTCCTCGTGGTGCTCCTGCAGCGCCGAGACCGTACCCCACGAGAGCGGCCGAACGGCAGTGACTGCCAAACGTCCGAACCGTTGCCATAGGCCCTGGTCATCCGACGAAAACGGGCTACTTCGGGGAACCCCGGACATGAACCCGTGAGTAACGTGCCGAACGATCACGCCGCAGGGACCGTATCTGCACCAAATCTTTCCGATTGGAATCAGCCACGGCAAGCCTGAGCGTGGCCGACTTGCCTCTTGAGTCGCTTGCGACGGAATGCGCAAAACGCCCGGCGGGCGCCACCCGCACCGACTCAGCGCCAGGTGTCGCCGGGCTCGCCGGCTGCGCGGGAACGTGCTGCGCGAAGCTAGACATGATGATCAGGCGGCAGCGCTCGCGGCCGTCCTGAGTGAGGTGGCCGTGGAGATCCGCGGTCACGTCGACGGACCGGTGCCCGAGCCACCGGGAGCCCTCGCGGAGGGCGGCCCCGTTGCTCATCGTGATGGTCGCCCACTTGTGCCGGAGGTCGTGCGGCTTGTAAGGGGGAAGGCCGAGCCGGGCAATCGCTGCGTCCCAGGATTTACGAACCAAGCCAGGGTGCGTCATCCCGCCACGGGCGTTCCGCACAGGCAAGAACTCATGAAATGCATCGAGAAGAGCAGGGGCCGGGATATCGCTCGCTGGCGCCAGGACGGCGCGAAGCCCAACACCATCGCTGGCCGTCGGACCGCGCTCTCGGGCCTCTTCTCTCACGCCGCACGCCACAAATGGATCGCGACGAACCCCGTCAGGGAAGAGCGCTTCGACGTCGGCCGCGGTCACCTTGGCCATCGGCTTGTTCCCCACATGGGGCAGCACGTGCAGACGCATGATCCGTTCGTATCCGACGAGGGTGCCGGGGGCGCCCACCTTCGACGCGAGCCAGCCCTCCGCGTACTGACTGACCGAGACGCGGCCGGCGGTCGGATCGACATACGTGTTCTCATGCTTGTCGTTCTCGACTTTCGTGGCGAAGTCGAGAGCGTCCCGCTTACGCTCGAACGACTTCTCACGCTGCCGCGCGGTACGCCCGCCCGGCTCCCGATAACGAACCACCCACCGCTTGCCAGCCGCGGTGGCGCCCTTGGCCATGAGCTTGGCCAATGTTCATCCCAATCCCCTGAGACGGTTCGTTATCCGTCCAGGACTTCGACTGGGTGATGTTGTAGCTCGGAAACCCGGCCGCACCAAATGAGGCACGAACTCTCGGGTTTGGTGGCGTTTAGGCGGCAGCCGGACCGTCGCTGGACTTTGGATGTGTACGAAATAGATCCGGCTGCTGCGCTGATGCGAGATTTGCCGCCAGCAGTGGCTCCGAGTCGTCGCCCGGGCGTAGGTGCGGTCCCTGAGGACAGCCCTGGGCCGGGTTCTGGGCCGTCGGGCCCCTCTGGGCAGCCGGATCCGTGCCAGTGCCGCGGCGGCTTGCCGGGTGTTGTGGCCGGCGGATACCGAGCAGGCGGCTGCCCGCGGCGGCAGGCAGCCGGGAGGCCATCCCGACGAGCGCGGTGTTGCGTGCCATCCGCGGCCACGCGTCGTCGGTCATGACGGCTCCTGTGCCGCGGAGCCGGCCTGCAGGTGATCACGTCAGTCTGGCCTGGCCAATTGTTCGTCCCGCAGTCCGACACAACCAACGCGAACGCAGCATGCCCATCGATGGGCCTCGGTGAGGAAGGTGACAACAGCGCAGGCCCCCGACCGTGGACAGCTGGAGCTCTGTGCTGGGAATGACCGTGAACGGGATCAGTGGCTGTCGGCCAGACCCCTGCTCAACTTCTTATTGAGGCGGGCGCTGGGCTCGTTCAGGCCGGTGTTTTCCCGAGTACCCAGTCGTCGAGGTACGCGTAGCTCTCCGCGAAGGTCAGCCCGTGGACGAGGACCTCGGGGACACACAGCGAGTACGCCTCGGCGGTGCCACGGCTGCTGCTGCACGGCGGCCGGGCGCTGCGCTGCGGGTACGTGGAGGCCGTCGGGGTGACCGGCACCGTACGGGTGCGGGCGGGGTGATGGTTGCGGAGGGTATGCGGGTTACGTAGACCTCGGTGTGTCCCATGGGGGCGCCCCGTTCTGTGCCGCGTGCAGCCGGCAGGTGTGGCGTGGGGCGGCGCTCGCACTCACGCCGAAAGGGCTCGTTGCGGACGAAGGTGAGGAGGGCTTCATCCCCGTCCTGCCGACGCCGGCCCCGGCCCCCGACATGGACGGCGAGCTGACCTGCGACTGGCGTGACGAGGGTGCCTGGTAGCCGCTGGGCGACCGGCCTAGGGTCGCGGACCGGGCATGTGGGGGGCGGTGACCGTGCGCGACAAAGTGCGACCCGTACTCCTCGATGTACGGCGCGAACAGCGGCATCGTCTTCGTCATCTCGGTGGCCGCGTTGGGAACCACGGCGTTCGCGGTGATGCCGGCCTTCGCCAGCTCCATGGCCCAGGTGCGGACCATCGCGGCGATGCCCGCCTTCGCGGCCGCGTAGTTGGTCTGGCCGAAGTTGCCGCGCTGTCCGGCCGGGGAGCCCGCGACGATCATGCGGCCGCCCTCGCCCTGCTCGCGCATCCGTATCGCGGCGGCGCGGGCGCAGGTGAACGTGGCGCGCAGCTGCACCTGTTGGACGGTGTCGAAGTCCTCGTCGGACATCTTCCACAGGACGCGGTCGCGCAGGACGCCCGCGTTGGTGACCATGATGTCGAGCCGTCCGAACTCGGTCGCGGCCCGGTTCACCAGGGTGTCGGCGGCCTGAGTGGTGCCGACGGCGACGACCTCGGCGACCGCGCGCCCCCCGTCCTCGGTGATCTGCTTGACGGCCGCCTCCGCCGCTTCGGCGTCCACGTCGTTGACGACGACCGAGGCGGCGGAGAGGGGAGCAACGCTATGCACTCTGATTGCGGCGGTCAAGAGAGTGCGTCACATTGGGTCTGTACGTGCTGACGCGACGCGGGAGGGCGATATGGCAGGCGACCGAGGTGGCAGGGCGAGCGGGAACGCCGCAACGGCGGGGGGCGGGGCGGAAGAGCCCAGGACGGAGCCGGGGCTCGAGGTGGCCCTCCGCCCCCAGTCCCTCATGCTCACGTTCCTCGGCAACTACGTGCTGGGCGGCGATGTCTGCGTCTACTCCGGCAGCATCATCGAGGTCTTCGGCCGCACGGGCGTGGGCGAGCACGCCACCCGCTCGACCCTGACCCGCATGGTGGGCCGCGGCCTACTGCAACGCCGCCGCGAAGGCCGCCGCATGTACTTCGGCCTCACCGATCGCGCGACGGCGATCCTCCGCGAGGGTGAGGACCGCATCTGGAAGCAGGGCGCCGTCAACGACGACTGGGACGGCACCTGGACCTTGCTCGCCTTCTCCCTGCCCGACGCCAGCCAGCGTCAGCGCCACGACCTGCGTTCCCAGCTGACCTGGGCGGGTTTCGGCCCGCTGATCGGCGGCCTGTGGATCGCGCCGGGGCGGGCGGACGTCGCCGCGATCACGGAGAACCCCGAACTCGGCCCCTACGTCACGGTGTTCCGCTCCACCGTCGACCCGGCCACCGACATCTCCCGCATGGTCCAGGACACTTGGGACCTCGCGACCCCGGCCGCCGGCTACACCGCCTTCCGGAGGCGCTGGTCTGCGTTCGCGGACGGGGACAGCGCTTCGGATGTCGACGAACTCGCAGTCAAGCTGGGCCTGCTGACGGAGTGGCTCCAGATCGTTCGTGCCGACCCCCACCTCCCGGTCCAACACCTCCCCGCCGACTGGCCCGCCGCCGAGGCGGAGGACGTCTTCCGCCGCGCCAACGCCCGCGTGGACGCGGCGGCCGGCGCGCTGGCGGAGGAGCTGTTGGAGACGCTGCCCCTGCGGGGGTGAGGGGCCGGCGCCTCCGCCTCCCGGCCCGTACGTATCCGCATCCCCAGCGGGCTGATCCACATCAACGATCAGACGGTCAACGACGACGTCGTCAGCGCCGGTCGCATGCCCTGATGGTTGGTTGCGTGTCGGCTCGGCCTCGGACAACCGCGGCCGAGCCGGCAGCGGCCGGTCCCGGCACGGCGCCATCGACATGACCCACATGGGCGCAGACCACAGGTGCCTGCGCCACGGCCGATGCCACGCGGCTGGGCCGGGTCTCAGTCGGGGTAGGGCAGGAGGGTCGTGTTGATCTCCTTCCAGGACGCCTTCAGTTCCGCGAGCAGTTTGGGCTCGCCGCCGGCCAGGTCGGCCTGCTCCCGGGCGTCCTGGGCCAGGTTGTACAGGTGGTCGGCACCGGCGGAGTCCTGGTAGTACTTCCAGTGACCGCGCCGCAGCGCCCGGTTGGCCCGGACCCGCCAGAACAGGTCGCGCTCGGGCAGAAGCTCGCCGCGCAGCAGGTAGCCGGCCAGGCTCGTGCCGTCCAGCGGGTAGTCGGGGGCGGGCCGAGCGCCGGCGGCCTCCAGGAGGGTGGCGGTCCAGTCCGGAGTGAAGTTCGGCTCATGGCTCACCTGGTTGGCGCCGATCCGGGCGGGCCAGCGCAGGATTGTCGGGACCCGGATGCCTCCTTCCAGCAGGTCGGCTTTGCCCCCGGTGAGCGGCCAGCTGTAGGAGAAGCGCTCTCCTCCGTTGTCGCTGGCGAACAGCACCAGGGTGTCGTCCTCCTGGCCGGACCTGCGGAGCGCGTTCATCACTTGGCCGATGGCGGCGTCCAGGCTCTCCACCATCTCGGCGTACTTCTCCACCGAGCCGCCGTCCTTGTGCTGCAGGGCCTGAAGCGCCCCGTCACTGCCCCCAGCCCGGATCTTGGCGGCGATCTCCGCCCCGGTCTCGGCATCGCCCTCGGTCAGCCACGGCCAGTGCGGAGTGGTGAAGTTGAGGTTGAGCAACCACGGCGCGTCGTGCTCGCGGCCGACGTACTCCACGGCCCGCTCGGTCAGGATGGTGGTGTAGTAGCGCAGGTCCTGGTAGGACGCGTCCCCCTCGTAGAGGTCGTACTCACCGAGCTGGCCGAGCTTGGAGAAGTACTCCAGTGTGCCGCCGAGGTTGCCGAAGAATTCGTCCCAGCCCGACTTGGTGGGGCTGTAGTCGGGCAGCCAGCCGCAGTGCCACTTGCCGATCAGCGCGGTGGAGTAGCCGGCGGCCTTCAGTAGGGAGGCCAGCGTGGGGTGGGTGGGCTCCAGCCCCTGGGTGCGATTGCCGATCGGCTCGGCCAGCCCGCCCTTGGTACGGCCCGGGTAGCGCCCCGTATAGAGGCTGAACCGGGTGGGGGAGCAGGTCGACGATCCGGAGTAGGCGTTGGTGAAGCGCACGCCCTGGCGGGCGAGCCGGTCCAGGTTCGGGGTCTTGATGTGGGGTGCGCCGTAGGAGGACAGGTCGGCCCAGCCCAGGTCGTCGGCGAGGATCACCAGGAGGTTGGGGCGCCGATGGTTCTTGCGGTCGGCGCGGGCGCGGAAGGGCTGCTCCGCCTGCTGTGCACTACCCGCTGAGGGGGTCGCGGAGGCGGGGGAGGCGGTGGCCAGTCCGGTGGCGGCGGCGATGACACCACCGCCGAGCAGCCCACCCAGGAAGCGGCGGGATATGCCGTCGGAGGCGGCGTTGGGCAGGTAGGGGCTGTCGGTCATGGGGAGTCCTTGTCGTCGATGGCGGCCGGTGGGAGCGCAGGCGGACATCATCCGGGCGTCGCGCGGACGGGCCCGGATCGTGTCCGGCGGGGACTGGTGCAGGCGAACGGATGTCAGTCCTGGGACTACTGAGAGCTGTTGGTGGGGTGGGCGAGGTCGAAGGGCCTCGGGTAGGGGCCTGGCCGGAAGGTGAGGTAGCGGGTGGGGGAGGTGGCGTCGATCCTTCGGGCCTCGGTGTTGAGGGCGTCGGGGGGTGGTGTCGCCCCAGTGGCCTGTGGTGATCCGCTGGTTGAGCTTGTGCAGCGCGGCGACCTGTTCGGCGGCGGTGAAGGTGCAGTGGCCGGCGTTGTCGACGTACGCCTGGCGGAGCAGGGTGGTGGTGCCGGCGGCGGTGACGGCGCGCCGGTGGGCGCTTGTCGCCTGAACGGGGATGAGGGGGTCGCCGGTGGTGTGGATGTCGAGTTGGGGCTTGCGGAGCTCTCCGGTGAAGGCGATGTTCGGAAGAGCACAAAGCCGAACACACCCATGGTGATCGAACCGGTGAGGACGACGGGGCGCCGACCGAGCCGGTCTGACAGCGCCGACCAGCCGATGACGCCGATCACCGCGAGGGCGGACGAGAGGGTCAAGGCATTGAGCACGGTCTGTCGTGGGTACCCGACCTGGACGCCGTACGCGATGAGGAACGTGGTGAGGGTTCCCTGTGCGACGAACGCGGCGAGCCCCACACCGACGGAGAGCACCAAGTTGCGGGGGCGGCGCAGGACATCGAGGAGCGGGAGCCCGCTCTTCTTCGGCGGCTGACGATGGGCTGCGGCGAAGACTGGCGTCTCCTCCACCCGCAGTCGGATGAACAGGCCGACCACCAGCAGGACGATGCTGAGCAGGAACGGGACGCGCCAGCCCCAGGAGAGGAAGGCCTGTTCGCCGACGACGGCGCTGGTGGCCGTGAGGACCGAGGTGGAGAGAATCATGCCGAAGGGTGCTCCGGCGTTCGTGAAGCTCGCCCAGAGCCCCCGGCGCGAGGTGGCATGCTCGGCGGACATCAGCACGGCACCGCCCCACTCCCCGCCGACCGCGATGCCCTGCAGCACACGGAGCAGCACCAGCATGACCGCCGCCCAGCTCCCCACCTGCCGGTCCGTCGGCAGCAGACCGATGAGGAAGCTCACAACGCCCATCAACGTCATGGTCGTGACCAGCATGCGCTTGCGGCCCAGCCGGTCGCCGTAGTGCCCGAAGACGATGCCGCCGAGCGGGCGGGCCAGGTATCCGGCCGCAAAGGTCCCGAAACTTGCGACCGTGCCGGCCAGCGGATCCAGACCGGAGAAGAAGATCTTGCTGAACACGACGGCCGAGGCCGTGGCGTAGAGCAGGAAGTCGTAGTACTCGATCACGCTGCCGATGAAGCTGCCGACGACTGCGCGACGTAGCTGCACGTTGTTCTGAGACGGTGGTGCGGTATTCGCCATGGCTGCCATCCCTGTCTGTCGCGAGGTGTCCGCGTCATCGGACCGGGGCGCGTCCGATGCGATCTTTCGTGATCCGCGTGGTGCCGCCGCAGATGGTCCGGATGTGCGCGTCCGTGAAGGCGCGGATGGTGGGGTGCTCCCGCAAGTAGCCGCACCAGCCGCGCGGTTGGAGGCATCGCGGGATCGTCCGCTGCTGCGGCTCCGTGGTCCGCCGCTTGGCCTTGGTCGCGTCGCGTTGCTCGCGGGCAACTCCCCGGCCCCCGCACAAGTGCGCCGGGCCGTCGCTCGGCGAGCCCAGGTTGGGGGCCTCTTGCCTTCGTCGCGAGGGAACGTACGTCGTTTCTCTTACGTCAGTCAATATTCTGCACAAGAACAGCTCTCCTCCCTCGTCCGGCACGCTCCGCTTCGACAGTGATGACGGCTTCGTCGACTTCTCCGGAGACGCCGGCGTCCCGTACACACGTCGATCGAGGACACCGGACGGGTCGCCGAACTCGCCTGGGAAGCGCCCACAGTCAGTCGGCATGCCCGAATTACTGAGAGGCGCCGACGAAATGCCAACACTTGGCAGCCCCTCGGATACGAGCAGCGCTCGTCACCGGAGTGGCTGCGGCCGGTCAGGCGTGGCGCGGATGCGGCTCGGAGGCGGGCCGGCGGTGGGCCCAATTCTGGCCGGCCCCTCCACGTGTGGCGCGACTTCTCCGAGACTCGGGCGGAGCCGCACTCTGCCGCGACCCGCCGCGGGCATGGCCCGGGCAGTGGAAAGAAAGGCGTGTGAGCGTGACAGCGCAGTCCTCCGCACGTGTGCATCGGGTTCCCGATCCGAGGCGGCGGGCGAGCTGGTGAACGCCACCCGCTACGGCCTGGTCACCGGCCTCTGCACCGGCGATATGGACTCGGCGCTGCGGCTCGTTTCCTGGTTCGACAGCGGCATGGTCAAGGTGAACGGACCGACCACCGGAGCCGACTTCCACGCATCCTTCGGCGGCGAGCAGGAATCCGGGTACGGCCCTGCCGAGCAGGGTCGGCGGTCCTCGACTTCTACTCCCGGCACCTGACCGCGACCGTCTTCCTCGAGAAACCCGCGGGCCTCGGCTGAGCCCGCCCTCAGCACCCGGCGCGCTTTACCGACCTTCGCCGCGGCGCGGCCGGTGGAACACACCGGCCGCGTCTGCCTTGATGTCGTGGCCGTCAGCAGCAGCCTGCCGTATGCGTGTTCGCGGCTGCGACCGTCGCCGACGCGGTGGTGCCCGCTGCGTCCTGGTCCTGGGCGATGCGGCCGCGCAGCATATTCTCCATGACCTTCATGAAGCGCTGTGTCCCGGAGGCGCCCACGACGAACGGGTTCTTGGGGCCGCTGGGTGCGTCGCGCAGTTCCTGCATGCGCTCCAGGCCGTAGTCGCAGAAGGGGTGATTGCTCAGTTCGACGTCGACCCCGGCCCGCCGCATCCGGGAGGTGAAGGTGAGGACGGAGGAGAGGTACGTCTCCTTGTCGGTGGTGGCCGCGGGCGGATTGGTGCCGCCCCACAGCATCGCGGTATGGCGCCTTCCCCTGTCCCATACGGGAAGGATCGGTGACACGCTGCCGGGAGTATGACCCGGGGTGTAGTGCAGGTCCACAGTGGTGTGGCCCAGGGTGAGCCGCTGGCCGTCGCTGATGTCGAGGTCGTGCCGGGGTTGGTCGGGCCCCGGCGTGGTCGTCATGTAGGTCCAGTCGGCGGGGGACATCAGCACCCGGGCGCCGTACTTGTCGGCCAGGTACTGGGCGCCGCCGAAGTGGTCCCCGTGGCCGTGGGTGACGACGACGTACTTGATCGTCGACGGGTCGGCTCCGAGCTCGCGCAGACCCCCGACGATGTGCTGCTCGGCCCCGTTCGGGTTTTCCAGGGCGTCGATGAGGATGATCCCGGCCGAGGTGAGGATCGCCGTGGCGGACACAAAGCCGGCGCCCAACACCGCGACGTTGTCGAAGATCCGCTGCGGGGCAGGTGCGGCGGGCCGCGGCGGGGTGTAGCCGGCGGTGAGCGCGCTGACGAGGCTCTTGAGGACCGGGTTGTCACCGGCCAGTTCGGCAGCCCGGTCGAAGTAGTGCTGTGCGGTGCTGCTCGTGGCCGCCGAGGCCTCGGCGGTGGCCTCCGGAAGCAGGCTCGTCACGCCGGCGGTGACCGCCGTGGCGGCGCCGAGCTGCCAGAAGCGGCGGCGCGTGAGGGTGCCGTGGGAGTGTCCCTCGGACGGTGCCGGGCGGCTTGCGGCGGCTTGCGGCTCGTTCATACGGGTGGCTCCTTGGGGGATCGGTTTGGACAGGGTTCCTGTCTCGTGTGAGGGGGATGTGGCCTGTGCCGGGTTGCGGGCCCCCCGGCTCGCCGTGGATCCGTGGAGTGCCCGAGGGAGCCGCCCTGTCCGCCGGGTACAGGGCAGGAGAGGCACCCGGGGTGTCCGTGACGACCGGTCGACGATTACCAGCGAGGGCTTTCTCGCCGGTCAGCGTTCTTCAGGCAGTCAGGGCCGCCTGCTCGTCCCGCTCGCCGGCCGCGGCGTCGCTCAGCGACACGCCCTGGCGTTCTTTCAGAACGAAGGTGACGGCGAGCCCGATCACCGTCATGACGGCGAGGTAGACGCCGACGGAGTACACGGTGTGGGTGCTGGACTGCAGGGCTTCGGCGATCATCGGCGCGAAGGCGCCGCCGAGGACAGCTCCGATGGCGTAGGACAGGGCCGCGCCGCTGTATCGGACAGCGGTGGGATAGAGCTCCGCCAACAGCGCGGCCTGCGGCCCGTAGGTCAGTCCGAGGCCGACGCTGTAGAGGAGGAGGGCCACCGCGATGAGTCCGATGTTCGCCGTGTTGAGCAGGGCGAAGAAGGGGAACATCCAGGCGAGTTGGACGATGAAGCCGATCCGGAAGACGCGGATGCGGCCGAGGCGGTCCGACCATCGGCCCGCGGCCACGGTGCTGACCAGCCAGCCGACGGCAGCGACCATCACGGCGATCAGGATCTGCGTCGGGTCCATGTCCAGATGGTTCACCGAGTAGCTCTGCACATAGCCACCGGTGGTCATGTAGCCGACGGCGTTGTTGGCGGCGAAGAGAAGGGCCCCGGCCACGACCAGCGGCCAGTGATGCCTGAGCAGGGCCGTGAGGGGAGTGCCCGGCCGGGTCCCGGACTCCTTCAGCTGTCGGTAGACCGGGCTTTCGTCCACTCGCCGCCGGATGACGAATCCTACGGCGACGAGCACCACGCTGAGCAGGAACGGGACGCGCCATCCCCAGGAGAGGAACTGCTTGTCCGTGGTGAGGGCGGTGATCGTGGCCAGGACACCGTTGGCCAGGAGCAGGCCGAGCGGGGCTCCGAGCTGCGGATAGGCGCCGAACCTTCCGCGCTGGTGGGCGGGTGCGTGTTCCACGGAGATGAGGGCGGCGCCGCCCCACTCCCCGCCGGCGGACAGTCCCTGGAGGATCCGCAGGAGGACGAGGATGACCGGGGCGCCCGTCCCGATGGTGCCGGACGACGGCACGAGTCCGATCAGGGTGGTGGAGACGCCCATGAGCAGCAGGGTGGCGATGAGCATGGCGCGGCGGCCGAGCCGGTCGCCGAGGTGGCCTGCGAGGGCGGCCCCGACCGGGCGGAAGAAGAAGCTGATGCCGATGGTCGCGAAGGAGATGACCAGTGAGTCCTCGCCCAGCCCGTCGAAGAACAGCTGGTTGAAGACCAGGCCGGTACACAGAGCGTAGATGAAGAAGTCGTACCACTCGATCGTGGTGCCCGCCATGGCGGCGAGCGCGACCGTGCGATGCCTGCTGGATGAGGCGGTGGATTGGGACATGGGGAGTCCGATCGTCGTCGGGTCGTCGTTGGCCCGGGAAAGAATCGAAGGTCACAGCCATCACGTGGCGGAATGGATGGTGTGCGCGGGGACGTGGGTGCCGGGTGCCCCCGCCTCGTCCCGAGGGGGAACGGCGTCAGACGGCGTAGCCGGGGTCGATGCGGTCGATCTTGCGGCGCAGGGCCTCGAACAGACCTCTGCCCGCCTGGGTGCGGTCGCCCATCTGGAAGGACTCCTTGGTCGAGCGGATGGCTGCCTCCCGGCTGACCGGTGTCAGCGGCTGTCCGGACGACTGGGCGGCAAGCTGGATCTCACAGGCCCGTTGCAGGGTCCACAGGGCGGCGAACGCGGCAGGCACGGTCGGCCCCAGTGCCAGCAGGCCGTGGTTGCGCAGGATCATCAGGTCGCGGTCGCCGAGGTTGGCCACCAGCCGGGGCTTTTCGGCGGGGTCGACGGTGATGCCCTCGAAGTCGTGGTAGGCGACCATGTCGTGCAACTGGGCGGCGTAGAAGTTGTCCGGGTCCAGCCCGCCCCGCAGGCTGGCGACTCCGGTGCCGGCGGTGGTGTGGGTGTGCATGATGCAGTGGGCGTCGGGCCGGTTGGCGTGGATCACCGAGTGGATCAGCAGTCCCGCCTCATTGACGGGCCAGTCAGAGTCCGACAGGACGTTGCCGTCGAGGTCGATCTTCACCAGGTTCGAGGCGGTGACCTCGTGGTACATCAGCCCGAACGGATTGATCAGCAGGTGTCCCTCCTCGCCGGGCACCCGCACGGTGATGTGGTTGAAGATCATCTCCACCCATCCCAGGTGGTCGAAGATCCGGTAGCAGGCGGCCAGTTCGAGCCGCGCATGCCACTCCGCTTCGCTCATGTGCGCCGGCTTCGCCGAGCTCATCGGGGTGTCCAGAACGGTCACTGTTGTACTCCTCGAGTGCTCCATGGGTATCGCCACTACGGCGCATTGCCCGGTGTGCAGGAGCATGGGCGCGGGACCGCTCGATATCCAATGTCGAGACCTATAGCGAATGCCTGCGCCCGGTGTTGTATCCGACAGTCGCGCGGCGGTGAATGGCACCGCGCCGCATCAGTCGGTGACCCGGTGCCGTGCAGGCTCGTTCAGAGCACTCAGTTCCAGCGTGAGCATCAGGCGCCGTGCGGGGTCCGAGAGTGACACCCCGAACAGCTGCTTGGCCCGGCGCAGTCTGAGCCGGAGTGTGTTCTGGTGGATGTGCAGCTCGGCACTGGCCGCCGCGACATCGCCGAAGTGCCGCAGGTACGTGAGCAGCGTGGCGCTGTAGTCGGTGGCGTTCTCGTCATCGTGCGCCCGCAGGCGCTCCGCGATGCCGGTGCGCAGTTCGGCGTCGCGCCGTACGGCCTGGAGCAGTCGGCGCAGCACCAGCTCCGGCCGCAAGTCTTCGGCTCGATGGGCGCCGGGGGCTGCGCCATGCTGCTCCAGGTGGTCGAGTGCGGCGTCGATGTCGCGGCGGGCGACGAGCAGATCGGGCGCCGTGGGGACAGCTGGGGAAAGGACCGCGGTGAATGGCCGGTGCAGGCTGCGCCTGGCCCGGTCCAAGAGGTGCTCCAGCAGGGACTCGGCGGACACCGAGCCTGAACCGGCCGTCGGCAGCAGCAGGTAGAGGCGGTCGTCGAGCAGCGCCGCAGCCGGTTCATGTCCGAAGGAACGGCCATCGAGGACGGCCAGGTCCAGCATCCGCATCAGGGCAGCGCGGCGCCGCGATTCGGTTCCTGGTTCCGCGGGCTTCTTCTGTTCCCGTTCCAGCGCGACTTCGGCCAGGCCGATCAGTACGGCGGGAAAACGAATTTCGCCGGACGGGTTCTGCTGCCCTGTGCGGCCTTCCAGCGCGGCACGCAGTGCGCGGTCACGGCTTTCCTGTTCGGCGTCGACCTGGCGCCGAAGTGCCAGCATGTGCAGCGCCGCGATGCGGGCGGCTTCCTGCAGGGTCGGTCCGCAGTCGGGGACCGCGCCCTCGTCGGGAAACGCGACCCACAGCGAGCCGAGCACGTCCTCGCCCGCCCTGACGACCACGGCCATGCGGGGCAGGTCTCCGGGGCGGTGCTGACGTACGACCGTGTCGCTGCCCCACACCTGACGGTCGAGGTGATCGGCAAGCGCCTCGTCCGGGACGCGTCGGCCGAGGATGCCACGCCTGCGGGTCTCGTCGATGGGCTGGTCGGGCAGGCTGGAGTAGGCGACCAGTAGCTGTTGGGTATCCATGATCGCCACAGCGCCGCCGACAATGCCCGCGAGCGCGTTGGCCAGGGAGAACAGGTCACCACCGGTCAGTCCGCCGCCGGGGGGCGCGTCCGCCGCGCGGGCGGCCAGCAGGGTGGTGGCCAGGCGTTGGACGCGCGTCCACGGCACTTGCGGATTGACGCCCAGCACCGGCACCCCGGTCTCGCGGACCAGCGCGACCAGGTCCGGTGGCGCCGGAGCCGCACATTTGATCGCGAGCGCACACGAGGTCCTCGCCGCCGTCTGCAGAGCAGCGCCCACCGCGTCGTGGTTCGCGATGTCCAGGCCCACCCCGAGCAGAAGCCGGCCGGGCTCAGCGGCCTGGAGTGCCTCCGGACAGTCCAGCAACTCCACGCCCCTGACGTCATGTTCGCGATCGCCCTCGGACAGGACCGTGATCACCCCGTCCTGCAGGGCGTCGACGAGTTGAGCGAGCGGGATCGCGGTCATACAGGACCTCTTCTCCAGGGCGGTATCGATATCAACATCGACAAGCGTCACCAAGTGTAGGACTCGACATTGTTGCGGAGGGCCGCGCATCGCATGCTCACTGCGGACGGCCACACCGGCCCACCCATGCACGGCCTATCGAGAAGGAGGTGCGACGGTCTTGACGCCACCGTTTGTCATCGCACCCGTCGACCCCGCAGCCCGGCCATCCGCGTTCGGCACCGAGCGGTCTGCACCGCTCGAGCCGTCCCCCTGCCGGTGGAGCTGAGTACGGTGGGACATCGGATCACCATCGTGGGACCGGGCGCCGTCGGCGCCACTCTCGCCGGGGCGTTCGCCACGTCGGGCGCGGAGGTCTCCCTGCTCGGCCGGCCCGGACCGCACCTCGACGCCATCGCGGAGAACGGGATCCGGCTGCGGAGCTCGGTAACCGGCCCAGCGGTGCGGCACCGCCTGCGCACCGCCCACGATGCTGCGCGGCTTCCGATCCCGGAACTGGCCGTCGTGTGCGTCAAGAGCCAGCATCTGCTCTCGGCGGCCCGAAGCATCCGGCCGTGGATCGACCGCGGTGTGGAACTGCTCATCGTCGCCAACGGCGTGCCGTGGTGGCTGCTGTCCACCGTGGAGAACACCAGCGGTGACGTGATCCTGCGGACCGTCGATCCCGACGGGGAGTTGCTGCACCTGCTGCCCGCGCCACGGGTGATGTCCGGGGTCGCGCACTTCAGCAGCATCCTCGACACGGCCGGGCAGGTCACTCACATCAGCGGCAGCAGGCTGGTCATCGGCGACCCGACCGGCGGGATGTCGGACCGTGTCACACGGTGCGCCGCAGCCCTGTCCGCCGGCCGCGTCCGCGCGGAGCCCAGCACGGACATTCGCCGGGACATCTGGGAGAAGTTCCTGGGCAACGTCAACCTCAATCCCCTCAGCGCGCTGACCGGCGCGACCGTTCTGGAGATCCTCGACGATCCGGACGTACGACGGACCTGCATCGCACTGTTCGACGAGACGGCAGCCGTCGGAGCCGCACTGGGCATCCCGACCTCGATGACCGCCGACGACCGGCTCGACATCGCCCGGCAGCTGGGCGCGTTCCGCACGTCCATGCTGCAGGACGCCGACCGCGGCCGCCCATTGGAGCTCGATGCCATTGTCGGCGCCGTCCGAGAACTCGCGCGCCGCACGGGTGTCCCCTCCCCGTCCCTCGACACCGTGCACGGACTCCTGGCGCTCCGCGAGCGTGTCCGCCATGCCGGTGCGGCGGTCGCCGCCGACATCCCGCGCTCGCGAGCGTGAACCGTTCCAGGCACCGGTCCCGGTGTGGATCTGCCCCGACATACAGGAAAGGAGGCCCGATGACGCATCCGCTGGGGAACTCCCCGTCGAAGGTCATCGCGGTGCATCTGAACTACCCGAGCCGGGCGAAGGAGCGGGGACGGACCCCTGCCCAGCCGTCGTACTTCATGAAGCCGCCGTCCTCGCTGGCCGGCACGCAGGAGGCGATCATCCGGCCGCGGGGCTGCGAACTGCTGGGCTTCGAGGGCGAGATCGCGCTCGTCATCGGCTCGCGGGCGCAGCGGGTGCGGCCGGAGGACGGGTGGCGGCACGTGCGGTGGGTGACCGCCGCGAACGACGCGGGCGTGTACGACCTGCGCTACGCCGACCGGGGCTCCAACCTGCGCTCCAAGGGCGCCGACGGCTTCACCCCGATCGGCCCGCGCCTGCTGGAGGCCGGTGAGCTGGATCCGTCGGCGCTGCGGCTGCGGACCTGGGTCAACGGCGAGCTGGTCCAGGACGACACCACCGACACCCTGCTGTTCCCTTTCGGAGAGCTGGTCGCGGACCTGTCGCGACTGGTCACCCTGGAGCCGGGGGACGTGATCCTCACCGGGACGCCGGCCGGCGCCTCGGTGGCCTCGCCCGGTGACACCGTTGAGGTCGAGGTCACCGGGTCGGGCCTGTCCACCGGGCGGCTGCGCAACCCCATCGCAGCGGCCGACCACGACCTGGAGACCTGGGGCGCCATGCCCAAGGCGGACCGATCCGAGGTGGAGTCGGCGTACGGCAGCGCCTTCGTCCCGGAGCCCCCGCTCGCGCCCGGACTGGAGGCCGGACTGCGGTCGGTGGCCGTCGCGACGATCAGCGCCCAGCTGCGCAAGCGCGGCCTGCCGCACATGTCGATCGACGGGGTCCACCCGGCCACGCCCGGCACCCGCATGGTCGGGATCGCGCACACCCTGCGCTACCTGCCGCTGCGCGAGGACCTGTTCCAGAAGTTCGGCAACGGCATGAACGCGCAGAAGCGGGCGATCGAGGAGCTCAAGCCAGGGCACGTGCTGGTGATGGATGCCCGCCGGGACACCACGGCCGGCACCCTGGGCGACATCCTCGCCCTGCGCGCGAAAGCGCGCGGCGCGGCCGGTGTCGTGACCGACGGCGGCCTGCGCGACAGCGCGGCCGTCGCCGCCCTCGGGCTGCCGGTCTTCCACGGCGGGGCACACCCCTCCGTCCTCGGCCGGCGCCACGTGCCGTGGGACACCGGCGTGCCGGTCGCCTGCGGCGGAGCGCTGGTCCAGCCCGGCGACCTGCTGGTCGGCGACGACGACGGCGTGGTCGTCATACCCCCCGATCTCGCCTCCGAGCTGATCGCCGACTGCGCCGAGCAGGAGCGGCAGGAGCGGTTCATCACCGAGCAGGTGACAGCCGGAGCCAGCGTAGACGGGCTGTACCCGCTGGGGCCCACGTGGCGCGAGGCGTACGAGGCCTGGCGTGAGAAAAACGACAACGAAGGAGAACAGGCATGAAGTTCCGCAGCGACCCGCAGTCCATCCGGGGTTCGATCGCCCCGGTCGTCACCCCCTTCACCGCCGACGGTGCAGTGGACCACGAGTCCCTTCGGGGCCTGGTGCGCTGGCAGCTTCAGTCCGGTTCGCACGGCATCTCGCTGGGCGGCTCCACCGGTGAGCCGTCCGCGCAGACGGTGGCCGAGCGGATCGCTGCGATGCGTACCGCGGTGGAGGAGATCGGTGACCGGGTGCCGTTCCTGCCCGGTACCGGCTCGGCCAAGCTGGAGGAGACCCTGGAGCTGACGGCGGCCGCACGGGACCTGGGCGCGGACGCGGCCCTGGTGATCACCCCGTACTACGCCAGGCCGACCCAGGAGGCGCTGTACACCTGGTACGCCACGGTGGCCCGCGAATTCCCCGACCTGCCGATCGTCGCCTACAACGTGCCGTCCCGCACGGCCGTGGACATCGCCCCGGAGACGGTCAAGCGGCTGTTCGCCGACTTCGACAACTTCGTCGGTGTGAAGGAGACGACGAAGGACTTCGAGCACTTCTCCCGCGTGCTGCACGCCTGCGGCCGTTCGCTGCTGGTGTGGTCGGGGATCGAGCTGCTGTGCCTGCCGCTGATGGCCCTCGGCGGGGCCGGGTTCGTCTCCGCGGTGGCCAACCTGGCCCCGACCGCGGTGGCCCGGATGTACGAGCTGTGGGAGGCCGGCGAATTCGATGCCGCGCGCGACCTGCACTACCGCCTCCACCCACTGGTGGACCTGCTCTTCGTGGAGACCAACCCGGCGCCGGCGAAGTGGGTGCTGCACCGGCAGGGCCGGATCGCCTCGCCCCATGTCCGCCCGCCGCTGACCGAACCCACCGACGCGGGCCTGACCACCATCCGCGCGCTGCTCGCCGAGAGCGGCGACCTCACCCAGCAGATCGGAGCCTGACCATGACGATCGAGAACCTGCCCTCGACGATTCGGCACTGGATCGGCGGCGAGCCGGTCGACAGCACGGACGGCCGCACCTTCGACGTGGCCGACCCGGTGTCCAACATCGTCTACGCGCAGGCCGCCGCCGGCGGCGCGGCCGACGTCGACAAGGCCGTGGCCGCCGCCCGGACGGCTTTCCCCGCCTGGTCGAAGCTCGGCAACCGGGAACGCGCGAACATGCTGGGCCGCATCGCCGACGCCGTCGAGGCACGACACGAGCAGCTGGCCGCCTTCGAGTCCTACGACTCCGGGCTGCCCATCACCCAGGCCCGCGGCCAGGCCCGGCGGGCGGCCGAGAACTTCCGCTACTTCGCCGACGTCATCGTCGCCCTCGGCGAGGAGGCCTTCCGTCAGGTCACCGACCAGATCAGCTATGTCGTGCGCACCCCGGTCGGGGTGGCCGGACTGATCACTCCGTGGAACACCCCATTCATGCTGGAGTCCTGGAAGCTCGCCCCGGCGCTGGCCTCCGGCTGCACCCTGATCCTCAAGCCCGCCGAGTGGACCCCGCTCTCCGCCTCCCTCTGGCCGGAGATCTTCACCGAGGCCGGAGTCCCGGCGGGCGTGGTGAACATCGTGCACGGCATCGGCGAGGAGGCCGGCCAGGCCCTCGTCGACCACCCCGACGTGCCGCTGATCTCCTTCACCGGCTCGACCGACACGGGCAAGCACATCATCCGGTCCTCCGCGCAGCACCTGAAGACCACCTCGATGGAGCTGGGCGGCAAGTCCCCGGTCGTCGTCTTCGCCGACGCCGATCTCGACGCCGCCCTGGACTCCGTCGTCTTCGGGGTGTTCTCCCTCAACGGCGAGCGCTGCACGGCAGGTTCGCGCGTGCTGGTCGAGCGCCCGATCTACGAGGAGTTCACCCGCCGCCTCGCCGAGCGCGCCGACCGTGTGAAGGTCGGGCTCCCCGCCGATCCGGCCACCGAGGTCGGCGCCCTGGTCCACCCCGAGCACTACCAGCGGGTCCTGAACTACGTGGAGATCGGCAGGAAGGAGGCGAAGCTCGTCGCCGGCGGAACCCGCCCGTCCCACCTCCCCGAGGGCAATTACCTCCAGCCCACCGTCCTCGCCGACGTACCCCGCGACGCGCGGATCTTCCAGGAAGAGATCTTCGGCCCCGTGGTCTGCGTCGCGCCCTTCGACGACGAGGCCGAGTCCATCGACCTCGCAAACTCCACGCCGTACGGCCTCGCCGCCTACGTCTGGACCAACGACCTCAAGCGCGGACACCGCATCGCGCACGCCGTCGACTCCGGCATGGTCTGGATCAACTCCCACAACGTCCGCGACCTGCGCACGCCCTTCGGCGGCGTCAAGGCCTCCGGCGTCGGCCGCGAGGGCGGCGCGCACAGCATCGACTTCTACACCGAGTCCAAGATCGTCCACCTCGCCCTCGACGACGTGCACACCCCCCGCTTCGGAGCCTGACCATGACCACCGCATCCCCGGACGTCCCCGACGTCATCCGCTCCGCCTACGCCCAACTGGTCGTCACCGACCTCGCCAGGGCCCGCTGGTTCTGGGCCGACATGCTCGGCTTCCACATCCAGTACGAGGACTCCACCTCGCTCTACCTGCGCGGCACCGACGAGCTCACCCACCACTCCCTCGTCCTGCGCCAGGGCGAGACCGCCGCTCTGGATCACATCGCCTACCGGGTGCGCACCCCCGAGGACGTGGACAAGGCCGAGAAGTTCTTCACTGCCCTCGGCAGGCCCGTCCGCCGCATCCCCGCCGGCCAGGGCACCCGCGGTGTCGGCGACGCCGTCCGCGTCATCGACTCGCTCGGCTTCCCCGTCGAGTTCTTCCACGACATCGAACGCGCCGAGCGCCTCATCCAGCGCTACGACCTCCGCCGCGGCGCCGAGATCGCCCGCCTGGACCACTTCAACATCTGCACCCCCGACATCCCCGCCGCCTACGCCCACTACCAGTCGCTGGGCTTCGGCTGCTCGGAGACCATCGAGGGCGACGAACACGAGCTCTACGCCGCCTGGATGTACCGCAAGCAGACCGTCCACGACGTCGCCTTCACCGGCGGCGCCGGACCCCGCCTGCACCACCTCGGCCTCGCCACCCACGAATCCCACCAGGTCCTGCGCACCGCCGACATCTTCGGCTCGCTGCACGAGGAGCACCACATCGAGCGCGGCCCCGGCCGGCACGGCGTGTCCAACGCCTTCTACGTCTACCTGCGCGACCCCGACGGCCACCGCGTGGAGATCTACACCTCCGACTACTACACCGGCGACCCCGACCACGAGACCTACCGCTGGAACGTCCACGACGACCGCCGCCGCGACTTCTGGGGCAACGCCGTGATCGAGTCCTGGTACAAGGAAGCCACCCCCGTCCTCGACCTCGACGGCACCCCCCAACCCGTCACCGACACCCTCCTCGACGAATCAGCCGTCCAGGTCGGCGCCGACGGACTCGGCTGAACCCGGCGCTCCCTCGACGCGTCAGCCGCGGCGTGTACCGATCCACCTCGCGACCCCGTCGGACAGTGGTGTTCCACTGACTGAGCCGGCCGGTCACGACGTGGCCCAGGCCGGGTGCTCCAGTGGCGGTGAGCTGGATCCGCAACAGAGCGCCCCGGGCCTGGCCTTGAACGTGACACGCCTCGGCGCTCACTTCACGACCACCGGCGGCGAAGAAACCGAACCGACAGGCCCGGCCGCCCGACGACCCGTATCCACCAACTCAGCCAGGACCCGCTGCCACGTGCCGTCCGCCGACCAACGGCGATGCCGCTCGTACACGGTCTGCCAGGGACAGTACCGCTCCGGCAGGTCCGGCCACGGCACCCCGGTACGGGCCCGGAACAGCACCCCGTTCACCACCTTCCGGTGATCCGACCGCTGCCCGCCCGGCCTGCCGTTGACCGGCAGCAATGGCTCGATCTTCCGTCACTGGGTGGTCAGTTCGTGTCGTCGCACCATGCCGGACGCGTGCCCGCACCGGAGCTTGGCCCACCCAGCCCGGCAAGAGCCATCAGAAACGACCTAGCCCGCGCCCTGGACCGCCTCGACCAGAGTGTCGGCTGCGAGCAGACCGAGCTTGTGGGAGGCGAGGGGACTGTCGCCCGTGAGCAGCTTCCGATCTCGGTGAGTCTTTCCGGTCATGTCATCGTTGATGACGTTGAGTCCCTGCTTGCTCAGCAGGTCGGCGACCAGCCAAGGCAAGCGGCCGGGGAGATAGCCGATATCGAGGTTCGGCCCCTCATCGAGTGCGTCAGGGAAGACGCAGACCGAGTACCCCTTGAACGGGGACTCGTTCTTACCCAACGAGGCAGCAAGCAGCGCAGCCGGGCCATGGCACAAGGTGATGATGAACTTGTCGTTCGACAGAGCCCAGTCCAGCGTCTGGCTCACCGCCCCACTGGCCGGCAGGCCGACTACGGCTGCATGTCCGCCTGGGATGAAGACGGCGATGTAATCCGAATCCTTTCCAAGGTCGTTGGCGACGACCTCGGAGAGCTTCTTGGGCTGCTTGAGCTTCGGCTTGAGGGCTTCGTACGTCGCCATGACCGCTTCGTCTTCGTGCGGCATGGCCCACAGCTCGAGCTTCGCCGGGTAGCCCTCCAGCGTAGCGACGTCGACGTCGAAGCCCGCCTCCATCATGTGATGAAGCGGAAGCAGCATCTCGACGGGATGATTCCCGGTGGAGAACATTTTGCCGTTCTCCAGCAGTACGTAGCGCTCCTCGGCCGCGATCATGAGCACCTTCCACTTCCCCTGGGTGTAGGCGCCCTTGTGCCGCACTCCATCGAAGTCAGTCTTCGACGACGTGTACTGACTCAGCGAGTACGGCGACGGGAAGTACGCGTTGTCCTCGGCCGCATCCGGCGCGGGGTCCCTGCTCAGGTCATTTGCGGCACGTGACATGTTGAGTACCCACTTTCCGGCTTCGGGTTGATTTGTGGTGACCTTACCGACTCAGGTCGGTCCGGCACGTCGAGCCAGGGCCTTCATCGAGGCATGCTGTCCCGTTGCACGGGTCCGAGTGCGGAAGCACCACCACACAAAGGCGAGAGGCACCCCGTTCGAGATCACCGCTCCCCATACTGTCCGGCGCCCCCGCTCGACGCGACCGGACGGCTGCGGGCAGCGCCTTAGAGGCGCCTCCCACCAGGCCTTTTCTCGCCCGTTGGCGGCAGTAACAGCCAACTCTGTTCCGGCCCACAAACCGCCGGAATCCTCCATGGCAGATCACCCTCGCCAGAGCACAGGCCCTGCTGCCCACGACAGCGGAGCAGGGAATAGCCCGTAGCGCAAAGAAGTTGGCTTTTAGCGGATCGCCGCGTTAGCGTGCGAGCTAAGGCAGTTTTCTTTGCTTTAACGTTCGTCGGGCGACGCCCGCAACGGCCTGCCAGCGCCCCGCCCCGGCCCCACCCCGCCCGCGTGGACGCCCACCCGGCGCCGGCTCCACCACGAGAAGAGACTCCGCATGTCCACTCCCCTCCGCTTCGCCCCCGCCACCCAGCGGCCGACGCTGTCCCGCGGCATATCGTTCTGGCTGCTCGGTGCGATCCAGCTGTTCCTGCTGTTCGCGGCCAGCGCCCCGTCCCCGCTCTACCCCGTCTACCAGGCCGAATGGGGATTCGGGCCCACCGCGGTGACCCTGGTGTTCGCCCTGTACGCCTTCGGTCTGCTCGCGGCGCTACTGGTGGTCGGCTCGCTCTCCGACCACATCGGGCGACGGCCCGTGCTCATCGTGTCCCTGCTGGTCGAGATCGCCGCCATGGTGATCTTCATCGAGGCCGGTGGACTCGGCTGGCTGCTCGCCGCCCGCGCCGTGCAGGGCCTCGCCACCGGCGCCGCCATGGGCGCCATCGGCGCGGGCCTGGTCGACCTGCAGCCTCCGCACAACCCACGGCTCGGCGCCCTGGTCGGCGGCACCTCCATCCTGCTGGGGCTGGCGCTGGGCGGCCTCGGCGCCGGCGTCCTGGTGCAGTACGCCCCGGCACCGACGACGCTCATCTACCTTGTACTCATCGCCGCGTTCGCCATCACCCTCGCCGGTGTGGTGTTCATGCCGGAGACCACCGCGGGACGGCCCGGCGCCCTGGCCTCACTCCTCCCCCGGGCGTCGCTCCCCCGCCGGCTGCGCCCGCACATGCTGGTGATCACGCCCAGCCTCGTGGCCCTCTGGGCGGTCGGCGGCTTCTACCTGTCGCTGGGCCCGGCGCTGACCGCCGCCGTGCTGGGTGAGCGGAACACCGTGATCGTGGGTGCGGTGATCGCCGTACTGACCGGCGCCGGCGCCCTCGGGCAGCTGTTCCTGCAGCGAAGGACGCCGCTGCGGATCCTGTCGTACGGATCGGTGACGCTGATTGCGGGCATGCTGATCACCATGATCGGCGTGGCGGCAACCATTCCGGCGGCCTATCTGCTCGGCACGGCCCTCGCCGGATTCGGTTACGGCGCGTCGTTCCTCGGCGCCATGCGCACCCTGGCCGCACAGGCGGAGCCCGAGGAGCGGGCTGCGGTCTTCTCGGTCATGTTCCTGATCAGCTACCTGGCGTTCGGCCTGCCCGCAATCGTCGCAGGGGTGTTCTCCACCCGCCTGGGGCTGACCCTCACCTCCATCGGATACGCGGTGGTGGTCATCGCCCTGGCGCTCCTCGCACTCCTCGGCCTGTACGTGCAAAGGCGCCGCATGGCACCCCAGCCGCCCCTGCAGCCCGCAGAGGCCGCCGGGCCTCAGCCTTCGCGTCAGAACGCCTGATCGCCTGATCGCCGAGCTCCAGGACGCATGCGAAAAGTTCCGACACAAAGGACAGACCAGTGATGCAGCAGTCGCTGCCCGAGAAGGCTCTTGAAGTGCGGCTGGCATCGCGGCCACAGGGGTGGCCGACGCCGGACACCTTCGACATCGCCGAGGGCCGGGTCGGCCGGCCTGCCCCCGGGCAGATCCTGGTCCGCAACGAGATCATGAGCGTCGACCCGTACATGCGGGGCCGCATGAACGCGGGCAAGTCCTATGTCCCGCCCTTCGAGGTCGGCGAAGCGCTCCAAGGCGCGGCCGTGGGTGAGGTCGTGGCTAGTGATTCCGCACAGTTCACGGTCGGGCAGAAGGTCGTCCACCCGTACGGCTGGCGCGAATACGCGGTCGTGGAGGCGGAGAAGGCCACGGTGGTCTCGCCGGACATCGCCCCGCTCGGCGCACACCTCGGTGTGCTGGGGATGGTGGGCCTCACCGCGTATGTCGGCCTGTTCGACGTGGCGTCCTTCGCGCCGCGCGACACGGTGTTCGTCTCCGGTGCGGCCGGCGCCGTGGGTTCGCTCGTCGGGCAGATGGCCAAGCTACGCGGCGCCCCACGCGTGATCGGCAGCGCGGGATCGGCGGAGAAGGTCCGTTACCTCATCGAAGAGCTGGGCTTCGACGCGGCATTCAACTACAAGGACGGCCCGGTGCTTGATCGGCTGAAGGCTGCCGCGCCGGACGGCATCGACGTCTATTTCGACAACGTGGGCGGCGACCACCTGGAAGCCGCCATCGAGGTGCTCAACGGCCACGGCCGGATCGCCGCATGTGGCGCGGTCGCACAGTACAACGCAACAGAGCCCCCGACCGGGCCGCGCAACATGTTCCAAGTGGTCACCAAGCGGTTGGAGATGAAGGGCTTCATCGTCGGCGACAGTATCCGGCGCAGGCCCGACTTTCTCCATGAGGTCGGGGCCTGGCTGCGCGACGGCCGACTGATCGAATCCCGGACCACCGTCCACGGTCTGCGCAATGCCCCCGACGCGTTCCTAGGGATGCTCAGGGGCGAGAACACCGGAAAGATGCTCGTCACCATCTGAACCACCTGACAGCCCACCGAACCGGCCTCGCAGGCTTGCCGAGTCCCCACGACATCCTCGGCCTGCGAGGTCGTCCGCGTACGAGTGCAGCGCCTCGCCCGCAGGCTGCGGCTCAGCCGGCGCGATCGCTGCGTACGGCTTCCATCGCCACGACCAGGTCGGCGATCGCGCGGGGCTGGGTGAGCGAGCGACCGGTGAGCTCCTGGAGACGGCGAAGCCGGTAGCGGACGGTGTTTGCGTGCACGTAGAGGCGCTCGGCGGCCCGCTCGGCGGAGCCGTCGTGGTCGAGCCATGCCTGCAACGTGCCCAGCAGCACGGCACGCTCCTCACTGGGCAGGCCCAGGACGGGGCCGAGGACCTGACGGGCGACGCGGTGGCCTTCATCAGGGTCCCGGGCCACGAGACCGGCCAAGGGGCCGGGGCCCAGTACATTCACCTCGGCGCGGCCCTCCGGCAGGCGGTGCAGCGCGGCGCAGGCCAGGCGCAGCGCCCGCGGAGTCTCCCGCCACGCCCGGAAGACAGGGCTCACGCCGGTTCGCGCCGACGCGCTCTCCCGTACCAGCTCGATCACCTGGCGGAACTGCTCCGGGCGCAGCGACACCACCCCCATCTGCGCGGCGGAGGTCAGCTGCCATGCGGAGGGGATGCCGCGTTCCGCCAGCCGCCCCTCGATTCCCGGCAGGCTCGGGTCGGCCGGGCCGAGGGTCTCCGCGGTGATGACGATGTGGTCGGTGTCCGAGGGCAGTCCGAGGAGCTTGGGCACCTCCCAGGGCGGGGCATCGGGGCCCGGCTCTCCCGCGAACAGCGCCTCGACCAGGGCCGAGCGTCGCTGCTGGCGCTCCACGAGCAATTCCGCGGTGGTCGACCGATACGCCTCGGTGAGCGCAATCGCGTACTCATCACTGAGCTGCCACACCCGGGTGGCCGCGGAGAGGACCGTATCGACCGCCTCCCGGTCCGAGGTGCCACGGCTCCACTCGGTCAACAGTTCCCACAGCGCACCAAACCCCATGCGGTATGCGCGCAGAAGCTCTGGCAAGGGCGCGCCCTGCCGCGCGCGCTGCCGACCGGTCCGTTCTGCCGTCGAGAGGTCATGGAGGTGGTCCGGTTCACGTAGGGCGGCGACCATTGAGCGCATGTTCTGTTCCACCGACCGCTGAAGGTCGGCGCGGGACACGACTTCTTCCTCCCGGTAGAAGTCGATTTCCTTGAGAATGCCGGCAAGGACATCGTCGATCAGACGCGGCAGCTGCGACTCGACCCAATCGGGCAGCTCCGTCACGTTCGACTCCCTCACCGTACTCACCCTTCCATGGCCGGGGCGCAGGCGAGGAGGTCCTCCACCAGGGCGCGGGCATAGGCACCGTCCGTCGGTTCGATGCCGAACAGGACGCGGAAATGCAGCGGAGCCACGACGTGGTCCATCACCTTCTCGGTGGCCGGCGGCTCCTCACCGCGGGCGCGGGCACGGGCGGCGATCAGGTCGATCTGGTCCGCCCGCCTGCGCAGGCAGCGGTCCCGTACCTCGCCGTCGCCGACCGCGTTGACCACGGTACGGAGCGAGGCACTGCCTTCGGGCGCGCTGATGTGTTCCAGCACGAGCTCCGCCCACGTACGGAGATCCCCACGGAGGCTGCCGGTGTCCGGCGGCACCGAGTCCGACGTCAAACGGCTCTCGGCGACCGAGGTGAGCAGCTGATGCACATCGCCCCAGCGCCGGTAGACGCTCGTCGGGTTGACACCCGCCCGCGCGGCGATCGCCGGAATCGAGACCTGGTCGGGGCCGCGCTCACAGATCAATTCCGTGGCAGCCTGCTCCACTGCTGCGAGGACGCGAGCGCTGCGGCCGCCAGGGCGGCTCGCGGCCCGCTGCTCTGAGGTGGCCATGAAATCAGTGTAGAGCAATGATATTGGCTTTAAGCGTGACGCAGCGCCGCCCTCCACCATGCCACCGTGACGCCCGCACGATAAGCAGCAGGCGCAGCTGAACCGCTCCGTCGATCAGCGGATGAAGTCGGCAATGTCCCGGGCTGCCGCGAGGAGAAGGGGGCCAGCTCGCGGATGCGCTCCGGGGGAAGCCGATCGTTGATCGCTGACATGGTGATGGCCATGGACGGATCGGAGGTTGCCGAGGGGATCGGCGCCGCCAGTCCCGAGACGCCGGGCAACAGGGTGTCCCTGTCGAAGCAGTAGCCACGTTCGCGGATTTCGGTGATTTGCCGATGGACCGCCGCAGCCACTACGGCCCTGTCCGGGATATCCGCCCTCATCCGGCGCCGCAGCGGCTCATGCACCAGCAGCTGCGCGTCCACTCGATTCCACTGGTGTGCTGTCCTCGCCCGGCAATGTAAGGAGGAATGGCGGCAACGGCAAGCGGGGTGAGGGGGCGTGGTTCCGGAGGTAGTTTCAGGCTGAGGTGGCCGTCCAGGCGAAGTGGCCAGGCGTGGTTTGCGCTTCGAACGGAGTAGCTGCCCGAGTCAGTACGGATCCGGCCCGTTGGGCCCCAACGGGCCGGAACGGACGGCAGCGGAGGTCAACACGAACTCAGCACGGGCCGAGTTGCGTTGCTTTTGGGTGGGGAGGCGTACTTCGTTGACCTGCGTGTTTGTTAAAAATCACGCTCTCTACCAAGTGGCCGCCGCGCAGATGGAGAACATCTGGCTCCGCACGAAGCGCAAGGACGCAAACGGCCAGGTCAAGAGCGGTACGGGTGGTGTCTGCTACCTCTACTTCCCGGCTAAGCCAGCACCAACTCAGCACCGGGTTCTGCGCGAGCTGGGGATTTGCCCGTAGCCGTTGAACCCGGCTCCAGCGGCAGGTAGTCCCCGAAGGTCGTCTCCACCACCTGGCGGCACCGCTCCCGGCCGTCGGTGGTGAGGTGGCCGTAGCGGTCGACCGTGATCTTGATCGACCGGTGCCCGAGTCATCGGGACACCTCGTGGATGGACACCCCATTCGTCAGGGTCACGGTCGCCCACTTGTGCCGAAGATCGTGTGGAGTGTATGCGGGCAGTCCGAGCCGCTGGATCGCGCGATCCCACGATTTCCGGACCAGCCCCGGGTAGGTCATTCCTCCGGCTTGATTGAGGATGGGCAGACGTGAAGCAAAGGCATGCAGGTCTTCAGGCACCGGAACGTCACGCCACTCTCCCTCCTTGCGGTGTTTGAGCGGAGCATAACGAGCGACGTAGCATCGATCCGGACCCCGATACCGAACCATCTGCCGCCCCAAGCGCAATGTGCCTTCGTGGAAGTCCTCGGGAAAAACCCCAAGCGATTCGCCGATACGCAATCCGCAACAAGCCATGAGCCACAGAGCCGGTTCCAATCGCGGGCCGATGGAATGAGCGATTGCTTGTATCTCTTCAAGACCCGGAAGGCGTTTCGCCGTCGAGGCAGTCGCCGCCACGGTCGAGTCCGTGGGCGCAGCCCGTACCGGCATCCGCCTGTCGCCCGGCGGCGGCATCTGGGGTGTGACCGAGGACGACGTGGCCGAGCTGAACACCGCTCTTCTGACGGAGCTGGCCCGCCTCGACCTGGCTTACGTGCACCTGGAGGCCACCACCGACGAGGAAGTTCTCCTCCAACTGCGCAAGACCTGGCCGGGCACCCTGATCGTCAGCCCCACCATGCCCGGCGGCCCGAAGCAGACCGGGATGGCGGAAGCCGACCACTGGCTGGACCTGGGCGCCGACCTAATCGCCTTCGGCCGCGGCTTCCTCGCCAACCCCGACCTGGTCGAACGCCTGCGCTCCGGCCTGCCCGTCGCGCCCGCCGACGAGAACACCTTCTACCAGGGCGGCGACGCCGGGTACCTCACCTACCCGACGTACCAGCACACGGCCTGACCGTCTCACCGCAGGTCAGGTAACGGAAGCGTGCTCCACGCGACAACCGCGATGAGGACCGCGGGGACGGTCCTGGCCTTGTCGGGCTGCCCGTACACCGTCGACCGCGGCACTCCGAGCATTACGTGACCTCGATGGCGTAGGGCGCCGACCACTGCCAGGTCGCCGGAGCGGCTGAGAAAGCCTCTACGATCCGGTTGAACACCGAACCGGGGAGGGGACATGGCCGAGGGCGGGGAAACAGACGCGGTCGCCGAGAGACCGGTGGAGCTGGCCTACCGGCCGACCGTCGGCGAATTGGCGTCCGCGCTGCGGGCACGCGCGAGGAGCACCGGCGCGGGACGCTTCCAGCGTGGAGCGCTGGTCTGGACGGTGGCGGCCACGACCGTCGGTGCCCTGCTGTCGGCGGCCGGCTCCGGCCACCGGGACACACCGTGGCCGTTGTACGCGGGGGTGGTGGTCTTCGCCGTCTTCATGACTGCGGTGCCGTGGTTGCAGGCGCGCCGCCTCCACCGGCTCGCCGAACGGCAGGGGGACATTCGCGGGACGGTCGACGACACCGGGCTCCGGCTCACCACCGCGCACAGCTCGGCCGGCCTCGACTGGCACCTCTACTCGCGCTATGCCGAGACGCCGGAGCTGTTCGTGCTTCTCAGCGCCGACAAGTCCGCCGTCGGCTTCGTCGTCCTGCCCAAGCGGGCCGTGGCGGGCCCGGAGGAGGTGGACCGGCTCCGGGCGGTCCTCGACCGGCGGCTCGTGCGCGCGGACGACGCCGAGGCGCCCGGAAGCCCACGGAGCCGGGGCCGGGCCGTCGGCCGCGGGGTCGGCTCCATCGGACTGTTGCTGCTGGGGCTGCTGCTGTTCTTCTTCGCCTTCGCCGCCGTCCAGCACGCCGCGCACCCGGACCGCTTTCCCGGGATCCAGAACAACACCGCCCCGGTAGCGGCCGTCATGCTGGGGCTGGGGGCACTTGCGATCGCCGGGGCCTGGTGGCTCGTACGGCGGATGACGGCCATGCGGATCGTGACCGCCGTGCTCGCCGTCCTCGTCCTGCTGGCCGGTGGCGCCGCCCTGTACCGCGTTGGGCCGATGCTCCACTGCTGGGGCTCGGACCGGATCACCCGCGGGCCCGAGGGCGCCTACGTCTGCTACGACTTCTGAGCGGGCCACGGTCTCCGAGCGGGCCCGGACATCATCTCTCGAAGCGCTCAAGGCCACCGGTGACCTTGCGGCTGGTGTCTGCTCACCACGCCGCCCTGATCAAAGCCTTCACCGTCCAGCCGAAGCGCGCTGCCAAGCGACCGAACCTCCATCCCTACCCTCAGCGGCGCGGTGCGGTGATGGGCCGGCACCGCGTCGGCGGGATGTCGGCCGTCCGGCGGGACTGTCGGTGATCCATAGGCGATGTGTCGGTGGCCGTTGGAACCGTGGGTGTCGAGTCGCCCAAGGGAGCAGCCGCAGCCGCCTTCAAGAGCAAGGTGGCCTTCAAGAGCAAGGCCGCCTTCAAGAGCAAGGCCGCCTTCAAGAGCAAGGGAACCTCGTCGCCATGTCGTCCACGTCCTCCACCCCGCCCTGGAATGTCCAACGGCTACCCGGTGCCGATGGCCGCGTCTTCCTGGTCACCGGCGGCAATGCCGGCATCGGGTACTTCGTCGCGGAGCAGTTGTCGGCAACCGGCGCCACCGTCGTACTCGGCAGCCGGAATCCCGTCAAGGCCGAGGTCGCCATGGCCTCGATCCGTGCGCGTGTCCCCGGTTCGCGGGTGCGGGCCGTACGGCTGGACCTCGCCGACCTCTCGTCGCTCGAAACAGCGGTGGAATTGCTCGAGGTGGAGCACCTTGACGCGGTAGTCCACAACGCCGGCGTCGCGCTTGACGACCCACCGCGCGAGGAGACCGGGGACGGTCACGAGCTCATGTTCGGCACGAACCACCTCGGGCACTTCGCTTTGACCCAGTGGCTGATGCCGCTGCTGTCGGCTGCGCCGGCGGCCCGCGTTGTGACCATGGGCAGTTTCGCGGCGAAGTCCGAGCGGCTCGACCTGGACGACCTGCAGTCCTGGAAGGACTACCGGCCCAAGCGCACCTACGGACGCTCCAAGTTGGCACAGATGTACTTCGGCGTCGAACTCGACCGCCGTCTGCGCGCTGCCGGCAGTACGGTGGCGAGCGTGGTGGTCCATCCCGGCGGCGCGCTGGACTCCCTCACCCCGTCACGGCCACCGGTCCATGTGCGAACTACCGGCGCACGGCTGAGCGCGGCCCCTGCGGCCCTCCTCGTCCAGGGCAAGCACGCCGGCGCATGGCCCGCGGTCCGAGCGGTGCTCGACCCGGCCGTGCGTGGAGGCCAGTTGTGGGGACCGCGCGTCTTCGGCCTGCGCGGCAAGCCCCGACGCGAACCGGTGTGGAACCACCTCGCCGACCCCTCCGTCGCGGCGCGGTTGTGGGACGCGAGCTGTGATCTGACCGGCACCGACCTCAGCACCCTATCCGGATAGCTCAGGCACGCGCGCGTTGGCCAACAGGTGGGTTATGGGGTCTTGATCTCGCAGAGCAACAGGCTGCTGATGTCTTCATCGGCCACCCCGTGTGGCAGCGTGCTGGCACGACCCTGCCGGCGGTCGAAGATCGGCTCACGATCGGGCGAGGTGTTCACCGATCCGCAGGAACGCCTGGGCCAACGGGGCCACCGGTACGGCGGAGGAGATGACCTGGGAACCGAAGTGGACGGCGACGAGGCCGAGGCCGGGTGAGACGAAGAGCCGCTGGCCATGGATGCCGCTGGCCAGGTAGGAGCCGTACGGGTCCTTCAGGACCCACCACAGGTCGTGGTACGAGAGCGCAGCCGGCGAATCGGGGGGTGCGGTGGGGAAACGTACACGGCGGGGGTAGCCGTCGGGGACGCCGCTCACGAGGGTCGTGGCCACTTCCTCGGGCACCACCTGCCGGCTGCCGACCGCCCCGCCGCAGCGCATCATCTCGCCGAGGCGAGCGATGTCGCGCGCCGTGGCGCTGAAGCCGCCGCACGTCGCCTCCAGGCCGTCGCTGTCGAGGATGTAGTAGGCGTCCTCCTCGGCGCCGAGGAGGACCAGAGGAGTTCGCTTTCTCGTGGGCCAGGACCGCCGCTATGAGGCCGATGTAGGACTTGGCCGCCGAGGCGTTGAAGTGCGGGGTGTGCGGTTCAGTGCTGTGAAGGTACCTCTCGTAAACGACGGAGCCCCGGTGCATCACGAGGAACGCGTTCGTCTGCGCGGCGGCGAAGAGGTCCGCCGGCGTGATCGTGGCGCCGCCGCCCAGGTCGATGTCGAGCGTGTCGAGGTCTGATGGCTTGCCGGGCAGGTACCGGGGGCCGTACTCCATACGAGGCACTCATTAACGTACAAATAGTTCAGTTAAGAGGACGGTTAAGGGGGTAGGAGGGAAGCTCTGCGGGTAGCGGCACCGCAGTACCCCAGCCGTTGACCGGAGCTCCGGCGAGCGTTACGTTGCCAAATGGTTCGATCATTAGCAGACAGCGTGTACGGGAAGACAGTTTGTGCGAGACGTGCGGCTGCTCTGAATGGATCGACCCTCGATCGGCGCGCACCCCTGCGCGGCCTCGTTCGTACCGCCTCCGCACCCTTCCCTCCGAGCCGCAGGAGTGCCCCGTGATCGAACCGTCCTCGTCCGCCCCGCCTCTCGATGCCGTCGGAGCGCCGCCACGCCCGGAGTTCGACAGGCGGCGCGCGTGGCTGATCGCCGCGATGATCGTCACGTTCATGCTGATCAACTATGCGGACAAGTCCGTCCTTGGGCTCGCGGCCGTGCCGATCATGGATGAACTCGGCATCAGTAACAGCGCGTACGGGATGATCTCCAGTTCCTTCTCGCTGCTGTTCAGCCTCTCGGGCCTGATCGTCGGCTTCGCCTCCGCGCGGATCACCAGCCGGGTCCTGCTGTTCACGATGGCCGCCCTGTGGGCGGTGGCGCAGCTTCCGGTCCTCGTGGTGGCGTCAGTGCCGACGCTGGTGGCGGGGCGGGTGTTGCTCGGGGCGGCTGAAGGGCCCGCGGCGTCGATGTCGTTGCACGCGCTGTACAAGTGGTTCCCCGCGGACCGGCGGGGCTTCCCCTCGGCGCTGCAGATCGGCGGTGCCTCGCTCGGCATCCTGGTCGCGGCGCCGGTCGTGACCTGGCTCATCACGGCCTTCGGCTGGCGCTCGGCGGTTGTGGTTCTCGCGGTGACGAGCGCGGTGTGGAGCCTGGTGTGGTGGCGGGTGGGCCACGACGGTCCGTACGGCCGGGAGCGCACGCCCCGTACCGCGGATACGTCCGCCGGCACTCCGCCCGCCGCTGCAGGGCAGGAGCGACTGCCGTACCGGCGCCTGCTGCTGGACGGAACCGTGCTCGGGAGCGTCACCGCGGCTTTCGGTGCCTCCTGGGCGTTGGCACTGAGTCACGCCTGGCTGCCCGTCTACCTGCGGACGCGGCTCGGCATGACGCCGGGCGAGGCGGCCACGCTCATCAGCGCTGTCTCCGCCTTCAGTCTCGTGCTGCTCCTTTCGGTGCCCCCGCTGATGGACAGGCTGCGCCGACGCGGCTTTTCGAGCAGGTGGTCGACCGGCGCTCCGCAGGGTGTCGCCGTGGCCGTCGCAGGACTCGCCATGGCCGTCTTTCCGTTCGTCGACGGGCGCGGAGTTCAACTCGTCTTGATAGCCCTGGCGTTCGGCGGCCACGCCATCGTTTTCCCGCTGTACTACATGACCGCATCCGCCGTGGTCCCGCCGATCCAGCGGGGGGGCGGTGTTCGGCATCGTCGCCGCCACCGGCACACTGCCCGGGCTGATAGCCCCGTCCCTGACCGGGCACCTACTGGACTCGGCCGTCTCACCGAGCGCCGGCTACATCCACGCCTACCTGCTGACCGCCGCCGTCATGCTGGTCTGCGGCCTGGTGGCCCTGGTCGCCATCCGGCCGGAGCGGGACGCGCGCCGACTGGGCCTGGCCGACTAGGACTTGTCCAGACAGGGCCCGGGCCGCGCCCTGCGGCCGCCCGCGTCGGCGTGAGCCCTTCTTCGGCGCGTCGCCGCAACTGAGCGACAGCTCTCGGGCGGCACGGCCACCACCCCTCCGGCCCTGCCCGGGCACGGTCGATGCCCCCCTCAGGCGGGCGGTTCGAAACCGCTGGCCCAGTACCGGCCGTGCATCGCCAGATCGAGCAGCATGCGCACGACTTCCTCGGCGGGCAGGGAGGGGGTGTCCTGCTCGACCCACCAGCGCAGAACGGCGATCTGCTCGCCCACCCACACCCGGGCGAGCAGTTCGGGGTCGATGCGCGGCTGGACCGCGTTGCGTTCGGCGCGGGCGCGGAACTCGCTGGCCGTCGCCGCCGCGCAGGCGTCGACGAACATCTGCAGCGGCTTGCCGTCGCCCTCCCCGCGCAGCACGATCCGGTACAGATCGCGCTCTTCGCGCGCGTGGCGCAGCATTTCCAGGACCGGCTTGCCCGTGAAGCCGATCGCGCTGTCCGCGACCGCGGGCTCCAGGCGCTCGGCGAGCCCGGCCAGGAGGTCGGCCGTCACGCGGGCGAACAGGTCTTCCTTGTCCCGGAAGTGGGCGTAGAAGGTGGCGCGGGCCACGTCCGCGCGCTCGGTGATGTCCTCCACCGTCAGCGCGGTGAAGCCACGTTCCAGGACCAGCTCCACCATGGCCGTGCCCAGGGAGCGGCGTGACCGCCTCGTCCGTCTGTCCTCGGCCACGGGCCCCTCCTCGGTCGTCGCGATGCGTGCGGCGCCCAGTCTAGAAGACTCTTGACACCGGACAGGTTACTGAACAAGCTGTCCGTAATTGGTCTAGCTGTAATCTAAGTCCGTCGGCCCGCCGGGGCCATCGGCTCACTCCGCTTCGCCTCCCTTCTGGAGCAGGTCTTCATGAACCTCGGCACATATCTGTCGCGCAGCGCTCGCTACTGGCCCCAGGCCCCGGCCCTTGTATGCGGGGACCGCTCTTGGACCTTCACCGAACTCGACCGCGCGACGGACCGGTTGGCCTCCGCCCTGTCCGCCCGGGACCTGCGGCCCGGCGACGCGGTCGCCTCGCTCGCCTGGAACCGCGGTGAGCTGGTGGAGGTCGAATTCGCCCTGTACAAGGCGGGTTTGACGCGCGCGCCGATCAACGCGCGTCTTGGGCGAGGGGAGATCGAGCACATCCTGCGCTACGCCCCTGTGAGGGTGCTGTTCTTCGACGCGGCCCATCGCGAGGACGCCCTGGCGGCGATCGCCGCGGCCGGTACCGAATGCCTTCCCGTGCCGCTGGACGGTCCGCAGGAGCCCGGCTCGGGCGAGGTCTCCTATTCCGCGCTGCTGGGCGAAGGCGACCGCCACCTCGACGAGGCCCCGTTCCTCGTCGAGGTGGACGAAACCGAACCCTGTGTCCTGAACTTCACCTCCGGTTCCACCGGAGCACTGAAGGCGGCGGTGCAGACGGTCGGCAACCGTCTCGCGAGCATGCGCAAGCTCTTGATGTCGGACGAGTCCCGGCCCCGTCCGGGCACCCGCTACCTCGCCTGCGGCCCCATCACCCATGCCACCGGCATGAGCCTGCTGGCCGGCGTGTTCGGCGGCTCGACGACCTACGTCCTGCCGGCCTGGAGCCCGGAGAGTTTCTTGGAGGCTGTCGAGAGGGAGCGCATCACCGCCACCTTCCTCGTGCCGGCCATGGTGAACATGGTGCTCGCCCACCCCGGCGCCGCCGCGTACGACCTGTCCTCGCTGACGAGTGTGCGGATCGGCGGCGCGCCCATCTCACCCCAGCGCCTGCGCGACGCCGTGGAATTCTTCGGTCCCGTCGTCGCCCAGGGATACGGCCTGGGCGAGACCACCAGCGTGGTCGCGGGCCTCAGCGGCCAGGAGATCGCGCACGCGGTGAAGGAGGATCCCGAACTGCTCCGGTCGTGCGGACGGGCGACCTACGACACCGAGATACGCGTCGTCGACGAGGCGGGCCGGGAGCTCGGTCCGCGCGAGGTCGGCGAGGTCATCGTGCGCGGACCCGACTGCGTACGCGAGTACTGGCAGGAGCCCGAGCTGTCCGCAGAGACCTTCCGCGACGGCTGGGTGCACACCGGCGACCTGGCATGGATGCGGGAGGACGGCTACCTGTTCCTCGTCGACCGCAAGAAGGACATGATCATCTCGGGCGGCTTCAACATCTACTGCACCGAGGTCGAGGCCGCCCTGTACGAGCACCCCGCCGTCCAGGAAACCTGCGTGGTCGGCGTGCCCGACGAGCAGTGGGGCGAGGCCGTCAAGGCCGTGGTCGTACGGAACCCCGGCATCGCCGACGTCACCGCCGACGACCTGATCGCCTTCTGCGCCGAGCGCCTGGACCGCTTCAAGAAGCCCCGCTCCGTCGACTTCGCGACCGAGCTCCCCCACAACCGCAACGGCAAGCTCGACCGCAAGGCCGTACGCGAACCGTACTGGGCGAACGCCGACCGCCGCGTCAACTGACCTGTCACCACAAGGAGTTATCGCAGTGACCTTCTCCCTGCGCCCCACCTGCGGCGATCCGCGCACCGCCGAACTGGTCGAGCGGCTGCGCGACTACCTCGACGGCGAACTCGCCGACCATGAACGCGAACGCGGCATCACCCGCGAAAGCCGCCTCACCCGCGCCGATCTCGAACCGATCTGGCGCCGGAGCCGCGAACTCGGCTTCTACGGAATCCATCTGCCCGAGGAGTACGGCGGCCAGAACCTCACCTACACCCAACTCGCGGCCCTGAAAGAGGAGATCGGCGCCAGCGGACGCGTCCTGGCCCACTCGGTCCTCGGCGACATGGGCGGCCCCCTGCGCGCCGGCGACATCCTCAAGCACGCTACCCAGTACCAACTGGACACGTACCTCCTGCCGCTGATCCGCGGCGAGCGCGCCTGCTGCTTCTCCCTCACCGAGACCGACGCCGGCTCCGACGTCCGCTCCATGCGCACCGTCGCCGTACCCGACGCTGACGGCTACCGGCTGACCGGCCACAAGGTGTTCTCCTCCGCCGGCCCCTTCGCCGACTTCGCGATCGTCGTCGCCCGCATGGCGGGCACCGGCGAACAGGAGGGCGACAAGCCGCTGTTCTCCGCGTTCCTCGTGGACCTCGACAGCCCCGGCTGCCGGGTCGAGGACGGAGCGACGCCGATGTCCGGCGAGCACATCGAGAGCGACATCCTCCTGGAGAACTGTCACGTCCCCGCCGCCAACCTCCTCGGCGAGGAGGGCAAGGGTATGCGCATCGCGCTCGGCCGGGTGACCACGAACCGGCTGCTGCACTGCCCCACCGTCCTCGGTGCCACCCGCCGCGCCCTCGCCCTGACCCTGGACCGCACCCGGACGCGCACGGTCGCGGGCGGACAGCCCCTGCTCATGCTCCAGGCCATCCAGCACAAGGTCGCCGACATGGCCACCGAGCTGTACGCCGCGCGTTCCATGACGTACGCCGCGCTCGCGGCCCTTGACGAGGGGCGCGAGGTTCACGCCGAGGCGTTCATGTGCAAGCTGTTCGTCGCCGAGTCCGCCTTCCGCATCCTCGACGAGGCCGTGCAGATCCACGGCAAGGAAGGGCTCACCCAGGGCAACGAGATCGAGTACCTCTTCCGCAAGATCCGTATGTTCCGCGTCCTCACCGGCACATCCGAGATCCAGCGCAACGGCATCGCCAAGCTCCTGGCCTTCCACCACTGACCCGCCGCCGCACCGGTGGCCGCGGTCGACCGGCGAGGGTCCGGCGTGAGCCCCATTTGTAGGGGCAGGCGGGGCAGGTGTGGAACGGGTGTGGTGGCGTGGGCCGGCGCTCGCACTCACGCCGAAGGGATCGTTGCGGACGTAGGACGAGGGACGAAGGGCGGGGGAGTGTGACTGTGCGCGACAGAGTGAGACCCGTACTGATCGCAGCCAGTGTGTGCGCGGGGCTGGTCGCCGGGGCCTCCCTCGCCGTTCCGGCGGTGCGCAGCATCCGCGCCGAGGGCCCGAGCGACATGTACGCGGCCCTCAGCGAGTGCGGCGGCTACGTAGTGGTGGTGGCCCCCTTCGTTCTGCTCGCCTTGCTGCAGCGGCGGTTCTTCGGACCGTCGGGGATGATCTCTCGCCGCCGGTTACGTCAATACCGCCTGGTGGCGGCCGTGGTCTTCATCGGGACGGAGGTGCCGGTCTTCTGGTTCGTCGTCCCAGGAATCGTCGGTCTCGGGGCCCCGCGCGGTGGTACCTGGGCCGCGGTGATCGGCTGTGTGACGGGGATTCTTGTCGTCACCGCCGGCGTGACGGGTCTGGCCTACTTCCTGCTGGACGTCATCGTCGGGCGGCTGCGCAGCGCCCGCTGACCGGCATGACTGGCATGACTGGCATGACTGGCATGACTGGCATGACTGGCCTGACCGGCACCTGTTGACCGGCGCTTACGGCACCTGCTGCCCCTTCGGCGGTGGGTCTCGTACACCGAGGACGGCAGGCCCCGCCGGCGGTACGCAGCCATGCCCGGTCGCAGTGGGCCGTGCAGCGGTCGACGCCGGCCGACGCCGGTCGACGGCGTCCTGCTTGGCCTCGTCGATCGCTCGGGGAAGGCACGGCAACAGTGAAGGCCCGGGTCCTCAGGACCCGGGCCTTCACTCTCGTAGCGGGGACAGGATTTGAACCTGCGACCTCTGGGTTATGAGCCCAGCGAGCTACCGAGCTGCTCCACCCCGCGTCGGCACGCTGAACTGTACGGCACCAGCCCGGATAGGCCGAATCGCGAGCGGTCCGGCCAACCGCCGGCCGGGCGTTGTTGTGTCGCATCACCGACGTCCCGACCCCGACACTCCGTGCGCACAGCAGGTGCCGCCTGCCGAATCAGTGGGCGGTGAGGCCGCCGTCGACCACGAGTTCCGAGCCGGTGATGAACGAGGACTCGTCGCCGGCGAGGAAAAGCATGGCCGAGGCGATCTCCTCGGCGCGGCCCGCACGGCGCATGGGGGTGCGCACGATGTCCGGTTGCTGGTCGCCCTGCTCGTCCAGGAGGTTCTGGATCATGGGCGTGGCGATGACACCGGGGTGGATGGAGTTGATACGTACGCCCTGACGGGCGTATTCGACGGCGGCGGTCTTGCTCAGCAGGCGCACGGCGCCCTTGGACGCCTGGTAGGCGGCGGCTGCTCCGCTGCCCACGATCCCCAGGACGGACGAGGTGTTGATCACCGAGGCGTTGCCGGTGGCGCGGAGAAGGGGCATGGCAGCCCTCATCCCTAGCCAGGTCCCTTTCTGGTTGATGTCGATGACTCGGTCCCACACGTCTTCCCGGGTGTCCTCGATGCCCGGCCAGTCCACGATGCCCGCGAGGTTGACGAGAACGTCCAGAGTGCCGAACCGCTCGCGTACGGTACTGATCACGTCGTCCCACTCCTGGGCGGAGGAGACGTCCAGTACCGCGGTGACCACCTCTCCGCCGGTCGTCTCCTCGATCCGCTGCGCCAGCGCGCTGAGGGGGTCCTGGGCCACATCGGTGAGGACCAGGCGCGCGCCTTCGCGGGCGAACAGCTCGGCGGTCGCCGCGCCTATTCCGCCCGTCGCGCCGGTGATCAGTGCGACCTTGCCGTCAAGTCGTTCAAGTCGTTGTCCGGTCATGGTGGTGTGCTCTCCGCTTTGATCGTGGTCGTGGTCGTGGTCTCGGTGGCAGGCGCAGGCGCAGGCGCAGTCATGGTCGTGGTCTCGGTCGCGATGCGGTGCGGCCGGTGATGTGTACGGTCAGGCCGCAGTGAAGCCGCCGTCGGCGGCGACCACTGCGCCGGTCATGAAGCTGGAGCGGGTCGAGGCGAGGAACCCGATGATCTCGGCGATCTCCGCAGGCTGCGCGACGCGGCCCAGCGGGTGTGCGGCGGCGAAGGAGCGCAGGTAGGCGCGGCTGTCGTCGCGGATGTTGTCGAGCAGGTCGGTCTCGATCACGCCCGGTGCCACGACGTTGGCCCGGATGTTGTGGGGGCCGCCTTCCAAAGCGATGACCTTCGTCAGCTGGGCCAGGGCGCCCTTCGACGCAGTGTAGGCCGAGCCCTCGGGCAGCCCGACAGTGCAGGTGTAGGAGCCGACGTTGACGATCGCCCCGCCTCGTCCGTTCTCGCGCATGGTGCGGAACGCCTCCCGCGCATGAAGGAACGCGCCGCGGGCATTGACGGCCATCAGGGCGTCCCAGTCCTCCGCCGTGGTCTCGGTGAACGGCCTGTTCAGCGTCCGCCCCGCGTTGTTGACCAGGATGTCCAGCCCGCCGAAACGCTTCCGGGCCAGTGCCACCGCCCGCAGGGCCGTCTCCTCCCGGGAGACGTCACCGACCAGAGTGGCCACACCGTCGAACTCTGTGGTCAGGTTCTCCACCTCGGGCCGGATGTCCTCGGCCAGGACCTGCACCCCACGGGTGTGCAGCCACGCCACAGTGGCTCTGCCGACCCCGCGCGCGGCACCGGTCACCACCGCCACCGTGTCGCGCAAGGCGTCATCACCCGGAGTGGTGTGTCGTCCGGTGCCTGCCGTCATCTTTGTTCTCCCTGCTCAGGGGGGCGGGACTGCTGAGGTCGGCGGGTGGGCGGTGGCAGTGCCTTAGCGGTGTTACGTGCCGTGCCGTCCTCTCGCCTCACCTCAACCGAGTCTGGGCGTCGCACCGGCCGCCAACCAGGACATACGCTGCCTGGGTGCCGCACACCCAGGCAGCGCACCGTCGGCCGGGCCTAGCCTGGAGATATGTCTGACAACGCCCTGGGAGAATTCCTGCGCGCCCGGCGCTCCGGCCTGCGGCCCGAAGACGTCGGTATGGCGAGCTACGGCGTACGCAGAGTCGCCGGGCTGCGGCGCGAGGAGGTCGCGGTGCTGGCCGGAGTGAGCGCCGACTACTACACCCGTCTCGAACAGGGCCGCGAGCGCCACCCTTCTTCCCAGGTCCTGGACGCCCTCAGCCGCGCGTTGCACCTCGACACCGACGCCCGCGCGCACGCCTACCGACTGGCCGGCACCGCACCGACCGACCGGCCGGCCCCGCAGCGGGACGTGGTCAGCCCGGCACTGCGCCAGCTCATGGACGGCTGTCCCCACACCCCGGCCTTCGTCCTCAACAGCACCCTGGACATCCTGGCCGGCAATGCCCTGGCCGACGCCCTGTACTCACCTTTCAACCCCGCGGACAACCTCGCCCGCATGACGTTCCTCGACCCCGCTGGCCGAGATTTCTACGCCCGCTGGGAATGGAACGCACAGGCCGTCGTGGCCAACCTGCGCCAGGCAGTCGGCCTCGATCCCGACAACCCCCGGCTGCATGTGCTCATCGACGTACTGACCGGACAGAGCACTGAATTCTCCGCCCTGTGGCAGGCTCACACCGTGCGCGGCAAGACCCAGGATGCCAAGCGGCTCAACCACCCCGACGTCGGTCCGCTCACCCTCACCTACCAAGCCTTCGACGTCCGCGACGCACCCGGCCAGCAACTCGTCATCTACCACGCCGAACCCGGTAGCCCCAGCGCCCAGGCACTGTCCCTGCTCGGCACCATCGACGCCACGCGGCGACAGCCAGATCCCTTGGAGCACCATGATCCTCCCCAAAGATCGTGACCCCCGCTTCATCACCATCCGCCGTGGAGGGACGCTTAGGGACTCCGACCATCGACTCCTGGCTTTGTGGGCTGCCGCGTGCGCGGAGCACGTTCTGCCGCTCTTCGAGTCGGTGCAGCCCTCGGACCCGCGCCCCCGCGAGGCGATCGAGCGGATTCGGGTATGGACGCGCGGCGAGATCAGGATGTCGCAGTCCCGAACGGCGGGTGGCCATGCCATGGCTGCGGCAAGAGAGTTGAGCGGAGCCGCTCGGCACGCCGCGTATGCTGCCGGCCAGGCGGCGGTGGTGGCGCATGTCGCCGCACACGAGCTGGGCGCTGCGGCCTACGCGATCAAGGCCGTGCGTGCGGCGGCCCCCGGACGGCAGGGTGAGAGCGCCGGCAGGGTCGAGTGCCGTTGGCAGCGCGAACAGCTCCCGGAACCGATTCGTGAACTCGTTCTGGATGACCAGCGGTTGCGCAACGAGATCTGCTGGTCGGTCTTCGACTGTTGACGGGCTTGACGGCTTGTCTGTACTGCGTTCTTGGAATCTACCGTTCCGGTCCCTGTTGGGAGATGAGCAGCAGAACTCCCTGCTATGGTGCGCCGATGTCATCGATCAAGCAGTTCCAAGTCACCTTCGACTGCGCGGAACCTGAGCGTGTCGCTCGCTTTTGGTGCGAGGTGTTGGGGTACGTCGTACCGCCGCCTCCGGAGGGGTTTGCTACTTGGGACGATTTCAATCGCGCACTGCCGCCTGAGCGTCAGGGTTCAGCGTTCGCATGCATTGATCCCTCAGGTGTGGGCCCGCGACTGTTCTTTCAGCGCGTTCCCGAAGGCAAGGTCGTCAAGAATCGGCTGCATCTTGACGTGCGGGTCGGCACCGGGCTCGTGGGAGCGGAGCGCCTGGCCGCGCTTGAGGCCGAATGCGCACGGCTGGTCGCGCTCGGCGCGGTACGCGTGCGACTACTGCCTGCCGATGGCTACAACGAGTCGTGCATTGTGATGCAGGACGTCGAAGGCAACGAGTTCTGTCTCGACTGAGCGTTCTTCGAGACGGCGTGGTGGGAAGTCCCGGGGGCCGGTCGACTCGACGGTCATCCGAAATGCAAAAAACCCCGGGCCCGGCGGATGGAATTCCGCTGGGCCCGGGGATCAGTAGCGGGGACAGGATTTGAACCTGCGACCTCTGGGTTATGAGCCCAGCGAGCTACCGAGCTGCTCCACCCCGCGTCGGTAAATACGACTCTACGCGGCCGGAGCCGTTACGCCTAATCGGCTCTGGCCCCGGCCCCTGCCGATCGGCCGCGGCCCCGGAATGATCCAAACGACACCCCCTAGCCCCACCGCAGCATCGCGGCCGCCACCACCGCGAGCAGGGCGATGTAGGACCACGCGTACGTACGGTCCGGTATGCGTGGTGGGCGGCGGCGTAGTACCGCGATCACCGGCAAGGCGCCGAGGAGCAGTGCCGCGGCGGCGCCGGGGTCGACGAGGCCCACCAGGTGTACGTGTGCGTCCGTGCCGGCCGGGAGGGCAGAGCCGCTCAGGGAGACCATGGCGGCCGGGAGTGCGATGGCCAGGGTGAGGGGGTTGGCCAGGGCGGTCGCCACGTGCATCGTGTGCCCGGCCCGGCGCATCGCGGGCACCGTCATGACGCTGCCGCCCACGCCCAGGAAGGCCGCGACCGCGCCGACCGGTGCGCCGAGGACGGGTGGCAGGGGCCGCGGCGCATCGGAGGCCGCCTTGGCCGGCGACCGCGGGCGGAGGAAGCCGGGGCGCAGGAGCAGGTCGGCGATGGTGAGGGCGATGTACGCGACGAACGCCCAGCGGGCCAGGGCGGGCGGGGCGACGCGCGTGGCGAGCGCGCCGGCCGAGGCGCCGGCCGCCAGCAGGAGGAGGAGCGTGCCGCTGCCGCGGAGGGCGCCGAGCACCCGCCGCGGCGTGACGGCCGTCGCGAATCCGGCGTTCACCACCATCACCAGGGCCGAGGTGGCCGTCGCCACCCGCATCGCGTCCGCACCGAGCGCGGCGTCCGCCCACACCACCACCGGGACCGCGACGAACCCGCCGCCGAACCCGAACAACACCGTCGTCACTCCGGTGAGGAGCCCGATCCCGGTCAATGCCATTACGTCCACTACGTCCACACGACCCACTTCACCAGCTCCGGCGGTCGGCCCGCATGCGAAAGTCGGTCTTCTTCTTTCGCGGCTCGGCCAGTACCGTGGCTACGGTGGCGGGGTGAAGAACGTTTCCCTGGACAGCGTCGACCACGTCGACCGGGCCGTCCTGCCCATCGGTACCGACTACCCGGCCGGCCACGTACTGGACTGGCACGAGCACCGGCGCGCGCAGTTCCTGTACGGCGCCACCGGGGTCATGGTCGTCGACACCGATGAGGGCACCTGGACCGTGCCACCCGAGCGGGCCGTGCTGATTCCGGCCGTCACCCGGCATCGGGTCCGCATGCTGGGGGTGAGCACGCGCAGCCTGTACATCGAGCCGGACGCCGTCCCCTGGTGGCCCGCCACCTGTACGGTCGTGGACGTACCGCCGCTGCTGCGCGAACTGCTGCTGGCCGCCGTGGAGTTCGAGGCCGAATACCCTCTCTCCGGGCGGGAGGGGCACATCGCCGCGCTTCTCCTGCACGAGATCGCCGCGCGCACCCCGCTCCCGTTCCACGTCGGGATTCCCGCCTCGGCCGAGCTCGCGGCGCTCTGCCGCGCGTACCTGGCCGCTCCGGACGCCGGGGTCAGCAACGCCGACTGGGCCGTGCGGACGGCCATGAGCGAGCGGGCCTTCACCCGGCGGTTCCGCGCGGAGACCGGTGACAGCCCCGCCGTCTGGCGGGCCCGCGCCCGCCTGCTCGCGGCCGTCCCACTGCTGCGCACCGCGTCGGTCACCGAGGTCGCCGGCCACCTCGGCTACGCCTCTCCCGCCGCCTTCACCGCCGCCTTCACCCGCGCCTTCGGCGCGCCCCCGTCCCGCTTCGCCAAGCGCCCCGCGGGCGGCGGCGCCGGCGCCCGCGGACCCATCTGATCAGCGGAACCCCTGCGGGCCTCTGGCCGCGCTCAGCCGGTGGCAGCGCCGAGCCACTTCCGCTCGCGCTCAGTCGACGGCGGCGCCGAACCACTTCCGCTCGCGTTCAGCCGACAGCAGCGCCGAACCACCTCGGCAGCTCGCCGAGCAGCCCCCGCTGGTCCTCGCCGGCCCACGCCACGTGGCCGTCCGGTCGCAGGAGCACCGCGGGCACGTCCAGTTCCTCGCTGACGTCGATGACATGGTCGACCCGGTCTTCCCAGCCCGCCACCGAGAGCCGGCCGGTCTGGTCGAGCAGGAGGCCGCGGCCGTCGTGCATGAGCTCGTAGAGGCGACCCCGTTTCAGCTGCACGTCCCGCATCCGCCGGCCGAGCAGTTCGTGGCCCTCGCCGAAGTCGTAGCTCACGTCGACCGCGGTGATGATCCCCGTCACGTACCGGTTCACCTCCTCGAAGTCCATCAGCTTGGAGAACAGCTCGCGCAGCGCGGTCGCGCCCGGATCGGTCCCCAGCAGTGTGATCTGCGCGCGGGTGTTGTCCAGCACGCGGGCGCCCACCGGGTGCCGTTCGGTGTGGTAGCTGTCCAGCAGCCCCTCCGGGGCCCAGCCACGCACCGCGGCGGCCAGCTTCCAGCCGAGGTTGAACGCGTCCTGCACGCCGAGGTTGAGGCCCTGCCCGCCGGTCGGCGGGTGGATGTGCGCCGCGTCGCCGGCCAGCAGCACCCGGGCGACCCGATAGCGCTCGGCCTGCCGGGTGGCGTCGCCGAACCGGGACAGCCAGCGCGGCGAGTGCGCGCCGAAGTCGGTGCCGGCGGTCGCCCGCAACTGCCGCGTGAAGTCGTCGAGGGTCGGCTCGGCCGTACGGTCCTCGGCCACCCCGTCGGCCGGCACGACAACGCGGTACACCCCGTTCTCGCCGGGGGAGACGCTGAATCGCAGTTGGGCCTTGCGGACTTCCTCGACGACAGCGGCAATCGTCGCCGGGTCCTCGGTCAGCTCCATTTCGCCCAGCAGGGTCTCGACCTTGGCGGGCTCGCCGGGGAAGCCGACGCCGAGCAGCTTGCGCACCGTACTGCGGCCGCCGTCGCACCCGACGAGGTAGCGCGAGCGCAGCTGTGTCCCGTCCGCCGGTTCGACGGTCACCCCGTCCTCGTCCTGGCTCAGCCCGACCACTTCGCAGCCGCGCCGGATCTCGGCACCGAGTTCGAGGGCACGCTCGTTGAGCAGCCGCTCGGTGACCGGCTGCGGGGTGGCGACGCCGTACGGGTGCGCCGTGTCCAGCCGGTCCGGCCACGGCTTCACGATGCTGCCGAAGAGGCCGCCGGCCTGGAACGTCTCACTGACCGCGAGGAACCGGTCCAACAGGCCGCGCTGGTCCATCATCTCGACGCTGCGCGCGTGCAGGCCCTGCCCGCGGGACTGCCTGGTCGGCTCGGTCGACTTCTCCAGTACGACCACACGCACACCGTGCAGCCGCAACTCGCAGGCCAGCATCAAGCCGGTCGGCCCACCACCGGCAATGATCACGTCGATCAACGCACACCCCGTTTTCCGTGGATTCTTGCTCAGGCCGGTGATTCTGCGGCATCACCGGGGCCTTGCCGCAAGGCCCCCAGTGCGCTATACGTTGAGAGTGGCAAGGAGTGGGTAACCTCCTTGCCTTTACTTTTGGGGCCTTTACTTTTGGGCCTTTGCCGCTTGGCCATTACATGGCCATGCACAGTCTCCGGGCATCGAGGATCGCGGCGTGTACGTTGCGGTGGGCGACCGCGTCGCCTATCCGGAACAACTGGTAGGAACCGTTCTCGTGGATCACCTTGTGCTGCGGGCGGCCCTCGGTCAGTGCGGTGAGGTCGCACTCGCCCAAGTTGCGTGAGTCCGGCCGCAGTTGGTGGTACAGGTCGTCGAGGGGCAGGGTCCCGTGCTCGACGACGACCTGGTCGACCGTCCGCTCGGTGAGCACGTCGGAGTACGCGTTGGCGAGGGTGGCGACGAGCGCGCCGCCCTCCCGCCGGACCGACCGCAGCACATGGTCGGGAGTCAGGACCACGCCGGAGGAGTACAGGGTGCGCAGGTAGTCCGGGTAGAGCGTGCCGGTGACGTCCGCGCCGACCATCCGGTCGGGGGTGACGATCTCCACCTGCGCGCCGGTACCGGTCAGCCGCTCGGCGGCGGTCAGCGCCTGCTCCCCGCCGTGGTCGTCGAAGATCAGTACGCGGCGCCCTGGCCGGGGCGCCCGGCTCAGTACGTCCCAGGTGGAGTCGGTGAGTTCCGCGCCGGATTCGACCACGTCGGTGTCGGGGAGGCCGCCGGTGGCCAGTACTACGACGTCGGGCCGGGTGGCCAGGACGTCGGCGGGCTCGGCGAGGCAGCTGAGCCGGATCGTCACGCCGAGGCGCCGGATCTCCTGGACCAGCCAGTGGACGATCCCGGCCTTCTCGGCGTGGCGCGGGGTACGGGAGGCCAGCAGCAGCTGCCCGCCGAGCCGGTCGGCGGCTTCGAGCAGGGTGACGCGGTGCCCGCGCTCGGCGCAGACGCGGGCGGCCTCCAGCCCCGCCGGTCCGCCGCCGACCACGACCACCTGCTTGGCCGCCTCGGCGCGGGTGACCAGGTGCGGGATCGTCGCTTCCCGTCCGGTGGCGGGGTTGTGCAGGCAGAACGTCTCGACGCGGGAGGCGCAGTAGGTGGCCCCTACGCAGGGGCGGATGCGGTCCTCCTCCCCGCTGATCAGCTTGGCGACGATGTGCGGGTCGGCGATGTGGGCACGGGTCATCCCGACCATGTCGGCGTGCCCCTCGGCGATCGCGTGCCGCGCGGTGGGCAGGTCGGCGATCCGCCCCGCGTGGAAGACCGGGATGCCGACTGCCCTGCGGATCGCGCCCGCGACCGGGAGGCGGTCGCCCAGCGGCCGGCCGAAGACCGGTATGACCTCCGCCAGTTCGCGGTCGGTGTTGCCGGAGCCGTGCACGACGGACAGGAAGTCGAGCATGCCGGTGCCGGCCATCGCCGTGGCGATGTCGACGCACTCGGCAGGCGTCAGTCCGTCGGGCACCCCTTCGTCTCCGGGAATGCGCATGCCGACGACGAAGTCGGCGCCGACCTGGTCGCGGACCTCCGCCAGCACCATCCGCCCGAAGCGCAGCCGGTTCTCCAGGCTGCCGCCGAACTCGTCGGTGCGGTGATTGGTGCGCGGCGACCAGAACTGGTCGATCAGATGGCCGGCCATGGCGGCGATCTCTATGCCGTCGAGCCCGCCCTCGCGCGCCCGCCGGGCGGCCGCACCGTACGCCTTGACGATCCGGTCGATGTCGAACCGCTCGATCACCTTGGGAAAGCTGCGGTGTGCCCGCTCGCGCACCGCGGAGGGGCCGAGCGCCGGCAGCCACCGGTCGATGTCCCACTTCGACCGGCGCCCGAGGTGCGTCAGCTGGATCATCACGGCGGTACCGTGCCGGTGCAGCCGGTCGGAGAGCGAACGGTAGAACGGCAGGATCGCGTCGTCACCCGCGTCGAGCTGGTCGAAGACATTGGCCGAGTCGGCCGCGACGTTGCTCGACCCTCCGATGATCGTCAGTGCGATGCCGCCCTTGGCCTTCTCCTCGTGGTACAGCTCGTACCGCAGGCCCGGCGCACCGCCGTCGAGATAGCCGGACGGTGCGTGTCCGGTGCTGTAGACGCGGTTCTTCAGCACCAGGTTGTTCAGCTTCAGCGGCTGCAGTACCGGGTCGTTCGGGCTCATGGCAGAGGCTCCTTCAGCAGGTCAGCGGAAGCGGCCGGGGCGGAACGCCGCGAGCAGCGGGCTGCGTTCCCCGGTAGTGATTTCGTCGGCCAGCAGCTCGCCGGCGATCAGGGCGAGGGTCGCGCCGCTGTGGGTGAACGCGACGAACAGGCCCTGTACTTCGTCGAGTTCGCCGAGTACCGGCTCGCCGTCCCCCGGGATCGGCTTGCGGCCGACGCCGTAGGAGTCCAGCTCCAGGCGCGGATGGCCGGCGAGGACGGCCGACGCCTCGCGCAGCAGCTTCTCGACCGTGGAGTGCTTGACCTCGTACGTGCCGTCCGCATGGGCCACCACCTCGCGCGCGGTGGCGTCGGAGTCCATCACCAGCGCACCGTCCGGAGTGGGCCGCAGCGCCACGCGCGGGGTGTTCAGGGTGGCGCGCAGGGCCGTGTCGACGGGCGTGGTGCGCACGAGCAACGCCTGGGGTGTCGCGTCCGGGATCTCCACGCCGTATTGCCGCACCGTGCCCGGCACGTCGGCCCCCGTCGCCAGCAGGGCCGTGTCGACGTCGATGCGTTCACCCGCCCCCGTCCGTACGGCGGCCACGCGGTCCCCCTCGACGACGACGGAGGCGGGGCCGGCACCGGTGAGGATCCGGCCGCCGGCCGCGACGAGGTCGTCGGCGAGCTGCCGGACGAGGGGGACGAGGTCCACCCACCCCTCACCCGGGTTGAAGATCGCGCCCTCGTCGGGGATCGCGGCCGGGTCCACCCCGGGCGTCCACTGCGCCACTTCGTCGCGGGTCAGCCACTCGGCGTCGTACCCGTTGCGCCGCATGTGCGCGAACGCCGCCCGGTGCGACTCGGCCGCACCGGGCGCCGCCCAGGTCAGCCCGCCGTCGAACTTCAGGTAGCCGGACGAGGGGACGCGGGTGGCGAAGGTGCGGTACCGGTCCATGCCGAGCAGTCGGAGCCGGTGGTACGCCTCGGAGCGCTTGCCACCGAAGGAGTTGAGCCAGGACAGCGACCGGCCTGACGCACCGTCAGCCAGTTCGCCCGCGGTGACCAGGACGACGTCGGCGCCGCGGCGGGCGAGCTGTGCAGCCGTCGACACACCGATGACACCACCGCCGAGGACGGCGACGCGGGGACGGGAAGGGGAAGTGCGCATGGGAGTGCCTTTCGATGGGGCGATGGGGCGATGGGTCAATGAGTCGATGAACGTGAGGAAGGCTTGGCATGGGCAGGCCGGGCCGTACGCCGAGGACGCACCGGCCGGTCTTCCGGACGGCTCAGGCGGAGTGGTCCCGCGAGTGGTCCCGCGTACCGGGTCCGGCCGTGCTGGAGCGGACGATCAGCTCGGTCGGCAGCACGATCCGCTCACCGGGCAGGTCGTCGCCCTTGATGCGGGCGAAGAGCCGCTCCGCGGCGGTCCGCCCCATGTCCAGTGGCGACTGGGCCACAACGGTCAGCGGCGGGTCGACGAGTGTGGTCCAGTCCAGGTCGTCGAAACCGACCATCGAGACGTCGCCGGGGATGGCCACGCCGCGTCGGCGGGCCGCCTTGAACACACACTGCGTGGAGACGTTGTCGGCGGCGAAGACCGCAGTGGGCGGCTGAGGGAGCGTCAGCAGCGCGTCGGCCTCCTGCTCGGCACGGGCCACCTCGCCGATCCCCGCGTACCGGACCAGCTCGGCCGAGGAGGCCGCGAGGTACTCGTCCACGGCGGCGAGATAGCCGCGTATACGGTCGGTCGACGGCCGCGCCGCACCCCGCGCCGCCAGCCGGCCGGTGCTGCCGCGCACCGCCACTTCCGGGCCCTCGTCGAGGTCCACGCACGCCAGCAGCCCGATTCTGCGGTGGCCCAGTGTCAGCAGGTGCGCGACCGCCCCGTAGGCCGCCGCCGCGTTGTCGATCACCACGCTGTCGGCGTCGAGCACACCGCTCGACCGGTCGAGCAGGACGATCGGCACACCCAGCTCCTGGGCGTGTTTCAGGTGCCGCACATCGGTGACCGAGGTCGGCGCGACGACGATGCCCTCGACCTGCTTGTCCAACAGCACCTGGACCGCGGCGCGTTCGTCGTCGAGCCGGTCGTCGCTGTTGGTGAGGATCGCCTCGTAGCCCTGCGCGCGGGCCACGTCGCACACGCCGCGCACCGCGGTGGCGAAGTACGGGTTGGAGATGTCGGCGCCGACGAAGCCGATGGTGCGTGTACTGCCGGACCGCATGCTGCGCGCGACGACGTTGGGGGAGTACCCCAGCCGGTCCGCCGCCGCCGTCACCCGGTCGCGCAGGTCGTCCCCGACCCGGCCGTAGTTGCCGAGCGCCCGGCCGGCCGTGGCCACGGAGACGCCGGCTGCACGGGCCACGTCGGCCACCGTGGGGCGTCGGCGTCCGCCGCCCGCGCCTGCACCGGTCGCCATCACAGGACCTGCGAGAGGAACTTCCGCAACCGCGGAGAGCGTGGCGCGTCGAAGATCTGCTCGGGCGGTCCCGACTCCACCACGACTCCGGCGTCCATGAACACCACCGTATCGGCAACCTGCCGGGCGAAGCCCATCTCGTGCGTCACCACGATCATCGTCATGCCACCGCCCGCGAGGTCGGCCATCAGCTGCAACACCCCCTTGACCAGCTCGGGGTCCAGCGCGCTGGTGACCTCGTCGAAGAGCATCACCTGGGGCTCCATCGCCAACGCCCGTGCGATGGCCACCCGTTGCTGCTGTCCGCCCGACAGCTGACCGGGCCGGTGCTCGCTGCGGTCGGCCAGTCCCACCTCGCGCAACCGCTGCCGGGCGATCGTCTCGGCCTGCTCCTTGGGCAGCTTCTTCACATGGGTCAGCGCGAGCGTGATGTTCTGCAGCGCGGTCTTGTGCGGGAAGAGGTTGAAGTGCTGGAACACCATCCCGATGCGCTGCCGCAGCAGGTTGATGTCCATCGTCGCGGTGTCGGCGCCGTCGAGCAGTACCTCGCCCGAGGTGCGGGTCTCCATCCCGTTCAGGCAGCGCAGCAGCGTCGACTTCCCCGACCCTGAAGGGCCGATGACGCACACCACCTCGCCCGCCGGCGCGGCCAGCTCGGCGCCGCGGAGGACCTCGACGGACCCGAAGGTCATCCGGATGTCGCGCGCCTCCAGCGAGGCGCCGGTGGAGCGCGGCGCGGCCGGCGGAACGGTCAGGTCGGGTGTGGTCATGCCAGCGCCTCCTTCTTCGGTCCGACGGGCGACGGCTCCTCGGCCGCCACGGCCGGGCGTGACCCCTCGCGCAGCCGTCGGTCGATGGAGTTGACCAGGTGGGTCAGCGGGACGGTCAGCAGCAGGTAACACAGGCCGGTGGCCAGCAGCGGGGAGAGGTTGCCGGCGGTCACCGCGTCGTCCTGGCCGATCCGGAACAGCTCGCGCTGCGTGGTGATCAGGCCCAGGAAGTACACCAGGCTGGAGTCCTTGATGATGGCGATGAACTGGTTGACCATCGCCGGCAGGACCCGGCGCACGCCCTGAGGGACCACCACCAGGCGCAGCGCCTGGCCGTGGCTGAGTCCCAGGGCACGGCACGCCTCGCCCTGCCCCTTGTCCACGCTCTGGATGCCGGATCGGAAGATCTCGCCGATGTACGCGCCGGACATCAGGCTCATGGCCAGGACGGCCACCGGGTACGGCGAGGCGAGCCAGCTGATCTGTGCGGAGAAGACCCCCTCGCCGACGATCAGGATGGTCAGCGCCGCGGGCAGGCCGCGGAAGACGTCGGTGTACACGCGGGCGGGCACCCGCAGCCATCGGTGGCGCGACAGGCCCATGATCGCCAGCGCCATGCCGATGACGCTGCCCAGCAGGGCGGACGAGACGGCCAGGGCGAGGGTGTTGCGCAATCCGTAGGTCAGCAGGTCCGGCAGTACGTGGCGGATCAGCTGCCAGTCGAAGAAGTTGTTGAGGAGGTCGTTCACTGCTGCCCCTTGGCGGTGTACGGCGGCAGCTGACCGGTGCGGGATACCGGTGCCTTGGGGAAGTACTTCTTGTAGAGCCGCAACCACGTGCCGTCGTCGACCAGTTGCCTCAGCGCGCCGTTGAGCTTTCCGGCCAGCGCGGTGTTGCCCTTGCGCACCGCCCAGCCGGCCGGGTAGTCGGTGGCCGGGACGGTGACCGGCTGGCTCAGCCGCAGCTTCGGGTACTTCTTGGCGATCGCCAGGTTCGGTTCGAAGTCGTTGAAGAAGCCGGCGACCCGGTCGTTCTTCAGCGCCAGGTCGGCGGAGTTGGCGTCGGGGAAGCGGACGATGTCCGCGCCCGGGAGGAACCTGTTCGCGTTGGTGTCGGCGATGGAGCCCTGCAGTACCGCGATCCGCTTGCCCTTCGTGCTGGCGGCATCGGCGGTGATCCCGCTCTTCGGGCCGGTGAGCACCCCGAAGTAGCCGGCGAGGTAGCCGTCGGAGAAGTCGACCGTCTTCTTCCGCGGCGCGGTGATGCCGACGGCAGCGGCGGCCACGTCGAACTGCCGGTTGTTGACCGCGGGCAGCAGCCCCGAGAACTCCAGCGCGACGATCCGCGGCTTGAGGTGGAGCTTGCGTGCCGCGGCCGAGATCAGATCGACCTCGAACCCGGTCAGCTCGCCGTTCTCCTCGTAGGCGTACGGCTTCATGTTGTTCGACGTACCGATCTTCAGCGTGCCCGCCTCGGCGACTCCTGCCGCTTTCGCGGCGGCATCCGTGCCGGTGGCCGCACCGGTACCGCAACCGGCTGTCCCGAGCAACGACAGGGCGACCGCGGCGACCACCCCCCGTACCGAACGGACCTTCGCCATTGTTCCTCCAACCGTGCCGGGGTCGAGAGAACGTTCTCTCGTCGAGGTGTGAGAACGTTCCCACGGTGCCTGTGGAGCGTCAAGACCTCAACTCGTGCAGCGTGAAGACCCACAACCCGTGCAGCGTGCAGACCCGCAACTGGAGGACGACCGCCGCCGATCCGGCCCCCTCGGGCCACGGCCCGTCGGTACACGTGCGACGGCCCGGCGGCCGCTCACGGGGAGCGGGCCGCCGGGCCGCACGGGTGCTGCCGGGTCAGGACTCGTCGTCGCGGTCCGTCAGGGAGTCCTTCATCCCCCGGGTCTGGCCCTTGGCGTCGTCCACGGCGTTCTTCGCCTTGCCCTTGGCCTCGTCGGCGCGGCCCTGGCCCTTCGTACGGCTGTCGCCGGTGGCCTTGCCGGCCATCTGCTTGGCCTTGCCCTTGAGCTTGTCCATGGCGCCCTTGTCACCCATGCCGGTACTCCTTCGTCTCGTCGGCGGGACGGCAACCACGCTGCCCCACCCCTCGCCGGCCCGCACCCCGGAGAGGGCCGGGCCGGTGCGGTCACCGGTGGCTGGACCGGTGGAACCCACCCCCATCTGGTCCTGTCCCGCCGGTCGTCCAGCGGGCAGCATGTCGGGAATTCCATGCCGATCAGCAGGCGCCGGCCTGCGTCAGGTGGTGACCGCTCGATGCCCGAGGTACCCCGTACCGCCGATCCATGCACAGCCGCCGATCTGGTCCTGCTCAACGGCACGGTCCGCACGATGGACCGGGCCGGTACGACCCGTACCGCACTCGCCGCGCGCGGCGGACGGGTGCTCACCGTCGACGACGACGCCGCGGTGCACGGGCTCATCGGGCCGCGCACCCGGGTACTGGACCTCCAGGGCCGCTGCGCGGTGCCGGGGTTCATCGAGACCCACAACCACCCCACCTTCTTCGGGCTGACGCTCGCCGCCGATGTCGACGCGGGCAGCCCGCCCAACGCCACCATCGCCGACATCGTCGCCCGGGTGGAGCAGGCCGCCGCCGACGCCGAGCCGGGCATGTGGGTGCGCGGCTACCGGTACGACGACACGCTGCTCGCCGACGACCGGCACCCCACCCGCGCCGACCTCGACCCGGTGTCCAGGGACCGGCCGGTCTGCCTCCAGCACGTCTCGGGCCACTTCTGCGTACTGAATTCGGCGGGGCTGCGGCTGCTCGGCATCGACCGGAACACCCCCGACCCGGTGGGCGGCGCGATCCACCGGGACGCGGCGGGCGAGCCGGACGGGGTGCTCGCGGAGACCGCCGCGTTCGCCGCCTACGCGGCCATGCCCAAGCCGGAGACCGCCGACCTCGCCGAGGCGATCGGGCTGGCCGGTGACGCCTATCTGGCGGCCGGCGTCACCACCGTCCACGACACCGGGCTCGGGCTGGTCGGCGGGCCCGCCGAACTCGACGCGTACCGGATGGCGCGCCGCAACGGACGGCTGCGCAACCGGATCCAGGCATACCTCGTACAGGATCTCTTCCCCGGTCTGTCGCGCGGCGAGCTCAGCCCGGTCGAGGCGGGCGTCGCCGGGCTCGGCGACGACCTCTTCCGGGTGGCCGGCGTGAAGCTGTGGGCCGACGGCTCGCTCCAGGGCCTGACCGGCTGCGTCTCGGAGGGGTACGCCTGCGCGCCGGACAAGAACGGGCTGCTGATCTTCCCGCAGGACGACCTCAGCAGGCGGGTGGCCACGCTGCACGAGGCCGGCTGGCAGGTCGCGATCCACGGCAACGGCGACGCCGCGATCCAGGCGATCCTGGAGGCGTACGCGAAGCTCGGCCTCGACCCAGTGGAGGGCGACCGGCGGCACCGTATCGAGCACTGCCAGATGGTCAGCGAGCGGCAGCTGGACCAGATGGCCGGCGCCGGCATCCTCGCGTCCTTCTTCATCAAGCACGTCTACTACTGGGGCGACCGGCACCGGGACCGGTTCCTCGGCCCCGAACGGGCGCGGCGCATCGACCCGCTCGCCTCCGCGGTCAAGCACGGGGTGACCTTCGGGCTGCACTCGGACACGCCGGTGGTCCCCGTACCGCCGCTGGAGGGCATCTGGTGCGCGGTGCGCCGGACGACCCGCGACGGCCACGAGCTGGGGCCCGAGCAGCGGGTGGACGTGGACACGGCGCTGCGCGGCTACACCAGCCAGGCCGCCCACCTCGGCTTCGAGGAGCGCGACAAGGGCAGCCTGGAGCCGGGCAAGCTGGCCGACATCGCGGTGCTCTCCGCCGATCCGGGCGCGGTCGCGCCGGACGCGGTGCGGGCGCTCCAGGTGGACGCGACGGTCATCGGCGGCGAGGTCGTCTGGGGCGGCGCGGGGCTGGACGCCGGGGGCCCCGCCGGGGGAGGGGCCGGCCGGTGAGCGGTAAGCGGAAGAGCCTCGGCATCGGGCTCGGGCTGCCGGCGCTGGCGATCCTCGTCGTCATGCCGCTGCTCGCGGACACGGACGTGTACGTCCTCGGCATCCCGCTGCTGTGGGCGTGGATGTTCGCGTGGTTCCCGCTCACCAGCCTGTGCCTGTGGGTGGCCTGGCGGATCGACGAACCGCGGTACCGGGACGAGCGTACCGACGAGGGGGCGGCGAGATGACCGCGGCGATCTTCTTCGGCGTCATGGCGGTCTCCGTCCTGGTCGCCTTCAGCGCCCGGCGCGGGATGAAGAACATGTCGATCGGGGAGTACCTCGTCGGCGGCCGGTCCTTCCCGCCCTGGCTGCTGTACTTCCTCGCGGTCGGCGAGATCTACAGCATCGGCACCATGATCGGTTTCCCGGCGGGCATCTACGCGGGCGGCGCGAGCTACGGCATCTGGTTCCTCGGCTACATCCTGCTGGCCTATCCGCTGGGGTACTACATCGCACCGCTGATCTGGCGGGCCGGGGTGCGGTACGACGCGATGACCGTGCCCGACGTCTTCGGGCGGCACTTCCGCAGCCGGAGCCTGGAGCTGGTCACCGCGGGCGCGCTGCTGGTCGCGCTGGTGCCGTGGGGCCAGTACCAGTTCATCGGTATGCAGGTCGTGCTGCAGGCGCTCGGGCTGCCGATCAGCCCCGTGCAGTCGGTGCTCCTGGCGGGCGTGATCGCCTTCCTCTACCTGGCCGTCTCCGGGGTCCGCTCGCCCGCCTTCGTCGCGATCCTGAAGGACGTGCTGATGGTGCTCGGCATCGTCGTCGCGGGGGTGGTGGCGGTGACGGCGGGCGGCGGCCCGGCGGAGGTCTTCGGCCCGGATTCCGTGCCGCGCGCGCAGGTGACGATGAGCGGGTCGCCGATGGTCTTCGCGCTCACCACCATCGTCTTCCAGAGCGTCACGTTCTACCTGGGCTTCTCCGCCGCGTACATCTTCACCGCCAAGTCCGAGCGGGCGATCAAGTCCTCGACGGTGTGGATGCCGGTCTACATGCTGATGTATCCGTTCCTCGTCGCCACCGCCTACTTCGCCTTCGCCGACCGCCCGCACGTGAAGGACCCCAACACGGTCTTCATGGCGATCGTCCAGGACCGGCTGCCGGACTGGCTGGTGGGCGTGGTGGCCGCGGGCGCGGGCCTGTCGGGCGTCCTGGTGCTGGCCGTCACCGCGCTGACCATCGGCGGCATCGTCTCCCGCAACCTCGCGCCGAACATCCGCCCCGAGGCGCAGCGCCGCACCACCACGGCGGTGGTCGCGGTCTTCCTGGTCGCCGCCGCGGTGCTCACCCTCACCGCCTCGACGCTGATGCTGACGGTGCTGAACCTGACGTACTACCTGCTCGGCCAGCTCGTACCGGGCTGGCTCGCGCTGATGTTCTTCCGCCGGGTGCGGCCGTGGGCGGTCTCGACTGGGATGCTCGGCGGCGTCGCGGCGTCCATCGTGCTGTACGTGACCGATCCCGACCTGGGCGGCATCAACCCCGGCCTGGTCGCCGTCGCACTCAACTGCGTACTGATGTTCGGGCTGAGCCTGCTGTGCCCCGGCCCGGCCACCGAGCCGGTGTCGGCGCTCCCTCGGGTGACGTCCGGTCAGGGCGCGCCCTAGGCCGGTCGCGCGGCTCTGCGGCAGGAGGGAGGCAGCAGTGTTAGAAATTGGTTATGGCGGGACATCGTCGGATTCGTCACCCTTTGCGGGCAGGGCCGCGCTCCCTGCTGAATCCGCGCAGCCTCGCCGGACAGGTCTTCATCCTCCAAGTGGTCATCGTCCTGCTGCTGGTGGTGGCCGCGGTCTCGGCCCTGGCCCTCCAGGCCAAGCGGGACAGCAAGGCCGCGGCGGAGCGCCGCTCGCTGTCCGTGGCCGAGACCTTCGCGGCCTCCTCCGGCGCGGCCGGGGCGCTGGCAGGCCCGCACCCCACCGCGGAGCTGCAGCCGCGCGCCGAAGCGACGCGCAAGCGGTCCGGCGTGGACTACATCGTCGTCTTCGGCCTGGACGGCATCCGGGTGACGCATCCCGACCGGAAGCTGATCGGCAAACATGTGGTCGGCGCCTTCCCCCAGGCCCTGGCGGCCGCCCGCAAAGGACAGTCGTACACCGAGGTCATCGACGGTCCGCTGGGCGCGGCCGTCGACACCACGGCCCCCATCGCCCGCGCCGACGGCTCCCTCGTGGGCATGGTCTCGGCCGGCATCACCCTGGAGCGCGCGGAGAACCCGGTGGACCGCCAGATGCCGGTACTGCTCGGCGCCGCCGCGCTGTGCCTGGTGCTGGCCGCCGGCAGCACGGCCCTGGTGACCCGGCGGCTCCGCCGCCAGACGCACGGCCTGGGCCAGGCCGAGATGACCCGGATGTACGAGCACCACGACGCCGTCCTGCACGCCGTGCGGGAAGGCGTGGTGATCCTCGGCGGCGACGGGCGGCTGCTGCTGGTCAACGACGAGGCACGGCGCCTGCTGGAGCTGCCCGACGGCCTCGACGGGCGCGCCGTCGACGAGGTCGGCCTGCCGGACCGGCTCGTGGAGCTGATGTGCTCCGGGCGGTCGGCCACCGACGAGGTGCACCACGTGGGCAAGCGGCTGCTGGCCGTCAACGTACGGTCCACCGCACGCGCGGGCGGACCGCGCGGCAGCGTCACGACGCTCCGCGACACCACCGAACTCGCCTCCGTGACCGGCCGCGCGGAGATCGCCGGGGAGCGGCTGAAGCTGCTGTACGAGTCGGGGGTGCGGATCGGCACGACCCTGGACGTGGTGCGCACGGCGGAGGAACTGGCGGAGGTGGCGGTGCCGCGGTTCGCCGACGTCGTCACCGTCGACCTGCTGGAGACGGTGACCGAGGGGGGCGAACCGGCGGCGCACACCGACTGGCGGATGCGGCGGACCGCGGCCCGCGGCGGCCACGGTGCCCCGCCGCTCTACCCGGTCGGCGAACCGGTCGACTTCTTCCCCACCACGCCGCAGGTGGCGGCCATGGAGCGGGGCCGCGCCACGCTGGAGTCGGACCTGACGCGCGACAGCGCGTGGGCCAACCAGGACACCGTCCAGAAACAACGGATCCTGGACTACGGGATGCACTCGCTGGTGACGGCGCCGCTGCGGGCCCGCGGCGTGGTCATGGGCATGGCCAGCTTCTGGCGCATGGGCGACTCCCCGCCCTTCGAGGAGGAGGACCTCTCCTTCGCCGAGGAGGTCACCGCGCGCGCCGCGGTCTGCATCGACAACGCCCGGCGCTACGCGCGCGAGCACGCCATGGCCGTGACCCTCCAGCGCAGCCTGCTGCCCCGCGGCCTGCCCGAGCAGGACGCGCTGGACGTGGCATGGCGGTACCTGCCGGCCCAGGCGGGCGTGGGCGGCGACTGGTTCGACGTCATCCCGCTGCCGGGCGCGCGGGTCGCGCTGGTGGTGGGCGACGTGGTGGGGCACGGGCTGCACGCCGCGGCGACGATGGGGCGGCTGCGCACCGCGGTGCACAACTTCTCCTCGCTGGACCTGCCGGTGGACGAACTGCTCGGCCATCTGGACGAACTGGTCACCCGTATCGACAGCGAAGAAGACAGCGAGGGCACCCGCGGCTGGGAGGGCGTGACGGGCGCGACCTGCCTGTATGCGATCTACGACTCGGTGAGCGGGGTGTGCACGGTGGCCACGGCGGGCCACCCCGGCCCCGCCCTGATGGGCCCGGACGGCACGGTCACCTTCCCGGACGTGCCGCCCTCCCCGCCGCTGGGACTGGGCGGCCACCCCTTCGAGACCACGGAGCTGCGGCTGACCGAGGGCTCGTCCCTGGTGCTGTTCACGGACGGCCTGGTCGAGGACCGGGTACGCGACATCGACGTCGGCCTGGACATGCTGGCCGCGGCGCTGGAGGGGGCCGCGGGCCGCAGCCCGGAGGAGATGTGCCAGGCCGCCGTCGACGCGCTGGTGCCCGAACGCCCCTCCGACGACATCGCGCTGGTCGTCGCCCGCACCCGGCTGCTCGCGCCGGCGAAGGTGGCGGACTGGGAGGTGCCGCCGGACCCGGCGGAGGTGGGCCGGCTGCGCGCGGAGTGCGGGGCACAGCTGGAGGAGTGGGGCCTGGCGGACATCGGATTCAGTACCGAGCTGATCCTCAGCGAGCTGATCACGAACGCGATCCGGTACGGCGCGCCGCCGGTCCGGCTGCGGCTGCTCCGCGGCCGCTGTCTGATCTGCGAGGTGGCGGACAGCAGCAGCACGGCACCGCATCTGCGCCGGGCGACGAGCACGGACGAGGGCGGTCGCGGGCTGTTCCTCGTCGCGCACCTGTCGCAGCGGTGGGGGACCCGGTACACCCCCGGCGGCAAGGTCATCTGGACCGAACAGCAGCTCTCGGGGGCCACCGCGGCCGCCATCGAGACCCCGGCCGACGTCCTCCTGGACCAGTTCGACGACACGGGGTTCTGAGCACGGGGTTCTGCGAACGGGGTTCAGCGAATCGGGTTCCGGCCCTTACGGCATGTGCCGCCGGTCGCCCCTACGGAAGGTGCAGCCGGTCGCCGCCCGCCAGGATCGCGGCCGCCAGCGCCTCGGCCGGGCGGCTCGCCGGGGCGTCCGGGCGGCCGTGCACCAGGACGAAGTCGACGCCGCCGAGGTCCGGCAGGCCCGCCCGGGATCCGACGCGGACCAGCCCCGGCGGGATCATGCCGAGCGAGTGCGCCATCACGCCGAGCCCCGCGCGGGTCGCCGCGATCAGCCCGTTCAGGCTGCCGCTCGTACAGGCGATGCGCCACTCGCGGCCCTGCGCCTCCAGCGCCTGGAGCGCGCGGGCCCGGGTCAGCGCCGGCTGCGGGAAGAGCACCAGCGGCACCGGTCGCTGCGGATCCAGCCGCAGCCGCTCGCTGCCGATCCACACCAGCTTGTCCCGCCAGATCAGCCGCCCCCGCCCGTCCTCCGGGCGCCGCTTGGCCAGTACGAGATCCAGCCGCCCGGCCGCCAGCCGCTCGTGCAGCGTCCCCGACAGCTCGACCGTCAGCTCCAGGTCGACCTCCGGGTGGTCCCGGCGGAACCCCTCCAGCACCTCCGGCAGCCGGGTCAGTACGAAATCCTCGGACGCGCCGAACCGCAGCCGGCCGCGCAGCCGCGTCCCCGCGAAGAAGTCCGTGGCCCGCTCGTTGGCCTCCAGGATCGTGCGCGCGAAGCCGAGCATCGCCTCGCCGTCCTCGGTCAGCTCCACCCCGTGGGTGTCCCGCGCGAACAGCCGGCGGCCGGCCGCCGCCTCCAGCTTCCGCACGTGCTGGCTGACGGTCGACTGCTGCACACGGAGGCGCTGTGCGGCCTGCGTGAAACTCAGGGTCTGTGCCACGGCCAGAAAGGTCCGCAGCTGTACCGGATCGAACACGTCCCCGACCCTACCCCCGCCCATCACGTTCCGGCATGACAGTGACTACGGTAAGAGGGCTTCCCGATTGCCGCGATCAGGCGCACTCTGGAGAGGGCACCGTCCATGCCCCGGTGCGTACGGCACACCGCACGCACCCGCCCGAGCCGCCGACCGATAGAGAGACCATGCGCCGCCCTCAGTTCAAGATCCCCTCCTGGCTCCCCGTGGACGGATACATCCTGGCGCTCATCGGCACGGTCGTGCTGGCGGCGCTGCTGCCCGCCAGAGGCGCCGCCGCCACCGGCGCCGAGGGCGCCTCGACCGGCGCCGTCGCCCTGCTCTTCTTCCTGTACGGAGCCCGGCTCTCCACCCGAGAAGCGATGGACGGGCTGCGCCACTGGCGCCTGCATCTCACGGTCCTGGCGTTCACCTTCGCCGTCTTCCCCCTGCTGGGCCTGGCGGCGCGCGGCCTCGTCCCGTATGTGCTGACGCCGCAGCTCTATACGGGCCTGCTCTTCCTGTGCCTGGTGCCCTCCACGATCCAGTCCTCGATCGCGTTCACCTCCATCGCACGCGGCAACGTCGCGGCGGCGATCTGCGCGGGCTCCTTCTCCAGCCTGGTCGGCATCGTGATCACGCCGCTGCTGGCGGCCCTGCTGCTGGGCGGTGACGGCGGCGGCTTCTCCGTCGACTCGCTGCTGTCGATCGTCTTCCAGCTGCTGGTGCCCTTCGTCGCCGGACAGCTGCTGCGCCGCTGGATCTCGGGCTTCCTCACCCGGTACAAGAAGGTGCTCGGCTACGTCGACCGCGGCTCGATCCTGCTCGTCGTCTACAGCGCGTTCAGCACCGGCATGGTGCAGGGCATCTGGGGCCGGGTCTCCTTCTGGCGGCTGGTGGAGCTGGTGGCCGTCGAGGCCGTCCTGCTGGCCGTGATGCTGACGCTGACCACGTACGGCTCACGGAAGCTGGGCTTCCCGCGCGCCGACCGCGTCGCGATCACCTTCGCGGGCTCGAAGAAGAGCCTGGCGGCCGGGCTTCCGATGGCCAGCGTGCTGTTCGGCGCGCAGGCCAGCCTCGCGGTGCTGCCCCTGATGCTCTTCCACCAGATGCAGCTGATGGTCTGCGCGGTGATCGCCAAGCGGTACGCGCGCCGGGCTGAGGCGGCGGAGCAGGCGGCGGCCGACGGGGCCGGGCAGGCCGGGTCCTCCGGCACCGTGTCGGCCGCCGACCCGGTAGGAGCGCGCCGTTAGGGTGCCTGCATGACGGGCCATCACGTCCTCACCTGGGACGTCAGCGCGAGCAAGGGCATCGAGACCGCGTGGGTCGACCTCGGCGAGCGGACGCTGTCCGCGCACGGCCGGGCGGTGGGCACCGTACCGGAGGCGTACTGGATCACGTACGAGCTGGAGACCGGCGAGGACTTCGTGACGCGGCGGCTGCGGGTGCGGGCGGAGAGCGCCGCCGGCAGCCGCGAACTGGACCTGCGCCGCGACGACGAGGGCCGGTGGACCGCGGGCGGCGAGCCGCTGGCGGGCCTGGAGGACGCGCTCGACTGCGACCTCGGGCTGTGCCCGCTCACCAACACGATGCCGCTGCTGCGCCACGGGCTGCACCGCTCTCCGGGCGCGTACGAGTGCACGATGGCGTGGGTGTCGGTGCCGGAGCTGGCGGTCCAGCCGTCCCGGCAGCGCTACGAACACCTCGCCCGCACGGAGGAGGGCGCCCGGGTGCGGTACTCCTCGGGCACCTTCCAGCGCGACCTGGAGTGCGACGGGGACGGCCTGATCGTCGACTACCCGGACCTGGCGCACCGCACCCAGACCCGCTGACCGGCCGCCCCCGCCGCGCCTCCTCGTCGGTCGCCGCTCCACCTCCTCGTCAGTCGCCGCGCACCCGGTCCAGCGGCAGCCGGAGCACGGCCGGCGCCGCCGCCGGTGCGTTCTGCTCCCGTACCGCGGCCAGCTCACGGTCGCTCAGGGCGCGCCCGTAGACGCGTACCTCGTCCAGCGCGCCCGTGAAGTACGCGCGGGCGTCCGGCTTCTGGCCGAGGTGCACCCCGAACGTGTCGTTCCGGCTGACCGAGCCGGGCACGTCCGCCACCGAGGTGGTGTGCACACCGTCCACAGTGAGCGACAGGCGGTCGTCCGACCGGCGCAGCGCGAGGTGGTGCCAGCGCCCGTCGTTGGCCGCGCCGGCCACGGCGGCCTGCGCGGACTTCGCGGGCCCTGCGCCCGCGAGCGCCGTGACGTCCGCCGTGAGCCGGTCCTTGGCGGGGTCGGCGCGCAGCGCCACCTGCGGCGCCCTGCTGCCCACGCCGCCCATCCACAGCAGCGGCTGCTCGCCGCTCTTCGCCTCGTACCGGAACCAGAGGCTGCACGTGAAGTCGCGGTCGCCCAGCGGCAGCGACGAGCGGAACGGCAGCCGTACGGCGTCGTCCCTGCCGTCGAACGCCAGCGCCCGCCCGAAGCGGCCGTCGGCCGTACGGGCGCCGCCCAGCACGGCGGCCGGCCGGGCACCGGCCCCGCTGTCCGGCGTCGTCGGGTCGGGGCCGCGGCGCTGCCCCAGCCAGTCCTCGGTGAACCGCGCGAAGCGGATCTCGTCCCGCGCGTCCACCGCGCCGCCCTCGTAGAGCAGCCCGACCTCGTCGTGCGAGATGTTCGCCATGTCGGAGTAGCCGGACCAGTCGGTGGTGATCACCGCGCCCCGCTCCGCACCCTCCCACGTGCGGCCCTCGTCGTACGAGGAGCGGATCGTCATGGTGCGCCGCCGGTCGGGGTCGGCGGGCGCGGCGAACAGCAGCCTGCTGTAGCCGTCGGTACCCCGCGACCGCAGCCGCAGCACCGAGCCCTGGACCATGGGCGAGTACAGGTCGGGGATGGCCCGGAACGGCTCGGCGAAGGACTGGCCGCCGTCCCGGCTGACCGCCGCCGTACGGTGCCCCAGGTCCGTGCCGTCCTGCTCCCGCCCGTTGACGTAGATCCCGCCGTCCGCGCGCTCCACGAGCGTCATCTCGGACGGCTTCTGACGGAACGTGCCGTCCGGCGCGGTCGGCCAGGTGTCGACCGCGCCGGTGCGCCAGGTGGCGCCGCCGTCGTCGCTGTGCATCAGCGCCGCGTGGTTGGCCGTTATCCGGCCGCCCTCGTAGCTCTCGGCGTTGACGGCGTAGACCAGGCGCCCTGCGTGCCGCCCGCGGGTGAGCTGGATACCGTGCACAGGTCCGGTCGCGTACCAGGAGTTCCACGACGGCGGGCGGAGCGCGGAGGTCATGTCCCGGGGCGCGGACCAGGTGCGGCCGTCGTCGTCGCTGTACTGCAGGTGCGGCGTGCGGTCGCACGGTATATCGCAGTTGCGGCCGTCCGTGCGGCCCTTGTTGTAGGTCTCGGCGAGGACCACGCGGCCGGTGCGGCGGTCGACGACCGGCGCCGGATTGCCGTGCGTGTCGCCGCCGCCCTCGTTGACGACCTGGAGCGGGCCCCAGGTACGGCCGCCGTCGGTGGACCGTTTCAGCACCAGGTCTATGTCGCCGGCGTCCCCACAGTCGTGCACCCGGCCCTCGGCGAAGGCGAGGAGGGTGCCGCGCGGGGTCGTGACGATCGCGGGGATACGGAAGCAGGCGTAGCCCTTTTCCTGGGCGGCTTTGAACAGCACCTGCTGGGTGAGGCCGGCCGGGGCCGCCTCGGTGGGGGGTTGGGCGTGTGCGGGAGCCGGGGGGAGAAAGGCGAGCGCCGCCGTGGCCAGCATGGCCCACCAGCGGCGTCGCACGGGTCTCGGGCCGGGACTGCGGTGTTCGCTCGGATCTGACGTCATGGTCCGACCTGCCCTTCGAGGCATCGGCGAGGCATCGGCGTCGGCCGCGCGGCGGGCCCGGGAAGCCTCCCGGAGACCCGCCGGGCGGATCATCTGGACATCCCACGTATGGACATCCCACGTCCCATGTTCGTGCGGAGGAAGGTACTTGTCCCGCAGGCGCCCCGGCAAGGAGCGTGCGTCACCCGGATTGGCCGGGGAGCGCCGGTGCCGTCCGAGTACGGCCGTTCAGGGGATCAGGACGACCTTGCCGAGATTGGTGCGCGCCTCGATGACCGCGTGCGCGCGGGCGGCCTCCGCGAGCGGGATCTCCGCGTGCACCGCCGGGCGCAGCCGGCCGTCCCGCGCCAGCTCCCACAGCTCGGCGCCGTGCCGCGCGTACACCTCCGGCTGGTGCGCGGCGAAGTGGCGCATCGTCATGCCGGTGACGGTCTTCGCGCCGGCCAGCAGCTCGTACGCCGGTACCGTGCCGCCGCCGGAGTTGAAGAAGATCAGCCGCCCGCCGGGCGCGCACGCCGCGAGGGCCCGCGGCAGCAGCTCGCCGCCGACCCCGTCCAGGACGATCTCGGCCGGCTCGCCCCAGGACTCCGCCCCGTACGTCACCACCTCGTCGGCGCCCAGCCCGTGCAGGAAGGCCGCCTTGGCCGGACGGGCGGCGCCGCTCACCGCCGCGACCACCCGCCGCGCGCCCCGGACCTTCGCGAGCTGCACCGCAAGGTGCCCGGTCGCGCTCGCCGCGCCCGTGACCAGGACGGCAGCGCCCGCCACGGGCCGCGCGGTGTGCAGCGCGGTCAGCGCCACCTGGCCGCCGCGCACCAGCGCCACCGCGTCCACCGCGCTCGCGCCGTCCGGAATCCGGCTCGCCAGCGCGACGGACACGGTGACCAGTTCGGCGTACGAGCCCGTGAAGGGCAGCCCGGTGACCCGGTCGCCCACCGCGTACGCCGTGACGTCCGGGCCGGTGCCGACGACCTCCCCCGCGACCTCGCCGCCGAGCACGCCGGGCAGCGGCGGGCCCCCGCCGTTGCCGTCGCCGCGCACCGCGCGCACGGACGGCAGCGTCACCCCGATCGCCTCCGTGCGCACCAGCAGCTCACCGGGGCCGGGCACGGGCGCCTCGGCCTCCTCCATCCGCAGTACCTCGGGACCGCCGTACTCGTGGAACCGGACGCGCCGCACGCGCACCTCCAGGGGTCGCCAAACGTTGGGAGCCCCAACGGTACTGTAGAAACCGTTGGTTGCCCCCATGGTTTTTGCGTTCGCTCGATAGGCTGATGGCATGGCCGAAACCCCCTATGTACCCACGCGCATCCGCGCCCTCCCCAGCTGGCTCCTCGGCCGCGCCGCAGCCCGCGGCCACCGGCTCGTCGCCGAAGCGCTGGCCCGCGAGGGCATGCGGATGATGCACCACGCCGTGCTGTCGGCCGTGGCCGAACTGGGCCCGGTCTCCCAGGCGGACCTGGGCCGCAGCCTGAGCATCGACCCCAAGGACATGGTCACGATCGTCAACGACCTGGTCGCCGAGGAACTGGTCACCCGCGCGCCCGATCCGGGCGACCGCCGCAAGAACGCCGTCACCATCTCGCCGGCCGGCAGCCGCACGCTGCGCCGCACGCAGAAGCTCGGCGACGCGGCCAACGCGGAGCTGACCGCCGCCCTCAGTCCGGCCGAGCGCGACCAGCTCGTCGACCTGCTGACGCGCATCGCGACACCGGGGCTGGACGACCGCTGCAGCTGACAGCCGGGCCCTGGCATCCGCTGTTCCGGCGGCCCGTCAGGGCTTGCGACGCGCAGTTGGGAGGCCCGGCCGGCGCAGGGGGCGCACCCCGCCGGCCGGGCCCGTCTGCCCACTCCTGAGGGGCGCTCTCAGTCGAGGGAGCTCAGGGCGATGCGGTGCTCGCCCGCGTACACGTTCATCGAGCTGCCGCGCAGGAAGCCGACCAGCGTGAGGCCGGTCTCGGCGGCCAGGTCGACCGCGAGCGAGGACGGCGCGGAGACCGCCGCGAGCATGGGGATGCCCGCCATCACGGCCTTCTGCGCGAGCTCGAAGGAGGCGCGCCCGGACACCATCAGGACGGTGTCGGACAGCGGCAGCCGGCCCTGCTGCAGCGCCCGCCCGATGATTTTGTCGACCGCGTTGTGCCGACCGACGTCCTCCCGCAGGTCCAGCAGTTCACCGTCGACCGTGAACAGTCCGGCCGCGTGCAGCCCGCCGGTACGGTCGAACACCCGCTGGGCGGCGCGCAGCCGGTCGGGCAGTACGGACAGCGTGGCCGGCTCGACGGTCATCGCGTCGTCGTCCTTGAGCGCGAAGCGCGCCGTGGTCCGCACGGCGTCCAGGCTCGCCTTGCCGCACAGCCCGCACGAGGACGTCGTGTAGACGTTGCGTTCCAGGGTGATGTCCGGGACGGCCACGCCGGGCGCGAGCTGGACGTCGACGACGTTGTACGTGTTGCTGCCGTCGTCGGTCGCCCCCGCGCAGTAGACGATATTCGCCAGCTCCGCCGCGCTGCCCAGCACACCCTCGCTGACCAGGAAGCCGGCCGCGAGCGCGAAGTCGTCGCCGGGTGTGCGCATCGTGATGGCGAGCGGCTTGCCGCCGAGCCGGATCTCCAGCGGCTCCTCGGCGACCAGGGTGTCCGGGCGGGTGCTCACGGCTCCGTCGCGGATCCGGATGACGCGCCGTCGCTCGGTGACCCTGCCCATACTGATCAGTCCCGGTTCTGTACGTGTTGGTAGCCGAAGCGGCCCTTGATGCAGAGGTTGCCATGGGTCACCGGGTTGTCGTGCGGCGAGGTGACCTTGACGATCTCATTGTCCTGCACATGGAGGGTGAGATTGCAGCCCACCCCGCAGTACGCGCACACCGTCGTCGTCTCCGTCTGCCGCCCCTCGTCCCACGTGCCCGCGGCCCGCAGGTCGAACTCCGACTTGAAGCTGAGCGCGCCCGTCGGGCACACCTCGATGCAGTTGCCGCAGTACACACACGCCGAGTCGGTCAGCGGCGCGTCCTGCTCGGTGGAGATACGAGCGTCGAAGCCGCGCCCGGCGACCGCGATGGCGAAGGTGTTCTGCCACTGCTCGCCGCACGCGTCCACGCACTTGTAGCAGAGGATGCACTTGTCGTAGTCGCGGACATAGAGGTCGTTGTCGACCTTCGGTTCCTCGTTCACACGCGCCGCGCCCGGGCCGAAGCGCTCCGGCTTCGCCTCGTACTCCTTGATCCAGTCCTCCGCGCGCGGAGTCGTCGACAAGTCGACCGAGGACGCCAGCAGCTCCAGCACCACCTTGCGGCTGTGCCGGGCCCGCTCGGTGTCCGTACGGACGGCGATGCCCGGCTCCGCGCGCCGGGAGCACGCCGGGGCGAGTGTCCGTGCGCCCTCGACCTCCACCACGCACACCCGGCACGCGTTCTTCGGGGTGAGCGTGTCGCCCTGGCAGAGGGTCGGCACGTCCTTGCCGGCGGCCCGGCAGGCGTCCAGGATCGTGGCGCCCTCGGGCACGCGGACGGCCTCGCCGTCGAGGGTGAACTCGATCAGCCGGCGCGGCGGCTGCAGCGGGACAGCGGTCATCGGTAGACCCCCAGACGGTCGATGGCGGATTCCACGGCGTTCCACGCGGTCTGGCCCAGGCCGCAGATCGAGGCGTCCCGCATGGCCCGGCCGACCTCCCGCAGCAGCGCGATGTCGTCGGCGGCCGCGGCCCCCGTACGGTCCCTGATACGGACCAGCGCCTCCTCCTGGCGCACGGTCCCGACCCGGCACGGCACGCACTGCCCGCACGACTCGTCCCGGAAGAACTCCGCGATCCGCAGGAGGATCCGCGGCAGGTCGACCGTCTCGTCCAGGACCATGACGACACCCGACCCGAGCGTCGTCCCGGCGGCCCGCGTCCCCTCGAAGGTCAGCGGGATGTCCAGCTCGTCGGGGCGTACGAAGCCGCCGGCCGCGCCGCCGAGCAGTACCGCGCGCGGCGTCCCCGTACAGCCGCCCGCCGCCTCCAGCAGCCCGCCCAGCGTCACCCCGAACGGCAGCTCGTAAATCCCGGGCCGGGCCACCGCCCCCGAGACGCAGAACAGCTTGGTGCCGGTCGAGCCCTCCGTGCCGGTCGCCGCGTAGGCCGCGGCGCCGTGCTCCAGGATCGGCAGGACGTTCACCAGCGTCTCGACGTTGTTGACCGCCGTCGGCTTGCCGAACAGGCCCTTCTCGACCGGGAACGGCGGCTTGCTGCGCGGCTCCCCGCGCTGCCCCTCGATCGAGTTGAAGATCGCGGTCTCCTCGCCGCAGATGTACGCGCCGGCGCCCCGCCGGATCTCGATGTCGAAGGCGTACCCCTGGCCCAGTACGTCGTCGCCGAGCAGCCCTCTCGCACGCGCCTGGTCGATCGCGTACTGGATGCGGGCCAGCGCGCGCGGGTACTCGCCGCGCAGATACAGGTAACCGAGGTGCGCCCCGGTCGCGTACCCGGCGATCGTCATCGCCTCGACCAGCGCGTACGGATCGCCCTCGATCAGCACCCGGTCCTTGAAGGTGCCCGGCTCGCTCTCGTCGGCGTTGCAGATCAGGTAGTGCGGGTGGTCGGGCTGCCGGGCGGTGGCGTCCCACTTGCGGCCGGTCGGGAAGGCGGCGCCGCCCCGCCCGACCAGGCCCGCCTCGGTCACCTCGCGGATCACCGCTGCCGGGCCCAGCGCGAAGGCCCGGCGGAGCGCGGCGTACCCGCCGTGCGCCCGGTAGTCGTCCAGCGAGGCCGGGTCGACGGTGCCGATGCGACGCAGCAGGACCAGATCGGGGGAGCCGGCCTGCGGCACGGCCTCCTCGGCGTACGGTTCCGGCGCCGCGTCCCGCGGTGCGCGCGCCGCCGCTGCCGCGGTGCCGGGCGTGGCCGGCGCGACCACCGCCGCCGTCGGCCCGGGCGTGCCCGCCCGTACGGTCAGCGCGGCGGGCGCGCGTTCGCATAGGCCAAGGCACGGACTCGATTGCCAGACCGCCCCTTCCGCAGGCGTACCCGCCGGGCCCAGCTCCCGTTCCAGTCCCGCGCACACCTCGGCCGAGCCCTTCGCCGCGCAGGCCAGGTCCGTGCAGACGTGCAGCACGGTGGCGGGGCGCGGGGTGACCGAGAAGAGCGAGTAGAACGTGGCCACGCCGTACGCCTCCGCCGGCGGCGCGGTCAGCCGTCGGCACAGGTAGTCCAGCGCACCCGGACTGAGCCAGCCGATCCGGTCGTTGAGCGCGTGCAGGCCCGGGAGGAGCAGGTCGCGGCGGTCGCGCGCGGCCCGGCCGCCGCGCGCCCAGCGCAGCACGTCGCTGTCGCGTGCGTCCCCGCCGTCCCAGCCGTTCTCCGGCGGTCCCAGCAGATCGTCGACGGCGGCCCGTTCCTCGTCCGTGGGGCGGGCGGTGGGGGAGTACTTGAGGTCCATGGTCACTCACCTCGCCCGGGGGCTGCCGTGGGCTGTGCGGTGGTGGCGGTCACGGCGGCCGGTATGCGGTCGTCGGTTGCCGTACCGCCGGTCAGCTGCTCGTCTGTCAGTTTCTCCACCCGTATCGCGGACGCCTTGAACTCCGCCGTCCCCGCGATCGGGCAATTGGCCTCGATCGTCAGCGAGTTGGTGTCCACCTCGTCCGGGAAGTGCATCGTCATGAAGGCAAGGCCCGGCCGCAGTCCGGGATCGACCCATACGGGCGCCACGACAGCGCCGCGCCGCGACGCGATCCGCACCTCCTCGCCGGCCACCACACCCAGCCGGTCCGCGTCCTCCGGGCACAGCTCGACCATCTCGCCGCGCCGCAGCGGAGAGGAGTAACTCCCGCTTTGTACGCCGGTGTTGTAGGAGTCCAGCCGACGGCCGGTCGTCAGCCGGATCGGGTACTCCTCGTCCGTCAGGTCCACCGGGGGGTCGTGCCGGACGATCCCGAAGGGTGCGCGCGGGCCGCGCCGCGCCGGGTCCGCCTCCCACAGCCTGCCGTGCAGATACGACGGCTCGATGCGGTCCAGGGACGGGCACGGCCACTGGATGCCCTGGTGCTCGGCGAGCCGCCCGTACGTCATGCCGTAGTGCGCCGGCGAGACCGACCGCAGCTCGTCCCAGACCTGCTCGGCATCGGCGAACGTCCAGTCGTGGCCGAGCCGGGCCGCCAGCGCGCAGATGATGTCGATGTCCTCACGTGCCTCGTCCGGCGGCTCGACGGCCTTGCGTACCCGCTGCACGCGCCGCTCACTGTTGGTCGTCGTACCGTCCGTCTCGCACCACGCCGCGGTCGCGGGCAGCACGACATCGGCCAGCTCGGCGGTCTTCGTGAGGAAGATGTCCTGCACGACGAGGTGGTCCAGGGCGCTCAGCCGGCGGATCGCCTGGCCGCTGTCCGCCTCGGACTGGGCGGGGTTCTCGCCGACGCAGTACACGGCCCGCAGCTCGCGGCTGTCCATCGCCTCGAACATCTCGGTGAGGGTCCGGCCGTACTGTGGCCGGATCACCGTCGACCACGCCGACTCGAACTTCTCGCGGATGCCGGGGTCGAGGAGATCCTGGAAGCCGGGCAGCCGGTTCGGGATCGCGCCCATGTCGCCGCCGCCCTGCACGTTGTTCTGGCCGCGCAGCGGCTGCAGCCCGGAGCCGTACCGCCCGACGTGCCCGGTCAGCAGCGCCAGATTGATCAGCGCGCGGACGTTGTCGGTGCCGTTGTGATGCTCGGTGATGCCCAGCGTCCAGCACAACTGGGCGCGTTCGGCGGTGGCGTAGGCGTGCGCCAGGCTGCGGATCGCGGCGGCCGGCACGCCCGTCACCTGCTCGGCGGCGCTGAGCGTCCACGGCTCGACCTCCGCGACGTACGCCTCGAAGTCGCTGGTCGCCCGCGCGATGAAGGCGCGATTGGCGAGCCCGGCGTGGATGATCTCGCGGCCGATGGCGTGCGCGAGCGGGATGTCGGTGCCGACGTCGAGGCCGAGCCAGTGCTCCGCCCACTCGGCGGTGGAGGTACGGCGCGGGTCGACCGCATACATTCTGGCGCCGTTGTGTATGCCCTTCAGCACGTGCTGGAAGAAGATCGGGTGCGCGAAGCGGGCGTTGGAGCCCCACATCACGATCAGGTCGGTGTGCTCGACCTCTTCGTACGAGGAGGTGCCGCCGCCCGACCCGAAGGCGGCGGACAGCCCGGCGACGCTCGGCGCGTGACACGTACGGTTGCAGGAGTCGACGTTGTTGGTACTCATGACGACGCGCGCGAACTTCTGTGCCACGTAGTTCATTTCATTGGTGGCGCGGGAGCACGAGAACATCCCGAATGCGTCCGGGCCGTGCTCCGCGCGCGTCCGCGCGAACCCCTCCGCCGCGCGGTCCAGTGCCTCGTCCCAGTCCGCCCGCACGAGCGAGCCGTGGGCGTCCCGTACGAGGGGATGGGTGAGCCGCGGGTACGTCCCCGGCCGCCGGTCCTTCTTCTTCACGGTGCGCTCCCTGCGGAAGTAGGGGCGGGGGTGCGGGCAGTGGTACGGGCCGACGTGCGGGCCAGGAGGTCGGCGAGGGCGTGCACGGCGCGCAGCGTGGGCACCTCCGTCCTGGTGAGACCGGCCAGCTCGACCACGGCCGCCAGCAGGACGTCCAGTTCCAGCGGCCGGCCGCGCTCCAGGTCCTGGAGGGTGGAGGTCTTGTGGTCGCCGACCCGCTCGGCGCCCGCGAGCCGCCGCTCGACGGAGATCGCGGGCCGGCAGCCGACGGCCGCCGCCACCTCCAGCGCCTCGTGCATCATCGCGACGACCAGTTCGCGGGTGTCGGCGTGCCGGCAGATCTCGGCCATGGTGGCCCGGGCCAGCGCGCTGATCGGATTGAACGAGATGTTGCCGAGCAGCTTGATCCAGATGTCCTCGCGCAGCGCCGGCTCCACCGGACACTTCAGGCTGCCGGCCCGCATGGCCTCGCCGAAGTCCGTACAGCGCGCGGACATGCTGCCGTCGGGCTCCCCGACGGAAAACCGCGTCCCCTCCAAGTGCCGTACCACGCCCGGCTCCTGGATCTCGGTCGCCGCGTAGACGACGCAGCCGATGGCCCGCTCGGGCGGCAGTACGGCGCTGACCGCGCCGCCGGGGTCGACGCTCTCGATGCGGCGGCCGGTGTACGGCCCGGGCAGTCGGTGGAAGTACCACCACGGGATGCCGTTCTGCGCGGCGATCACGGCGGTCCGCTCGTGCAGCAGCGGATGCACCAACGGGCCGCAGCCGGCATAGGCGTTGGCCTTCAGGCCGAGGAACACGTAGTCCACGGGGCCGATCGCGGCGGGGTCGTCGGTGGCCGGCACCCGGGCGGTGAAGTCCCCGCGCGGGCTCAGTACTCGTACGCCGTCCCGCCGCATGGCCGCCAAGTGCGGCCCACGGGCGAGGAGATGAACCTCGGCGCCGCCGCGATGGAGCGCGGCCCCGACATAGGCACCGATCGCTCCGGCGCCGACAACTGCCACTTTCACCGGAGAGCTCCGTTCAGTCAGCGGAGTCGACAGAATATTGTCTACAGTATTCGCTGGCAGGGGAGCAAGGGGCGTGCGAGCCCGGGATTCACGGATTCAGCTGTCGGTCAGTTGTCGGTCAGCCGCCGGTCAGTTGCTGAGGGGCTCGGCGATGTGCTCGCCCCACGGATGTCCGACGCGCGGCAGCGGCCCGGCCGGAGAGTGCCCCGGCCGGGCCGCCACCTTCGGATTCAGGGGATGCGCCGCTCCCCGGCTCAGACCTCCCCGCGCCAGCCGCCGGTCGGCTCACCGCGCGACTCGATGAACTTCTTGAAGTTGCCGAGGTCGGTGCTGGCCTTGCGGCGGACGAAGCCGAGCTTGTCGCCGACCGTGTCCGCGATGCCCTCCGGGTCGTGCTCCAGCTGGAGCATCACCTTGGTGTGCTGGTCGTCGAGACGGTGGAAGGTCACCACGCCGGCCTGGCGCGCCTCACCGGCCACGGTGGTCCACGCGACCCGCTCGTCGGGGATCTGCTCGGTGATCTCCGCGTCGAACTCGCGGGTCACCCCTCCGACCTTGGTGACCCAATGGGTCAGTGTCGGTGTGCGCTGCTCGATGCGCTCGACCCCGTCCATGAACCGGGGGAACTCCTCGAACTGTGTCCACTGGTTGTAGGCCACCGGCACCGGGACGGCCACCTCGACCGATTCCTCGATCTTCGACATGGTCCGGGCTCCTCCTCTCGTGAACGTGCAGGGCTCCCCGCGTACCCGCGAACTCCGGGTCGACGCAGGGAAACCCGGACCGGCTCCGCTCATCGAGGTGATACAGATCACCGGCGCGGCCTGTGTGCGGTAGGTTGCGCTCGGTAGACTGTAGACGATAACCAATTGCCGCCCGGCGCCTCCGAGTCGCGGAGCCGCGGAGTACCCGAGTACTGGAGTGCCGGCGTCCGAGTCGTAGAGGGGGACCGCGATGCTGTCCACTGGGCTGCCGCAAGGGGCCGTGCCGAAGCTCGAACGCCCCGGCCCGTTGCGCGAGCGTGTCTACGAAGCGCTGCTCGAACTCATCACCACCCGCGCCCTGCAGCCCGGCCAGCATCTGGTCGAGAGCGAACTCGCCGGTCACCTCGGCGTCTCCCGGCAGCCGGTGCGCGAGGCGCTGCAGCGGCTGAACACCGACGGCTGGGTCGATCTGCGCCCCGCGCAAGGCGCGTTCGTGCACGAGCCGACCGAGGAGGAGGCCGATCAGCTGCTGAGCGTGCGGACCCTGCTGGAGGCGGAGGCGGCCGGGCTGGCCGCTCAGCACGCCACCGAGGCCGGCATCGAGAAGCTGCTGGCGCTGTGCGCGCAGGGCGAGCAGGCGGTGCGCGACGACAACGTGGACCTCGCCGTCGCCACCAACGCGGAGTTCCACGCCACGATCATGGAGCAGGCCAGCAACGCCGTGCTCGCCGAGCTGGCCGAGCAGGTCGGCCGGCGGGTGCGCTGGTACTACACGCCGGTCGCCCGGCAGCGCGGCAAGCAGTCCTGGATCGAGCACCGTGAGCTGATCGAGGCGATCGCCGCGGCCGACGGCCTCCGCGCCACGAAGATCATGCGCGCACACACCGAGCACACCCGCCGTACGTACCACGAGCGGGCGGGCGCCAAGGAGTCCTGAACGGCCGTACGGGGCGCGGGAGTTGATGGGCCACGGGCCGTTTACGGCCTGGCGGCCCCGGCGTGCTGGAACAGTGCCGTCCAGAGGAACGGCTCGCCGAAGCGCGGGGACTCCGGCGGCTCGTCGTGCATGTGGCGCAGCTCCACCTCCGTCAGGTCGGAGAAGATCCAGCGCAGCGACTCCGCGGTGTAGGCGAGCCCGCCGTGCAGCCCGGACCGGCGGTAGAGGTCCCCGTCGGGGACCTCGGAACCCATCCCGCCGGCCGCGAAGCAGGACAACGCGAAGTGGCCGCCGGGCGCCAGCGCACGGTCGAGGAGCGCCAGGTAACTGATGCGGCGGTGCGGCGGCAGGTGATGGAAGCAGCCGGAGTCGTAGATCAGGTCGTACGGACCGGCGAGTGCGCCGTCGGTGAGGGCGAAGGCGTCGCCGCAGTGGAAGGCGATCTCGGCCCCGGCCTCGCGGGCGCGGTCCTCGGCCCAGGCGAGGGCCGCCGGGGAGAGGTCGACGGCGTCCACTTCGAAGCCCAGTGAGGCGAGGTGCAGCGCGTTGCGACCCGGCCCGCAGCCCAGGTCCAGCGCGCGCCCCGGCGTGATCAGCCCGCGTTCGAGGTACGAGACCAGGTTCTCGTCCGGCTTCGCCACGAAGAACGGCACCTCTCTGGTGCGGTCCGCGTAGAAGTCGTCCCACCAGGAGGCCCCGCCCGTCGTCCAGCGGTCCGCCTCCGGCGCGAACAGGCCGTCCAGGAGCCTGAGTACATCGTCGACGGTACGTATGTGCCGGTCCATCCGGTCCCCCTTTCCTCTCCGGTGATCGTAGGCGTGGCGGTGATCGTAGACGTGGCAGCGCCGGCGTCCTCGCGCGCAAGACTTTGTCCCGCGTCAGGAGAAAGTCGGTATGGATTCTGTCCGTAGTACTTCCTCGTTCGGACAAGCGCTGCTACGTTCCCCTCGAAAGCCCGGTGGGACGGCCGAAAACGGCCCGTCCGCACGCACCGGACGCGACCAGGACTCGGCGGGTGCCGAGTACGGCTGGAGGGCGGCGTGAGGCGCATGACGGCGAGGCCCGCGAACGCGCACCAGGCGCGGCTTCTTCGCCTGCTGCGCGACCAGGGGCCCAACTCCCGTGCCCAGCTGGGCGATCAGGTCGACCTGTCGCGTTCCAAGCTCGCGGTCGAGGTCGACCGTCTGCTGGATACCGGCCTGGTCGTCGCCGACGGGCTGGCCGCCTCCCGGGGCGGCCGCCGCTCCCACAACATCCGGCTCGCGCCCTCGCTGCGCTTCCTCGGCGTCGACATCGGCGCGACCTCGGTCGACGTGGCGGTCACCAACGCCGAACTGGAGGTGCTCGGCCACCTCACCCAGCCGATGGACGTACGGGCCGGACCCGTCGCCGTCTTCGACCAAGTACTCGCGCTGGCAGCCAAGTTGAAGGACAGCGGGCTCGCCGAGGGGTTCGACGGGGCGGGCATCGGCGTGCCGGGCCCGGTCCGCTTCCCCGAGGGCGTGCCCGTCGCGCCGCCGATCATGCCGGGCTGGGACGGCTTCCCCGTACGGGAGGCGCTCAGCCAGGAGCTGGGCTGCCCGGTCATGGTCGACAACGACGTGAACCTCATGGCGCTGGGGGAGCAGCACGCGGGCGTGGCCCGTACCTCGCAGGACTTCCTCTGCGTCAAGATCGGTACGGGCATCGGCTGCGGCATCGTCGTCGGCGGCGAGGTCTACCGCGGTACGACCGGCAGCGCCGGCGACATCGGCCACATCCAGGTCGAGCCGAACGGCCGCCGCTGCGCCTGCGGCAACGCCGGCTGCCTGGAAGCGTACTTCGGCGGCGCCGCGCTCGCCCGCGACGCGGAGGACGCGGCACGCGACGGCCGCTCGGCCACGCTCGCGGACCGTCTCGAGGCGGCCGGCGCGCTCGCCGCTTCGGACGTCTCGGTCGCCGCCGCCTCCGGCGATCCCACCGCACTGGAACTGATCAAGGCCGGCGGCACCCGCACCGGGCAGGTCATCGCCGGGCTCGTCAGCTTCTTCAACCCGGGCCTCGTGGTGATCGGCGGCGGCGTGACCGGCCTCGGCCACACGCTGCTGGCCGCGATCCGCACGCAGGTCTACCACCAGTCGCTGCCGCTGGCGACCGGCAACCTCCCCATCGTACTGGGGGAGTTGGGCCCGCTGGCCGGGGTGACCGGTGCGGCCCGACTGATCAGCGATCACCTGTTCTCGCCCGCCTGAGCCCGCCTGAGCCCGCCGGGCCGGACGACGGCCCGAAGCCCTGAGGAACCGCGCTCCACAGCACCGCTGAAGTAGCTGAAGTAGCTGAAGTACCAGCATCGCTCACGTCCCAGCACCGCTGAAGTCCGCCAGTACACCGCTGAGTGACGGCTTGTCATGCCGTGATGACGCATGTCCGCACGCGCCCCGCCCCGCCCTGTCCGCTCACCGGCGTACCGCCGAGGAGGCCCGTCATGGCACCAGCGCACCGCCCCGCACCACCACCGTCGCCGCCGGCGGCACACGAACCCGCCGGACCGCTGCTCACCATGGCCGGCATCACCAAGTCCTTCCCCGGCGTCCGCGCGCTGGACGGCGTCGACCTGGACGTCGTCGCGGGCGAGGTGCACTGCCTGCTCGGCCAGAACGGCGCCGGCAAGTCCACCCTGATCAAGGTGCTGGCCGGCGCCCACCAGCCCGACGGCGGCACCATCCGCTGGCGCGGCGAGACCGTCTCCCTCAAGTCCCCGATCGCCGCCATGCGGCTCGGCATCGCCACCATCTACCAGGAGCTGGACCTGGTGGAGCACATGTCCGTCGCGGAGAACGTCTTCCTCGGGCACGAGCGCGCCACCGGCGGCTTCATCCGCACCGGGGAGGCCCGCGAACGGACCGCCGAACTGCTCGCCCGCCTGGGCCACCCCGAGATCGGCCCCGGCACGCTCGTCGGCCGGCTCTCCGCCGCCGGACAGCAGATCGCGTCCATGGCCCGCGCCCTCTCGCACGACGTACGGCTGATCGTCATGGACGAGCCGTCCGCCGCGCTCGACCCCGACGAGGTCGACAACCTCTTCCGCATCGTCGCCGCGCTCACCGCCTCCGGCGTCGCCGTCGTCTACATCTCGCACCGGCTGGAGGAGATCCGGCGGATCGGCGACCGCGTGACGGTACTGAAGGACGGGCGGACGGCCGCCCGCGGCCTGGACGCGCACGCCACCCCCACCCGCGACATCGTCGCCCTGATGACCGGCCGCGACGTCGAGTACGTCTTCCCCGAACGGCGCGCGGCCACCGACCGTACTACCGGCCCGACGCACTCGGCTCCGGACCGCCCCGGCCCCGTACTCAGCGTCGAAGGGCTCGCCCGCGACGGGGAGTTCGGGCCGGTCGACTTCCGGCTGCGTCCCGGGGAGATCCTCGGGCTCGCCGGACTCGTCGGGTCAGGGCGCTCGGAAATACTGGAGACCGTATACGGTGCGCGGCGGCCCACCGCCGGCCGCGTACTCGTCGGCGGCCGACCGCTGCGGCCCGGCAGCGTCACCGCCGCCGTACGCGCTGGGCTCGGCCTCGCCCCCGAAGAGCGCAAGTCCCAGGCGCTGCTGCTCCTGGAGTCCGTCAGCCGGAACGTTTCCCTCTCCTCGCTGCCGCACTTCGCGCGGGCCGGCTGGCTGAACCGGCCCGCCGAACGGGCCGGCGCCCTGGCCGCCACCCGCGGTCTCTCGCTGCGCCCCGACGACCCCGACCGCCCGGTCCGCACGCTTTCCGGCGGCAATCAGCAGAAGGCCGTACTGGCCCGCTGGCTGCTCCGCGGCTGCCGCGTACTCCTGCTGGACGAGCCGACCCGCGGCGTGGACGTCGGCGCGCGTGCCGAGCTGTACGCGCTGATCAGGCGGCTCGCGGACGACGGCGTCGCCGTCCTGCTGGTTTCCAGCGAGGTGCCCGAGGTCCTCGGGCTCGCCGACCGGGTGCTCGTCCTGCGCGAGGGCCGCGTCGTGCACGAGGGCGAGGCGGCGGCACTGGACGAGCACCGGGTGCTGGACCTGGTGATGAGCGACGGCCCCGGGCCCGTAACGGTACCGGCCTCCGGACGCCCGGCCACCGACGAGCCGACCGCCACCGACAAGCCGCCCGCCACCGACAAGCCGTCCGCCGCCGACAAGACGTCCGCCCCCGAGGAGCCGCCGGCCCCGACACCGCGAGGAGACCGCCCGTGAACACCTCCGAAGGACACGCCCTCCCGGCCGAGGCGGGCAGCGCGCCCCCGGGCCCGGCCGCACCGGCCGCCGGCGACACCCGGCACGCCCGCGCCCGCCGCCCCGACGTCCGCAACCTCTCGCTGCTCGGGGTGCTCGCCGCACTCGTACTGGTCGGCGCGCTCACCAAGCCCGAGCAGTTCCTGAGCGTGCAGAACCTCCAGCTCGTCCTCACCCAGGCGTCCGTGATCGGCGTGGTCACCGTCGGCGTCACCTTCGTCATCATCGGCGGCGGCATCGACCTGTCCGTCGGCGCGATGGTGGCGCTCGCCACGGTCTGGGCGACGACGGTGGCCACCCAGCAGTACGGCCTCGGCGGCATCCTGCTGTGTTCGCTGCTGGTCGCCCTGGGCTGCGGGCTGGTCAACGGGCTGCTGGTGTCGTTCGGCGGCATCGTGCCCTTCATCGCCACCCTCGCCATGCTCGCCTCGGCCCGCGGCCTCGCGCTGCAGATCAGCCAGGGCGGCACCCAGGTGGTGTCCGTCGAGCCGGTGCTCGCGCTGGGCCGCCGGGACGCGTACCTGCTCGGCGTCCCGCCCATCGTGCTGGTCTTCGCCGCCGTCACGGCCGCCGGCTGGCTGCTGCTGAACCGTACGACCTTCGGCCGGCGCACCGTCGCGGTCGGCGGCAACCCGGAGGCGGCCCGGCTGGCCGGCATCGACGTCCGCCGCCAGCGGCTGCTGCTGTACCTGCTGTCCGGGCTGTGCTGCGGGATCGCGGCCTTCCTGCTGATCGTGCTGACCGGCTCGGGCCAGAACACCAACGGGAACCTCTACGAACTCGACGCCATCGCCGCGGCCATCATCGGCGGCACCCTCCTCAGCGGCGGCCGCGGCACCATCACCGGCTCCGTCCTGGGCGTCCTCGTCTTCACCACGATCACCAACCTGTTCGCCCTGAACAACCTGGAGACCGCCGTCCAGCAGATCGCCAAGGGCGCCATCATCGTCGCCGCCGTACTGGTACAGAAGGGCCGCAAGTCATGACCGAGCGCAACCCAAAGGTTCCGTCGACCAGCCGCAGGAACATGCTCTTCGGCGCCGCCGCCGTCTCCGCGGGCGCCGTCCTCACCGCCTGCACCAGCAACGAGAACAACGCCGCGGCCGGCACCGGCAAGCAGCAGCAGGCCGGCGGGGTCGACGACAAGCCCGGCAAGAAGGTCACCATCGGCTTCGCCGGACCGCAGGCCGACCACGGCTGGCTGAACGCGATCAACCAGAACGCCAAGGAGCGCGCGAAGCAGTACGAGGACGTCACCCTGGAGATCACCGAGGGCTCGAACGACACGGCCCAGCAGATCGGGCAGATCGAGACCCTGATCAACAAGAAGGTCGACGTGCTGGTCATCCTGCCCGCCGACGGCAAGGCGCTCACCCAGGTCGGCCTGAAGGCCATGCGGGCCGGCATCCCCGTCGTCAACCTCGACCGGGTCTTCGCCTCCCAGCAGGCGTACCGCTGCTGGGTCGGCGGCGACAACTACGGCATGGGCCTGAACGCCGGGAACTACATCGGCGAGCAGCTGAAGGACAAGAAGAACGCCAAGGTCGTCGAGCTGGCCGGGATCGACAACCTGGAGCTGACCCGGCAGCGCACCAAGGGCTTCGACGACGCCCTGAAGAACTACCCCAACATCGAGAAGGTGGGCCGGCAGGCCGCCGAGTTCACCGTCGAGTCGGGCCAGTCCAAGATGGCCGGGCTGCTCCAGGCCCACCCCGACTTCGACGCCCTGTGGAACCACGACGACGACCAGGGCGTGGGCGCCGAGCGGGCCATCGAACAGGCGGGCCGGGACGGCTTCCTCATGGTCGGCGGCGCCGGTTCCCGCAAGGTCATGGACACCATCAAGGCCGGCAACTCCGTACTGAAGGCCACCGTGCTCTACCCGCCGACGATGTCCGCCTCCGCGATCGACCTGGCCCGCGCGCTCGCCCAGGGCAAGGGGGTCAGCGGCATGGCCGAGCTGGAGATCCCCGCCTCGATCACCCTGTACTCGGCGGTCGTCACCAAGGACAACGTCGACGACTACCTGCCGAGCGGCTTCAACTGACACCGGTCGACCGTACTCAACCGACATTCAGTCGGCATACCACCACCGATGAGGTGATGCATGGACGACAACCAGAAGGACCCCACCCCCGACGGCCGCCCCGCACTGGGGATCGGCATGGTCGGCTACGCCTTCATGGGCGCCGCGCACTCCCAGGGCTGGCGCACCGCGCCCCGGGTCTTCGACCTGCCGCTGCGCCCCGCCATGAACGCCGTCTGCGGCCGGGACGCCGGTGCCGTACGCGCCGCCGCCGACCGCCTCGGCTGGGCCGCGGCGGAGACCGACTGGCGGGCCCTGATCGCCCGCGACGACGTCGACCTGGTCGACATCTGCACGCCCGGCGACAGCCACGCCGAGATCGCCCTCGCGGCCCTCGAAGCGGGCAAGCACGTCCTGTGCGAGAAGCCGCTGGCCAACTCCGTCGCGGAGGCGGAGGCCATGGCGGCCGCCGCCGAGTCGGCACGGGCCCGCGGCCGGATCGCCATGGTCGGCTTCAACTACCGCCGCACGCCCGCGATGGCGCTCGCCCGGCGGTTCGTCGCGGAGGGCCGCATCGGTACGCTGCGCCAGCTGCGCGCCACGTACCTGCAGGACTGGCTGGTCGACGAGCGGGCGCCGATGAGCTGGCGGCTGCGCAAGGACAGCGCGGGCTCCGGCGCGCTGGGCGACCTCGGCGCGCATATCGTCGACCTCGCGCAGTACCTGGCGGGGGAGCTGCTGACGGGCGTCTCGGCGGTCACCGAGACCTTCGTACGGCAGCGGCCGCTGCCCTCGGGCGGTGGCACGGGCGAGGTGACGGTGGACGACGCGGCGCTGTTCACCGGCCGGTTCGCCTCGGGCGCGCTGGCGTCCTTCGAAGCCAGCCGGGTCGCGGCGGGCCGCAAGAACTCCCTCCGCATCGAGGCCAACGGCGACCGCGGCTCGCTCTCCTTCGACCTGGAACGCCTCAACGAGCTGTCCTTCCACGACCACACCGAACCGGCCGAGGCGGCGGGCTTCCGCCGCATCCTGGTCACCGAGCCGGACCACCCGTACCTGGAGGCGTGGTGGCCGCCGGGACACGGCCTCGGGTACGAGCACACCTTCGTCCACCAGGCCCGCGACCTGGTGCACGCCATCGCGGCGGGCACCGACCCCACGCCGTCCTTCGCCGACGGGCTGCGCGTACAGCGCGTACTGGCCGCCGTCGAGGAGAGCGCCGCGAAGAACTGCGTCTACACCCCCGTATCGGCCTGAGGAGGTCCCCTACCGTGCCACGCCAGTTCACTCTCTTCACCGGTCAATGGGCCGACCTCCCCCTGGAGGAGGTCTGTCGCATGGCCCGCGACTTCGGCTACGACGGACTGGAACTCGCCTGCTGGGGCGACCACTTCGAGGTGGACAAGGCGCTCGCCGACCCCGCCTACCTCGACTCGCGCCACGCGATGCTCGACAAGTACGGCCTCAAGTGCTGGGCGATCTCCAACCACTTGGTGGGCCAGGCGGTCTGCGATGCCATCATCGACGAGCGGCACCAGGCGATCCTGCCCGCCCGCATCTGGGGCGACGGCGAGGCCGAGGGCGTACGGCAGCGCGCCGCCGCCGAGATGAAGGACACGGCCCGCGCGGCCGCCGCGTTCGGCGTCGACACCGTCATCGGCTTCACCGGCTCGTCGATCTGGCACCTGGTCGCCATGTTCCCACCGGCCCCCGAGGCGATGATCGAGCGCGGTTACGAGGACTTCGCCGCGCGCTGGAACCCCATCCTCGACGTCTTCGACGCCGAAGGCGTGCGGTTCGCCCACGAGGTGCACCCGAGCGAGATCGCGTACGACTACTGGACCACCCAGCAGGCCCTGGACGCGGTCGACCACCGGCCCGCCTTCGGGCTCAACTTCGACCCGTCCCACTTCGTCTGGCAGGACCTGGACCCGGTCGGCTTCCTCTGGGACTTCCGCGACCGGATCTACCACGTCGACTGCAAGGAGGCCAGGAAGCGCCTCGACGGCCGCAACGGTCGGCTCGGCTCCCACCTGCCCTGGGGCGACCCGCGGCGCGGCTGGGACTTCGTCTCGGCCGGGCACGGCGACGTCCCCTGGGAGGACTGCTTCCGGATGCTGCGCTCGATCGGGTACGAGGGGCCGGTGTCGGTGGAGTGGGAGGACGCCGGCATGGACCGGCTGCAGGGCGCCCCCGAGGCGCTGGCCCGGCTCAAGGCGTACGACTACGAGCCGCCGACGGCGTCGTTCGACGCGGCGTTCGGCAGCGCGGACGCCTGACACTGACGCCTGACACACCACACTCCTTTGTCCTTCTGAGGGAAGAAGTCCTCGCTCTCTCGTGTCAAAGGTCTATCCGCAGCGAGCAAACGCGACTACCTTCGCCTCTGGTGTCACGTACATGTACATGAGGCTCGCACAGCGCACTGAACTCCCAGCACCGCCCACCGCACGGCACTTCAACCCGCCCGGGAGGCACCGCGTGCACAGAAGACGTCTCAGAATCCGCCCCGCCCTAGCCCTTTTCACGGGCGGCCTGCTCGCCGCAGGCTCGCTCGCGCTCGGCGTCACCCCCACCTCCGCGACGCCGGCCGCTCCAGCGGCCGCCGCCGAGGACTTCCAGCAGGTCACCCTCGCCAAGGGTGAGGCCGAGACGGGCGAGCCGATGACGCTCGCCGTCCTCCCCGACCGCTCGGTCCTGCACACGTCCCGCGACGGCACGCTCCGGCTGACCGACGCCACCGGCTACACCAAGGTCGCAGGCAAGCTCCCCGTCTACACACACGACGAGGAGGGCCTGCAGGGCGTCGGCGTGGACCCCGGCTTCAAGGACAACCGGTTCATCTACCTGTTCTACGCCCCGCCGCTGGACACCCCCACCGGTGACGCGCCCGACAACGGCACCGCCGCCGACTTCGCCAAGTTCGACGGCCTGAACCGGCTCTCCCGCTTCGTCCTCAAGGCGGACGGCACGCTGGACACCGCCAGCGAGAAGAAGATCCTGGAGGTGCCCACCTCGCGCGGCACCTGCTGCCACGTCGGCGGCGACATCGACTTCGACGCGCAGGGCAACCTCTACCTCTCCACCGGCGACGACTCCAACCCGTTCGCCTCCGACGGCTACACGCCCATTGACGAGCGCGCCGACCGCAACCCCGCGTACGACGCCCAGCGCAGCGCGGGCAACACCAACGACCTGCGCGGCAAGATCCTGCGTATCAAGGTCAAGGCCGACGGCTCGTACGACATCCCCGAGGGCAACCTCTTCGCGCCCGGCACCGAGAAGACCCGGCCCGAGATCTACGCCATGGGCTTCCGCAACCCCTTCCGGATGAGTGTCGACAAGCCCACCGGCATTGTGTACGTCGGTGACTACGGCCCCGACGCGGGCGCCGCGAGCCCGACCCGCGGCCCGGCCGGACAGGTCGAGTTCGCCCGCGTCACCAAGGCCGGCAACTACGGCTGGCCGTACTGCACCGGCGACAACGACGCCTACATCGACTACGACTTCGCCACCGGGAAGTCCGGCGAGGCCTTCGACTGCGCCGCGCCCAAGAACACCTCGGTCCACAACACGGGCCTGACCGACCTGCCGCCGGCCCAGGCCGCGTGGATACCGTACGACAACGCCTCCGTACCGGAGTTCGGCAGCGGCTCCGAGTCCCCGATGGGCGGCCCGGTCTACCGTTACGACGGCGCGCTCGACTCCAAGGTGAAGTTCCCCGAGGCATACGACGGCGACTTCTTCGCCGGTGAGTTCGGCCGCCAGTGGATCAAGCGGATCGAGAAGACCGACGACGGCACCGTCCAGTCCATCAACGCCTTCCCCTGGACCGGCACCCAGATCATGGACATGGCCTTCGGCCCCGACGGCGCGCTGTACGTACTGGACTACGGGCTGAACTGGTTCGGCGGCGACGAGCACTCCGCGCTGTACCGCATCGAGAACGCCACCGACGGCCACTCACCGGTCGCCGAGGCGAAGGTCGACCGCACCTCGGGCCAGGCGCCGCTGAAGGCGAAGTTCGGCGCGAGCGCGACCGACCAGGACGGCGACGCGGTGACGTACGCCTGGGACTTCGGCGACGGTGGCAAGTCCACGGCGCAGAACCCGACTCACACGTACAAGAAGAACGGCACCTACTCGGCGACCGTCACCGCCAAGGAAGCCACGGGCCGCACCGGTTCGGCCAGCGTGCACCTCACGGTCGGCAACACCGCGCCCAAGGTGACGCTCGAACTCCCCGGCAACGGGCAGCTCTTCACCTTCGGCGACAAGGTCCCCTTCAAGGTCAAGGTGACCGACCCCGAGGACGGCCGCATCGACTGCTCCAAGGTCACCGTCACCCACATCCTCGGCCACGACAGCCACGGCCACGCGGTCACCTCGGCGAACGGCTGCGAGGGCACCATCCAGACGCTGGCCGACGGTGAACACGACGCCAACGCCAACATCTTCGGGGTCTTCGACGCCGAGTACACCGACAAGGGCGCGAACGGCCAGCCGGCGCTGACCACCCACGCCCAGAGCGTCACCCAGCCGAAGCACCGCCAGGCCGAGCACTTCAGCTCCTCCCAGGGCGTGTCGGCCGTGAACCACACGCCGGCCCACGGCGGGAAGACCGTCGGCAATATTCACAACGGCGACTGGATCGCCTTCACCCCCTACATCGTCTCCAACGCCACGAAGCTGACCGCTCGGGTCGCCTCTGCGGGCGCCGGCGGCACGCTGGAGATCCGTACGGGCAAGCCCGACGGCAGGCTGCTCGGCACGGCGAAGGTGCCGGTGACCGGCGGCTGGGAGACGTACACCGACGTCAGCACGGCCATCGCCAAGCCGCCCGCCGGCACGACGACGCTCTACCTCGTCTTCAAGGGGAGCGGCACGGCGGCGCTGTACGACGTGGACGACTTCGAGATCACGACGGAGTGACCGCTCCGCGGTGATCAGGCGGGCGGGCCACCGGGTCCGCCCGCCCCTCGCCCCGCCCGCTCCTCGCCCCGCCACACCTGCTCAGAGCGACCTTGCCCAGCCACCCCCCGCTGCTGGAGGAAGGACTCCGCACATGCACGCGTACCAGCGCACCGTACGGCGGCACAGACGGCAGACCGTACAGCGGCTCGGCATCACCGCCGCGGCGGCCGCCGCCCTGCTCGCCACGATGGCGCTGCCCGGCGCCGCCGCACCCCAGGGTGGCGCGGGCGCGGCCGACGGCGCCCGGGTCCTGGTCTTCTCCAAGACCGCCGGCTTCCGCCACGACTCGATTCCGCAGGGCATCGCCACGGTCAAGGACCTCGGCGCGCAGCACGGCTTCGCCGTCGACGCGACGGAGGACGGCGGCGCCTTCACCGACGCCAACCTCGCCCGCTACGACGCCGTGGTCTTCCTCTCCACGACCGGCGACGTCCTCGACCCCGCCCAGCAGACCGCCTTCGAGAAGTACATCGGCAAGGGCGGCGGCTACGTCGGGGCGCACGCGGCCGCCGACACCGAGTACGACTGGCCCTTCTACGGCGGCCTGGCCGGCGCGTACTTCCAGTCGCACCCGGCCATCCAGCCCGCCACCGTACGTGTCGAGGACCGGGCCCACCCCGCCACCGCCCACCTGGCGGCGGCCTGGGACCGCACCGACGAGTGGTACAACTACCGCACCAACCCGCGCGAGCGCGCCCACGTCCTCGCCGCCCTCGACGAGTCGACGTACACCGGCGGCACGATGAGCGGGGACCACCCCCTCGCCTGGTGCCAGGAGTACCGCGGCGGCCGCGCCTTCTACACGGGCGCCGGCCACACCAAGGAGTCCTACGCCGAGCCCGCCTTCCGGACCCACCTCCTCGGCGGCATCCGGTATGCCACGGGCCAGGCCCAGGCCGACTGCCGACCGGAGACCGGCTACACCGCCCTCTTCGACGGCAGTGCGGCGAGCCTGAAGGGCTGGAAGCAGGCGGGCCCCGGCTCCTTCACCCTGAACGAGGACGACGCCACGCTCACCTCCACGGGCGGCATGGGCATGCTCTGGTACGCGGCCAAGGAGCAGCACGCCTACTCCCTGAAGCTGGACTGGAAGATGGCGAGCGAGTCCGGAGACGACAACTCGGGCGTCTACGTGGGCTTCCCCGCCTCCGACGACCCCTGGTCGGCGGTCGACAACGGCTACGAGATCCAGATCGACGCCACCGACACCCCCGACCACACCACCGGCTCCGTCTACGGCTTCCAGGCCGCGGACATCAAGGCCCGGGACGCGGCCCTGAACCCGCCGGGGGAGTGGAACACCTATGAGATCCGCGTCCAGGGCGAACGCCTGAAGGTCTTCCTCAACGGCCGCAAGATCAACGACTTCACCAACCACGACCCGGCCCGCTCCCTGCGCCAGGGCTACGTCGGCATCCAGAACCACGGCCCCGACGACCAGGTCGCCTTCCGCCACATCCGCATCAAGGAACTGGGGGAGAAGGGCGGTCGCGGGTGAGGGGGAACAGCGCGGGAGCTGCGTTCGGTCGGGACAGCGGTGCTGTGAGTGCGGATGAGGAGACGGGAGGGCGTATGGGTACGGAAAGTGGTTCGGGTTCGGGTTCGGGTTCCGGTTCGGGTTCCGGTTGGGGTTTGAGTTCTGGATCTGGGTCTGGGTCGGGGTCTGGGTCGGGGTCTGGATCTGGGTCGGGTTCGGGTTCCGGTCGTACGGGGGTGTGGCTGATCGGTGCGCGGGGATCGGTCGCGACGACCGTCGTCGCGGGCTGCGCGGCACTCGCCGCCGGGCTGCACGAGCCGACCGGCATGGTCACCGAGACCGCCGCGTTCGCCGACGTGTCGCTGCCGCCGCTCGCCTCACTCGTCTTCGGCGGCCACGACATCACGTCCTGCCCGCTGCCGAAGCGCGCCGAGCAGCTCGCCGCCGGTGGTGTCATGCCGCACGGCCTGCCCCGTTCCGTACACGCCGAACTCGCTGCCGCCGACGCCGAGATCCGCCCCGGCGGCCCGCAACCGGGAGACACCCGGGACGACGAGGCCCTGACCGCCGCCTTCGCCACGGATCTCCGTACGTTCCGCCGTACGCACCACCTGGACCGGGTGGTCGTGATCAACGTCGCTTCGACGGAACCGGGCGTGGGGGGAGAGGGGGCGGACCCGTCAGCGGAACGCCTCCCGGCCAGCTCCCTCTACGCGCTCGCCGCGCTCCGCGCCGGCTGCTCGTACGTCAACTTCACGCCTTCCACCGGCCTCCATCACCCCCTCCTCCGCGATACGGCCCGCTGCAGTGGCCTTCCGTACGCGGGCCGGGACGGCAAGACCGGCCAGACCCTGCTGCGCTCCGCCCTGGCGCCGATGCTGGCGCAGCGCGCGCTGGCCGTACGGGCCTGGTCCGGTACGAACCTGCTCGGCGGGGGAGACGGCGCCGCACTCGCCGACCCGGCCGCCGCTGCCGCGAAGAACGCGGGCAAGGCCGCCGTACTCCGTGACACCCTCGGCGAACTCCCGCCCGGCGACCTGCACATCGACAACGTTCCGGCACTGGGCGACTGGAAGACGGCGTGGGACCACGTCGCGGTCGACGGTTTCCTCGGCAGCCGGGTGATCCTCCAGACCATCTGGCAGGGCTGCGACTCGGCCCTCGCCGCCCCGCTCGTCCTGGACCTGGCCCGCCTGGTGTCGGCCGCTCACGCGGCCGGCCTCAGTGGCCCGCTCCCCGGACTCGGCTTCTACTTCAAGGACCCGGACAGCGGCCCGGCCGCCCTGTCGGACCAGTACACGGCGCTCACCACCACCTTCGCCACCCGCCTCCGGGAGGCGCACCGGTGATCCCTCTCCCGCGCTTCCTCCGCAACGGCGAGGGCCCCCGCCGAGGCAACGGCTTCGACGGCGAGGGCCCCCGCCGAGGCAACGGTTCCGACCGCGAGGGCGCCTGCCGAGGCAACGGTTCCGACGGCGAGGGCGTCCGCCGCCCTCTCCGCGCCTGGGCGGAGCTGCTCCGGATCTCCGCTCCGGCCAGCGTCCCCGGCGACCTTCTCGCCGGGGCGGCCGCCGCCGGGCTGCGCCCCAACGCCCGTACGGCGCTGGCCGCCTGCTCCTCCCTCTGCCTGTACGAAGCCGGCATGGCCCTGAACGACTGGGCCGACCGCGACATCGACGCCCTCGAACGCCCGCACCGCCCCATCCCCTCCGGCCGCATCACCCCCGGCGCTGCCCTCGCCGCGGCCGGCGGGCTGACAGCGGCGGGGCTGGCGTGCGCGGCGGCGGCCGGCCGCCCGGCCCTGGCCACCGCCACCGCCCTGGCCGCCACGGTCTGGGCCTACGACCTGCACCTCAAGAACACCCCCGCCGGCCCCACCGCCATGGCCTGCGCCCGCGCCCTCGACCTCCTCCAGGGCGCCGTCGCGACGCCGGGCAGGGGCGGTGGTGCGAGTGCGGGTGCGGGCGGTGGTACGGGTGCGGGCACTGGGGCGGGCGGTGGTACGGGTACGAGTACGGGCACTGGGGCGGGCCGCGGTACGGGTACGAGTGGGGCGGCTCTCCGCGCCCTCCCCTCGGCCGCCCTGCTCGGCGCGCACACCTTCACCGTCACCACCGTCTCCCGCCGCGAAACCCAGGGCTCCTCCTCGTCCCTGCCCCTCCTCGCCCTCGCCGCCGTGACCGCACTCGCCAACGCGGCAGCCGGCCGCTTCCCCTCCCGCCCGGCCTCCGGTGACAACGCAACCCGATCACCTGCGCAAGCCAACGCACCCCGACCACCTGCGCAAGGCAACGCAGCCCCGCCGCCTGCGCGAGACAGCACCGCCCCGCCGCCCGCGCAAGGCGGCAAGGTCTCCACCGGCAGCGGAGGGCTGACAGCCACCTCGGCGCGGGCCCTCGCACCCCCTCTCCTCGCCGCGGGCTACGCGGTCACCGCCGCCCGCCCCCTCCTCGTCGCCGCGCTCAACCCGTCACCCCACTTCCTCCAACGGGCCGTCGGCGGCGGCATCCGCGCGATGATCCCGCTGCAGGCGGCCCTCGCCGCACGAGCCGGTGCACCGGCCACCGGCGCGGCGGTGCTCGCGCTCATCCCCGTCGCCCGTCGCCTGTCCCGAAAGGTCAGCCCGACATGACCCCAACACCCCCACCACGGGACAAGCCCCGCTCACCGCACTCCCCGGCTTCGCCGCCCCTCCGCCTCGCCTACGGAACCAACGGCCTCACCGACCTCCGTCTGACCGACGCCCTGGCCCTCCTCTCCGACCTCGGCTACGACGGTGTCGCGCTCACCCTCGACCACATGCACCTCGACCCCCTCGCCCCGGGCCTGGCCGCCCGCACGGCGCGGGTGGCCGACACCCTGCGCGACACGGGCCTCGCCGTCGCGATCGAGACCGGCGCCCGCTACGTACTCGACCCGTATCGCAAACACCACCCCACCCTCATCGACCCCGACCCGGACGCCCGCGCCGCCCGCACCGACCTGCTGCGCACCGCCGTACGCGTCGGCGCGGACCTGGGCGCCACCGCCGTCCACTGCTTCAGCGGCATACGCGACCCCGGCAGCACGGACGCCGACTCATGGCAGCGCCTCGCCGCCGCCCTGGACCCCGTCGCCGCGGCGGCCTCGGACGCCGGGCTGCCGCTCGCCGTGGAACCGGAACCCGGCCACCTCCTCTCCGACCTCGCTGCCTTCCACCACCTCCGTACGGTCATGGGCGCCCCCGACCCGGACATACTCGGGCTGACCCTCGACATCGGCCACTGCCAGTGCCTGGAACCGGCCCCGCCCGCCGACTGCATCCGTGCCGCCGCGCCCTGGACCCGGCACGTCCAGCTGGAAGACATGCGCCGCGGCGTCCACGAACACCTTCCCTTCGGTGACGGCGAGATCGACTTCCCGCCGGTACTCGCCGCCCTCCGCGACACGGCCTACCGCGGCCTGGTCAGCGTCGAGCTGCCCCGCCACTCCCACGCCGGCCCCGAACTGGCCCGCACCTCCCTTCACTTCCTCCGTTCCCACCTCTCCGAACCAGCCTTTTCGGTCCCGGCGCTGTCCGCCGCGAGCCGCAGCGGAGGTGACCCGTGCTGACCTCCGACCTGACCCCGGACGACCCCTGGATCACCCGTCTCGACAAGGCACTCCGCGACCGCCTCGGCGCCGGCGCCCGCGCCTGGCTCGACGAGGCCCTGACCGAAGCCACCACCCACGCCACCGGTGGCACCCACGGCGGCGGAGCCACCCCCAGTGCCCCGGAGGCCGACGGACCCCGCTCTGCGGAGGCCGGGACCACCGCCCCCGCCCCCGCCCGACGCTCGCCGTCGTCGGCCGCCGCCCCCACTTGGGAGACCCGCTTCGCCGCTGCCGGGAGGCACTGCGTGCGGAGGGAACCGCCGCATCATGCCGACCCGGAGGCCGCCGAGGCCGCGCGAGTGCTGATCCTGTGCGCCGCCCGCGCCGACGGCGCCACCGTCACCCGGCTGTACGAGCACGGCACGGCCGCCGAACGCCGGGCCGTACTCCTCGCACTCCCGCACCTGCCGGCCCCGCCGCCGCGCACGGACGGCACGACCAGCACCGCCGACTCGACCAGTACGACCGGCACGGACGACCCGTACGGCCTGCCGCTCATCGAGGACGCCCTGCGGACGAACGACACGCGGCTGGTGGCCGCGGCCGTGGGCCCGTACGCCGCACGGCACCTCGATGCGCACGCCTGGCGGCACGCCGTACTCAAGTGCCTGTTCACCGGAGTGCCGGTGGACGCCGTCGCCGCTCTCGCCGAACGCTCCCGCGGCGATGCCGAACTCGCCCGGATGCTCGACGACTACGCCCGTGAACGCACCTCGGCCGGCCGTCCCGTACCCGACGATCTGGCTCGCGTGCTCGCTCTCACCCAGCTGTCCCCCCTGTCCGCCGACGCATCCGCCGACCTGCCCAACGACGTGGCCGCCGGCTCGTCCGGCCGAGCGTCCGCTGATCCGTCCCCCGAGGAGGCGTAACCCCGATGCGTATCTTCGATCCGCACATCCACATGACCTCCCGCACCACCGACGACTACGAGGCCATGTACGCGGCCGGCGTGCGTGCCCTCGTCGAACCGGCCTTCTGGCTGGGGCAGCCGCGGACCTCACCGGAGAGCTTCTTCGACTATTTCGACTCCCTTCTCGGCTGGGAGCCCTTCCGGGCCGCCCAGCACGGCATCGCCCATCACTGCACCATCGCGCTCAACCCCAAAGAGGCGAACGACCCCCGCTGTACCCCCGTCCTCGACGCCCTGCCCCGCTACCTCGTAAAAGACTCGGTCGTCGCCGTCGGCGAGATCGGCTACGACTCGATGACCCCGGCCGAGGACACCGCCCTGGCCGCCCAGCTCCAACTGGCCGCGGACCACGGCCTCCCGGCCCTCGTCCACACCCCCCACCGCGACAAGTCCGCCGGGCTCAAACGCACCCTCGACGTCCTGCGCGAATCCGACCTGCCCCCCGATCACGTCGTCCTGGACCATCTCAATGAGACAACGGTAGGGGACGCCACTGACAGTGGCTGCTGGCTGGGCTTTTCCATCTATCCGGACACCAAGATGGACCCGGAACGGATGGTGCGGATCCTCCGCGTGCACGGCACGGAGCGGATCCTCGTCAACTCCGCGGCGGACTGGGGCCGCAGCGACCCGCTCAAGACGCGGCACGTCGGCGAGGCGATGCGCGCCGCCGGATTCTCCGACGACGACGTGGATCAGGTGCTGTGGCGCAACCCCGTCGCCTTCTACGGCCAGAGCGGCCGGCTCTCCCTCGACATCGCCGACCCCGGCGCCCTCCACGAGGGCAACTCCATCCTCCGCGGCGGGGAATGAGGAGGCGGCGGACCCATGCGCTTCCGGCACCCCGACGGTTCCACCGTCCACCTCGCGTACTGCACCAACGTCCACCCCGCCGAGACGCTCGACGGCGTGCTGGCCCAGCTGCGCGACCACTGTGAGCCCGTACGCAAACGGCTGGGCCGGGACCGGCTCGGCATCGGACTCTGGCTCGCCCGCGCCGCGGCCCGCGCGCTGACATCTGACCCCGTGGCGCTCCGCCGGCTGCGCCGGGAGCTGGACGCGCGCGGCCTCGAGGTCGTCACCCTCAACGGATTCCCGTACGAGGGGTTCGGTGACAGCCGCGTCAAGTACCGGGTCTACCGGCCGGACTGGACCGAGCCGGCCCGGCTGGAGTACACGGCCGACCTCGCCCGGCTGCTGACCGCACTGCTCCCGGACGACGCCGCCGAGGGCACCATCTCCACTCTGCCGCTCGCCTGGCGTACGGATTTCGACGAGCACCGGCGTGCGACCGCGATGGCCGCGCTCCGCACTCTCGCCGCGCGCCTGGACGCGCTCCAGGACACCACCGGCCGCAGCATCCGCGTCGGCCTGGAGCCGGAGCCCGGCTGCACGATCGAGACCCTGGCCGATGCCCTCGGCGCGCTGACCGGCGCGCCGGCCATTCCGGGCATCCCGCCCCACCGCATCGGCGTCTGCGTCGACACCTGTCACCTCGCCACCTCCTTCGAGGAACCGGGACCGGCCCTGGACGCGCTGCACCGGGCGGGCATCCCCGTCGTCAAGACGCAGCTGTCCGCCGCCCTGCACGCCGAACACCCCGAACGGGCCGACGTCCGCGCCGCGCTCGGCGCCTTCGCCGAGCCCCGCTTCCTGCACCAGACCCGCACCCGGAACGCCGACGGCCTCCTTCTCGCCACGGACGACCTGGACGAGGCGCTCGGCGATGCGCTCGACGACGGGCTCGGCGAGGTGCTCGGCGACGGCGTGGGGGAGCGGACGGGGCTTCCCACCACCGCCCCCTGGCGCGCCCACTTCCACGTACCGCTGCACGCGCCGCCGCAGCCCCCGCTCACCTCGACCCTCCCCGTACTCCAGGACACCCTCGCCCATCTCGTCGGCCCGGCCGCGCCACCGCGCACCCACCACCTGGAGGTCGAGACGTACACCTGGCAGGCGCTGCCGCCCGAGCTGCGGCCGCGCACCCGCGCCCGGCTCGCCGACGGCATCGCCGCCGAACTCGCCCTCGCCCGCGACCTGCTGACCGACCTCGGCCTCAAGGAGCTGCCATGACCGCGCACGAGAGCAGCCCCGGAGACACCGCGGCGCCGTCCACAGACGCCGCGCCGCCCCAGCCCCTCCTCGTCCTCGACGTCGTCGGCCTCACCCCCCGGCTCCTCGACCACATGCCGCACCTCAAGGCGCTGGCCGCGGCCGGCTCGTACACCCCGCTGCGTACCGTCCTGCCGGCCGTCACCTGCACCGTCCAGTCGACCTTCCTCACCGGCGCGCCGCCCTCCCAGCACGGCATCGTCGGCAACGGCTGGTACTTCCGCGACGTCGGCGAGGTCCACCTCTGGCGGCAGCACAACGCCCTCGTGGGCGGCGACAAGCTCTGGGACGCGGCCCGCCGCGCCCACCCGGGCTACACCGTCGCCAACATCTGCTGGTGGTACGCCATGGGCGCGGACGTCGACTGGACCGTCACGCCCCGGCCCATCTACTACGCCGACGGCCGCAAGGAACCCGACTGCTACACCCGGCCGCCCGCCCTCCACGACGAGCTGACCGAACTGCTCGGCCCCTTCCCGCTCTTCACCTACTGGGGGCCCACGGCCTCGATCGCCTCCTCTCAATGGATCACCGACGCCAGCCGCCACATCCTGCGCACCCGCCACCCCGACCTCACTCTCACCTACCTCCCGCACCTGGACTACGACCTCCAGCGCTACGGGCCCGACGACCCCCGCTCGCACGCGGCCGCCGCCGCACTCGACGCCGTCATCGCGCCCCTCCTCGACGACGCCCGCGCGGCCGGCGTCACCGTCGTCGCCCTGTCCGAATACGGCATCACCCGCGCCCGCCGTCCCGTCGACATCAACCGCGCGCTGCGCCGGGCCGGCCTGCTGGAGGTGCACACCCAGGACGGGATGGAGTACCTCGACCCGACCGCGTCCCGCGCCTTCGCCGTCGCGGATCACCAGATCGCGCACGTCTACGTACGCCGCCCCGAAGACCTCGACGCGACCCGGGAAGCGCTCGCGGACCTCCCGGGGCTCGGCGAACTCCTCGACGACGCGGGCAAGAAGCAGCACGGGCTGGACCATCCGCGCGCCGGCGAACTCGTCGCCGTCGCCGAACCCGACGCGTGGTTCACGTACTACTACTGGCTCGACGACGCCCGGGCGCCGGACTTCGCGCGCCTCGTCGAGATCCACCGCAAGCCCGGCTACGACCCCGCCGAGCTCTTCATGGACCCGCGCGACCCCTACGTACGGCTACGCGCCGCCACCGCGCTCGCCCGCAAGAAGACCGGCATGCGCTACCGCATGGCCGTCGTCCCCCTCGATCCCGAGCCCGTGCGCGGCAGTCACGGGCGTATCCCGGACCACGAGGACGACGGACCCGTCCTGATCTGCTCCACCGCAGGCACGCTCACCACCCCCCTCGCTGCGACCGACGTGAAGTCCTTGCTCCTCAAGCTTGCCGCACGGCACTGACAATCGACCTTGGAGCCGTAATGACCAGCGACGTTCCCAACCCGCGCACCTCCCGCAACCCCGAGCTCGCGCGCCGGCTCGCCCGCCGCGGGTTCCTCGGCGTGGCCGCCGGCGCCACGGCGGCCGCCGTCCTCGGCGCCCAGCCGGCCCAGGCCGCCCAGTCCGGCCCGCGCACCGGCCCCGCCACGGCCGACGGCCACCGCCCCGTCGTTCCGCCGGGCCGCCTCGGCATCCAGCTCTACACGCTCCGCGACCAGACGGCCTCCGTCGGCTTCGCCAGAGTCTTCGAAGAGCTGGCCCGCTACGGATACGACGAGGTGGAGTTCGCGGGCTACACCCAGGGCTCGGCCGGCGCCATCACCCTGGCGCAGCTCAAGCGCCTCATGAAGGACAACGGGCTGCGCGGCATCGGCAGCCACGTCGGCTACTACTCGTCCGACCCGAAGGCGTACACCTTCGCCACCAACCTCACCAAGGTGCTCGACGACGCCCAGGCCCTCGGCCTGCCGTACGTGGGCACCGCCTCCGGGCCCAACCGCTACGGGAACACCGTCGACGGCTGGAAGCGCGCGGCCGCGGACTTCAACGCCTACGGGGCGGCGGCCAAGGCCCGCGGCATGCACTTCTACCAGCACAATCACGCGGACGAGTTCGCCTTCGCCACGGACAACCCGAAGGTGCGGCTCTACGACGTCCTCCTGGCCGAGACCGACTCCAGCCTCGTGCGTCTCGAAATGGACATCTATTGGGCTTATGTCGCCCAGTACCGCTTCTCCAAGCGGCCCGACGGCACGCCCGCGCCCTTCGAACCGCTCGACTACGTCCTCGCCGACCCCGCCCGCTACCCGCTCTTCCACGTCAAGGACGGCGAGCACGACGAGGCGGCACGCGACGGCTACCACATGGTGGACGTGGGCGACGGCGACATCGACTACCGGCACTTCCTGAGCCGCGTGGGCCGCCTGCCCAACCGCAAGTACCACAACTGGATCGTTGAACGAGACGACGCCGTCGACCCCGCCGCCAACCCCGCCGGCTCCCTCACCACGGCCCGCCGCTCCGCGTCCCACCTCCGCCACCTGCGGGGATAGCCACGACTCCGGCGCAGGACGGCCGGCCGCCGCCTGAGGCAACCACTCCGTGAGACGGCGGTTCCGTCCCTTACGTGCTCCTCGTCCGGGCCGGGTAATGTGCCCCACGATCACGCACTACCCGACCCAGATTGGCGACACCACATGAGCGAGTGGACGCCCGCCGCGCCGACCACGGCCGGCGGAGAACCGCGCTCCGACGCGGCCTCCGTATCGGACGAGGCGGCGCGGGAGCGGCTGCTGTACCTGCGCGGCTCCATCGACAACCTCGACGCCGCCCTGGTGCACCTGCTCGCCGAGCGCTTCAAGTGCACGCAGCAGGTCGGCGAGCTCAAGGCCCGGCACAGCCTGCCGCCCGCCGACCCGGCCCGTGAGGCCACGCAGATCGACCGGCTGCGCCGGCTCGCCGAGGACGCCAAACTCGATCCGGCATTCGCCGAGAAGTTCCTCAACTTCATCATCGAAGAGGTCGTCCGGCACCACAAAGCGATCGCGCAGAACGCGGGAGGGGACGCGGCGCACGGCGGCTGACAGCCGCCGTGCCGCGCCCCGCCCTACGGGGTCAGCCCGCCACCCCCGCCCGTTCCGCCGGCCGCTTCAGGAACAGCGACAGCACGGCCGCCAGCAGCCCCACACAGCCCGCTGTGGCGTACGCGCCGTCGTAGCCCCAGGCGGCCACCACCGCGGCGCCCAGGCCGCCGCCCAGCAGCCCGGAGACCAGCTTCGAGCTGTAGACCAGGCCGTAGTTGGAGGCGTTGTTGTTCTCGCCGAAGTAGTCCGGTACGAGGGCGGCGAAGAGCGGGAAGAACGCGCCGCCGCCGAAGCCGGACACGAAGGCGAAGACCAGGAACAGCGGCTGGTTGGCGCTCTCGCCCGCCCACAGGACGCCGAACTGCGCGAGCCCGAGGACGAGGCACACGTAGGTCAGCGTCAGTCGCCGCCCGAGGCGGTCCGAGAGCCAGCCCACGACGCCGCGCCCGGTGCCGTTGACCACCGACATGATGCCCATGGAGGACGCCGCGACCAGTGGGCCGAAGCCGACGTCCTTGGCGAACGGCACCTGGAAGGAGATGCCGAAGATCGACACACCCGCGGTGCACAGCAGGCACGCCCACATCAGGGGCAGCATCTTGGTACGCACCGCCTCGCGGGGCGTGAACTGACCCGCTGCCGGCGGGTTCTTGCGCAGCGCCTGCGCCGTCCGCCCCGTACGGGGACGCGCGAGCGGGTCGACGTGATCCGGCCACCAGTTCTTCGGCGGGTCCTTGAAGAACATCCCCGCCACCGCCGTCACCAGCAGCACGTACAGGCCCACCAGGTCCAGCACCCCGCGGTAGTTCCCGGCATCGAAGCCGTACGAGAAGAGGAAGATGAACGGCACCGCACCGTAGGCGAAGCCGCCGTTGACGAAACCCGTCTTGCCGCCCCGCCGCTCCGGATACCACTTCCCGACCGTATTGATGCACGTCGCGTACACCAGGCCGGAGCCGGTACCGCCGAGCACACCGAAGCCGACGATCGCCCACCACAGGGACGGCGCGTGCGCGAGGCTCACGAAGCCCAGCAGCGCCAGGCCCGAGCCGGCCAGCATCGCCGCCCGGCTGGTCAGTACGCCCTTCTCGCGCAGCCGGCCGGCCGGGAAGGCCACCGTCGCCTGGAAGAAGACCCACACGCTCAGCACCCAGAACGTTCCGGTGTGGCTCCAGTGGTGCGCCTCGGAGAGCGTCGATTCGGCGGCCCCGTAGGCGTACTCGAACACGCTGATGCCCATCATGGCCACCCAAGGCAGCAGCACCATGGTCCAGCGCGGATAGCCCAGGATCTCCCGGTCCGTGACACCGACCCGGTAGACCCGGCCCTGCGCGTCGGTGAGGTCACGTACCCGGCCCGCTCTCGGGGCCGTGATGTCCTCTGCGGTCATCTCACATCGCCTCCCTGCTGATCGGACGCGGATTGGGCTGGATGGCGCGCACGGCCGGCCGGCCCGGCTGGCGCAGGAACACGGCCAGCACGGCCGAGAAGAAGCCGATGCCGCCGGCGAGCACGAAGGCGCCCCGGTAGTCCCAGGCACCCACCACGACCGCGCCCAGGCCCGAGCCGACCAGCCCGGAGACGAGCTTGGAGCTGTAGACCATCCCGTAGTTCGTGGCGTTGTTGTTCTCACCGAAGAAGTCGGCGGTCATCGCGGCGAACAGCGGGAAGATCGCGCCGCCGCCGAATCCGGAGACCATCGAACAGATCAAGAAGAAGGGCAGGCTCTGCAGCGTCCCCGAGACGAGCACGCCGATCTGCGCGCTGCCCAGCACCAGGCACACGAAGATGAGCGTGTTGCGCCGCCCGTACCGGTCGGAGATCCAGCCGATGACGCCGCGCCCGGTGCCGTTGACGATCGCCTTCAGGGACATCGCGGTGGCCACGATGCCGCCCGCGAAGCCCATGTCCTTCCCGAAGGGCACCTGGAAGGCGATGCCGAAGATGTTGATGCCGGCCGTACAGAGCAGGCAGAACCACATCATCCACAGGGCGGGCGTGCGGGCCGCCTCGGCGGGCGTGTACTGCTTGACCGCCGGCGGGTTCTTCGCGAGCGCTCGCCGGATCCGCGGGTCGTCGGAGACCGACAGCGGGTCGACGTGCTCCGGCCACCAGTTCTTCGGCGGGTCCTTGAAGAACCACCCGGCGCTCGCCACGATCACCAGCAGCACCGCGCCGACGGAGACCAGCACCACTTGGTAGTTGCTGAGGTCCAGATAGGCGGTGAAGAGGAAGACGAATGGCACGGAGCCGTACGCAAAACCGCCGTTGACCAGGCCCGTCTTGCCGCCCTTGCGCTCCGGATACCACTTGCCGACCATGTTCACGCAGGTCGCGTAGACCAGCCCGGCGCCCGTCCCGCTGAACGCGCCGAAGCCGATGTACGCGACGACGACGTGCGGGGCGTACGCCAGGGAGAGGTACCCCAGAAACGTCCCCACGGCGCCCAGCATCATGGCGTTACGGGCCGGCAGCCGGCCGCTCTCGCGCAGCTTCCCCGCCGGGAACGCCACCGCCGCCTGGAAGAACACCCACACACCCAGCAGCCAGAAGATGTGCCCGCTGCTCCACAGATGCGCGTCGTGCAGGGTGTCCTCGGCCGAGGTGAAGGCGTATTCCGACGAGCTGATGCCCATCATGCCGACCCACGGGAGGAGCACCATCGTCCAGCGGGGCCGGCCCAGGATGTCCCGGTCGCGCTCGCCGATCCGGTACACCCGTCCGTTGCGGTCCCGCACCTCCCGGTACGGGGCACCCGCTGGGGCATCGGTTGTTGTCATGTCGAACCCCTTGCGTCGAAGAAGCCTGGCCAGCGCCCCCTGTCCGGTTCTCTTCGTGCTCGCGGGACTCGCACCACCGGGTCACGTCATGACGCGCCTCCCAGCAGCCCCGCCGCCCGTGCCCAGCGGTACTTCGCGCCGAGCACCGCGACCGGGCGCTCGGTGGTGTACGGGTACGCGACCACCCCGCGCTCGAAGAGGTACGCGCAGGCTTCCTCGACCTCGGTGTCTCCGGCGAGCGACGCCACCACCGGCTTTTCGATGCCCCGGTCGCGGAACTCCGCGACGACGCGGGCCGTTAGCTCGGCAAAGACCATGGGAGGGGTGACGATCGTATGCCAGTAACCCAGCACCAGCGCGTGGATGCGCGGGTCCTCCATGCCCAGCCGGATCGTCGCCTCATAGGTCGACGGAGGCTCGCCGCCGGTGATGTCCACGGGGTTGCCCGCCGCGCCGAAGGGCGGGATGAAGCGCCGGAAGGCCGCGTCCAGGTCGCCCGGGATCTCCATCAGCGACAGCCCGTTGTCCACGATCGCGTCGGAGAGCAGCACCCCGGAGCCGCCGGCGCCGGTGATGATGACGACGTTGTCACCCTGCGGCGTGGGCAGCACGGGCAGCGCTCGCGCGTACTCGAGCATGTCGTTCAGGCCCGGGGCCCGGATGACGCCCGCCTGCCGCAGGATGTCGTCGTACACCGCGTCGTCGCCGGCCAGCGCGCCGGTGTGCGAGCCCGCGGCCCGCGCCCCCGCGCTCGTACGCCCCGCCTTGAGCACCACGATCGGCTTCTTGCGCACGGTCTCCCGCGCCGCCTCGACGAAGGCACGGCCGTCCTTGAGGTCCTCCAGGTGCATCGCGATGCACTTGGTGTTCTCGTCCTCGCCGAAGTAGGTGAGCAGGTCGTCCTCGTCCACGTCCGACTTGTTGCCGAGCCCGACGATCGCCGAGACACCGGTCTTCGTGGACCGGGCGAAGCCCAGTATCGCCATGCCGATGCCACCGGACTGCGAGGTCAGCGCGACGGACCCCTTCACGTCGTACGGGGTGCAGAAGGTCGCGCACAGATCCTGCCAGGTGGAGTAGTAGCCGTAGATGTTCGGCCCCAGCAGGCGTACGCCGTACTCCTCGCCGATCGCCACGATCCGCTCCTGCAGCGCGTGCTCGCCGGTCTCCGCGAAGCCCGACGGGATCAGCACGGCGTTCGGTATCCCCTTGCGGCCGACCTCCTCCAGGGCCGCGGGCACGAACTTCGCGGGTATGGCGAAGACCGCCACATCCACCTCTCCCGGCACATCCATCACTGTCTTGTACGCCTTGCGGCCGAGGATGTCATCGGCCTTGGGGTTCACCGGGTAAATGTCCCCGGGGAAGCCGCCGTCGATGAGGTTGCGCATCACCGAGTTGCCGATCTTCCCCGGCTCGCCGGACGCGCCGATGACCGCGGCGGACCGCGGCCGCATCAGCCGCCGCATCGCGCCCAGGATCTCCTCGCGCGAGTAGCGCCGGCGCTCCTTGGCGGGACCTTCGCTGAGCAGTACGCGCACATCGGCGGCGACCACCCCGTCCGCCGAGGCGAACACCGGATTGAGGTCGACCTCCGCGATCTCCGGGAAGTCAGCGGCCAGCCGGGAGGCCCGTACGATCAGGTCGGCGAGCGCCGCGCGGTCCACGGCCGGGCGGCCCCGTACGCCACGCAGCACCTCCGCCGCCCGGATGCCGTCCAGCATCGACTCCGCGTCCGCGTGCGAGGCGGGCGCCAGCCGGAAGGTGACGTCCTTCAGCACCTCCACGAGCACCCCGCCCAGCCCGAAGGCCACGACCTTCCCGAAGGTCGGATCGGTGACCGCCCCGACGATCACCTCCTGACCGCCCTCGGGCACCATCTGCTGCACCTGCACGCCGCTGATCCGGGCCGCCGGGGCGTACGCCCGGGCGTTGCTCACGATCGCCGTGAAGGCGCCGCGCACCTCCGCCGCGGAGTTCAGGCCCACCCGCACCCCGCCCGCATCCGTCTTGTGCAGGATGTCCGGCGAGACGATCTTGAGTGCCACGGGGAAGCCGATCCGGTCCGCCAGCGCGACCGCGTCGTCCGCGCACTCCGCCAGCCCCTCGGCCGGCGTCGGAATCCCGTACGCGTCCGTGAGCAGCTTGCCTTCGGGAGCGGTGAGCGCGGTCCGCCCCTCGGAGCGCGCGGCCTGCAGCACGGCCCGCACCGCGTCCTTGTCGTACGCGGGCGCGGCACCGCCTGTGGCCGCCGCCTCTGTCGTCGTGTCCTGCGCCATCGGTCAGATCACTCCGTTCGCCTTGAGCAGTGCCACTTCCTCGTCGCCCAGCCCCAGTTCGCCGACGTACACCGCTTCGTTGTGCTCGCCGAGCAGCGGTGAGCGCTCGACGTCGACAGGGGAGTCGGACAGCTTCAGGGGCGAGCCGACGGTGGTGAAGGTGCCGCGCTCGGGGTGCGGGACTTCGACGACCATCTCGTTGGCGACCAGCGAGGCGTCCTCGATGATCTCCTTGGTGGACAGGATCGGACCGCACGGGATGTTGTGGGCGTTCAGCCGCTCCAGGACGTCCCACTTGGGCAGCGTCGAGGACCACTCCTCGATCAGCTGGAACATCTTCCCGAGCTTGGGAAGGCGTACCTCGGGAGTCGCCCAGTCGGGATCGTCGGCGAGTTCAGGGCGGCCGATCAGCTCGGTGACCGGCCGCCAGCCCACGGGCTGCACGATGACGTACACGTAGTCGTTCGGCCCGCCCGGCGCGCACTTGACGGCCCACCCGGGCTGCCCGCCGCCGGAGGCGTTCCCGGAGCGCGGCACTTCGTCCCCGAAGTCCTCGTTCGGATACTCGGCGAGCGGCCCGAGCGCGAGGCGCTGCTGGTCGCGCAGCTTCACCCGGCACAGGTTCAGTACGGCGTGCTGCATCGCCACGTTCACGCGTTGCCCGCGACCGGTGTTCTCCCGCTGGAAGAGGGCGGCGAGAATCCCCGCGACGGCGTGGATCCCGGTCCCGGAGTCGCCTATCTGGGCGCCGGTGGCGAGCGGCGGGCCGTCCTCGAAGCCCGTGGTCGACATCGACCCGCCCATGGCCTGGGCGACCACCTCGTACGCCTTGAAATTGGTGTACGGGCCCTCACCGAACCCCTTGATGGAGGCGTAGACGATCCGCGGATTGATCTCCTGTATGCGGTCCCAGGTAAACCCCATACGGTCCACCGCGCCCGGCCCGAAGTTCTCCACCATCACATCGGAGCGCCGGATCAGCTCGGTCAGGATCTCCTTGCCGCGCTCCGTCTTCGTGTTGAGCGTGATGCTCCGCTTGTTGCAGTTGAGCATCGTGAAGTAGAGGGAGTCGACGTCGGGCAGGTCGCGCAGCTGCCGGCGGGTGATGTCGCCGCTCGGCGCCTCCAGCTTGACCACGTCGGCACCCAGCCAGGCGAGCAGCTGCGTGGCGGACGGGCCGGACTGCACATGCGTCATGTCGAGGACGCGAATGCCTTCAAGTGCCTTGGTTCCACCGTGACTTGTCACCGCGCGGTCACCTCACTTGTACATCGTCTGGTTCATGGTTCCGGGGGCGTACGCGTCGGGGTCGACCCAGACGTTGATCAGCGACGGCTTGCCGGACTCCCGGGCGCGTTGCAGCGCCGGCCCGATGTCCGCCGGGTCGCGCACCTCCTCGCCGTAACCGCCGAGCATCCGCGCGAACTGGTCGTACGGCACGTCCCCGAGGGTGTTGCCGACCCGCTCCCGCGCGTCCCCGTACTTGGCGCGCTGCCCGTAACGGATCTGGTTCATCGAGGAGTTGTTGCCGACGATCCCGACGAACGGCAGGTCGAAGCGGACGAGCGTCTCGAAGTCCCACCCCGTCAGCGAGAACGCGCCGTCCCCGAAGAGCGCCACGACCTCCTTGTCCGGCCGCGCTTTCTTCGCCGCCATGACGAACGGCACGCCGACGCCGAGCGTCCCCAGCGGCCCCGGGTCCATCCAGTGCCCCGGCGACTTCGGCTGCACGACCTGCCCGGAGAAGGTGACGATGTCGCCCCCGTCCCCGATGTAGATCGAGTCCTCCGTCAGAAAGTCGTTGATCTCGCTCACGAGCCGGTACGGATGGATCGGATCGGCGTCCGACCGCAACTGCGGAAGCCGCTTCTCCAACGCCGTACGCTCCGCCGTCCGCAGCTCCTCGATCCACTCCTTCCGCTTGCTCGCCCCGCCGTTCAGCCGCCCCGACGCGGCCTGCGTGACGGCCGACAGCACGAGCCCGGCGTCCCCCACGATCCCCAGATCGACGTCGCGGTTCTTCCCCACGGTCCGGTAGTCCAGATCAATCTGGACGACGGTGGCATCGGGCGACAGACGCTTCCCATACCCCATACGGAAGTCGAAAGGCGTGCCGACGATCACGATCAGATCCGCGTTGGCGAACGCATACCGCCGGGAGAGCTGGAAGTGGTGCGGATCGCCGGGCGGCAGCGTGCCGCGCCCCGCGCCGTTCATGTACGCCGGTACGTTCAGCGTCCGTACGAGCTCCACAGCGGCGGCGGTGCCGCGCGTCGTCCACACCTGGCTGCCCAGCAGGATCGCCGGCTTCTCCGCGTGCGCCAGCAGATCGGCCAGCCGCTCGACGGCTTCCGGATCACCCGCCGTACGCGTGGAGGCACGATACTGCCCGGCCTTCGGCACCCGGGCCTTCTCACGCGGCACCTTCGCGTCCAGCACATCGCGCGGGATCTCCAGGAAGGACGGCCCGGGCGCGCCGTGGAAGCACTCCCGGAACGCCATCGACACCATGTCGGCGGCGCGCGCCGTGTCCGGCACGGTGGCGGCGAACTTGGTGATCGGCGCCATCATGTCCACGTGCGGCAGGTCCTGCAGCGACCCCATCTTGTGCTGCGTATGGGCGCCCTGCCCGCCGATCAGGAGCATCGGCGACTCGGCGCGGAAGGCGTTCGCGACGCCGGTGACCGCGTCGGTCGTACCGGGTCCGGCGGTGACCACGGCACATCCGGGCTTGCCGGTGATCCGCGCGTAACCGTCAGCGGCGTGCGCCGCGACCTGCTCGTGCCGTACGTCGACGACGTCGATGCCCTCGTCCACGCAGCCGTCGTAGATGTCGATGATGTGGCCGCCGCAGAGCGTGTAGATGACGTCGACGCCCTCCGCCTTGAGCGCCTTGGCGACCAAGTGCCCGCCGGAGATGAGGTCCTGAGTGCCCTGGGGGTCCTGGTTGTCGTCGGGCATGTGAAACGCGTCCCTTCGTAGGGTCGGCGACCGGGCCGAACTGCTCCAAGACCGGTCCCGGGGAGGCAGGTTCGGTCATTGGCCGGTCGATTGCATACAGTCGACGAATACTGTATGAACCTTGTTATCCCGCATCGGCTGATCGATGTCCAGGGGGCGTGCAGAGATCGATCCTTCGATCGACACAAGGAGCGGGCATGGACCTGTTCGAACACCAAGCACGAGAACTCTTCGACTCCTACGGCGTGTTGGTGCCCCCGGCCGAGGTGGCCCGCAGCGCCCCCGAGGCCCGCGCTGCCGCCGCCCGCCTCGGCGGCCGAGTGGTCGTCAAGGCCCAGGTCAGGACGGGCGGCCGGGGCAAGGCGGGCGGCGTGAAGATGGCCGCGGACCCGGCCGCCGCCGAGCTGACGGCGCGCCAGATCCTCGGAATGAACATCAAGGGGCATGTGGCACGGGCGGTAATGCTGGCCCAACCGGTGGATGTGGCCTCGGAGTTCTACATCTCGTACGTCCTCGACCGGGCCGGCGGAACGTTCCTGGCCATCGCGTCCGCCGAGGGTGGCATGGAGATCGAGGACGTCGCCGCCGCACGCCCGGACGCGGTGGCCCGCATACCCATCGACCCGGGGGAGGGTGTGACGGAGGCGCTCGCCCGCCGGATCGCGGATGCGGTACACCTGCCGCCCGACGTCGTACCGACCCTGCGCGCCCTGTGGCAGGTCATGGTCGCCGAGGACGCCCTCCTCGTCGAGGTCAATCCGCTGGTGCGGACGGCCGACGGGCTGATCATGGCCCTGGACGGCAAGGTAACACTGGACGACAACGCGCGCTACCGGCAGGCACGTTGGGGCATGGGGGAGGGGCGCGGGGAGGAGTACGGGGAGGAGTACAGGGAAGGGCATCCCGAGGGCGTCGCGCTCGGGGCAGCCGCGCTCGGGGCAGCCGGGGAGTCTTCGACGGACGCGCTCGAACGCTCGGCTGCCGCCAAGGGCCTGAACTACGTCAAGCTCGACGGCGAGGTCGGCGTCATCGGCAACGGCGCCGGACTGGTGATGTCCACACTCGACGTGGTCGCCGGCTGCGGCGCGCGCCCGGCGAACTTCCTCGACATCGGCGGCGGCGCATCGGCCCAGGTCATGACGGATGGATTAACCGTCGTACTGGCCGACCCGGCCGTGCGCTCGGTCCTGGTGAACGTCTTCGGCGGCATCACCGCCTGCGACGCGGTCGCGCACGGCATCGTCGCGGCCCTGGAACGCGTACGCCTGACCAAACCCCTGGTCGTACGCCTCGACGGCAACAACGCCGAACGCGGCCGAGCGGTACTGGACGAGTACCCCCATCCGCTCCTGCACCGCGCGGACACGATGGACGCCGCGGCGGAACGGGCGGCGGAGCTGGCGGGGGGCGTTGGGGGCTGAGGCCCCGCCTGCGGAATGCGGCGTACTGACGCCCTCGTACCGTCGCCCCCGTACTAACGCCCCCGTACTGACGCCCCCAAGGAGGCGCGTACTCATGGCAATCTTCCTCACCAAGGACAGCAAGGTCATCGTCCAGGGCATGACCGGCGCGGAAGGCATGAAGCACACCCGCCGCATGTCCGCCGCCGGCACCGAGATCGTCGGCGGGGTGAACCCGCGCAAGGCGGGCCGCGTGGTCGAGCTGGACGACCGGGCCGTGCCCGTTTTCGGGACCGTGCGCGAAGCAGTCGACCGTACGGGCGCGGACGTGTCCGTGATCTTCGTGCCGCCGGCGTTCGCCAAGGCGGCCGTCACCGAGGCCGCCGACGCGGGCATCGGCCTGGCCGTACTCATCACCGAGGGCATCCCCGTACACGACGCGGTCGCCTTCCAGCACCATGCCCGCCGCCGCGGCACCCGTGTCATCGGCCCGAACTGCCCCGGCCTGATCACCCCCGGCCAGTCCAACGCGGGCATCATCCCCGCCGACATCGCCCCGCAGCCCGGCCCCATCGGCCTGGTGTCCAAGTCGGGCACCCTCACGTACCAGCTCATGCACGAACTCCGCGGCACCGGCTTCTCGACCTGCGTCGGCATCGGTGGCGATCCGGTCATCGGCACCAGCCACATCGACTGCCTCACCGCCTTCGAAGCCGATCCCGACACCGAGCTGATCGTCCTCATCGGCGAGATCGGCGGCGACGCGGAGGAACGCGCGGCCGACTTCATCGCCGCCCACGTCACCAAACCCGTCGTCGCCTACATCGCGGGCTTCACCGCCCCCGAGGGCCGCACGATGGGCCACGCGGGCGCGATCGTCTCCGGCTCCTCCGGTACGGCAGCGGGCAAGCGCCGCGCACTGGAAGCGGCGGGCGTACGCGTCGGCACCACACCCACCGAAACGGCACGCCTGGTACGCGAACAGTGGGAGGCCCTGCGATGACACCGACACCGACTCCAGGACCGCATCCGACACCGACTCCGGGACCGACTCCGGCAGGGAAACCGACGCGGGTACCGGCACACCGAACCCCCGCGTCCTCCACGTCCCCCACCCTCTTCTCCGCCCCCCTCTCCCTCAAACCGGGCACAGCCTGGCCCGACGTCTGGGCGCGATGCCTGGCCGCGGCCCCCGAGGGATTCCACGACGACCGCGTACTGAACCTCTGGTCGGCTACCTGGCACGCGGACGGCACCCCGCTCCCCGTGACCAGTCCCATCGACAACGCCACCCCCATCGCGGGACCGCCCCGCCTGACCACCGACATCGCGGCCCGGGCCGTACGCGCGGCTCTCGACCAGCACCGCGCCTGGCGCCACGTACCGCTGCCCGAACGCAAGGCCCGCATCGCCGCCACCCTCGACGCCCTCGCCGCTCACCGGGAGCTGCTCGCGCTCCTCCTCGTATGGGAGATCGGCAAGCCCTGGAAACTCGCCCAGGCGGACGTGGACCGGGCGATCGACGGCGTCCGCTGGTACGTCGACGAGGTCGACGGCATGATCATCGGCCGGTCACCCCTCCCCGGCCCGGTGAGCAACATCGCCAGCTGGAACTACCCGATGAGCGTGCTCGTTCACGCCATGCTGGTACAAGCACTCGCAGGCAATGCCGTGATCGGCAAGACCCCGACCGACGGCGGCGTGGCCTGCCTCACCCTGGCTTGTGCACTGGCCCGCCGTGAGGGTGTGCCCCTCTCCCTCGTCAGCGGGTCCGGCAGCGAGCTGTCGCCTGCCCTCGTCCGCTCGCCGGAGATCGGCTGCGTCTCCTTCGTGGGCGGCCGCGACGCCGGCGCGCGCATCGCCACGGCCGTCGCCGACCTCGGTAAACGCCACATCCTGGAACAGGAGGGCCTCAACACCTGGGGCCTGTGGAACTACACCGACTGGCCCGCCCTCACACCCCTCCTCTCCAAGACCTTCGAGTACGCCAAGCAGCGCTGCACCGCTTACCCCCGCTTCGTCGTCCAGCGCTCCGCCTTCGCCGACTTCCTGGCCGCGTACCTCCCGGCCGTACGGGACGTCCGCTTCGGCCACCCCCTGGCGGTCGCTGACCCCGCCGACCCGCTCCCCGCCCTCGACTACGGCCCACTGATCAACGCGGCCAAGGCCAAGGAGCTCGCCGACCTCACCACCGAGGCCATCGCCCGCGGCGCCGTACCCCTCCACCAGGGCTCTCTCGCCGAGGGCCGCTTCCTCCCGTCCCAGGACACCGCCGCCTACCTCCCCCCGACCACCCTCCTCGCGCCGCCCCCGTCCTCACCCCTCCACCACGCCGAGCCCTTCGGCCCCGTCGACACGATCGTCCTGGTCGACACCGAGGCGGAGCTCCTGGCCGCGATGAACGCCTCCAACGGCGCCCTCGTCGCCACCCTCTCCACCGACGACCCGGCGACGTACGCCCGGCTGGCTCCCCAGATCCGCGCCTTCAAGACCGGCCACAACCACCCCCGCTCCCGAGGCGACCGCGCGGAACTCTTCGGCGGCACCGGCACCTCCTGGCGCGGCGCCTTCGTAGGCGGCCCCCTCCTGATCCGCGCCGTAACCGAAGGCCCACCCGGAGAAACCCCCCTCCCAGGAAATTTCCCCCACTACCACCTCACACCCCCACAACCCCCCACCCCTCTCACCTAGCCCCCGTTCCACCGCCCCACCCCTCCATCACGATCCGTGCCCCCACCCACCACCCCTCGTGACCAGCCCAAACACCCTCCACCACCACCCGCCGACCGCACACCGCTCCCCACATAACCCCCACTTATGCCTCCCCGCATACACGCGTGAAACCCACTCCGAAACCTTGGTATTGTTGTCCATGTCGCCGCGGGCAAGCCCCGCGCCGACGACACCTAGTCCGGGTGGCGGAATGGCAGACGCGCTAGCTTGAGGTGCTAGTGCCCTTTATCGGGCGTGGGGGTTCAAGTCCCCCCTCGGACACACTCACCCATGGAGCCCTGGTCGTTTGACCAGGGCTTTCGTGTTTTCTTGCCTCCTTGCCTGCCTGGAGCATGCTCAGGCTCCATGGTCTGACCTGCGTTTTTGCGTGACTGTGGCGTGTGGGTGTGTGTCGGGTTCACTCGGAGGACCAGCGGAGGTTCTCCGAGTGCGGTGTGGAATCGGAGTAATTGGCCCTGAGGTGGCCCTTCGGTTTCGCCGGAAGGGCACCGACGGTCGGGTGCGGGTTAGCTGCTCGTCGAAGCGGTATGGCGTCCCGGCGACGTCGCGGTGCTCCTGCCTGTGGGGGTCATCAGGCTGTCACATGACCTGGCTGGTCGCTCAGAGCGAGCCGGTCTGCGCCTCGTCTCATGGCCCCCATCGAAGCCCACTCAAGGCTGCTGTGACAGTTCACGCTCGCGCAGTCCCCACTGGACCGCGTCCCTTCTGCCTGCCCCGAATTCATGAGCTCACGGACATACGGTAGGGCGACTGCAGGCATGATCAGCACCTACCCGGAATCGGACGCGCAGCGGTTGTCAGGTGGACAGTTGGTGCCGGAGAGGAGGCAAGTGCCTCCGGCACCAGACTTCTCGGCCGGCAGACAGAACCTCGAGCTTCCTCGGCGAGCCTGAGTCGATAGCGAAGGCGAGTAGTGCTTCGACGGCAGCCTGTTCGTCGTCAGCCGCGAAGCGCCGATAGCCGCCCATCGCCGTTGGTCCGCCAAAACCGACCGCCGTGAATGATCACTCTTGACGCGCGCAGAACAATGCCTATTTGATGTGCGTTACTTGTGAGGTTCTTGTGAATACGGGGTGGGGGGCGTGGGGTTAGGGTGGGGGCGCCATCAGGGCGTTATGAGCAAGAGAAGACGCATGGGTGCGTCTCGGACAGGTGTGCTCGCAGCAGGCGCGATGGTTGGTGCGTTGCTCGTGGTGCCTGTTCCCGTCTCTGCGGCGGCTGAGGAGCCCGCTGCACTTTCGGAGGGGCAGAAGGCGCTTGCCCAGGCGAAGGAGACCGGGCAGCAGGTCGAGGTTTCGGGGGAGCGCATGGAGCGCACGACGGTCTATGCCAACCCTGACGGCTACACCTTTTCGCTTGAAGAGTCGGCGGTACCGGTCCGGGTGGCTGCGGACGCCGGAGGCTGGGCAAAGCCGGATCCGACCCTTGAGCAGCGAGCCGACGGGTCCGTCGGGCCCAAGGCAGCGGCGACGCGGATGTCGTTTTCCGGCGGTGGCGACACGGCGCTAGTGAAGATCGAGGACCTGGGTCGGTCGCTGGAGCTCGGATGGCCGGAGAAGCTGCCGAAGCCGCAGCTTGCGGGAGACAGCGCTCTCTACCCGGAGGTACTGCCGGATGTCGACCTCAAAGTGACGGCGTCGGTCGAGGGCTTCCGGCACGTACTGGTGGTCAAGTCTCCGGAGGCCGCGGCCAGGCCGGAACTCAAGCAGATCGATTACACGCTGCGCACGCATGAGCTGAAGGTCCGCGAAGGGACGGGCGGAAACCTGACGGCTACCGACGGGGACGGCAACACGGTCTTCAGGGCGCCACCCGCGCAGATGTGGGACTCGGCGGGCGCGGCCACTGAGACGGGGCAGATGGCGGTGAAGGGCGGCTTATTCAGCGCAGCTGGCTCGGGTAATGCCGCTCCGACTGCGGAGGGGGCAGCGCAAGGTGTGGAGCCGGCGCCCGGCGACCACGTCACGACGATGGACATCGAGGTGTCCAAGGACGCTCTGGCGGTCAAGCCTGATGCGGAGATGCTCACGAAGACCGATGCGGCCGCATTCCCGCTGTACATCGATCCGACAGTGACGTGGAGCGAGTCGGAACGAACACTGCTGCGCTCGGACGGCTACGAGAGCTACGGGTGGGGCAACGGCGACGACGGTCTCGGCAAGGGCGCGGGGAAGTGCGGCACTTGGCACAACTACTCCTGCGGGCCGGGATACGTGCAGCGCCTCTACTTCGAGTTCTCGCCGGCCAGTCTCAAGGGCAAGAAGGTGCTGGATGCCACGTTCCGGATCACGGAGCCATGGGCTTTCCAGTGCGATCCGCGCTGGGTGGACCTGGTGCGTACAAACAACATCTCCTCCTCCACGACATGGTCCTCGCGCCCCAAAGAGCTGGACTGGATGGGAGACCGCAGTGTGTCGGCGGGGCGTGGGTCACTGTGCGATCCGGACTCCCCGGACGCGCCTATCGAGTTCAATGACAACCCTGACGAATCCAATGAGAATCTGACTCCGACAGTGCGGAACTTCGCGGCGGGCAAGTTCTCTCGGCTCACCCTGGAGATCCGGGCGCACGACGAGTCGGACACGGGCGCGTGGAAGCGGTTCAAGAACGACGCCGTGCTCTCGGCGAAGTTCGTCGGGTTGCCGGCCAAGCCGACGGGCATCGGGCTCGTCACGGGGTCGGGAACGGTCTGCGAGAAGGAGGAGTCCGATCCGGCCGTCGTCTCGGACCCGACGCCCTCCCTGACTGCCACGGCGCAGACCGCGTCGGGGGGCGAGAAGGACGCTCAGCTGCGGGTGTATTTCGACGTCGACCGTAAGAACAGCGACTCGAGCTGGTCGGATGCCGACGCGGGCAATGGGGATTTGCGGCCCTCGACTGGCTATGTGGGGGACGGCACCAAGCTCTCGATGCCGTGGTCGACACTCCGGGAGCACACGCTGTACCGGTACCGGGCCTGGGTGCGCTCCTACTACGACGGGAGCAGCTATCTGTCCGGGCCCTCGAACGCTTCGACGACGGGGTGGTGCTACTTCAAGGTCGACCCGACCGCACCGAAGGCGCCCAAGATCACGGTCGGCTCTCCGTACACCCCGTGCACTCCGCAGGACTGTGTTCCGCATGGCGGTCCGGGGCAGAAGGCGACCCTGACGTTCGCCCCGGCCAGTGGTGACACGAACAACGTCAGCTACGCCTACAAGCTGAGCACGTCGGCCTCCTGGTCCAAGGCGGTACCCGCAGCCAAGCCGACGGTGACGGTCACACCGGGCAGGTCGGGAACGTACCGGGTGTTTGTCCGGGCCACCGATGGCATCGGCAGAGCAGGTGCGCTGAGTGTGCTGGACTTTCTCGTCGACCCGGGCGAGGGCGCCGTCGGCAGGTGGCACTTCGACGAGGCGAGTGGCGCTGCGGTCGACTCGGCGACGGCGGGCGGGTCGACGCGTCATGCCGCCACGCTCTCGGGCGGCGCGACGCGTGACGACCGCGGACGTCGGGGCCTGATCACGCACGACGCGTCGGGCGTGCCGCTGGAGAAACCCGTCACGGACAGGGGCATGTCATTGAACGGGGCCGGAGCGTACGCGGCCACCAGCGGGCAGGTGCTCGAAACCCAGTCTTCCTACACGGTCTCTGCATGGGCGCGGGTCAACCCTGGAGCGACCGGAATCATGACCCTGCTCAGTGTGGACGGCGGTGAGAACAGCCCCTTCTACCTCTCGTACGGCGCCGACGGGGTGAAGGATTGGAGCGTACGCATGCTGTCCAAGGACCCCACGACCGGTAACAAGTGGGCCAAGGCACGTGGCAAGCAGACGAGCCCCACGGGTGTGTGGACGCATGTGGCCGCCACCTACGACGCCGACAACAACAAGGTGCGGTTGTACCTCAACGGGGTCCTGCAGTCCGAGGCCGATACGGGAACGCCCTGGCCGGCCAGTGGGCCCTTGCAGATCGGCAGGGCGAAGTGGGGCGGCGAGGCCGTCGACTCGTTCGACGGATCGGTGGACGAGGTCGCCGTCTGGCAACGGGCCCTCGGGGAAGCGGAGATCGCCGATGAGGCTCGCCTGCTGACCTCCGAGGGGTATGCGGGCGCGGAACTGATTGCGGACTGGAATCCGTCGGGCGCCGCCGGCACCACCCTCGTGGACACGACCTCCGGCTACGGCAGGGACCTGAAGCTGACGGGCGGAGCCTCCCTCGACGGCGAGGCTATCGCCCTCGACGGCACCGACGACGCCGCAGCGGCGGAGGGCCCCCTGGTCGATGACACGGGATCGTTCACGGTGACGACCGCTGTGGAACTGGGTGGTGACGTGCTCGCCGGCAAGAGCGCGGGCTATACCGGGCAGGTGCTCGGTCAGCGGACGGCGGACGGATCGGCCTGGGGTTTCTGGTACGAGCTGACCGGCAAGGACACGGTGCTCGACGAAGAGACAGGTGCGGAGCGAACCGTGCCCGTGGGCAAGTGGCACTTCGGACGGTTGACCGCCGGTGGCACGTTCAGCTCCGTCGTCTCCGACGAGGTAGCAGAGGTGGACAGTGCCGCCCGGCTGACCGGCGTCTTCGACGCCCAGGCCGGCACGATCAGCCTCTACCTCGGGCACAACCGCAACGGCGACGAGCAGGCGTTCACGGCCTTGGCGGGTACGGGGGAATTCTCCGTCGGCCGCGGGTTCACGAGCGGTGCCTGGAAGCACTATCTGTCTGGCCGCATCACGGACGTGCGGATGTGGGCGGGTGCGATGGCCGGCTCGGAGCAGATCGACACGAGCGTGGGCGACTGACGTCTGCCACGGTACGGGCGATGGCAGGCCATCGCCCGTACCGACCCTGCGCGGAAACGCGCGCTGACTTGGTGACTTCTCTTTCCGGACGGTGGGGCGGAAAATCATGGTATTTGGCAACAACACCTCAAGATGCCGTGAGGCGGGGAGGCGCCGCTACGGTCGCGCCGTCACAGGCGCAGTCTCGTTGTCCCTGCTGATCTCTTTAGGGGGCCTCCCGGCCACTGAAGCCAACGCGGGCGGCATGGGCCGCCCAGACCTGCCCGCCCAGCGGGTGAGCGAGGTCAAGAAGGTCGGCGGCCCTGGTGCCGGGAAGGCACGCAAAAAGGCGGCCGAAGACAGAACGGCCAACGTTGGGCAGGCGAAGCGAGCCGCGGCGGAGCGAGCGGCTGCCTGGCCGAAGGCCGGCGAGGCGATCGTCGCACTCGACACGAAGGCCAAGGACGGTGGCACCGCCTCGCCGGGCGGGATGCCGGTGACCATGAAGGCCAAGAACGCGGCGGCTGCCCCGGCGGGGGCCGAAGCAAAGGTCACGGTGCTGGACCAGAAGGCCGCGAACAAGGCAGGTATCACCGGCGTACTCCTGACCACTGCCGCCAACCTGTCGGGCGGCGCCGAGGTGAGCATCGACTACAGCGACTTCGCGAGCGCGATCGGCGGCGGCTGGGCCGGACGGCTGCGGCTGGTCAAGCTCCCCGCATGCGCGCTGACGACGCCGGAGAAGGACGCCTGCCGCCGGCAGGCGCCGCTGAAGTCCGAGAACGACCTGGTACACCAGTCCGTCTCGTCCCGGTTGACGTTCGCGGAAAAGAAGACAACGACCCGAGCGCGTAGTGCAGCCGCGGGCGGCACAGTACTGGCCCTGACCGCCGCACCAGCAGGCGGGGGCGAGGCGGCGTCTGGGGCGGGTGACTACACCGCGACCGACCTTTCGGCGGCGTCCTCGTGGCAAGCCGGCAACAGCGCGGGATCCTTCACCTGGAAGCAGGACTTCCCACTGCCTCCCGCAGCCGGCGACCCAACGCCGACACTGTCGTTGTCGTACGACTCCGGCAGCACCGATGGCCGCACATCCAACACGAACAACCAAGGCACGCCCGTAGGGGAGGGCTTCGGGCTGACTGATTCCTACATCGAGCGCTCCTACGAGAGTTGCGATGACGCCGGTCACGACGAGGTTTTCGACCGGTGCTGGAAGTACGACAACGCGCGCCTGGTGCTCAACGGAAAGTCTTCCCAGCTGGTGAAGACGGAGCAGGCCGGTGTCTGGCGGCTGAAGAACGACGACGCGTCGCGGGTGACCAGGTCGACGGGCGCGGACAACGGCGACGACAACGGCGAGTACTGGACCGTCGTCACCGGCAACGGGACGAAGTACGTCTTCGGTCTCAACAAGCTCGACGGCGCCACCGACCAGCGCACCAACTCCACCTGGACGGTGCCGGTGTTCGGTGACGACTCCGGCGATCCCGGCTACACCAAGGGTGATGTGTTCGCAGACCGGGCAGTCACCCAGGCATGGCGCTGGAATCTGGATCTGGTGGTGAGCGCCCAGGGCAATGCCGCCACGTACTGGTACGCCAAGGAAACGAACCACTACAAGAAGAACAAGGCGGAGACGGCCAACGCCTCCTACACCCGCGGTGGCTACCTCAAGGAGATCGACTACGGGCTTCGCAAGAATGCCCTGTTCACCGATGACGCCGACGCGAAAGTCACCTTCGACCACGCGGAGCGCTGCACAGCTTCGGATTGCTCCGAGCTGACGAAGGAAACGGCGCACAACTGGCCGGACGTTCCTTACGACGCGGTGTGTTCGGATGGTGACAAGGAATGTGACGCGGCCGGGCCCTCTTTCTTCACGCGCAAGCGCCTGACCGGGATCGACACCTTCTCCTGGTCGGCCGCCGACAAGAAGTACCAGCCGGTCGACTCCTGGCAGTTCAAGCAGAAGTTCCTCGACGGCGGTGACATCGGTGACAGCACCGACCAGACGCTGACGCTGGAATCGGTCACCCGCACGGCCAAGGCGGGCACACCGATCACCGAGCACCCCATCTCGTTCACGTATCAGATGCGCCCGAACCGGGTGGACGCCACTGATGACATCCTGCCGCTCACCCGGCCGCGCATCTCCACGGTCACCTCGGAGACCGGCGCGCTGACCACGGTGACGCTGTCCCAGCCGGAGTGCCGGCGCAGTGAGGTCATCGACGCCGCCGAAGACACCAACACCCGCCCCTGCTATCCCCAGTACTGGAACATCAACGGTGCCGAGAAGGCGTCGGTGGACTGGTTCCACAAGTACCGCGTCCTCGCCGTGGTCACCTCTGACCCCGCCGGTCACAACGAGGCGGTCGAGAACGCCTATGAGTACGCCGGTGCGGCCTGGCACCACGATGACGACCCCTTCGTGCCGAAGGACGAGCGCACCTGGTCGGGCTGGCGCGGCTATCGGAAGGTGACGGTGCACACCGGTGCGCTCAACACCACCCGATCCAAGACGGTCTCGCTCTACATGCAGGGCATGGACGGCGACAAGACCAAGGGTGATGCCGCCCGCGACGTCAGCGTGTCCCCGCTGGACGGTCCGGACCTCGGCATACCGTCCGTCGCCGACAGCGATCAGTACGCCGGACAGCTGCGCGAGCGGGTCGTGTACGACGGGACCACAGCGGTCACCGCGACGAGGAACGACCTGTGGTCCAAGGAGACCGCACGGCAGTCGGTACCGGATGCCACCGATGACGCAGCACGGTACGTCCGCAGCGCCAGAACAACGACGTACGCCTACCTGACTGCGGCCAAGTCCTGGCGGTCCCGCACCGTCGCTCAGACCTACGACGACTACGGCATGGCAGTTGCCGTCGACGACTCGGGGGAGGAGGGCAAGGGCGGGGACGAGACGTGCACCCGGACCTGGTACGCACGCAACGACGACGCCGGCATCAGCACCCCTGTCGGTCGCGTGCGTACTGTCGGCAAATCCTGTTCCGTCGCCGACAGCGACCTGTCACTGCCGTCTTCCTCCGCTTCGCGTGGGGACGTGCTCTCCGACACGGCCACGGTGTACGACGACCCGAAGGCCACCGAGTGGACGGCCGGGCAGAAGCCGACAAGGGGAGAAGCGACCTGGACGGGGCGGGCGACAGGCTACGCGGCCACGGCCGGAGCTACGGGTGATCGTCTGCCGACCGGTTGGCAGACGGTGAGCACAACGGAGTACGACACGCTCGGCCGCCCGGTCAGCGAAGCGGACGCCGCGGGGAAGGCTACGACGACTGCGTACACCCCAGCCGACTCGGGGCCGCTGACACAGGTGGCCAGGAGCAATGCGAAGCAGCACAAGACGACCACCGTCATCGACCCGCGGCGCGGCCTGGAGCTGCGCACCTATGACCCGAACGCGAAGAAGACCGAGCTCGCCTACGACGCACTCGGACGTCTGACCAGCGTGTGGCTGCCGAACCGGAGCAAGGCCGCGGGCCAGCCCGCGAGCAGCACCTTCGCCTACCAGCTCAACACCACGACTCCTTCGTGGGTGTCGACCTCGACCCTGAAGTCCGACGGCAAGACCTACAACACGCGTTACGAGCTCTACGACGCGCTGCTGCGCCCGTTGCAGACCCAGTCGCCCACCCCTCAGGGCGGCCGAATCCTGACCGATACCCGCTACGACTCGCGAGGTCTGGTGTACGAGACGTACGCCGACATCTTCGACAACACCAGCTCGCCCACCGGCACGTACACCCGGGCCGAATACGGGGAGTCGCCGACGCAGACCGCGATCGTGACCGACGGGGCGGGCCGCGAGACGAGCCGCAGGGTGTTCTTCTTCGGCAAGGAACGCTGGTCCACCACCACGAAGTACACCGGTGACTCCACCGCCACGACAGCGCTCAAGGGAGGCTCTGCACAACGCACCATCACCGATGCGCGTGGGCGTGCGGTTGAGACCCGTGAGTACGCCGGGACCAGCCCGGCGGACAAGCAGTTCGGCGACACGGACGGCACCGCCTACTCCTCCGTGAAGACGCGCTACGGGCTGGACGGCCAGGAAACCGGGATCACCGGGCCGGACGACGCGAAGTGGGGTTACGGCTACGACCTGTTCGGCCGTCGCATCTCCGTCGACGACCCGGACAAGGGTAAGGCGAGCACCGCATACAACACGCTCGACCAGGTGATCAGAACCACCGACGCACGCGGAAAGTCGATCCTCACGGAGTACGACGAGATCGGCCGGATCACCGGCACTTGGGCGGGGGAGAAGACCGACGACAAGCGGCTCACCGCGCACACCTATGACACCGTCGCCAAGGGTAAGCCGAGTACCTCGACGCGCTATGTCGGCGGTGCCGGCGGCAAGGCGTACACCAGGGCGGTAACCTCGTACGACAGCATCGACCGGGCCGTCGAGACCGAGCTCCGTCTTCCCGAGGACGACCCCCTGGTCAAGGCCGGCGCATCCGCCACCCTCAAGTTCTCCAGCTATTACAACATCAACGGCACGCTGAAGAACACGACGGAACCTGCCCTGGGCGGCCTGCCGTCGGAGACGGTCGAGCGGGACTACACCGGCCTCGGCCAGGTGAAGTCCATCAGCGGAACCACCGGCTACCTGCTGGACACCGACTACTCAGCGCTGGGTCAGCCACAACAACTGGTTCTGGGCGCCGCCAACACCGAGGACCACCGGAAGACCTACATCACCCAGACCTACGAGGAAGGCACAGGACGGCTGACGGACAGCCGCGTCACCGACCAGACCCACCCCTACACGCTGCAGGACCTGCACTACACGCTGGACGAGTCGGGCAACGTCACCTCGGTCGCCGACTCGGCCACGCTCGGCGGCACCGGCAAGGCCGAGACCCAGTGTTTTGCCTACGACGGGCACCGGCGCCTGACCGACGCCTGGACGCCGGCTTCACAGAAGTGCTCCGACGCACCGAACGCCGACAACCTCACCGGGCCGGCCCCGTACTGGGACAGCTACACCTACAACGACGCCGGGCAGCGCACCACTGAGACGAAGCACACCGCCAGCGGTGACGCAAAGACGACGTACTGCTACATCGGTTCCCAGAAACACACACTGACTGGGACGAGCGTCAAGGGAGACTGCGACGCACCCGACAAGAGCTACGGCTATGACGAAGCCGGCAACACCACCAAGCGTCCGGGCAAGGACGGCGCTCAGGAGCTCGGCTGGTCCGACGAGGGAAAGCTCGCGAAGGTCACCGAGGGTTCCGCATCGACCGGCTACGTATACGACGCTGACGGCAACCTGCTCATCCGCAGCGACACGGATGGCGAGCGGGTCCTGTACGCCGGCTCGACGGAGTTGCACCTGAAGAAGGACGGCAAGACATGGGCGCAGCGGTACTACGGCACGGAGGAACTGACCGTGGCGCTGCGGACCAACCAGTCCGGTAGCAACAAGCTCTACTACTTGGCCGGTGACCATCACGGCACGTCCAGCCTGGCTGTCGCGTCCGATTCCAAAGCGGTCGTGAAGCGCTACACAACGGTCTTCGGAGCCGTGCGAACCAAGGGGTCCATCGGGGACTGGGTCGATGACCGAGGTTTCCTGGGCAAGACGCACGACACGGGAACGGGCCTGACGCACATAGGGGCACGGGAGTACGATGCTGAACTGGGTCGGTTCCTCAGCGTTGACCCCCTCCTCGAAACGGCGAAACATCAGTCTCTTAACGGTTATGGGTACGCCGAGAACAATCCCGTTTCTCTCTCTGACCCCACTGGTCAGGGGTCGATCTCCTGCACTGGATCGGCCTGCGGGCTCGACGTGATCATCTCGGACATCGTTGTGGCGCCGCCATTTTCTTCCAGCGGCGCAAGCGGTGGTGGCAGTGGCGGTGGTGGCTTCCCATGGCTGGGCAGCGCACCCACCACGAGCAACGGCTGGACGGGAACGCCCTCTTTGCCGTTGCCCAAGCCGCCGCCGCTGCTCAAGGGGCCTGATCCGCTGACGGTCATGTACAGCGACCCCAAGACTCGGGACCTTGTGAAGATGCTCCTCGACATGCAGGCCGTGAACAGGACGCCGTCCGGCAAGCTGGCCAATGGCGACTTCGGAGGTGACGGGAAGGTCAAGGAAGGTGGGCCCTGGTCGCTGGCGTTCCGCTGGCTGTGGGGGGCGCCGGCGGGAAAGACCACGACCGCCAATCAGTCGTTCGACGGGGACGATGAACTCACCCAGTCGCTGATCAAGAGCACGAGCATGGCTGACGCGCGCACTAAGGTCGTCACTCAGTTTGTCGACTTGGGGACCAAAGAGGACCGTGCGGATTACAGCGTGACCAAGAACCAGGACGGAAGAGACCTGAACGTGGCGCAGATGGCCAACGTGTACGCCTCCGACTTCGGCGGACTGGCGACCGGAAAGGAAGATCGTGAGGCGCAGGGCGTCCTTGGTTCGTATGCGCTGAAGTACACGATCAAGAAGAGCAAGGGCAACACACTTGTGGTCGATTATCATGCCTGGACCGACATTAATAACGAGTCCTTCGCGCCGGGCCATGCCGCATGGCAAGAAGTTTTCAACGGCGCCCCCAAATATACGGGTGGGTTCACCGCTGGCTTCCGGGTCGACGTCCGTTGGCAGGAGACGATCTACAAGTGAAGATTGCTATAGCACTCCTGGGTGGCTGCCTGGCGAGTATGGCGGTACCGGTGCTGGTCGTCCTCGGACTCTTTGCGCTGGCCAGCTGCCAGACCAGTGACGCAACGCTCGACTCCGCGCAGATTGTCGGTACTTGGAAGGGTGACGGCGGGGCTCGGGTCGAGTTCCACAAGGAGGGGACCTTCGAGGTGACGAGCGTCCCCCGCAGCGCAGTCGACGACGGTTCCATGGATCTTCCGTCCGGGAAGGGAAAGCTCTCCGGGAGGGGGACGTGGGACATGAGGGACGGTGATCACCGGACCGGGTCCATCACTCTGCACTTCGACGCCGCGGGCTCATTCGCCGACACGGAAGTGGCACTGCTCGAAGTCCAGCAGGCCGGCGATAGTCCGCAGATGTACTTCGATGTGAATCCGGACCGCAATTACGGCTACGAGATCCGGCGAGTGCGGGGCAGGTAAGGGGCAAGCGCTCCGCCGGCGCGCTCACGAGGAATAGTCCGTGTCCGGCTCTCCGCAGTGAGGGACCGGACGCGGACGATCCGCGAGAGGTCCGCTGACGCCCGGCCCCGCTGGGCGCGGCTGCCCCGCTCACGCAATGCCACCGGTACTTCTACCACGGGCCCCGTCCACCAGCTCGGGTACGCCGGCACCACCTCGTCTGTACTCGGCGGAACGCCCAGATGTCGCGCACCGTGCAGCCCGATTGCGGCGACGGCGGTGTCGTGTGCGTCATCGGGCGTCGCCTCGTCGAACCACCGAGCGACGCGCAGCAGATCCTGGGCGACGCGACATTTCGCCGGAGGCAGAGGGCAGCATCCATTTGGCGTTGGCGAGCAGCGACTGCAGAGCACGCAGCGTGGCGTCGCGCAGCTGATCGACCTGGCTTCCTTGTCCGCTGCACCCGGGTCTCGGACAGGCTGCCTGCCGGTGCCCCCATAGGACCGCCGGTGTGGCTATCGATTGCTTCTAGCACACCAGGCAGCCATGGCCACTACCTCTCCAGGGCCGATCTAATCCGAGGCGCGCGGAAAGCCAATCGCCTGAACGTAGTCGAGCAGTAGCTCTTTGAACTCCTGGTACTCGGCGCCGTCCAGGTCGTACCGCGCCAGAACCTGTCCAAGGTACGCGTAGAAGTCCCGCACAGAATCCGCGAACTCGGTGAACTGCACGAATAGCGTGCTGATGCGCTCCAGCGCGTCCTGTGGCGCGACACCGCCGGGCTTCTCGGCCAGCTCCCGCAGTCCACGCTCGACCAGCGCCAGTAGCTCACTGCTCACCTCTCGTACCGCATCCGCCCCGGCCAGAACCTCATCCGCGTCCCACTGGATCCGCTCGCCCAATTTGGACAACTGATAGCGGGACCTGGACCGCTGGTACTCGGTGATGCTCGAACGCCTTCACCGTGTGGCTGCTGCGCGACAGATTGCCCCAACGCACCAGCTGCTCCGGCCGGGACGTGAGCGTCTCTGCATCGAGCGAGGACGGCAGTCCGCTGGAGTCGTCCAGTTTCGCCAACGCATCCAGCACCGCCAGGCCCGCCAGCAGGGTGCGGCAGAACGCCCGCATGATCGCGACATACTCCAGTCGCTCAGGCGCGCTGAAATATGCGTACGCGCTCAGCCGCTGCCACGCCCTTTCATCGTTGCTTCCCGCTGGCAGGGACTCACCTGGTTCGTCCGTAACAGCGAGGCTACGCAGCCCCACTGACAACGGTCGCTTGATTGGCTGGCTGATGGCGCATCGGGCATAGACCGAGGGCCTTCTTGGAGAGTCTCGGACACGGAAATGTATGAAATGGCTGAATCGAGACGGTCGGCCATTCGTGGAGATGCCTCTGCGGAAGCCTGCAGAAAAGCGCCGCACCGTACGTGGACAAGAACCATGTGCGGAGCGCCGCGGCGGGAAGGCTCTGCACCGATGCCGGTGCTTCCTGCAAAGACCAGATTCTGAGGGGCCGTCTTCTCCCGGTGCTCCATCCGCAGCCACAGTGTGATGCCGTGGGGGCCAGTATTGGCTCATAGAGGCTGAGTCACTCGGCGTCGAACCGTAGCCGTAGCCGCTACCCGCAGCGGATCAGGGGATCAGTCCTCCGGTCGCCAGTCGATCGCTGATCCCGCTCACCAAACCTTGCCCCGTGTGGGCTACCTGGGCCATTAGTGTCTCGAAGGTCAGGAGGCGGCGGAAGGTTTCGGCATATGACGCCTGTTCCTCCAGAGGAAGTTGCAGTACCTGAAGGCGCCGGATGTCGACCCGGGAAGAACTGGAGGCATGGCTGCCTGCCTGGCGTCCGTTGGCGGGCGCGCGCAGACAGCCGGCGAGGAAGTGGGCGTGCAGTTTCTCCGGGTCCACGCGCAGGGCATAGAGCTGGGGTCCCAGGGCCATCGGCGGGCCTTCGTGCACCCATGCCTGGAAAGCCCGGATCACTCCCGCGACCACGACGTCGCCTTCCTCTGCAATGGTGGGTGCCGCATCGGGGGCAACCACCCGAGTGGGAGTGCCGTCCATCAGTAGGTCGGAAACGGTGAGGAGCGGCACTGCGTGATCATCGCGAGTCGTTTCCGCGGCATCCGGCGGTTGCTGTCCGGATCGCAAGGTCAGGACTCCGGCCTTGATGAGGTCACCCACACTCGCCGTGGTGTGGGGCTCATCGTCCTCGAAGGCGAGCTTCGACAGATGCTTCAGGTGCCCTTTCAGAGTATTCAGAGTTGAGGACAGTTCGGCGCACGACGCGGCGATTTCGACGCTGGAGGGCTCTGTGTTGGGAGCGGTGTAGCGTCCCGGCGTGACATCCACCTCGTCGTCCAGCAGGTCGAGCAACGGGACCCGCGCGGCGCCCTCCGGCAGTTCCTCGTCCGGGCTGTCGAGGACATGCATAGCGGACAGGACGAAGGAGTCGAGAGCGTGCCAGTCGGGGCCCGGCTCCCGTGTGCCGGGCCTCGCGAACCGGGTGGCGTCCACGAACACTGCATCCTGCGTGGGAGGCGAGGTGACGCTGCTCACGGCGGCCCGCAGAACCCACAACTGCAGCGACACGCTGTGCGGCTGTGCGCTGCCCGGTGGTAGGGCGACGATCGCCCGCAGCGCGCCGGTGCGCAGGAGCGAGGCCCGGATGCGCCGGCCGGCCTTTCGTGAGGCGACGGCGGGTGGAAGGACGACGACGGCGGTGCCACCAGGACTGAGGTGGGCGAGCAGGTGCTGCACCCATGCCAGTTCCGGTTCCGTCCTCGGTGGCAGTCCGTGCGTCCAGCGTTGGTCGGTGGCGAGTTCCTCGTAACCCCAGTCGCGTTCGTTGAAGGGCGGGTTGCAGAGCGCAATGTCAGTGCGCACCCCGGGAAAAGGGTCCTCGCGCAATGCGTCAGCTGTGGTGATCGCCGTACGGACGCCACGCCCCTCCGTGAGGAACTCGAGTCGGGCAGCGGCGAGAGCGGTAAGAGCCGGATCTCGTTCGCAGCCGAGCAGTGCCAGGTCCGACTTGTCGTGCTCCTGGGCAGCTGCCGCCATCAGATGTCCTGTGCCGCAGGCGGGGTCGAAGACCGTCAGTGCGCCCTCGTTTTCGCCGAGCCGGACGGCGAGAGCAATCCGGGTCATCAATGTGGCCAACTGCGGTGGCGTGGTGCTGAGCTGTCGCACGTGCGTCTCCAGCCAGCGCTGGAGAAGGAACTCGAAGGTTTCCCGAGGCCCTTCGCTGCGCCCGAGACGTGCCGCTTCGCGCACCAGCTCCTCGGCTTCGGATGAGAGGTCGAAGACCGAACTCCGGGACCTGGGGGACCGCATGCGGCGGGCGGCCTCGGCGATGGCCAGGCCCGACTCGTCCCGGCTGCCCAGTGCCTCGAATCGTGGCCACAGGAATTCGCGGCCACCCACATCCTTGAGTTTTCCGTTGTCCCTGAGCCACTGTTCGACCTCGGCCAACGAAAACTGTGGGCTGACGTCAGTGCCACCGATGCGGGTGGGGAACGAGTCGTGACGGCGGCGCCAATTGCTGACCGCCGCACGGCCCACGCCTGCGATCCGGGCGATTTCTGCCAAGCTGACGGGCGCAGCGTTGGGGGTACTCATCGAAGTCTCCGAGATGCTTGGCCGGCTGGACTGGTCGGCAACCCAGCCACCGTATCGGCGGGAAGGCTACTACGCTCATTGACTCTGTTCACAGAGAAAGTATCGCCAGGCTGTGAGGGAAGTGTGAAGGACGGGAAAAGTCTCGGCACAAAGGCTGGAACGGTGCTGGGCGGCCGATACCGACTGAGGTCGGTACTCGGCAAGGGTGTAATGGGGCAGGTGTGGCAGGGATGCGACCAGAATCTGGAGCGGCCCGTCGCGGTGAAGACAATTGCCGCAGAGCTGCTGGCTGTCCCGCGGAGCCGTGACGAGGCGCTCGCCCGGTTCGAGCGAGAGGCGCAGGCCGCGGCGCGTCTGGATCATCCCAACATCACCACAGTCTTCGATGCGTCCATCACGGATGACACTTGTTGCCTGATCATGGAGCTGATCGAGGGCACCACGCTGGAGTTTCTCTTCGACCAGCAGGATGACGGACGGTTCGACGTGACCTCGGCGGCCGCCGTCGCCGCACAACTGTGCGGAGGGTTGTCCGCAGCGCACGCCGCGGACCTTGTGCACCGCGACCTCAAGACGCAGAACGTCATGGTCCGGCGGGACGGCGTCGTGAAGATCCTGGACTTCGGGCTGGTGAAACTGTTGAGTGACGCCGACCCGCGCCTGACGATGACCGGGGAAAGTATCGGCAACATCCTCTGTGCGTCACCCGAACTGCTCTCCGGCCGAGAACCGCTCGACGGTCGTAGCGATCTCTACGCCGTCGGCTGTCTGCTCCACCACATGCTCACCGGTAGCGTGCCCTTCGCCACCGATCAGCCGGCGCTCCTGGTCTCCCACCACCTGAGCTCACGTCCACCCCGGATCTCCGATGCGGGCGTGCGCGTTCCCGCAGCGCTTCAGGAACTGGTGACGGCGCTGCTCGCCAAGCGCCCGGACGACCGGCCCTCCTCCGCAGCCGAGGTCTACGTCGCCCTCGCGCCCTACCTCCCGGAGCCGGCCCCTCATCTGGCCACTCGGCGGAGCCTGCCCGAAGATCCCCGCAGGCCCTTCGTCGTGCCGCAAGGGCCGAGACTCCTGTGAACAGTGAGAGGATGATCGCGTCGGCCGGACGCGCTGCGCCGCTTCCGGCCGCACGGCGGTGAACGGGCGCCGAGGCGCCGGAACTGGGGACGGGCGCAATGCGGCGAAGCCTTGGACGATACGAGTTCACGCATGAGCTGGGCCGGGGCGGCATGGGCGTCGTCTGGGCGGCGTTCGACCGCCGGCTCGGGCGGGAGGTGGCCGTCAAGCTGCTGGCATCCAGGGGACACGGTGCCGAGCCGACCACGCTGGAACGCCGGTTCTTGAGGGAGGCACGGCTCACCAGCCGCCTGAAGCATCCGGGTATCCCCGTCGTCCATGATCACGGCAGTCACGAGGGTGAGCTGTACCTCGTCATGGACCTCGTACCGGGCCGTGCCCTCGATGCCGTATTAGCCGGTGACGGCCCGCTCCCGATCGAGCGCGCCGCAGAGGTCGCACGGAGCGTCGCCGACGTGCTCGCCTACGCGCACAGCCAGAGCATCGTGCACCGGGACCTCAAGCCGTCCAACGTAATGGTCACTCCGGACGGCGGCATCAAGGTCCTCGACTTCGGTGTCGCGGCGGCTCTCGAACCGCGACCCGGCGAGACGCGTTTCACCGCTGCCAACGCCACTCCCGGCACGGTCGTGTACATGGCGCCCGAACAGGCTGTCGGCAGAACTGTGCCTGCCAGTGACCTCTACTCGCTCGGTTGTGTCCTCTACGAGTTGCTCACCGGAGCCCCGCCGTTCACCGACGGCAGCCCATTCATGCTGTACCACCAGCACGCGCACGAGCCCGTGCCTCCGCTCGCCGACCGTCGTTCCGATGTCCCGAGCGGCCTGCGGGACCTTGTGGCGGGAATGCTGGAGAAGGCCCCCGAGGACAGGCCCGCCACAGCGGCTGAGGTCGCCGCCTTGCTCGCAGCCTGGTGCCCCACGCAAGTACCGGCTGCCTCGGCGGCGTCGACGCACCCGCGACTGGCGGAGATCGCCGGCCTGAGGCAGTCCGGCCGCCCCGCCCAAGCCATGCAGGAGTACGAGAACCTCCTTGCCGATCCCGGCCTCGGTCGTGTCGATTCCCTCGCCGCACGCGTGGGCATGGCCCTGTGTACGGGCGCGCTCGGTCACACCCGCGAGGCGCTGGAAGGGCTGAAGTCGGTGCTGGCCGAACAGCGGAGCGTGCTCGAGCCGGGCGATCCCGCACTGCTGGACACCCGGTACGAGATCGCCGTCCTGCTGGTCCGTACGGGACAGCGTCACTCGGCTGCGGAGCTGTTGAGGCGCCTGGCAGACGACGAGGAAAGTGACCTGCCGGCGAGTGACGCGCGACAGGGACGCAGTCGCTCTCTGCTGGATCGGCTGCGCCGCATTACCTGACTCAGCGACAACTAAACAGCTGAAAGCTCTGTTCACAGCCCGCATATGAGTGTTACTCTGCGACGACGTCGTACTGGCGGGGAGACAGTGGAACTGTCTACAGCACGACGGCAGTTACATCACAAGGGGAACAGCGCCATGACCTCAACAGTTCAGCGCGTCATCGGGGGCACGGGAGCGCAGCAGCTCCCTGAGGAAGGCAATCTCGTCGAAGTGCGCGGCCAGTCCTGGGTCGTCGCCCGCGTCGAGCCGTCACCGGCCGGCGACGGCGACGGGCAGCGCAGGCCCGCCACCCTCATCCATCTCCAGTCCGTCGCCGACGGCCGTTTCGGCGACACGCTCTCCGTCATCTGGGAGGTCGAGCCCGGCCGTCGCATCCTGCCCGCCGGTTCCCTCCCCGACGCCTCCACCGGCCAGTACGACTCCCCGAACCGCCTCGCCGCGTTCCTCGACGCCGTCCGCTGGTCAGCCGTCGCCTCCGCCGACGCCAAGACGCTTCAGGCGCCGTTCCGTTCGGGCGTTGCCGTCGAGCCGTACCAACTGGAGCCGGTCTCCCGCGCCGTAGGCGCCCCCCGCGTCAACCTCCTTCTCGCCGACGACGTCGGTCTGGGCAAGACCATCGAGGCCGGACTCGTCGTGCAGGAACTGCTCCTGCGCGGCCGCGCCCGCCGTACCATGGTCGTCTGCCCGGCCGGCCTCACCCTGAAGTGGCGCGACGAGATGGCCGATAAGTTCGGTCTGGAATTCACCATCGTCGACTCCGAACACTGTGCCCGACTGCGACGCACCCACGGCACCGCCGCGAACCCCTTCCGCGTCCACCCGCTCACCATCGTGTCCCTGCCCTGGCTGCGCGGGCAGAAGGCACAGCGTCTCCTAGATGAGGTCATCGGCAGCCCCGAGGAAAGCTCCGACGGCGAACACAAGCGCTTCTTCGACCTACTCGTCCTCGATGAAGCTCACCACGTCGCACCTGCCGTGCCCAAGCAGGTGTACGCCGTCGACTCCCAGCAGACCAAGCTCATCCGACGCCTCGTCCCGCACTTCGAGCACCGGCTCTTCCTCTCCGCCACCCCGCACAACGGCTACCCCGAGTCGTACACCGCGCTTCTGGAGCTCATCGACGACCAGCGTTTCGCCCGCGGTGTCGAGCCGGACAGTGAAGCCCTCAAGGACACCGTCGTACGGCGGCTGAAGTCGACGGTCACCAACGCCGACGGTACGCCCCGCTTCCGCACCCGCAAGACGCTCGAACTGCCTGTGGACTACACGCCGCAGGAGCGCGACATCCACCAGGTGCTCGGCTCCTTCGCCGCGTTACGCCGCAAGAAGCTGACGCCCAGGGCACGCGGCGGGCGCCGCGCCGCCGACCTGGTGACGCTGCTGCTGAAGAAGCGCCTCTTCTCCTCGCCGGCGGGCTTCCTGCACACCGTTCAGGTCTATCTGTCCCACCTGGAGGACACCGGCCCCTCGCGCGGCCGTGCGGCGGCCGACGACGTGCCCGAGTGGCTGGAGGAGTTCGCCGACCTCGTCGCGGACCTGGACGACACCGGCCTGGTCGACGCGGAGGACGACGCCCTCACCCGCTCCACCTCCCTCACGCCGGCGGAGGACGGTCAGGAGCTCGACCTGCTCCAGAAGATGGAGCGCTGGGCCCTCACCCACGAAGCCGCGCCCGACTCCAAGGCCGAGACGTTCATCCGCGAACTCAAGGCCGTCTGCCGCCCCGACAGCAAGCACTGGACCAACGAACGGGTCGTGGTCTTCACCGAGTACCGCGACACCCAGGAGTGGCTGTACGACCTCCTCCAGCAGGAGGGACTCACCGACGGCGGCCGCGTCGAGCGCCTGCACGGCGGACTGTCGGCGGAAGAACGCGAGCGTATCCGTCTCGGTTTCCAGGCGGACCCCTCCCTCCCCGAGGGCAAGGTCCGTATCCTGCTCGCCACCGACGCCGCCGGCGAGGGCATCGACCTGCAGAACCACTGCCACCGCCTGATCAACTACGACATACCTTTCAACCCCAACAAGCTCGAACAGCGAATAGGTCGCATCGACCGTTGGGGTCAGAAGCAGGACCCGGAGATCACCCACTTCATCAGCTCCGGATGGCAGGACGCCCAGGCCGGCTCCTACGAGGCCGACCTCGAATTCCTCTCCCGCGTAGCCAAGAAGGTTGCGCGCATGGAGCACGACCTCGGCTCCGTCAACGCCGTCCTCGCCGACGCCGTACAGCGCCGGATGACCGGTGACATGGCATCTGTCGACATCGAGAACGCCAGGCCGAGGCCGATCAAGGGCCGCCGCACCGGCGGCGACGTCGCGCCCGAGCAGAACGTCACCGCGCAGACCAAGAGGCTCGCCGACCAGTACGAGGACACCGTCTCCACGCTCGGTCTCACCCCGGCCAACATCAAGCGCGTCGTCGAGACCGCCTTAGCCCTCGACAATCAGCCCGCACTCCTCCCCTCCGCGTTACGTGCCGAGGAATTCGAGCCGGGCGACCTCTTCGACGTGCAGCCGCTCTCCGGGAGCTGGGAGCGGGCGACCCGCGGCCTCGCCCACAAGCTCCGCGAGGGCGAACAACGGCCCCTCACCTTCTCCCCGGCGGTCGCCGCGCACGCCCGCGACGACGTAGTCCTCGCCCACCTCAAGCATCCGCTCGTCGCCCTCTCCACACGCTTGCTGACCGCCGCCGTCTGGAACGCCGACTCGGTCGGCCTCAGCCGCGTCACCGCCGTCGTCTCCGACGACCCGGCCGTCACCACGACACTGGTCTCCGCCTACGCCCGGTACGTCCTTGTCGGCACTGACGGCACCCGCCTCCATGAGGAAGTCCTTCATGCGGGCGGCTGGTTCGGCGACACCGGTCGCTTCCGCCGCTGGGAGTCGGTGAACGAGCAGGGCCGAGTCCTGTCGCGTGCGCTCACCGACGGCACCGAGGCCGCCCCGCACCTGCGCCAGGAGCTGACCGCGGCCTGGCCGAGGCTACGGGACCCGCTGTACCGCTCGCTGGAGGCCCGCGCCGCCGAACTCGGCCGCCAGCTGGAGGGCCGGCTCGCAGACCGCCGGACCGAGGAAGAGCGCCGTATCACCGCCACCCTCGACCGCTTCGAGACCACCCTGCGCGCCAAACTCAAGGAGGAGGGAGACGGCGAAGGCGAACAGCTCGCCCTCCTCTCCACCCACGAGCTGACCGGTCACGAGCGCCGCCAGTTCGAGGACGACCGCCGCCGCTGGCAGGAACGCCTCGAGGGACTCCCCGCCGAGCGGACACGCGAACTCGCCGCCATCGCCGCCCGGTACCGCGAACCCCGCTCCCACCTCTTCCCCGCCGCCGTCGTCTTCGTCGTTCCCGCAAAGGAAGCCCGCCGATGAGCCCCCGCCCCGTGAGCCGTGGAATAGCAGCCGCCAAGGCACAGGCCGCCGACGGACGCCGGCAGCACCAGGAGTGGCTCGACCTCACCGAGATCTCCGGTCCCTTCCTGACCATGCCCGTCCTGTTGCGGGCCTGGCCCCAGTTGGACACCCTGGAGAAGGACGAACGGGCCCGGCTGCGCGCCCGCCACGCCGACTGGCAGAACAACACGACGGCGGGGCGCGACGAGTGGGTGGCGTACATCCTGTCCCGGCTTCTGAGCTGGAACGACGCCCTGACCCTCCGTCTTGGCGAGGCTGAACACCACGGTCTGGACCGTCTCACCCTCCGCGTCGCGGAGCACAACACCGAGGTACGCCCGGACTTCGCCCTCGTCGATCCCGGCACCGATCTGGCTACCGAGCCCAGCGTCGAGGCGGCCGCCAAGCGGGTGCGGTTACTCGGCATGACGATCCCAGCCGGCACCGCTCCCACCGCGCGTGCGGGCGGGGGCGGCGACTGGGCTGCGGCACCGGCCGACCGGCTGGCCCGCCTGCTCCGGCACCACGGTGTGCCGCTCGGCCTGGTCACCAACGGCCGCTGGTGGTGCCTGGTCTGGGCTCCGCTCGGCGGTGTCACGACCACGGCCGTCTTCGACGCGATCGGCTGGAACGAGGCGGCCGAGCGCAACGTCGTCCGTGCGTTCGTGTCCCTGCTGAGCCGCCGCCGCTTCTTCGAGTACGAGGAGGGCGAGACCCTCGTCGGCCTGCTCAAGGCGAGCCTCGCGGCGGGCGAGGACGTCACCGAGGCGCTGGGCGTCCAGGTCCGGCAGGCGGTGGAACTCCTCGTCGACGCGATCGGCCGCGCCGACGTCCATGCCATGGAGAACGGTGCGCCTGGCCTGCATGCGTCCGGCGTCGGCGCGGGCGAGGTCTACCGGGGCGCGGTAGCGGTGATGATGCGCATCGTCTTCCTCCTCTTCGCCGAAGAACGCGGCCTTCTCCCCGCCGACAACGAGGTGTACGCGCGCTCGTACTCGGCCCGCTTTCTGCGCGACGAGCTCAAGGCCCGCGCGGACGAGGAGGGCGAGCCCTCGCTGGAGCACACCACGTCGGCGTGGCACCGGCTGATAGCCCTGTTTCACGCGGTCCACGGGGGAGTGGACCACCCCGGCTCGGGCTTCCGCCTGCCCGCGTACGACGGCTCGATCTTCAACCCGAAGACGTATCCCTGGCTGGAGGGCACCACCCCGCTCCTCCCCATCGACGACCGCACCGTCCTCCACATGCTCCAGGCGGTGCAGGAGGTCCGCGTCGGCAAGGGCAAGCAGCGCGAGGTCCGCACGCTGAGCTTCCGTGCACTGAGCGTCGAGCAGATCGGCTACGTGTACGAGGGCCTGCTGTCCTACGACGCCGGCCGGGCGACCGAGCACATGGTCGGGCTGATCGGGCCCGCGGGCTTGGAGCACGAGGTACCTCTGCGGGAGCTGGAGTCCCTTGCGGCGAAGGCGGCCACGGCGTCGCCGGGTAAGCCGGACGCTTCGGTGAAGTCGCTGGCGAAGGCCATCCACGAGAAGTGGAAGGACCCCAAGCCACCGGCGACGGCGGGCCAGCTGGAAAAGCGGTTGGCCCCGATGGGGGCGGAGGACGCGGCGGAGGCACGGCGCCGGCTGAACGCGGTCACCAAAGACACCGCGCTTACCGACCGACTTCTGCCGTTCGCCGGCATCCTTCGAGACGACCTGCGCGGCCTGCCGATGGTCATCCCGAACGGCACCCTGTACGTCACCGAATCCTCACTCCGCAAGAACACGGGCACCCACTACACCCCCCGCTTCCTCGCGGAGGAGGTCGTCCTGCACGCACTGGAGCCCCTGGTGTACGAGCCGGGTCCGCTCCAGACGGCGGACACGGGGGAGTGGCGCCTGAAGTCGGCGGAGCAGATCCTCGCTCTGAAGGTCGCGGACATAGCGATGGGATCGGCGGCGTTCCTCGTGGCGGCCTGCCGCTACCTGGCGGACCGGCTGATCGAGGCGTGGGAGAACGATGGCCAGGCCGACGCGATGGCGTACCGGGCCGGCCGGGCCGTCGATGCCCTGACGGCGGCCGACGCCGAACAGGACCCGGTCGTCATCGAGGCGCGCCGCCAGATCATCGAGAACTGCCTGTACGGGGCGGACATCAACCCCATGGCCGTGGAGATGGCCAAGCTGTCGCTGTGGCTGGTCTCGATGGATCCGGAGCGCCCGTTCACGTTCCTGGACGACCGCCTGGTCTGCGGCGACTCGCTGCTGGGCGTGCACAGCATGGAACAGATCCAGTCCGTGCACATGAAGCCGAAACAGCAGACCGACATCCTCGCCAAGAAGGCGCGCGAGCTGGTCGACCAACTCACACGCGAACGCCTGGCAATCACCGCGATCAAGGGCGTGGACCTGGCCGCCCTCCAGCAGAAGCGAGAACGCCTGGACGAGGTCAACCGCCACTCGCGCCGCCTGCGCCTGGTGGGCGACCTCGTGGCGGGCGCCGCGCTGGCGACGTGCGCCTCGGGGCGGGTGCCTTGGTACGAGGAGGAGGGCGGCGAGCGGGTCAGGGACCTGTTCCCGCGGGCTGCGTGGATCGTGCAGCGGATCATGGAGGACGGGGTCGAGGACGACTCGGAGGTGGTGCGCGAGGCGCGGGCCACGGCGGAGGAGTGGCTGGCGGCGGAGTTGCCGGAGGGGGCGTTGGAGCGGCGGCCGGTGCATTGGCCGTTAGTGTTCCCCGAGGTGTTTTCGCTGAGGGGCGGGTTCGATGCGATCGTGGGTAATCCGCCGTTCTTGGGTGGGCATAAACTCGCTGCCGCATTGGGAGAAGCGTATCGAGAGAGCATGATCGATTCTCTTGCTGGAGGGGCGAGAGGAAAAGTGGATATCGTAGCGTATTTCGTGCTGCGTGCTCATGCTCTGCTGAATGTTCGCGGCCAGTCTGGATTGATCGCTACCAACACGTTGGCGCAAGGAGACACTCGAGAAAGTGGCTTGGATCGACTGGAGGCTGCCGGCGTCGAGTTCCGCCGCGGAATCAAAAGTGCTCGTTGGCCGTCAAAATCTGCAGCATTGGAATATTGTGCCGTTTGGTCCAGTAGGGCCCCTCTCGGTGAGCGGGCGGCTCGGGTCCTCGGCGGGTTGACATTGTCGAAGGGGATTACGACGTCCCTTACCCCAGAGAGTAGAGAGCCTTCCTGGGTTGAACCGGTCGGCAAGGCGGGAGGGATTTCGTTCAGTGGCTGCAAGCCGGATAGTGCAGGATTCATCGTACCGGAAGAGGAGGCTCGAATGTGGATCTCTGGAGACCCTCAATACGCTGCCGTCGTCCTCCCTTACGTGAATGGGCAGGATGTAAACAGCCACCCGGAGCATAGTTCCAGTCGTTGGATAATTAATTTCCGCGAGTGGAGTGAAGAGGAAGCGCGAGCATATCCGAAAGCTTTCGCCAAGGTGTTGGCGAATGTTAAACCCGAGTGCGAGCGGAAGAATCCGGAAACTTACGCTGGTTTGATCGATCGCTGGTGGCAGTATTGGCGTCCGAGGAGCGAACTGGTGAGGGCGCTCAGTGGGCTCAAGCGGTGTATCGTTATCACGGCAGTGAGTAAGATAGTGATGCCTGTTATGGTGCCCACAAATCAAGTCTTCTCGCACGCGCTGAATGTATTCAAGTCTGACGACCCTGCGCTACTGGGCGTGCTGAGCAGCGCTCCTCACTACTGGTGGGCGATCGACCGTGCTTCCACTCTTGAAACGAGAATCCGTTACACGCCGACGGACGTCTTCGAAACCTTCGTCCGCCCGCCGCTCAGTAATCGTCTGCGCGCCGCTGGGGGCCGCCTCGATTCCTATCGTCGTAATCTAATGCTCGCTCGCAATCTGGGGTTAACCGCGGCATACAACCTGGTTCACGATCCGGACTATCAGGACAGGGACATCGTTGAGCTGCGTCGGATTCACGAGGAAATAGACAAGGCGACGATCGAGGCGTATGGCTGGCACGACCTGCTGGATAGCTCCGGGAAAACTCGACCTGCTGATCCGACGCACGAAAAGCTGCCACTCCATCATGGCTTCCATGAAACTGACCAAGGTGTCCGTTACACCATCGGCCTGCTCGCCCGGACCGAAATCATTGACCGGCTGCGGCAGTTGAATCACCAGGCGTACGCGGACGAGGTTCACCTCGGCTTGCATAAGGGTGTGACGGAGAAGAAGGCGCGGGAGAAGCATCCCGATATGCCGTCGCCCTCTCCGGAGGCTGTTCGGAAGCGCAAGGAGCAGTTGGCGGCGCGGGGTGGGGCGGATTTCGGGGAGGGCGCTGAGGGCGCCCTGTTCTGAGCCGTCAGCATGACGGCGGGCTGGTTCGCATCACGCATCAAGTGACACCAACCAGCCCGCCGTTCTGCTCGGACCTCCGATGGGACGGTGTTACCTGGCTGCCCGTGCCACGAACGCGGCCCACTCGTCCCGGCCGACCCGCAGCACAGGCCCGTCATCAGCAACCTTCGAGTCCCGTATGTACACGACGTCGGCGCCGGCAGCCACCTCTACGCAGTCGCCGCCGCCCGATCCGCTGTAGCTGCTTTTGAACCAGTGCAGTCCGTCCATGCTGTCGGTCACCTGCTCCACGCTCATGTCTCTCCCACCAGCCGTTCGATGAGCCGCGCAGACTCCACACCGTTCAGGGCCTGCGAGCGCAGCTTCCCATACCGCAACCCGAAGGCGCTGACCTGTGACGGATCTTGGACGACGCAGCCGACCTCCTGCGACTCGATGTATCCGAGATGCTGGTGCTCCTTCGTCTCCAGCATTACGAACGGACCGTTCAAGCCCGAGTGGAAGCCAGGTGAAGCAGGCATGATCTGCACCTGCACGTTCCGCGTCGTGCCGACCGTCAGCAGGTGTTGCCACTGCACGCGCGTGGTCTCCGCATCGCTCACCGGGTTACGGAGAGCTTCCTCGCTGATGATGAACGACAGCTCGGCCAACGGCACCCGGGTCAGCAATTTTTGACGGCTCAGTCGAGCCTCCGTGCGCTGGTCGACGAGTTCCTCGTTCAGCGGTGGGCAGTGGCCCGCGAATACCGCTCGCGCGTAGGCCTCCGTCTGCAACAACCCTGGTACCAGCAGCGGGTCGTACGAGAAGCGGCTCACGACCTCTGCCTCGATGAGCGCGAAATTGCGGAAGAAACGTGGCAGCTTCGCGTGGTCCACCTCGTCCTGGAGCACCTCCAGGACGCCTCGCGCCTCCAGCACCCGTTCCGCCGCCACCGTGAAGGCTTCCTTCGCAGGCCGCCGGCCCTGCTCGACCGAGGCGACCTGCTCCTGGGAGTAGCCGATGGCATCCCCGAGTTCCTGCTGGTTCAGCCCCGTCCCCTTGCGCAGATGCTGGAGCAACTTGCCGTATGCCGACCACACACCCGGCAGGTCCTGCTCTTCCTTTGTCTTCCCCTCGCGGCCGTTTCGCGTGTTCCGCACAGCCCTCACGTCCTTCCGCTCTCCGAGACCGCCCCGCCACCCCATGCGCAGGCTGCCCCAACCTCACCGCGACTGAGCATGGTTCAACGCGGGACGCCCGTTCGGGGACACGGCGCCCGGCCCGTACAGGACCCGTACAACGTCCGTACAAACAAGGGCGACCGCCTCCGCCCATCCCCTACGGGCGCCCCTCCGTACCACCGTCCTCGCTGAATTCAGGTTTCTGCTCAGCAGTACGAGGCGTGGTCCCCGGCCGGGCGCGCACGCTGCGCCGTGCAGCAGCTCAGTGGTGTGGCGTACAGCACGACTGGGACACCGCGCAGGCGGTGGCTCTGGTCATGGCCGAGCTGGCGTCATAAGCCGTCGCGTACGGCCGCATCCCCTACCGGGACTTCCACCTGGCGTTGCTCCTCCTGCCCCAGGCGTTACGCGTCGAAGTGACCGACACTTGCCCCCGGGCCCTCGCCACCCCGGGGGCAAGGCCCACCTCTGCCCGCCGACGCCACCTCGGGCCGCGGCCTGCTCCTCATCGAGGGGTACGCCAACCGCTGGGGCTGCAGGCGTACTCGCGTTGTACGTCGTCAGCGAGCCAATCGGGTCCCATTTGTTGAGCAAGCGCTGCAGGTCGTACTCGGTGGAGGCGTTCTAGGGCCTCATCGCCCCAGGCCGCCATCCCGAAATGGCCGCCACCCCTCGCCACTGGCATGAGCAGAAGACTGAGGCGCTGAAACGGCAGCCATGCTCGTGGTGACCGGCCAAGCTGATCTGCACAGTGGCGTGAGATGCAACCTCTGTCCTTGTGAACTGAGTGCATGAGTCAGATACTGATCGAGTTTGCATTGGTGTCACCTGGGGGCGAGCACGGCCAGGGAGTAACGGGCCGGGAGTTGTGCCTCCTGCGCGACTTCACATCTGGGTCGTCGATAGAAGTGCTTGTTACTGAGCCACTGTGTTGAGCGTCGGCTAGGGCGTCCCAACCAGACAACTTGGCTCTACGCTGATCCATTTGGGAGGGGCTCGCTATGACCGAAATTCCGGTTGACGCTGTCGATGCCGGCAGCGGCGACGACGTTGACAGAGCGGCTGTCGAACATGAGCGGGCCGAGCTAAGGGATTTCGTCAAGGGACTGAGCCCGGACGATATCAAGTCGGGCAACTGGTTCACCAAGCTCATCGCTCAGGCCATGGGCTCCTACACCGACAAAGTCGACTGGCAGTACTTCCAGGAGCGGTACGAGGGCGTACCCGCGGATGCCATCGTCGATCAGCGGATCAAGATGGCGGCTCGGTACGCCGCGCTCGAAGGTGGGCTCTCAGCCGGGGCCTACACGGCGGCCGTCGTTGCCACTCTCGGAAGCCTTGGTGGCGCCTCGCCGGCGACCTTCCCGGCCGCCGTCGCAACCCTGATGGTCGATGTCACGTTCATCACCCGGCTTCAACTTCGCCTGGCCTGCGACGTCGCGGTCCTCTATCGGATCCCGCTCGACCTGTCCGACCCCGAAGACATGTGGAATCTCATTCGAGTGGCCTTCACGATCAAGAGCGGGGAAGTGGTCCGGGGACCCGTGGTCAAGATGATCCCGGCCATAATGCGGCCGGTGATCAAGCGCTTCTACTCCAAAGGGGTACTGACCGCCGCGAAAGGGCTCCCCTTCGTCGGGAAGTTCCTCCTGCAGCGCAACGTTATCAAGATTGGTATCCCCGTGGTCGGCGTTCCCCTTGCGGTGGTGTTGAACCGGTATACGACGCTGCTCGCGGGGCGGCACGCGCAAGCTGTCTTCCGTAACGAGGCGCGGGTGATCGAACTCGCCGAGAATCTGAGCAAGCAGAGTCAGCACCCGCAGTTGATGCTGTGGGTCGCGTGGCTCGTCATTAAGGCGAACCACAAGATTGACGATGACGAGGCGCTGTTGATGCGGCACTTGGTGAGGCTGGTCCGGGAGCGGCATCAGGTGGTCGATGAAGAGCTCGCTCACCTTGTTGATATCGAGCCCGCTGAAGTGTGGCGACGGCTAGACGCCGAGTCAGGGGACCTGAGCGATCTCCTTGACGTGGCCAACCGGGTGGCCGCTGTGGACGGCACCGCTAACGCGCTCGAGAAAGCCGTCATCTCCGAGCTTCGAGATCGCTGCCGCCGAGTCTGACGCCGTCACGGGCTACCTCCCACCTCGTCCAGTTCCGCGCGTCGCGCTGCGATCCGTTCCGCGATCCGGTCTCCACCATGGGGCCGGTTCATGGGCGGCAACAAGGCGTGGCGCACGTTGCGGGCCATACTGGGGCCATGCTCGTATCCACTGGCCCGCTCTCGCTAGTCCAGCGACACCTGTTGCAGGAACTGGATCTCTGCGACCTCCCGCTCCCCACAGCGACGCCGGAGCCCTACGCGGCTCGAGACCTCGACACAGACGAGGTTCAGGACGCTCTGCCCGGCCTGCTGTGGGCCGGGCTGGTCGAGCAGCGAAGCGATCACGAGGGCGCGCTTCGGCTCACCCCGCTCGGAGCGGCGGCTCTACGCGCCGCGGAGTGCGACGAATTGACCGCCCGCTTGAGCGCGGTGGTGTCCTTCGCCGACACCGTGTCACGCGGCGCGGCACCTCGTGCCGCGGGGTACGCCCTGACACGGCTCGCCGAAGGGGCATGGACCCTCGAGCAGGCGCAGGCCTACGTCCGCGACGGCGGGCTCGGCGACGACCGCTCATGACGTGTCCGACTCGCCGAAGTCCAGGACGACGCGACGCCGGGCGCGGGTCGTTCCGGGGCGCAAAGGGAGAACGCCCGCCGACGTGAGGTCGGCGACGGTGATGACCGGTGAGTTCACGATGTCCGTGGTGAGCGCCTGCTGCGCGGGCGCGAGGTCGACCAGCCGACGCAGCACGGACAACAGGTCGATCAGCTCCTGAGTCCACTCGCTCGGCCAGCTCGTGACGTGCATGTCGTCCAGGGGACTGGTCTTCCTGCTGGTGGGGGAGGCCTTCCGGTAACCGAACCACTTCTTGACGACGGGCATGCCGCCGACCTCGTAGCGCCAGACCTCCGGCGGGACCCTCGTGAAGGTACCCGGGCCCACGTGGAGAGTATCGGTTTCTTCGTCGTAGGCGAGGGCGTCGGGTACGGCGGTGCCGATGCCCGTCTCGTACCGCACCTGTCGCGGGTCCCCCGATGGGAAGCCGACACCGTCTTGAGCGGACGCCACCGCGTCGGCCGGTGGGCCGGCCTCACCGTAGGTCGCCGCCCACAGGAACTCGCGACCGATGCGGACTGCTTCGCTCCACAGCGCCGGGTCACGGGTGAGGGGTAACCGGACGCCGGGAGTGAGCAACTCCTCGGCGAAGCGCTCGGTGAAGGCGCTGTGCCCGGCGACGGCCACGGCATAGGCGGCGAGGTCGTGCACCGCCACTTCGTCGAGACCGAGGATGGAGGCCAGGTACCGGAGCAGTCCGGTGGGTACGTTGGCGCTGCCGTCCGGGTGGAGGACGGGGTGCACTCTGCCGCCCCGGCCGTTGAAGTGGTGGGTGTCCGGCAGCAGTGCGGCTGCCACCAGGGCAGGGCCGCTGCTGATCTCATGGCTGCTCTGCTGATTGAGGAATACCTGACCCGGCTGCAAGGACTCCCACAGGTCAGGCCGTGGGCGGTCGAGTACCCGATTGTCGGCGACGATCCACTGGCGGTCGAAACTGCGCATGGCAATCCGAAGGAGCCGAGGGCGCGTGTCGCCCTCCTGCTCCATGCTTCGGTTGCGGTGTGGGAAGCCTGGCAGGGCGGGTAGCCGCATGCTGAGCCGGCGATCCGGCGTCTCCTTGAACAGGAGAGCTTTGACCTCAGGGTCCGCTTCCGCTGTGACGCGTGCCCAGCGACGTTGGAGGACTGACTTCGAGGGCGAAATGACCCAGGACCGGTTGGCCTTGCTGCCCGGGCTGCCCCAGGGGAAGAGCGCCTCCAGCGGTGGATAGTCGTCCCACCCCGACAAGGACGCCGGGGTAAGAGGCCGTATGTGCTCCGTATGTGTGTACCGCCACCCCTCGTCGTCCAAGTGCAACGCCCGAAGCTGGGCGAACTTCTCCGCCCGCTTGCCGTGGAGTGCCCGGTAGCGGATGCGCGCCGGCCCGTCGGAGTCGCGGTCTGCCCGCCGTACGAAGATGCATATCGACAGCGGCTGGGCGACGTGCGGGAACACTCGGGTGGCCACGTCCGACCGCTGCCCCTCCGGCGACAGATTGATGACCCACCCCTCGTCGCACGTCCGGCGCAGGTAGTCGCGCATGCCGCGCCCGGCGGGGCCGCTGGTGAACGCGGACGGGGTGATGAAGCAGACGACGCCGTGCCGGTCGTCCTCGTGAGCGTCGAAGACCTTCCACGTGGCCCAGCGCCAGAAGTAGATGTACAGGTTCTTGAGCGCGTGCTCGTACCGGCCGTTCCCCGGATACCGGAAGTCGTCCAGGGGAGGGCGGCCCTGGCCCTTCACCCGTTTCTCGATCCAGCCGCCCCGGTTCTCGGCCTTGTCGTCGTATGGCGGATTGGCGATGACCACGGTGACGGGGACGTTGGCCTTGACGTGGTTGGCGCGGGCGCGTGTCACCGAAAGGGCCGCGTACGTCGAGGCGAGTTGTTCCTCCTGGACGTAGGGGTCGTCGAGCGTGTCCGTGACGTACAGGTTGAGGCCGCCCGGTGGTAACTCGGCGCCGTGCTTCTTCAACAGGTCGGCGGTGCGGAGTTCGGCGACGGCGAAGGGGCCCATCTGTAGCTCGAAACCGTACAGGCGGATTGCGAGGCGGCCGATCGCGTCGGGTTTCATGGCTCTGCCCTGGCGCTCGGCGGCCTGCTGCGCCACCCGGTCGATGATGGTGTGCAGATAGGTGCCGGTGCCCATGGCGGGGTCGACGATGTGCACGCTTTCGTCTCCGAAGCCGTGCGTCTTGCCCAGGCGAGTGCGCAGCACTTCTTCGGTGAGGCGGGTCATCTCCTCCACCACCTGGTGAGGGGTGTAGTAGGAGCCGCTGCGCTGGCGGAGCCTGTCGTCATAGACGGACAGGAACGACTCGTAGAGGTGGAGGTAGGCGTCTCGGTCGCCCTGCCGGATGGTCTCCCATTCGACATTCTCGATGGTGCGGGCGAGGAGGTCGAGCGTCACCTCGAACCGTTCGTTGACGTTGTCGGTGAGAAGCTGGAGGGCCTTGCCCATCAGGGCGTGGCCCGCGTTCAGGCGGCGGCCGATCTCGTGAAAGGTCGTGCCGGTGAGCGGAATGCGCTCAGTGTGGGCGAGGAGCAGTGCGAAGGTGATCGTCCGGGCGTATCCGTCGGCGAAGGTCGTGTTGTCCGCGGTGGGAAAGAGGTACCGGCGCCAGTCACCGCGGAGACCGGTGAAAGGCCGGTCGACGGTGGGATCGTCCGCGTCCAGTGCGGACTCGGCCCGGAGCTGCTCCCGTACAGCCTCGCGCAGCAGACGGCACAGTGGGGCGATGTGCTGGACGAGGACCGAGACCCGCCGGGTCCTGGGCGGCTTCCAGCCGAGCACGGCCTGTGTGAGCGCGTCGAAGGAGGCGAGGTCAGCGACTGCCAGCTTCTCGCCGGCGATCTTGAGTGGTCCGGAGAGCGCTACCTCGTCGCCTAGCTGGACACCGTGGCGGAAGACGCGCCAGTGGGTTCCGTTGGTGTAAAGGAGGTTGGGAAGGTCACGCAGACGTTCCCACTGTTTCCTGTCGTGGCCGGTGAACGAGTCGGGGTGAATGCCCTTGCCGGGCCGCTTCACCTCGATGTAGCCGGTCACGTGCTTGCCGACGCGTACGGCATAGTCGGGCCGCACTCCGAGATGCGGGATGCGGGTCTCCGGGTGCCAGTTGGCCTCCGCCATGGCATGGTGCGCGGCTATGGTGCGGAACAGTTGCTCCAGCGGGGTGCGGATGGCCGCCTCGCGGTCACCGGGGCCCGCCAGGTTGCGCTTGCACGCGGCGCCGAAGAGGGAAATAGCTTCCTGGAGCCACTGAAGACGTGCGTCGGACATGAGCCCCCCAGCTCCCGCACCCCAGTCCCGTAGATGACACGAGACCCTCCTGTCTGCGCAGTATGAGGCAGAGAAAACAGAAATGGCATGGGTGCACAGGGGGTGCGTCGATGCAGCACGGTTGCGCCTGTGAGCGCCGGGCAACGTCGCGGTGCTGCTGCCAACGACGCCGGTGAGGGTCTCTCTCCAACATGGGTGACAACGGGCACCGCGACCGCCCGGACCCACCGGCGGCTTCGATGGTTCCGGGCGTGCGGGCTGAGATCAGTCGGTGGGATCAGTTCACGGTGAAGGAGCGGTCGCAGACAGCCGATTGGATGCCGGAGCGAGTTGTCGCGGAGACCGACAGGTAGTGGCCGCCGTCCGAGTCCGGAGTCCAGTCGGTGCTCGCGGTGTGGTCGTCGCCCGCGGCGACCGTGGTCTCCGGGCCACCGTCGAAGGAGTAGGTGTAGCTCACGACGTCTCCCACCTTCGGTGCGAAGGTGAAAGTGCCCGGGATGCCAACGCCGCCGCTCGATTCGTTCTCGAGGTAGGTCTCCGAAGCGACGGTGGGAGTCGTGTCGTAGCTGATGCTCCACGATGCCGCGTCACTGACCCAGCCGTTCGCGCTCCTGCTGGTCACCTGGAGGAACCCACCGTAGAGGCCGTCGAGCGTGATCTCCACCTGAGCTGTTCCGTCCGCCTCCGCCACGACGTCGACGGTCTTGTCACCGTCCTGGCCGCCGATGCTCTTCACGGAGTAGCTGACGACCGGGCTCGTTGACTGGAGCGCCGCGTCGGGCCGGAGCGTGAACGTGGTCTTGCTGCCGAACTCGGGGGACGGGACGGCCGGGGTGACGGTGGGTGCCGTGGAACGGACGAAGAATTTGTAGCTGGTGATCGTCGAAGAGTTGAAGGTCCGGTCGAGGCTTCGCACCCACAGTGTCATCGGACCGGAGCCGTGCGGTGGGACGAGACTGAGCGTCGCCGAACCACCGGGGGCGTCGGCCCGCTTGAAGTACTTGGAGTCCGAGTACGGGTCGACGGGCTCGGGGATGCCGTACTCACCGATGTTGGTGCCGATGACCGGGAAGCTCTGGTGCCAGGTGAACTGGAATCCGGTGATGTCGTCGTCGCCGTTGGCGTCCAGCGTGAACCTGACCGGCTCGCCGCCCTGGCTCCACTCGTCCAGCGGGTAGTTCGGCGAGGAGACGGTGGGCGCCTGCGCCGGGCGGGTGTTGTCGACCGTGACGTAGCAAGAGGCCGACCAGTTCGAGGCCGCACTCCCGGCCACGGTCTGTGCGCGCCAGGCGTAGGCCTGGCCGTCGGTGAGCGCGGTGGCGGGCACGGTGGCAGGAGCCTCGAACTTCGGTGTGGCGTATTCGCGGGCAACCGTCGTGATCTGCGCCGGGTCGTCGACCGGCCAGATCTGATACTGCACGGTCACCGAGTGATTGTCGGTGGTGCCGGGGATGCCCTCGACCACCAGACCGTCGCGGGCCGAAAGGTGGGTGGATTCCTGCGCATCGGTCGAGCAGTGCCTGTTGCCGTTGAACAGTTGAGTGGGTACGGTCGGCGCTACGTCAACGGCACTTGCGGGGGACACGGCGGCAGCCAGCGCCATGCCGAGTATCCCCAGAGTGGCGAGGACGGCGCGCGGTCTCGCGCCGGATAACGTGGTCAAGTGGTCCCTCCCTGTCGAACGCCCATGAGCGGTGCTTCGGTATGCACCGGTGTACGGGCGGCGAGAGGATCGTACGGGGAGCCGTAGACCGACGCAGAGGAATAACGGCAGGTTGGGTAACCGCACGACCGAAAACACGTCGGGATTTCCCGGCCGGCGGTCGTCCTCGGCAATCCTTGATCAAGCAGGACAGTCGGCCTCCGTCTTTGCCGAACCCCAGCGGATCATCAGGTATCCGGACGCCCCAGTCTCCGCCACTGCGTAACGGGTGTACGGCCATGCGTCGCCCGAGTTCTCCCGCTTATTCACCAGGGCCCGGCAGGCCTCGCCGGCGGCCATGTCCGCCCACGTCTCGACCTGGCCCTGGTCCCACTCCACGTAGTTCGACCACACGTACATCGCCGAACCCGCCGGGTCGAAGCCGATGGCGATGTCGTCGCCGTCGAGGGTGCGGTCGGTGCCGAGCGTTCTGCTCATCGCGTTGGTCTGCTCGATGACGTTCTCGGCGGTGCGGTCCGCGACCCGGATCTCGGTGCCGTCGGAGCTGGGGTTCATCGCCTCCGCGAGACCGGCATTGTCCGGCTTCCAGTCGTCCGGCGCGGCCGTGCCTGGGTCCTCCCCGGTGTCGCCGTCGATGGCTGACCGGCACGCCGAGTCGGCGGTGAAGTCGTCCTGCCACGTCACCTGGGGGTCCTGGCCCTTCTCGTCCCGCACCAGGACGTATGTGCGGTACGGCAGGTCCGGGTGGACGCGGAGGACGAGGTCGTGCAGAGTCACACACATCAGGTTGGCGGTCTGCGTCTCCGCGTACACCTCACTCTGCTCGTCGGAGGACAGTTCGTACGAGAAGTAGACTTCCTGGCGCGCCTCGTGGAACTTCACACTCCCCGGGATCAGTTCGATTGGGCTTAGATGCCCGGCCTCGACACCCTGGTCGTGTAGGACCGCACTCGCCACGTCGTGCTCGCCCTGGCCCTGCGCCTTGCGCGCCTGGGCCCAGGTCTCCGCACTCGCCGAGTCGCCGCTCGCGGTCTGCTGCCCCTTCTTCGCCCTGCTCCCTCCCGCGGCGCTCGCGGACGGCTGCCCGGATCCGGCCGCGGGGGAGGCCGTCGAGGCCGAGGACCGCGCCGCGTGCCCGGTGGGCTTGGTTTCGTCGGGCTTCAGAGACACCATTCCCGCGGCCAGGCCGCCGATGACGGCCGCCACGAGGATGACGGCGGTCGCCGGTCGCTTCCCCGAACGGCGCGGAGGCTGCTGCCACGCCGGATCGTCCCCGGCCGGTACGTCCCACAGGGCCGTGACCATGTCCACGGCCGTCGCCGGCATCGCGTGGGCTCCCACCACCTGCGTGGCCTGGGAGGCGAGCAGGGCCGCGCACTCTTCGGCGGCCTCGGCGGCCGACGGGCGGCCCTCCCGTTCCTTGGCCAGCGCCCGTTCCACGGCCTGGCGCAGGGACGCGGGAACGCCCTCCAAGTCCGGCTCGCCGGACATCACGCGGAACGCGACCACGTCGGGCGCGCCGGTCCCGAAGGGCAGCCTCCCGGTGGCGGCGTAGGCCATGAGCGCTCCCCAGGCGAACACGTCGCTTTCGGGACCGGTGTTCCCCGTGCGGTACTGCTCCGGGCTGATCCACCCGGGGGTGCCGGTCATGACCCCGGTGCGGGTGACGCTGGTGCCGTCGGCGGCGTGGGCGATCCCGAAGTCCAGGACGCGGGGACCGGCGGGCGTGAGAATGACGTTCTGCGGCTTCACGTCGCGGTGCACCACGCCGGCCGCGTGGACGGCGGCAAGCGCCTGCGCGGTGGCCGCCGCGAGCGCGTACAGACTGCCTTCGGTGAGCGGGCCGTGGTCGAGCACGTGCCGGTCCAGGGTCGGGCCGGGGACATAGGGAGTGGCCAGCCAGGGGGTCTCCGCGTCCGTGTCGGCGGTGAGCACGGGAACCAGGTACGGGCCGGTAACGCGGGAGGACAGTTCCACCTCGCGCCTGAAGCGGGCCCTGAACTCGGCTTCCTGGGCCTGCTGCGGGTGGACGACCTTCACCGCCACGCGCGTGCCGCCGGAGGCCACTCCCGCGTGGACGGTGCCCATGCCTCCCGCGCCGAGACGGCCGACTATCCGGTACGGACCTATGCGGGAGGGGTCGCCAGGTCGCGCCGGCCGGACTCTTCCGCCGGAGCCGTTTTCGCTCACAGATGGTTCCTTCTTCGTGCGGTGCCGGAGGCTTGCGCAGGCGCAGGCGCAGGCGCAGGCGCAGCATGTGGCCGATGGTCGCCGGCTCGACGCTCGGTCAGTGGTCGGCGTAGTACTCGGCGAGCGCCTTGAGTTCGCGGGTCCACAACAGCGCGTCGTCGCCCGGCCGGTCGTACGGCGCGCGGTGGGCCAGCTTGAAGAAGCCGGCGGCCGGCCAGCGGCTGTCCTTCAGCACGACGAGGGCGGACAGCAGCGGAAGCGATCCGTCCGGGTTGTCCCGTGCCGAGGCGTCCTCCAGGAGGCGCGGCATCGGGCCCTCGTGGGGCGGGACATGGTGACCGAGCCGCTCCAGCGCGGCGCTGAGGTCGCCGTACGGCAGTGGCCCGGCGCCGCTCCGCGCACGGGTGCGCAGGATGTTGACGACGGTGTCCAAGGCCTGCTCGTACTCGAGGCTGCCCTTGTGCATGTGCCCTTCCCTCCCCGTGCACGAGACGACTCCCCGCGGTCGACCCGTGCGCCAAGAGACTACGCGTCATGCCCTCAAAAGGGTAGACGGATCGGTGATTTCAAGTGATTCCGTTGTAAACTCAGTGCATGAATCACCACTGTCTCGTGCAGACGGCCGTGATCGGTCACAAGGACTCCGACCACTCGTCATCCTGCCGACGGACGCGTACCAACTGGACCTGTAGCGCAGGGTCCACTCCACCCACGACTACTGGTGCAACTGCAACTGCAACTGCAACTGCAACTCGGCGGCTGCGGCGGCGAGCTGAGCGAGATCAGCGATGGTGAGGCTCTTCTTGATGCGAGTACGTCCCTGCGGGGCCACGTACGCCGGCCACATCATCATGCGAAGTTCCGCGAGCCCCTCGGCGGGAGAGATCCCGATGCGTAGCCGATTGTGATGTCGTATGGGAGTTGCATGTGCGTTGTCCACCTCCGAGCAACCTTCTCAGGCCCTACGCGCCAGATTCAGCGCCGCCGTGTGCACGAACCAGTCCAGCGCTCCGCAGACCTCGTCACTGTGCTCGGCGAGGACCTGGACCGGGAACGACGGGCGAAGCTCCAGCTTCGCCTCGGGGAGGTCGATTCCGTCGATCTTGTTGAGGCGGTGCAGCAGCTCACGGCGCTGTTCTGTGTCGTCGAAAGGGCTGCGGTGCTTGAGATGCTGGAAGACGACCTCGACTGTTCCGCTCACTGGGTAGATGGCGATCGGCCACAGCACGTGGGGCCGCTCACTCGTCCCGGCATCCAGCACCGGGAAGCAGCTGGTCTCCTCGTATCGGCCGTAGTTGAGGTAACCGCCCTGGCTGCGCCAGTAGTCGAGAGCGGCCAGCACCCCGGTGACGGATCCCGGCGCGTGCTCCTCCAACTGCGCACGGAACCTCGCAGCCGCCTCGGTGTCCGCTGCGTCGGGAAGCGGGTCGTCCGCGACCGGTTGTGCGACGTCCTTGCCCAGCAGGGTGGCGAGTTCTGCAGCGGTCAGACGTTGCGAACGGTCCGCCCGATTGGAGGAGTCGAACTTCACGCCCTCGCTGGTCAGCAACTCTTGTGGCGGCTGTCTGTCGACGCCGTCCGGCCAGCGGAAGGAGGTGGAAATTTTCCCTTCCGCTGTGAGAACCCGGTATGCACCGATCACCGACGTGTTGGTGCTCAGATATCCGCCGACAGGCACCGGGTGACTGCCGATCAGCTCCGCGATGTCACCGTACGTCGTCCATGCGCCGCTCGGCATCGCCACCAGCGCCGCTCGCAAGTCGGCCCAACCCGGCCACTCCTCCCCGGCCGGCTTGACTCCGCCGATCGGTCCGGGCCACAGATCCACCGCCCGCTCGGTGAGACGCTCCGCGCGGTCGATGATCTCCGCCTTGCCCCAGCGCTGCGCAGCGGCGATCTCCAGGTTCATGCGCAGGGCGCTCGACTCCAGGATCTGCTGCTTGCGCTCGAAGGGGTAGTTGGAGAGCTTCGAGTTCTCGCCGGTCAGTGTGAGGTTGCCGAGAGTGTGCACCAGAAGGTCGTGCAGCTCCTGGGGAGTCTGCTCCGGCTCGGTCTCCTCGGCGAGCAGTTCGAACCACTTCGGGGCCGGTCGCTGGGGCAGGATGTGTTCTACGCTGAGGGACGCCTTGGCGAAGTCGACCGGTTCGGCGGGACGGTAGCTCTCCTCCAGGCGGCGCAGGATGTAGCTGCGCTGCAAGGGCCGGCCGCTCCAGTAGAACGGCTTGCTGCGGATCGCTTGGCGCAACTCCTCATCGCTCGGCCACCTCCGGCGTCGGCCGGACAGGAACCGCCGGACGGCCTCGGCGGCCGGACGGTCGGATTCCAGCTCCTTCGGGGCCTCCATGAAGATCCTGTTCAGCCCGGTGGTCGGCGTCTGACAGATGAGACGGCGCACCAGGTACGACTCGACGTACAGCAGCGCCTGTGTGGCGTCATCGGGGGTAGTGGTGCCGGCGTCGACGAGGTCCAGCAGGTGGAGGGCAAGCGGATAGTGGGTCTGTCCGCCCCAGGCCGTGAGGCGCTCCAGCACGGCGCGCAATGCAGGCGAGGTCTCGCGGTGCGGTTCGATGATGCGCAGGAACCGCTTCCCCCGTTCAGCCAGTTGCTCGATCTCGCGCTGCAATGCCTTCTCGTCACCGGCCAGCGGCTGGAGTCGCTTCTGCTGTTCCCGGTAGATCTCGCTCTGTTTCGTCTTGTGGTGACCGCGGACGATCAGGTCCAGCCAGACCAGCAATTCGAGGTTCTTGGGGCCGAGGCTCTGCTGCATGGGCAGCCACAGTTCCTCGTAGACCCGTTCGCCCCGCTTTGGCAGAAGCATGAACACATAGTTGCGCAGCAGGTCGCTCTGGCTGAGTCCGACGCCCGTGTTGTTGATCGACTCGAAGATGCGGTAGACGTTGTCGCCGGACTCGGCGGTGATCTCCACGATCGAGAGCAGATCCTTCAGAGCGGTCTCCACGGTGCCGACCCACTCTGTGCCGCCGGTTTCCTGGCCCTCGGCGAGCACGCCGCGGAAAAAGCGGTAGGCCGCACCGATGTTGTCGCTGCCGCCGGCCTCCGCCCGGGACTGGACACAGGCGATATACGCCTCCCGGTCCGCCTGCGTGGGAAGCAGCCGGTAGTGGTCTAGGCCCTCCTGGAACTCATTGACGAGCACCTGCCGGTGCGCCCTGGCCACACCGCGCTCGTCACCCACGTCCCTGAGGTGGTCGCGCAGAGCGGTGAACGCCAGCATCAGCGTGGTCAGCCGCTGTTGTCCGTCCACGACGAGCCACCTCTGCACGCCGCCGGCCTGGAGCTGGCCGGGGGCCAGCACCACCGAGCCGAGGAAGTGCGGCGCCCCGGTCTCCCCGGAAAGGTGCTGGTCGACGAGTTCGCTGACGTCTTCCCAGAGCCGCTTGAGCTGGTCCCTGCCCCAACTGTACGTGCGTTGGTACAGCGGTACCTGGAACTGCTTCTCCCCTTGGACGAGCTTGAGGAAGGTGATTTCTTGTGCGCGCATGCGCTTCCTTTCCCTGCTGGTGCGCAGGTCCTGCCGACCTGTCCGGCGGCCCGACCCTGGGGACAGCGGTCATTTCAAAAATAAGCGAACTCTGTCGACACTGGAGGGCTTTCGTGGCTCTTTGCCGCCTATGTGAGCTGAGCGACATGAGATATGAAGAAGGCCGATCGGTTGTGGGTGCTCGACTGCCGTTCCACCGCGCGGCCGTAGATGTCGCCCGTCAGGCTTCCGTGTACGCGTGCGCCAGCCCCGAGTACATGGAGATCCTGGGCATGCTTTCGTTGGGAGACCGACGCAAGAGCTTGATGGACCGGCCCTCCACCCAGGCATTCCACGCCTTGATGTAGTAGAGCAGGTGCTCGCGTGAGTCGTCGCGACGACGGTGCGCCTTGCCCGCGGCCAGGCTGAGCATAGTGTTGCGCAGGGTGAGGCGAGGGTCGCCCGACTCCAGCCGCGCACCGGTGACGACGCCGTCCTTCCATGAGGACTGGTCGACGTCGGGACGTGCCTCACTGGTGACGTACCAGCCGATCGTCGCGGCTGTGACGGTGATACGGCATGCACGGTTGAGGGCGATGCCGTGGTGGAGCGCCTCCCGGAGGCCGGGGTGCTTGTCGAGCATGGCCAGGAGCTGATCGTTGCTGGTCGCTGAAGAGCCGCCGCTCCATGCGGAGTTCGGCGCATTCAGGTAGAGGTGGAGCCCGCGCAGGGCCGCGGCGAGGTGCGTCGCGTTGGCCTCGCCCGCGAGAGCGAGGGCGTCCCGGCCCGTGCGCTTGCGCCCCGTGTCCATGACCGTGAAGGCGGTGCGCGGTACCCCGTGTGTGACGGTCAGGGGAACCGTGACGTCGGCTCTCACGATCGCGGCCAGCCGGTGCTGACCGTCGATGAGCACGCCGTCCTCATCGAAGGCGATGCCTTGGTGCGTCAACTGCCACTCGCCGCGCTGGATCTGGCCGGCGAGCTGCTGCACCGTGCTCTTGCTGAGCGGTCGGTTGTTGGTGTTGCGGGTGAGCCATTCGGCTGCCAACTCGGGTGAGATGTCAAGCACTTCCATGCGCACGGCGCGGAGCCTCCTCTAGGGGTGGAATCGGATAAGGGCTCTGGGGATAGAGTGCATACGCCTGTGAACTAAGTCAACTAACGCCGGTGACTATGGCAGTCGGTGATCGGCGCATCCGGCGTGGCCGTCCAGTCAACTGTGCGACTCCCGGGGCGAGTCGAGCGAGCGGAATGGCTGCTACTCTCTTCGTGTGCTCAGTTCACACTAGAGAGTCAGTCCGCCGGGGGGCGTGCTGGTGAACATCTTGCTGTGGCCAGGGCGGGGACTTCGCAAAACGGCCACCATGTGGCCCTCAGTAGTGGTGGGGTGGCGAGTGAGCCAGAGTGAGCGCAGCCCGTTCGACGGTGTGCAGCCGGTCGGTTCCGTCTATCAGTACGACGACGGGCTGTACGTGCGGGTCGACGACGTCGTGCCGTACGAGCTGGTCGATCCCGAAGACTCGTACGGGTACCGGCGAGGCGACGACCTTGTGCGATGCACCCTCTACTTGAGCAACGGCACCGATCGGCCCATCGATCTGGAGGGTGTGGGTCTGCTGGTGCGTGGCGGACCGTACGGCAAGACCGGCCGACAGGTGCACGACTACAAGACCGAAGTGCTCGACGACGAGCTCGAAGGAACCTTGCGCAAGGGGCGCAGGACCTCGGTGACCTGGGCCTACAGCATTCCCGCCGGTACCGCCGCCGAGCTGGACATAGAGGTGCGGTTCACCGGCCGGGACGAGCGTGGGAGCGTCACCTTCACCACGGCCGATGCAGGTCCGCCTGCCTCTGCGGACCCTCGTGTGGCCCTCGCACGCGTCACGTCCCCACCGCTACCGGACCAGGGCGCGCTTTTCGGTAACCAGCAGGACTCCCTGTTCACGAATGTCGAGCCTGAGCCTGCGGACGACCTCGACAGTTCTTATGGTGCAGGAACCGACGCCGTACGTGTCCGCCAGATCTTCCGGTTCCTCGCCGAGGCCGAGGAGTCGAAGGCGCGGCCCGTGCGCACGCTCGACGGCGCGGCCGGCGTCGTGTGGTTCGAGGACCTGCCGCACACCCCGGGCGTCGAAGTGATGCTGGACGACGCTCTTGCCACGGACGGCGGGGCCTGGTTGACGGTCGTACGTCCCGAACGCGAAGAGGCCCCGCACCCGGAACCGCTGCTCGCGCCCTGGGTGGATGAGCCCCGCATTCGTGACTTCCAGCAAACTCGCGCTCCCCACTTGAGGCGGCGCATCGAGCCCGAGTACCCGGACTGGTCCGGGGGGATCCCCCTGGAGAAGACGTACCACGAGCTGGACGAGCACCCAAAGCGGGAGAAGATCGAGAAGCTCTACGCCGCCTGGGAAGAGGAGTGGCTGGCCTGGGCGGAGCGGCGGCGCGCGATCGATCCTCTCGTCAAGCTGTACGACCGTCTGCACAAGATCCACGAGGACGCCGCCAACCTGGGGGAAGCTTACGAACTCGTACTCGGGCTCGGCCGGCTCACCTGGCAGACAAGTGTCGGCCAGCGCGTCGAAAGACACCTGGTCACACATCGGGCCACTCTTCGACTCGACCCGTCGACCGGCACGCTCACCGCGGCACCCGACCCGACCGGCAGCGGGTTGGAACTCGAAGAGGGCATGTTGGAAGGGGCCCAGCACGTTCCGGGCCCGGTGCGAGAGCAGATCGTCGAGGTGCTGGAGAACGCCTCCGACGTCACCGACCCAGAGCACCTGGAAGCCCTCCACACGGCGCTGCGCAGCTGGGTCAACGCCGCGCACAGCGCCGGGGGCTACTCGTCGATGGTGGAACGCGTCAAACCGCTTCGGCTCGATGTGCCGCAGGTGGCACTTACGCCGGCGCTGGTCCTGCGCGAGCGCAACCGCCGTTCCACGATGGATGCCCTGAAGGCCATCGCCCGGCAGATCGATGCCGGTACGTCCCCCACCGAGTTGCTCGGCTATCTCGCGGGCCGCGGCGGCGCACTGACCGCCGCCGAACGCGCGGCGGCCGAGGGTGATGGTGCGGAGGCCGACAGCGGTGAGGTGTACTTCGCGCTGCCCGCCAACGAGGAGCAGCGCACGATCGCGGAACGCCTGCGCGGCAACCGGCTCGTCGTGGTGCAGGGGCCGCCCGGTACCGGCAAGACGCACACCATCGCCAACCTGGTGACGGACCTTCTCGCGCAGGGCAAGCGTGTCCTCATCACCAGCCACACCCCTCGGGCCCTGCGCGTACTGCGGGACAAGCTGCCGGAGTCCATCCGTGATCTGTGCGTGAGCCGCACCGAGGACGGGGCGGCCGCCCAGCGCGAGCTGGAGGCGTCCGTACAGCGGATCCTCAGCGAGTACGCCGGCTACGACCCGAAGGCCTCGGAGCGGGACATCCGTGCGCTCCAGTCACGGCTCGCCAGGGCACGCTCCGCCCAGCAGGCCATGCTGCGCGATCTGGCCCTCCTGCGTGAGCAGGAGACCCACCGTTTCGAGGCGGAGATCGGCGATTACAGCGGCAGCCTCCAGGAGATCGCCCAGCGCCTCACGTCCGAGGCGGAGAGGTACGACTGGCTCGGCCCGGTTCCGCAGGAACAGCCCGCTCTGAGCGCTGACGACGCCCTGCGCCTCCTGCATGCGACCCGCGCGTTCACTCCACACCAGCAGGCTCTCGCGGCCGAGGTACCCAGCCTGTCGGAGCTGCCCGACCCCGGCGACTTCGAGGAAGCCGTCACCGTCGTGCGCTCTGCGGAGGCGGCACACGCCGCAGTGCGGCAGGACCCGCTCAGCGGCGAATACGACTCGGCGGTGCGAAACCTCGGAGAAGACGAACAGCAGCGGCTCGCAGCCGCTCTCGACGCCTTCACCGCCTCGCGGGCCCGCGCAGCGTCGCTCGCCGCAGCGGCCGGCCCGTGGGCTGAGGAGCTGCTGCGGGAAGTCACTGCGGGGCAAGACTGGCAGGCCCGTAGCCGGCAGGCAGCCGTCACCGACGCTCTCGCGGCCGTGGACGCCTCGCTCACCGCATTGGGTACGGCGATGGTCAGCGGCCTGGAGCAGTTCGACCCCGTCACGGCACTCGGTCAGGCCACCGCACTGCACGACGGGCTCGCCCAGGGCCAGAAGCTGCGTGGGCCGCTCGGCATGCGGTCGAAGCTGGCCAAGACCGCCGGGGCGTTCGCGGAAGCCGTTCGGGTGGACGGGCGGGCACCGGAGGATGCGGGCACCGCCGCTCTCGTGCTGGCACGCATTCAGCTGGAGCTGCGCCTGTCACAGGTCGAGTCCGAGTGGGGCAGTCCCGCCGCTGCCTGGCAGGGCCACGGTCCGCGACTCGCCCGCCTCCGACAGGACGCCGAGGCCCTCGAAGCGCTCCTCACCGTCGCAGCTGCCCGCACTGACGTGCTGACCGCCGCTGCTATCTCCCCAGCACTCACCGGCGCCACCTGGCACGACCCGGCCGTCGAAAACGCCGTACGAGCCGTACTGCGGGCGGCGACGACCCTGCGTGCCGCTGAACGCTCCCGTAGGGTCATCGAGGAGACCGAGGAGGTGCTGCGCACCTGGAGCGAGCGGCCGGACGTATCACCCGCCGTCGTCCGCGCACTCGACAGCGTGCGCGCCCAGGACCCCGAAGGCTACCGCAAGTTCAGCCGCGAGATGTCCGAGGTCCGCGATGCCGTCCGGCTGCGGGCCGAGCAGCAGGCGGCACTCGTACGAGCGCGGGAAGACTTCCCCTCGCTCGCCGAGCGGATCACCGACAGCGCTGAGGACGAGGCCTGGGACGTCCGGCTGCCGCTTCTTGCCGAGGCCTGGGCATGGTCCGCGTGGTGGGACCGCATGGAGCGGCTCACCGATCCGGAGGCCGAACGCGTGCTGCGCACGCGTTTGACGGAGGCCGACGACGAGGCGCGCATCATGCTCGCGCGACTCGCCGCCGCCCGTGCCTGGCACCGCTGTCTCGGACTGCTGACCGGCGACCAGTCCCGCGCACTCAGCGCGTACCAGCAGGCCGCACGGCGTATCAAAGGCAAGTACCAGCACCGCTACCGGCGCGACGCACAGGCCGCACTGCGGAAGGCGCAGACCGCCGTGCCGGCCTGGATCATGCCAGTCCACGCGGTGGCGGAGACCGTGCCCATGGACCGGCCAGGCATATTCGACGTCGTCATCGTCGACGAGGCCAGCCAGTCCGGCCTAGAGGCCATGCTGCTGAGCTGGCTCGCCGACCGAATGGTCGTCGTAGGTGATAGCAAGCAGGTCAGCCCCTCCAACGTCGGCCTCAAGCAGGATGAGTACTTCCATCTCAGAGATCGGCTGCTCACCGCGTTGGAGCCGGACGTGCGCAGCCTCTTCGGACCCGAGTCCAGCTTCTTCGACCTCACCGAGGCGCTGTCCGCGGGCCGCGGCACACTCATGCTCAAGGAGCACTTCCGGTGCATGCCGGAGATCATCTCATTCTCCAACGAGCTCTGCTACAACCGGCAGTTGCAGCCGCTGCGACAGTACGGTGCCGACCGGCTGCCCCCGGTCCGTACCGTGTACGTGGAGAAGGGCGAGGCTTCCGGAAACAACACGCGGCTGGTCAACATCGCCGAGGCCGAGGCGCTTGTCGACGCGATCACGCGCTGCTGCGCCGACCCCGCGTACGACGGAAGGACCATGGGCGTCATCAGCATGCGCGCCAGCAAGGCGCACCTCACGGAGCTGGAGAACCTGCTCGCCGAACGACTCGATTACGAGCAGCGCGAGGAGCGACGCATCCGGGTCGGTGACGCGGAGGACTTCCAGGGCGACGAGCGCCACGTTATGTTCGTCTCCTGCGTCAACTCGGCCACCACCGCCGCCGGGACCGTGCCGGGAGGCTTCACCGGCAAGACGTACGAGCAGCGCATCAACGTAGCCGCTTCCCGTGCCCAGGACCAGGTGTGGGTGTTCCACAGCGCCCGCCCCGAACATTTCCACGAGAACGACCTGCGTCGGCAGTGGCTCGACCACCTCACCCGCCCCACGGACGAGGAGACCGTCACGGTCCCGGGCGAGGTGCTGCCGGACGTGCGGCACGAATCGTTCGACAGCCTCTTCCAGCAGCAGGTGTACCTGGAGCTCATCGGACGCGGCTACCGGGTGCGGCCCGGCTACCGGGTCGGACGCCACGCGATCGATCTGGTCGTCGAAGGCGGGACACGCAGGCTCGCCGTCGCCTGCGACGGCGACGTCTTTGCCGAGGGCGAGGACGCATCAACCGGTGCCGCCAGACAGCGCGACCTGGAACGTGTCGATTGGACCTTCGTCCGCATCCGCGGGAGCCGGTTCCACCTCGACCGGGAGCAGGCGCTCGCGCCGCTGTGGGCGGAGATCGACCGGCTGGGCATAGAGCCGATGCATGAGGACCAGCACGGGGACGAAGCCCCCGCGCAGGACGTGTGGATGCAGGATCAGCCTGCTGGTGCTCAGACGGCAGAGGACCGGGAAGGCGCGGTCCCAGAGCAGGAGCAGGCTGAGGACACCGCCGCACCTGCAACTTCCCAAGAAGGCCAGGCTTCACTTCCTGTGCGGAAGATTCCTGCGGCGGCCTTCCATCGGCTGGTCGACGAGATGCGGCAACTGCAACTCGCGGTCGACGCGCCCGACGAGGCGCCCGACGGACTGGACGCGGCCAACCTCGTCTTCCTGCGGAAAACACAGGCGGATCAGCGTGAACGCTGCACGAAGCGCCTCGCCTTCCTGCGGACTTTTCTCGACGCCATCCGTGTGGGTGGCGAGGGCGACCGTCCGAAGACGGTGATCCCCGGTGCGTTGTTGGTCCTCGAGTTCGACGGACAGGTCGACGACGGAACCCTGTATGCGGTGGCCGAACTACCCACCGATGAGGTGGACACCGTTTCACCGTCGTCCCCGCTGGGGCAGGCACTGATGTGGCAGCCGGTGGGGCGTGAGATCTCGTACCACGCTCCGCAGGGTGGGACGCGTACTGTTGTCGTCCGGGAGGTTCGGTTCTGAGGGGACCGAACGGAAGCTTGCCGAAGGGGCTCGGTGATGCCGGGCCCACGACGGACCCGCCGCCCGGTCGTGTCCGGGCCAGGGCAGCGGGCCAGTTACGTCTCAGCCAGCGACGGGGTCCAGCATGCGGCTCCGCTCACCGTTCCACGAGAGCGTCAACGCATCGCGGGCCCGCGTGCATGCCACGAAAAGGAGACAGTGCTCGGCCAGCAGATCCGACTGGTGCTGCACGGGATCCACTTCGGCCGGTGTCACATGCGGGGCGAACGGAAGCACGCTCGACGTCACCCCGACGACGGCCACACATCGGAATTCCAGCCCCTTCATGGCGTGCATGGTTGCCACCCGCACGCCGGACACATCCGGACCCGGATCGTCCTTGACTGCGACCGCCGGTACACGCTCCCGCCGCAGACGCGTGATGACCGCGTCCACCATCGTGTTGAACCGGGCGCACACGGCCACCTCGGAGGCCTTGACGCCATCCTCGTCGATCCAGGTACGGATCTGCTGGACCAACGCCCGCAGCTCCTCTTCCTGGCCGGCGTACCCGTGTGCTGTCGGCACGCGGCCGTGCAGCTCGGAGCGGTAGCCGCGCAGCGAGTCCAGGCCGCCGTCCTGCTCGTCGTCCTCACCGAGCCGTCCCACGGGCCGGCCGTCGAGCAGGGACGTGGACCAGCGGAGGATCTCCTCTGTGCTGCGGTAGTTGAGGCGCAGCTGGGAGGAACGCCCTCGGACGCTGATCCCGAGTGAGCGCAGTGAGACGCGCGAGTCGTAGATGCGTTGATGGGGGTCGCCGACGAGGAACATGTCGTCGGTCTGGGGAGTCACGCATGCGCGCAACACCCGCCACTGGGCCGGGTGGAGGTCCTGAGCCTCATCCACTACGACGTGACGGTAGCGCGGTGCGCCAGCCGTTAGAAAGCTCGCTGCCTGGTCGCACAGCTGGGTGTACGTCGCCGAGTCGCGCGAGATTACGTCTGCCGCGAACCTTTCCATCACGCGCCACAATCGGGCTCTCTGCACTCGCCCCACCTGCGTGCCGCGCCCCCGCCGTACGCACCGCAGATACTCCTCGGGCGTGCGGAGCCCTTGTGCCAGGACGACCTTGCGGAACTCCTGGGACAGGAACTGCTCCGTCCACGGGAGTTCCTCACGAGCCGCGGCGCGCTTCCAGGCGCTCTTCTCCGCGGCGGCCGACAGTGGTTTCGGCGACTTCCCCCGTGCTTCTCGAATGACGCGGGAGGCCAGCGCGTCCACCGTCGTGACGTCGACCCGGTCCAGCAGATGGGTGTCGGCGTCGCCGAGCAGGAGCGCCAGACTGTCCCGCAAGGCGGATGCCATGGCATTTGTGAAGGTGGTCAGCAGGATGCGATCTCCCTCGCGACCGGTACGCAGTAAATGCCGGACGCGGTGCAGGGCGACGACCGTCTTACCGGTCCCGGGGCCGCCGGTGATCTGCGCGGGACCGTTGAAGCCGGGGTGGTAGGCGTACCGGCGCTGGGCGGGGTGGAGGAAGATCCGCCAGCGGGTGAAGTCCTCGGTGAGAATGCGCTCCAGCTCGCCGGGCCCTGTCACCTCCACTATGCGATTGGGCGTGTTGAGGATCGCTTCGCTGAGAGTGACCGTTGGTCGGTTCTCCGCAGTGCGCACCGACTGCCCTCGCGGGGCGATCAGTTGCTCCCATACGTCCTCGGGGGAGTGGCCGTCCGCCAGGAACCACAGCGCCTCGTACTGGTCTGCGGGCATCATCGGCGGTGCCATGACCGTCAGATCGTCGGCCGTCACACAGACTCGGGCCAGGCGTAGAACTTGGTCGTCGATGCCGAGATCGCGCAGCACGGTGTCGGAGTACTTCTCGAAGAGGCGGGTCGGGGTGGTGACCGCCTTGGTCCCGAAGTAAGTTTCCATCTGTTCGAGGGCCTCGGCATTGCGCACCTCGAGCCCCGCGGTGGCGCCGTTGACCGAGTAGGCCCGCTTGCAGGCCCAGTTGATTGCCTCGTCGTGCGGGGCGACCCGGAGCAGGGTGAACAGGTCACTCCCGTCATCTGGGGCCAGCAGGACGCCTCGGTAGAACCTGGTGATGCGTATGGTGCGAATCCGGGGATCACGCGCTCGCTCGAGCTTTTCCAGGTGCATGCCCTTGTTGGCGTGCAGTTGGGGCACGGTCATGCTCCGGAAAATCCGGATCGCGTCGTTGACGTCCTTCTGCACGGGTCTCTGCAGTGAGATGAGGTCCGCGACGAAGTCGTCGGAGAGGGCGAGTCGGGGCATGGCGTCCTCGGATGACGGAGGGACTGAAGGTCGAGGCCAAGCCTAGAGAGGTACTCCGCCGAGAGCGATGGAGCCCGACGAAGTTATTGTGTGAACTCTGTCAACGCTCTAAGGTGCTGCCTTACGACCGATATCTGTTCGTGCTTCACCGGACCTGTCCGAGAGGACCCACTCCATGCCGGCCCAGCCTTTCCAGGCCGCTGTCCCGCATCCGCTCGAAGACGTGCCCCAGACATTCCGTGCCGGGGATTCGTACACCGTGCGGGACAAGCTCGTCACTTATATCCGCCGCGATCTGCTGGGCCCCTGGGACGGTAAGACCGAGACCCTGTCGAGCGCTTCCTCCGGGCCGCGCGACCGCTACCTGGTCGGAATGCTCGGACCGCAGCCCCAAGCCGTCACGGGAGACGATCTTGCGCTCGTGGCGGCCCAGAGCGCGGACGGCGACTCGGGCGACGAACAGGAGGGTGATGACGCCGCTCCTCAGGACCGGTTGACCCCGCAGGCGGCCGGTCACATCTGGGCCTCCTCCATGGGGTTATCGTTCACCGTCCCCGCGTCCGTCGGCACGCTGAGCGCCCACGTCCGCTGGGGCCGCTACACCCAGTCCGAGGAAGCCACGGACCGGGGCACGACCCGCCGGGTCTGGTCGCGTGAGCAGGTCGAGCACCCCGTGGACATCGACGTGACCGGCGAAGTCGAGCGGACTGTGGAACTCGAAGGCGGCGCCGTCTCCCTGGAGGTGCGCATACGTCGGCACATCCGCCGGGCCGGAACCGAGGACCTGCGCGTCGTCGAACTTGCTCTGGTGAACCGCCAGCAGGACAGCCGTGAGGCCCGCGACGCCCACTGGCTGTTCCAGACCCAGGTGGAGGTCACCGCCTTCCCCGACGACCAAGCCGCGGTGTTCCTCCCCGTTGATGACCCGCTCGATCCCGCACACCACGGCAATGCGACGGAGGACGCCGAGGACCGGCGCCTCCGGCTCCTCTACCGGGACAGCCTCAGCCACGCCAAGGGCCGCAACGTCGCCGTCCGCGCCCATGTACGTGACGGCGAGCGGAACGCGCACCGGCTCATCACGACCTGGCTTCCGGACTACGACGTACGGTCCACCACCGCACCGACCGTCGATGAGCAGGCCCTGCTCCGTGGGCTCGAACTGGGCATGGACGAACTCGCCGCATTCGCGGTACCGGCCCGCAGGAACGAACTCAGTGCCGCCCTGGCACCGCTGGCCGACGGCTACAGCACCTGGCTTGATCAGCAGCGTCAGAAGGCCCGCTCGCTCCCGGACGATCTGCGTGAATCGGCGAATGCCGCCATCGAGCAGGCGCTGGACATCTGCGATCGCATCACGCTGGGCATCGACCGGCTCGTGGCCGACGACGTCGCCCTGGAAGCGTTCCGGTTCGCCAACCGCGCCATGGCACTGCAACGCCGCAATACCGCCATCGCCGCTGCCCGTGCAGGCCGTGAGGACGAGCGCGACTCGTACCAGGAGGCGTACGACAAGGTGTACGCCAGGGGCAAGGAAGCGGCCAGCTGGCGGCCGTTCCAGCTCGCCTTCGTCCTGCTGAACCTCGACTCCTTGTCCAGCGCGGGCCACCCGCATCGCGGCACCGGCCGCGAAGCACTCGTCGACCTGCTGTTCTTCCCGACCGGCGGTGGCAAGACCGAGGCGTACCTCGGCCTCGCCGCCTATACCTTCGCCCTGCGACGGCTGCAGGGCACCGTCGGCTCGGGAGCAGAGGCGCGCAGCGGTGAGGCGGGTGTCGGTGTCCTCATGCGCTACACCCTGCGTCTGCTGACCGCCCAGCAGTTTCAGCGGGCCGCCGCCCTGGTCAGCGCCTGCGAAGTGCTGCGTCGTGAGGAGTATGCGAGGGATGCCCGTTGGGGCGCCACTCCCTTCCGTATCGGTCTCTGGGTGGGCACCTCCGTCTCGCCCAACTGGTTCGAGGAGGCCAAGGAACAGATCGCTGACGCCAGGGAGAGCGCGAGTGACAAGCACGCACGCGTTCTTCAGGTCCTCACCTGTCCCTGGTGCGGCAGTGGACTGACGGCCCGTTCCCACATGGAGTACGACGAAGGGCGGCGCCGGGTCATCTTGTACTGTTCGCGAGGGGAGGGTACGGACCGTTGCCCCTTCTCACGGCGTGAAGCACCCGGTGAAGGCATCCCCGTCCTCACCGTCGACGAGGAGATCTACCGGCTGGCCCCGGCGCTGCTGATCGCCACGGTGGACAAGTTCGCCCAGCTCCCCTGGAACGGGTATGCCGGGCTGCTGTTCGGCCGGGTCACGGAGCTCTGCCCCCGGCACGGCTATCGACACGAGGACCTCGACGCCAAGACGGGATGCGGGAGTCGCCACCACGCCAAGGGGGACCTGCCCGGCGTCACCGCACAGCCGGTCACCCGACTCCGTCCCCCGGATTTGATCATCCAGGACGAGCTGCATCTGATATCCGGGGCGCTCGGCACCATCGTCGGCCTCTTCGAGTCCGCCGTCGACCAGCTGTGCAGCTGGAGCTTCACCGACGGCCAGGGACAGCGTCACGAAGTCGGGCCCAAGATCGTCGCCTCCACCGCGACCACCAAACGGGCCGCCGACCAGGTGCTCGGTGTCTTCGGCCGCAAGGTTGCCGTCTTCCCGCCGCAGGTGCTCGACGTCGGCGACACCTTCTTCTCCCGGCAGGTCGAGTTGAGCCGGGAGAATCCCGGCCGACGCTACCTGGGTGTGTGCGCGCACGGCACCCGCCTCAAGGCAGCCGAGATCCGCGTCGCCGAGATCCTGCTCCTGGCCGGTCAGCAGCTCTTCGACGACTACGGCAAGCCGGCCGATCCCTACATGACGCTGGTCGGGTACTTCAATGCCACCCGTGAACTCGCCGGCATGCGGCGGTACATGGACGACGACATCACCACCCGAGTGCGCTCCAACGGCAGTCGCAGAGGCCAGGAGACACTGGCCGACCGCATCGTGGGCCGCGCCGGCATGCTCAGCATCCAGGAACTGACTTCGCGCATCTCCTCGGCCGACGTCGGTGCGGCCCTCAAGCGCCTGGAGGTCGAGTTCGACCCCGAGCGCGACACCTCCGACCGGCGGCGTGCCTTTCTGCGCGAGTATGCGGTCGCCCACAAGGAGAAGCGCCTGCCCCGCGCCACCATGACGCCGACCGCGAAGCAGGCAGTCGACGTCGTCCTCGCCACTTCCATGCTGCAGGTGGGCGTCGACGTCTCCCGGTTCGGCCTGATGCTGGTGGTCGGCCAGCCCAAAAACACTGCCGAGTACATCCAGGCATCGTCGCGCGTGGGCCGTGATGCCGCACGGCCCGGTCTCGTCGTCACCCTCTACAACTGGTCACGGCCCCGCGACCTCGCTCACTACGAGGACTTCGAGCACTACCACGCCACCTTCTACCGCCAGGTCGAAGCGCTGTCCGTCACCCCGTTCACCCGTCGTGCCCTCGACAGAGGAGTGGCCGCCACCTATGTCGCCGCCCTTCGTCAGGCGGCCTACGAAACGTCCCGCAACCTGGACGCCTCGTGGGTCGACCTCGACGGGCCGCTTGCCCAGGACGTCGAGCGCCGACTCCTGGAGCGCGCCGAGCGGGTGGCGCCGGGTGACCGGGCCCGCCAATACCTGAGCGAGCGCCTGGATCGGCTCAAGGACGAATGGCGGCGAAAGCGCGAGGAGAGCTCAGCGACCCTCGGGTACCGGAAGGAGAAGCGCAAGAAGACAGTCGTCAGCGGCCTTCTCCGCAGGGCGGACGGGTCCCAGTGGACAGAACTGACCGTTGGCATGTCGATGCGTGAGACGGAGAACGAAATCAACCTCCTGCTGCCCGGTGGCGGAGCCTTTTTCGAGGAGTCCTCGTCGGGGGGTGGGCCGGACTGGCACTTCGGCGCATCCGATTCCGACTCCGGCACCGATCCTGACGTGGCGGCCACCGTGGACAGTGACGAGTACGGACCCACGAGCTCCGGCACGGCAAGGAAGGGACAGCGATGAGCGTCAACGGCAATCGCAGGGTCGGCGCGGTCCGTCCCAGCCACCTCATGTTCACCGCCGGCATCGGCTCCCTGGTCGACCTGCCGAACTTCTCGGTACTCGTCAAGGGGCTCGAGTCCTGGAGCTATTCGGGCATCACCGACTACGATATCGACGAGCCCCGGTTGCGCGCTGCCGTCAACCGATCACTCCAACGCTACGGGCGCGGCCAGATCGAGCAGCTGCGCGCTGCACCGTGGCTGGAAGGCGGGGACACCGATCCCAAGGGCTGGGCCGCACAGGGCATCGGAGTGCCGGTTACGCCGTTCCCCCAGTGGCTGCGTTGCACTGCCTGCAATGTGCTGGCCGCCGTGGACTCGGGTGAGTTCGCCTTCATCAATTCTAATCCGCGGACACCGCACGAGGCCAAATTCCTCCACGACTGCAAGAAGGGGAAGCCACTCGCCGTGGCCGCTCGCTTCACCCTTGTCTGCACCGCCGGACATCTCGACGAGTTCCCGTACACGCCCTACGTCCACCACGGACAGAGCTGCTCCCGGGCGGAGCGTCCCAAGCTGCGCATGAAGGACCACGGCGGCAACCAGGCCGCCAACGTGACCATCGAATGCGTCGCGTGCGGCGAGAAGCGCAACATCCGCGAGGCGATGGGTGAACGAGGCCGCCGTCATCTGCCCCGGTGCCGCGGACGCCACCCGCATCTGGGCACGTATGCGGCGAGAGGCTGTGAGCAGGACCCGGTCCTCATGGTGGCCGGTGCGTCCAATCAGTGGTTTCCGCTCACTCTCAGCGCTCTGGCCCTGCCGCAGGGCCAGAGCAGTGACATCGACAAGCTCCTTGACGACCACTGGCCTGACCTGCAGGTCATCGGGGAAAGAAACCAGTACGACTTCGTGGCGAGCATCCCCAAGTTCGGCTTCCTCAAGGGGTTCGACGCCGATGCGGTTGTCGCCGCCATCGTGGCGCGGAAGGAGGGGACGAGCGCACCGGCACCTTCCGCCCCCGACGTACAGGCCGACCTCTTCGGGCCCGAGTGGGACGCCCTCTCCGGCCCTGTTCCACCGCCCAGCGACGACTTCGCGCTGAGGAGGGTCCCCGTCCCGTCCACTCTCGGGGAACTGTTCTCCGACATCCGTCAGGTCGAGCGGCTGCGCGAGGCCCGGGCCCTGATCGGTTTCACCCGGCTCGACGCCCCCGACCCCGAATCACCGGAGATCGCCACGAGGGTGGATCTGTCCCGCGGTGCGCAGACATGGGTGCCGGCCAGCGAGGTCCGAGGCGAGGGCATCTTCCTCCGCGTACGGGACGACCTCATGGCCGACTGGGTGGCCCGCGTGGAAAAGTCACCGCAGATGGAGGCCCACAGGCAGGCCTTCGGCCGTTTCCGCGTGAACCGGAGGTCGGACCGCAAGACGAGCGACTTCGACCCCTACTACGGTTGGCCCGGAGTACGGTACATCGCCCTGCATACACTGTCCCACCTGCTCATCCGCACGATCGCCCTGGAATGCGGCTACAACTCGGCCTCACTCGCCGAACGCGTCTACGCGGGTGACGAGCAGAACCCGAAATCGGGCATCCTCATCTACACCGCTGTACCTGACTCCGAGGGCACCCTTGGGGGCCTCGTGTCCCTGGCCGAGGAGCGCGAATTCGACCGCATCCTGCGCCGTTCCCTGGCTGATGCCTCGCACTGCTCGGCCGACCCGCTGTGCTCGGAGCGTCTGCCGCACGATCCGGCCGATTACCTCCACGGAGCGGCCTGCCATGTCTGCCTCTTCGTATCGGAAACCACGTGCGAGCGCGGTAACCGGTTCTTGGACCGACGCTTCCTCGTGCCACTCTCAGGAGATAAAGAGCAGGTGCTGACACCGGTTGGTCTGCTGCCGTGAGCAGGCCCAAGTTCGAGGCCGCCGCCGAGGACGCGGTCGTGGCCCTCGGCCTTTCCCGCAGCAAGGACCTCGCCGGCCTGCTGGTACGTGAGGACCGGAGGGAAAGAGCGCTGACCGAACTGGTGACTCCAGGGGTCAACGAGGCGGTGGCGAAGCTGTACGACGCGTTGGAGGCCGAGTCGGTCTCCAACGCCGAGGCGGCCGCCTACATCCGTGGCTATGTGGCTGCCACGCTCCATGCGCGGGACAGGGTTCAGGTTCGTACAGTATGGAGCGGCCCCTCGACGCCGGCCGTTCCGGTGCGTGCGACCGCTCAGGTACTCGTCGAAGTCATTGCCGAAGCGCGGGAGGAACTCCTGGCCATGACGTACGCAGCTCGCCCGTACCCGGCACTGACGCGGGCTCTGGCCGAGGCCGCGGCCAGAGGAGTCGAGATCCACATAGTGGTCGAGACACTGGCAGGGGCCGGCGGTCTCCTCTCCGGCCGGGAACCGGCCGATGCGTTCGCCACGGTACCGGGGCTGCGTATTTGGCACTGGGCACGTGATCCGGCCACGGCCGCGCACTCGCGCCAGCACGCCAAACTGGCGGTAGCCGACCGGCGCCTGCTCTTTCTGGGCAGTGCCAACCTGACTGAGTCGGCGGCCCGGCGCAATATCGAGGCCGGAGCGCTGATAAAAGGCGGCGAGGCACCACGACGCGCGGCGGAGCACATCGAGGAACTGCAGCGCCTGGGCGTACTCCTGCCCCTCGTGCTGTGAGCGGGTGAGTGCTTATGACTCGGTGCGTCGATGGCACAGAGGCGGTTCACCTTGGTACCTGCTGGTCAGCTCACGATCGACTTTGTCGGCGGCTGAGGCCGGACACCGGACACCGACGCTACGGATCAGGGGAGTTGGAGCCGATCGCTGAGTAGCGGCATGTGTGTATGGAGCGTGTCGGTCCTCGGACACGGACCATTTCCCCACGGATTCTCTGAGACCGTGGGGATTTGTCGTTCTTGAGGCTGGGTGGGCCCTGCGGGCCTGGTGTGAGCTCGGCCCGCACCGTCATCCGTGCGGAGTCGTAGGTGAGCCGAAGCCCCAGCTGCCGGTAGATCTCGGCCTTGTCTTCGGTCCGGGCCTGGCGTACGACGGCGACGAGGTCGCTGATCGCGTGTACGAGCCGGGTGATCTCGTCTCGGCTCATGCGCGTGTCTGGTCGGCCGGTGGTGGTGCGGAGTGCGGCTTCGGCGCCCGCGCGTTTGGCCTGGGTCTCGGTGATCCATTGGCTGACGAGGGCGGGGTCGGCGCCGGCTTCGAGTGCGGCGCGGCGGGTGGCCGGTTTGGCCTCGCAGTCGGCGACGGTCACGCGGGCCGCGGCGATGGCCGTGTCGTCGTGGTCGGGCAGTTCCTCTGTGGCGGTCATGAGATCGATGGTGTTGTGCAGCCGGTGCGGGGCGAAGACCTTGCCCAGCCAGTCGTCGAGCGGCGGGGTGATCCAGCTTTCGCGCAGATAGACGTTGCGGGGGTGCTGTTTGCGGTTGGCCAGGGCGTACTCCTCGGAGAACCGGCAGCGGTAGTACGCGTCGCCGTGCGACCACTGAGCTTGCATCCGGCGGTTGCACAGCCCGTGGGTGATCAGGCCGCGGAAGAGGTATGGATTGCTGGTGCGGTGCAGCCGAGGGTGGGCTGCGGTACACGCGCACTCGAACAGGCCCGTCAGCATCAGACAACCCGCCGCGTTCGTTGCCGTCGGCAAACGCCGCCTCGCGTCGGTCATGGGCAGGCCCGGCGCGCGCAAGACCTCCGCGAACGCGGCCGGGCGGCAACCGCAACGGCGTCTCCCAGCTGACCCGGTGCCCGGAGTGCCGTAGGTGGAAGGCAATGCCGGCGGGCGAGGCTGGGCGCCGGTGAAAGCAGTGGCGGTCAGGTCACTGCAGGACGATTTGGTGTTCGTGCCGGGGGTCAGCCGCGCATGCGAAGATGTTCAGCGCACCGTCCCTACCAGGGCGGACCTCCGTCGGATGCTTGTTGTCCTGAGGGGTGGGGGCCCGGGGATCCTCCACCGGGGTCCAGCTGGAGACGACGCCGCCCCATTCATAGGTGGCGATGGTGAGGAAGAGCCGCATGTGACTGCCGCACGAGCAGGTGATCTTGGCCGGGCCGGTCACATTCCACGCCGCGAAGCCTCCGACCTTCCACCCTGGGGCGATGGACAGGTCGCCCTGGTAGCTGAGGAAGTCCTCCTCATCGTTCTCGGCTTCCTCCTCAAGCCGCATCTCCCATTCCTCGATGCGCTCTTGCAGGTCGACGTCGAGCAGTTCGATGTATTCGTGCTCCACGACCTGCTCGGGGGCGATGACGCAGGGCTCGGGTACGTAGCCGTCGAATCCGACGACTTCCGGGAGCGGGGGGGGGGGGGGGGGGGGGGGGGGGGGGGGGGGGGGGGGGGGGGGGGGGGGGGGGGGGGGGGGGGGGGGGGGGGGGGGGGGGGGGGGGGGG